>CATKXV010000034.1 GCA_949840955.1 uncultured Anaeroplasmataceae bacterium | reverse complement strand
AAATGCTGATATAGGACAGCTAAACAGCCAGAAGTCATATGGACCAACTTCATTCACAGCTATTAGAGACAATACTAGCATAGAAAGCGGCTATACTAGGCTCTGGAAAAATGGGCGTGTTGCTTATATGTTTGTAACGTTCAAAAACAACGAACTAATTCCTGGATGGAGTAAAATTATTATCATGCCAGTTAAAGCAAAGATGGAATCTTTTTCTTTAACGAATACAGGACACATAATTTTTACAGACATAGAAGGAGGCGGAAATATTATATCTAATGTTGAATCATTACCCGTTGGAATACATAGATTTTGTTTAACTGTTTCATTAATATAGTAATTGTTAAATGCTGATTTGGGAAAGGTCCTATGGGAAAATCCAAACCCGTCAGCAGATTTTATAGCGCAAACCATCACATTTAATTCTGTCGATTTTGATTGCTATGTTATATTTTATAAATATCATAAAGGTGATACTCAAGTTCAATTAATGTGCCAACAATCATTAAAAGGTAGAGGTACATTTATATTTTTAACTGATTCCTTATTCAGAATTGCCAGAAGGGAATTGTTCTGGTCGGGAGAAAATCAAATTAGAATAGGAGATGCATCATATGAAGTTCTTGGTGAAAGGAATAGCAATTTAATACCTGTTAAAATCGTCGGGTATAAATTCAACGCTATATAATTAGATAAATAATCATTCCCCGCAAAAGTAAAATATGTTAAAAATCCAAACATCTACTGGGACAGTCGAATTTGTACCATACACTCTTCCATCACCAAGAATAAAACCACTAGAAGGATAATATATACCACCTTTTGAAGATGCAACACTAATTGCAGTTTGGGATTTTGGTTTGTAATCATTGATTTTAAAAAAATAGTCACTATAGCTATCAATAGATAGTCGAATCAATGCTTGTACTGATATCATACTCCTTATTTTTTTAGCAACCAAGTGTTCTATTGTTACCGAATCCGACAGTTTAGCTATTTTATTGGATATATCTTCAACCTTCAAATCAGCATTT
>CATKXV010000033.1 GCA_949840955.1 uncultured Anaeroplasmataceae bacterium | reverse complement strand
ATATATTTTTTCAAAAATACAGTCAAATGAGTCGCTCACAGCAGGGACTAGCCGGTGCAGGAGAATGGGAAACATTGAGAAAGCTGCTGCCGGATTTTAAAGATAAGCGTGTGCTTGATTTAGGATGCGGCTATGGATGGCACTGTATTTATGCGATGGAACACGGAGCGTCTTCTGTTGTAGGTGTTGATATTTCTCATAAAATGCTCGAGGTAGCCAAAGAAAAAACACATTTTCCACAGGTTGAATATAAATGCTGTGCTATAGAAGATGTGGAATTCCCAGAGGAGAGTTTTGATGTAATATTAAGCTCACTTGCGTTTCACTATGTAGCAGATTATGAGATTTTAGTAAAAAAGATATATAGAATACTGAAGTCTGGTGGTAAGCTAGTTTTTACGGTTGAACATCCTGTTTTTACTGCCTATGGAACACAAGACTGGTATTATAACGAAAAAGGAGAAATACTGCATTTTCCGGTGGATAATTATTATTATGAGGGCAAACGAACAGCTGTGTTTTTGGGAGAAAAGGTTACAAAATTTCATAGAACACTGACCACATATCTAAATACACTGCTTTCAAATGGTTTTATAATAAATCATATTGTGGAGCCGCAGCCGCCGGAATACATGATGGATATTCCGGGGATGCAGGATGAAATGCGCCGTCCCATGATGCTGATTGTATCGGCGAACAAAAAAGTGGATAGATAGAACTAAAACACCTATAAGGTATAAATGGAGGTAATTTATGTTTAAAGAAAAAATTATTATAGAGATGAAAGAAGTATTCAAAGAAATTCCTTTTGGCATAGAGCATACTCTCAAAGTTTTGAAAAATGCAGAAGATATAATGAAAGGAGAAAATATCGGAGAGGAAGAAAAAGAATTCATCAGTATTATTGCTATACTACATGATATTGGTGCGGTTGAAGCACAAAAAAAATACGGTTCTATTGATGGTGTCTATCAAGAAAAGGAAGGACCAGAAGTAGCGAAAGAAATATTAAAAAAGGTAGGCTATAACAAAAATATTGATAGAATATGCTTTATAATAGGCAACCATCATACTCCATCTAAAATTGATGGACTTGATTTTCAAATACAATGGGAAGCTGATTTGCTTGAAAATTTAACGGTTATGGATAAAGAAAAAGAACAGGAAAAGATAAAAAAGTGTATAGATGAAAACTTTAAAACAAACACAGGAAAAAGGATAGCTTATAATCGCTTTATTTTAGATTAGTAGTAGATTATTACAGT
>CATKXV010000032.1 GCA_949840955.1 uncultured Anaeroplasmataceae bacterium | reverse complement strand
AGATTCTTTGCGCTATTTGCTTCATTACGGGATTCATGATCTGATAAAGCTCCTCTAGTGCCTTTTCATCATCTTTTGCTATCCGAAGTATTAGGCTATTTATATACTGCTTTTCTACCATTTCTTTTACTTCCTTATTCCCTTTTTTGTTTGCAAATTATAGCATATTCTTTTCTTTTTTACAAATTTTTATGAAAACGAAATAGAATATTACTCTAATTCCTCATAATAATATGAATAATCAATACCTTTCATAAAGATCTCATGGTTATGTATATTGCCTGTCAATGCTTCAAAAAGTAAAGTCCTAATCTTTTTGTCATTTAATGGACTTTCCTCCATTGCATTTAAATACTCTCTTTTATCTATTTTAGACCAATCAACACTTTTCTTTAATTGCTTTTTTAAAATTAAATCAAGCCAAATACGAGTAGCCCGACCATTTCCCTCCATAAAAGGATGAGCTATATTCATCTCAATATATTTACTTATAATATCATCAAAGGTTTCTTCTTTCATTTTATCTATATCTTGAAGTATTTTTGTAAGATACATAGAATTGGCAAATGAGAATCCACCTTTAGAAATATTTTTGTTCCGAATTTGTCCAGCGAAATCATATAAGCCCATAAACAAGTAAGAATGAATCTGTTGTAATCCCTTTGTCGTTCCAACCTCAATGTCACTTAGTAGTCCATTATCAAACAGCTCATAGGCTCTTACCCGGCTTTGCTCGTCTATTGGGTTAGATAATCCCTTAATCCATTTTAACATGGCTACTTTGTCTTTACTTGTAATGTATATTAAAACAAACCGTATTCCTTCTTCATTAAGAACATCTGATAAATATTGCTTCCCATCAGAGGCAGTTAATTTAAGTTGTCTACATAAAGAAGACAACTCAGCATGCCTTGATTTGAAGGTATTCCAATATCGACGAGCGTTATTTGTACCTGTTAAGGCTATGGTTATATCTGTTGCAGAATACCACCATTGGCTTGTTTCTTCATCCCATCTTGCTCTAACGGGAATGCTATTAAAATATCTTATTGAAGTTTTAGTACGCATGATATTCCCCCCTCCAAAGTAATTGTACCATAAAAAGCTTCAGTTGTCCACAAAGGTAGGACAACTGAATAGGAAAGGAATTATTTAATATATATGGCAATAATGTTCTTTAGATAAAAAAAGCCTGCTGATTGTTCAACAAGCGATTATTCCAGCATCTGTCTAAGCTTCCTTAAAGCCTCATCATAGATGCGATATACCTTAGCTACAGTATAATCATATTTCTTTGCTATCTGTCTTAAT
>CATKXV010000031.1 GCA_949840955.1 uncultured Anaeroplasmataceae bacterium | reverse complement strand
ATATGAGGGTTAACCCTAAAATCAAAACAATCTATTTCAGAGCAGAGGATGAAAGCATCTCCTCATCAGCAGTAAAAGAGCTATACACCAGAGGAAAAGACATTTCAAGATTTGTACCAGCAATAATCTTAAAGACTTTAAGATAAAAAAACTTCATTTATGGTGCTACTATTAAGCATATCAATGGCTTGATAGTAGCACCATAATTTTATACATTGATGTAAATAATGGTATAAAATAATATAATTTTGAGTATAATATAATGTAAGGGTATAAGGAGACAATATGAATGATATGAGGCATGATTATCCTGAGTGCTATAGAACACATGTAATGAAAACATTGTCAAATACATTTGTTTTCATAGCTAGGTCAAATTGTAATAGATGGGATATACTCAATAGAGCAATAGGTGGCACAGCATTTTCTGAGATACACCATAGAGGCAATCCTAAATATCTTAATATGGGATATTTACAGCTACTTGAGACAATAGAATTTGAGGACTCATTCGCATGGAAGTCAACTCAGCTTAGCGAAGCTGATAAAGAAATAGATGAAACAATATTATTATGGGAGGGAAAATTACTAGCTTATTTTCAATGGAAATATAGCATAGACTTCCAAGATTGGTTAAAGTATGAGAGTGTGAAGTCTATATATGATATATTTTATCCATTGCATGAAGCGTCCTATGATGTTGCATCAGACAAATTATATGAGAGGTATCAGTATTTTAAGCAGGAGAATACAAATTAAATACAGAGTTATACTCAAAATTAAGCAGAAAAAAGGTAATAGGTATAATTTAAACATAAGCAAAACTAATATATGATTATAACATAGGAGGTATAGATAGGGCAGATAGGGTGATTGGTGCTATTCCGGTCACCCTATCTTTATGTACTAAAGGCTGACACGATATGAATATACAATATTTTGAATAAAAAGACAGTAGCAACACAAGGTTAATAAGGGACAAAAACATATAGCATATTAAGTATTAGGGAGGACCTAAAATTAGGCGCAAGATGGAAAGTAATTCAATTTTTAAGAATTAAGGAAAAAATTGAAATACAAATATAGCATAGGAGGTATAGTTATGACAGGTAGGTTTATGAAGATCAAAAAAGTAATCATACCGTTTATGACATTAGTTGTTATGACAAGTCAATTAGCTGGTTGTGCTACAATGTCAAGTGATGAGATGTTAAAAACGATGCAGGAGTCACCAGAGGTAAGCATAGAGTATGCCATTCCAGATTCAGGGCAACAGATTTTGGATGCATCTGATGTAATCAATGTTGGAGACCAGCAGT
>CATKXV010000030.1 GCA_949840955.1 uncultured Anaeroplasmataceae bacterium | reverse complement strand
GCATTAGCCGCAGAGAAAGCCGCTACAAATCAATAATGATCCTCCCCCCTCCCCCCGTGGCTATCAAGTCACGGGGGTTATTTTACATTTAAGAGGCGTTTTGTTTTTTGTATATTGGTAAAGTACACCTACTCAACATACGGGGAGAATATTTTTTGTCTGTTTATTTCTACTTAACCCGACATAGTATATCTGCTCAACACAGAAGAATTGTTTTAAATACTTGAAAAACAGGCAATTTAGTAGTAAAATAAATGTCAGAAAATACAAAGGAGGCTTTCTTATGAGTAGCACAAACAGCAATACAAATAGTAACAGCACAAATAAAGAAATCATCTGGAAAGTTGCTGGTGTAATTGTTCCAATTTTGTGTGTTTTTCTTACATATTTCCTTACTAATTCCTCTGCCCAAGCCACTATTGTAGAACGATTATCAACTTATTTTGATTTTGTTGATGAAAGTATGTCATATGAACAAGCACTACAAGCTGTATATGAAGAATCCCAGCGTAAAGATGAATTAATCGAAACATTAAACAAACAGATCAATACCACAACTCAGGACAACAATAAAAAGATTAATGAACTCAATGAACAAATTAGCAATTTGCAAAAACAGCTTTCAAATACACCTGAGTTTGAGTTTAAGAATCCTGCTCTTATATCAGATGGATTGAAAATTCAGGATAGCATAAACAAATCTGTGTTAGTCATAGATAACAGCGTTTATTATTCAGAGAATATTCTTAATTCAGTCCTAAAAAACAGATTTTCTTTTGACAGCAACCAAAATATAGTATTTTATAATGCCAATGGAAAAAACGTATCTTCTGAAACAAAAGTAGATTTATTCAGTACAAAAGTTTTGTATGATGGAACTTGTTATGGAACATATCTTCCTTCAGAGGGACGAACTTTTTCAATGGGAAGTAGTACATACAACAAAGGCTTTGTAATTTATGATGATCATTCGCTTTTTGGCGAAGGAGATGGATATGCTTTATTTGATTTGCAAGGTAAATACTCAAAGATAGCATTTGATGTTGGAAGGACAAATGAATATGAAAAGCAGGATGTTTTTTTAAAAGTGTACTTAAATAACGAATATGTGGAAGAATATTCATTAGATGCTGAATCTCCTCCTGTTCCATTAGAGATAGATTTAAATTATGCAAACAACCTTAAATTAGAAATAACTGGAGGCGGCAGAGTCAAATATGGTTTTGCTAATGTTATATTAAGCTATTGATACTGATAGAGGTATATTCCTATTCCAAATCGCCATATTTATTTCAAATTCTTTGTTTACTTCTTAACTGCAATATGCTATAATTAGTGTACCA
>CATKXV010000029.1 GCA_949840955.1 uncultured Anaeroplasmataceae bacterium | reverse complement strand
CATAGACTTACCTCCTGATAACGGTATCAAAGGTTGAGACTTAACTTTTGATACTCGTGATAGAAATATAGTCTATTGTCACATATTTTTCCCTCGCAGTCGAGGTACGCACTATCTACCGTTTACTTTATTCCTTGCACTTCTCGAATAAAAATTCTGCATGATCCATCTGTTTTTTGATAAGTAAAACCATAATCTTTCAACTTTTCACCTACAATTTGTTTGATAATTTGTGTTTTTTTCATCATAAATAAGCCTTTCTCATTATGGCGCACATGCTATGGCAGTCAAACTCTCATCTTCCGTTGATGGTTTTTAGCGATTTTGCGGCTGGAATAATTCCTATCTCCGGCCTGTATTCCCTCAACTACAATTTATATGCTGAGAAAAGAATCTTTAAATAGCTATTCCAATTGTCATTTTTCCCTTGTCTCATTTAATGGAATCTCTCCTACATATGTATCAGATGTATATATAAACATTTGGGATATTTTTGTATACTCCCCTTCTTCATCTCTTCCAAACCACAGCGCTATATATTGATCATCTGCTTTGTAATAAGGCATCATAATGCCCGACCCCATCATTCCATTGGGCTTTCCAATTTCATTTACTATTTCTTCGTATGTTGTATCAGCGCTCAAGTTATAAAAATAGTCAATTTTAATATTTCTATCAAAAAATTCATACGATGCCGGCTTGTTGGCAATTATTATATATTGAATATTCATATTTTTACTCTCCCTCAAATACTTATTTGCAATTACTATGCAGATTATAATTATAATGATCAATATTCCTACAATTATTTTCTTTTTCATTCAAAACATTCCCCGTCTTTCCTTGTAATATAAAATTCCCCAAGCAATATATAATTAAATTTTTCCATTTCTACGGCATTATCCGTTATTATGTCCACACCAATCGGATATCAATTTGAGTCTTGACCCGCAGTTCTTTTTTCTTTATTCTTCTAAAGGTAATTCTTCTATATTAGGAAATATGACGTCCAACACTTCCTTCCCCGTACACAGTCGTATTAAGCTGACATTTTCAAGGCATTCATCATTTCCAAAAAATAATAAACTTACATAAAGATCGTCATTGATTTCATAATATTTGTATATTATCCCTGAACCATACTCGCCATTAGGTTCACCTATTTCTTCTACAATTTGCTCATAAGTACTGGTACTATCTAGTTTATAGAAATAGTCAAGGTTAATCTTTCTATCAATGTATTTGTACGAAGCAAAGGCACCTGAAACATAAATTGAGTTTTTCATATCATATTCCTCCAATTCATCCGTTCTATTGTTTTTTATCTTCCCTACCAAGTAGCCAATATAAAATACGATAAAAATTTGAATTAAACATAACACTATAACTAAAAACTTCTTCCTCATTCAAAACATTCCCCATCTTTCCTTGTAATATAAAATTCCCCAAGCAATATATAATTAAATCTTTCCATTTCTACGGCATAATCCGTCATTATGTCCCCATAAATCGGATATCCATTTGAGTCTAGATTCACTATTGCTTTATTTGTTGTTTCGTAACCGCCAAATAATGATGCGGTCCGATATAAAATCGCCCCAGCCCTTTGCGAGTTGGAGTAATTCACTATAATTCACATGCGATTTTTGATAGATTGGAGTTTTTCACTCCAGGGTGCAAGC
>CATKXV010000028.1 GCA_949840955.1 uncultured Anaeroplasmataceae bacterium | reverse complement strand
CTCACAAATTCCACCACCAAAGTATCGCCATACCCACCCTATTTTTCAACCAAAAGTCGAACTCCCTTCAAGAATCCACAAAGTTCCCCCTCATTTCTCATTCAAAATCCACTCTATCAAACCCAAAAGTCCAAAAATCCCTTGAAAAATCAATATTTTTCACCACTTCATACCATACAAATCTCAATACTCACCGAACGCATATTTATTAAATCTAAATTTAACAATTACCCTTCTCTATTCATCGTTCGTAGCCCTTTTATTTCTTACATTTGTAATACTTAAGGCCACAAACCTACACAAATTCCTCACTTTACACCGAACTTACATCCGATCAAAAAAAGAAAAGCCATATCCATTCCTGAATACAGCTTCCCTTAACCACATCACGCACTATTAAATTGCTCTGCCCCTCTCAATCCCTTTGTCTCAGCACAACACCTCTAAAAACCTTCCCAACTACACGATCAAAAACACCATCAAACTTCTCTAACTGTTCATCTGATAATATATCCCTCATTGCTGCTTTCGCTTCCTCGCATTTTTCCTTTTTGAGTCTATTGCTCTCACGGATTTCTTCTATATTAACAGTTTTCATAATATATTTTCCTCCATCTTCTTATTTTCCAAACAGTAAATAGTCTGCACTAACATTCAATTCCTTACAAAGTTTCGCCAAATTAGGAAGAGAAATATTGCAATCTCCGTTTAATGTTTTTCTTTCAAATCCACATCTATCTGCTATCCCTGTTTTTGTTTTATTCTGTTTCCAGATTTCATCATTAATCCGTTCCCATAATCCGTTTATCCATAAATGACTTGGCATAGCCATATTTATACATATCTCCCTTCTTCGCCAAATAATAAGTAATCAGCACTGACATTTAATTCAGTACATAGCCTTGCGAAATAAACAATCCGTATATAGCGGTCATTTTGCTTTGGTGTATTTAATATCCTTCTATTGAATTTACATTTCTCAGCTATTAGCTTTTTACTTTTATGCTGCTTATTAATCTCGTTATTTACCCTATCCCAAAATCCAGATAATAGAGCAATATTTTCTTGTTTCATACCTCTAATCCCTCTCTTTCAATATTAACAAGACTTTTGTTTGTTACCATTAGCTGAATCCTCCGTAATATTAACTATCTTGTCAGGAAATAATTCATTCTTGAAATATTCCTCCATAGCATTCTCCTGTTCTTTTCCACAATCACAAAGGCAAAAATCGTTTTTATGTAATTGATTACCATTTTTATCAACCATAACTATACAAACTTTATAGTGCTTGAATAATGAACCTATTACTCTAAACTCTATTTCTGCATGAAGCAAAAAGCGAACACTCTCAATATCTGCTAACTTTTCATCAAGCATAGTATTTGTCCAGTATATTATTTCTTCTTTTATACAATCAGGAACCTTTTGTTTCCGTCTGTCTGATATCATATCCAATGTAATAGTTGCACCAAAAGGAGTTGTTCCCATTTTCTCACTCCCTGGATGGGCATTAGGATTCAATGCTTTTGCTATAAAATGAAAATCATCATATTTATACCACTTACTGAAATCTGACTTTAATTCACATTCAGCTTCATCAAATTCACGGAAGTCTATTTCTCTTTTATTTCCACATTCCATAAGCACAATTCGCAAATCATCTATTGCTTCTAAACTAATTTTTTTATCACGTTTCAGTAAATGTGAAATATTTGTTTTTGTAATAAATCTCTTTAGCTTTTCAATAGAACAACAATAATAAAATATGGTGTCTTTAATACTATCGTTTCTATAACATATATTCTTAAAATAAAAATTCCCATTTAGAATAAAGAAGTGGAAATACTTCCTGTTTTCTTTGTTAATTTCTAATGTAAGTCTATAAAAAATATGTGATTTAATATTTTTTAACGGATAATCTGACTGGACATCCAAAACAATTAATTTACGCTTTCCCATTACACCTCTTCCTCCATCTTCACAAACTGAAAACCAATTACCTTTATCGCTCTTGGTGAATTAGGTTTTACTTTAATCTTTCCTTCATCTTCCAACGCCAATAAATGATTATATACACTG
>CATKXV010000027.1 GCA_949840955.1 uncultured Anaeroplasmataceae bacterium | reverse complement strand
GTAGTGATTTTAAAAATTCTTTTAGTTTATCCATAATAATCTCCTTTTTTATTTCTTCTGACACCTAACGGTGTCAGCGGGCACATAGGTATCAAGTATAATGTGCCCACCGTTTTTTTTCAAAAAAACGGAATGTAAAAAACTATTCCGTATTTACTTCATCTTTTTCAGCACCGCCCGAAGATGTTGGAGGTTCGGGCTCTTCGTGCTCCCGCACTCCATGCTGAAAAAACCCTGCTGCATATCCAGCATTATATGCGTCAGTAAGAATTTGCTCTTTGTCAATCAAATCACCTACGCGAGCTTTTTGTAGTCTGTCATTAACATAATCGTTAGTTTCAAATTCACTTAAAGCTTCATAGATTTTACGTTTTTCATCATTATAATTATCTATCATACCACGACGAAACTCGTTATTAATTTCAGATTGATTAGTAATAATACTAATTTGGTCTTGCAAACTAAGGTAACCACTACTATCACATAAATCTACATCATCTAATGATTCTTCACATTCAAAAATAGGTGGCAAATAAGGGTCAATAAGGTTTCTCATAAAAATATCCTCCTAAAAATGGTCGATTAAGTAACCGATTGTGTTTTCTTCCATAGGTCTAAAAGCAATGGTATTATTGACAAATTTAACCTGATAAGGTTTTAAGGTATATTCATTGTCTATAGTTTGAAATATACGATTAAAAGTAGTAGAATTAGGCTTAATGAAAGAAGAGTTAAGATTTAATCTAACTTCATTAGAATCTAAATAAAAAAAGCGTGCTTGATTCCAATATCTGTATTTTCCACGAAAACCTCCTTTAACTGTATTATTATAAAATTTATATTCGGAATAACGGGGCACAAATCCAAAAATTCTACTATTACTAATTGGGCTGGAATTAGTGGTAGGCTTGATTATATAACATACTTCCTCTTGTAATAACTCTTGGTCACCCAACTTTTCAAACATAGGAAAAAAGAAATCATTAATGCTGAATTTACGCCAATCTCTACGGAGCTCTTGAGCATAAATATTTTCAGAATTTATCCAAAATAAATTTAAAATACATCCGAGTTCCTCAACGAAATAGCTGCCATGATGGGAATTTCCAGAAGCTATGGCATGCCCAGCTTGGTCACCCAGTGGAGTATTCTGGGTTTCTGACGTCTGAAGCACTTCAGAAGTATAGATAGGGTAACGACTACCTCCGATATATTCAGCTAAATTAAGTCGATAATCTCGAGTAGTAATACCGTAAAAAGCTTTTAATAAATCTTGATAACGATTACCTGATAAGTTACGAATTTGCTGCTTTAAATCTAATCCAAAAACAAGGCGAAGCTCTCTAGGATATATTCCTGAAGTGAAGCTACCAGAAGATTCGACAGATAAACCGAGAGCAATATCTTTATTATCAACATGTAAAGTGTGAATATCACGTATATTAGATTCAGTTGAAGGAGCTCCATTTACATTAGGTGGAGATGCACTTAACGTTCCTTTAGTCAATGGGGCACCGTAAACTCGTTTATTTTTTGAAGTCAAGCCTAAACCGGTAAGAGAGTCGGATGTTGCAGTTTTAAGATAACTAGAACCTTTTCCAGTAATAGGAAAAGAAGTGTGTCCAGAAAAACCTAAACTAACAGGGTCAGACGAAGAAGCAGTGGGTAAAGCAGAAGTAAACAAATCTCTAGGTAAGTTAACTAATGCAGGGCGAGAATAGTTTCTTTTTTGCCAGTCTGGAGGATTAGAAGATTGAGAATTAATAACATCTAGAGTTAAATTATTAAGACTAACAGTATTATTAATTAATCCAAAGCACCAACGAAGAAAAACAGTTACTGAAGCACCAACATAAGAAATTCCGTTATGAACAAAATCAAAAGGAACTGTGTGTCTACTAAAGTTATAAGCAGTATCATCATTGGGTTTATAAATCGTCAAATTAAGAACATCAATTTCTATATCTAAAGATGGATTCCTGAAATAATCATTCCAAATTTTTAAATAAGCAAGTAAATATAAAGCATTTATATATTCAGAAGTATTAGGTGAAGCAGTATTAACAGGGTTAGACGATTTGCAAGGTAATCCAAAATAATCAAATATACTATATTGTAATAATTCATCATTGATATTAAAAACAGGAAGTGGAATTTTAGCATTGCCGCTTCTACCTCCTGAAAAGAAGTCTTCAAAAGCTTTCCATATAGTTCTATAAGCAACAAAAAAAGAAGCAGATTTAGCTTGTAAATTAACAGTAAAAGCGGGTTTAATTAGAGCAGTTGTTCGAATTAGGGCTTGAGAACCCAAATTAAATCTATCGCCGGGAACGCAGTCGTAAACTGCCGTCGGAACTAACCATCCTTGCTCAACATCAAAGCAAGTGGTATTGCTTAAATTATGAGATGACCTCGTTAATTTTAATTGAGGCATACCATCATTCATTTTTAATTGTGACATAATTTTCTCCTAAAAAA
>CATKXV010000026.1 GCA_949840955.1 uncultured Anaeroplasmataceae bacterium | reverse complement strand
CTTTTGCATATGCTCTCACTGCTTTTGTTTTTGCCAACCATACCTCTGTGCGAAGAATCCCTTCCGATTCCTTAATCAGTTCCTTAAACCTCTTTCGTCCTATATCACCTTCATTGAACTGCTTTCTATATAATCCTTCCAGATCATATATCATAAATTCAATGCCATTGCTGTTCCCATCCAAACAAAAACTGTCAACATCCTCAAAGCACTCATAACTGACTGGTGAAAATCCTTTGACTCTGTTAATTCTCCGAAGAACCTTTAAATATGCCATCACCGCATCATGAGTACCTACATTTATATCCATTACAAGTCTCATCCCTGATAAAATGAAATCATCCAATTTGTACTTAAAACCAAAATACTCCCCTATATGTTTATTTAGCTTCCGAACAATTTTCTCAGCATCAAACTCACATCCATTCAGCAACTGCCCTGTATTAACAATCAATTTGATTTTCTTCTTATATGGACTATCACGATATATAACTGTAATTCCCTTTTCTTCCAAGGATTGGTCTATATATTCATCTTCCTTCTTCTCCATATAACCATCCTTGTTGTGAATATGTTTGAAAACTTGATGGAATCTTTCATGATCCAGTACCATAGACAACTCAAACATCTGATTTATGTACATATGCTTTTCCTCCAATATACAAATATTTTTTACAAAATAGTTACTGCACTTTTACTTTCTATAGCGGACTTTTTAATCTATAGGTACATCTTATTACTCCCGCCGTTTTTACAATGGTACTTTTTTTCTATCACTACAAATCTCACATAAAATAGAAGCCACCTTAAAATCAACATTGTTTCAAAATCATAGTTATATATTTTTATAAGACAAAAAAGTTTGACGCAGAGGTTTAAAACCCCTGCGCCGCTATTTTCTCTATCAATCCTATTTTACATAATATATATTAATTATATATATAACTTTATTACATATAAATATATTTGAAATATTATATTACCCCTATTTTATACATACTATAGATTAAATATTTATATTATTTCATTTATACATAAACTGCGTATTAAGATTACTAATAATATTAAATATAATATACAATTTAATATCTATATATGAAGAATAATAAACAAATGATCTTATATGATCACAATAGTATTTATATGATAGCAATGTAAGTTACAATAAATCAATTTGAATATATTAATACCAAAATATATTTTATTGTATTAATCAGCATAATGCAGTACCTATTTCAACTTATTATTTACATCAGAGAGCCACCTTCTGATATACTTGTATTGAAATAACAAACCTCCTACATTAGAGCTTACATATGAACAATACAATACTTTTTATGATTATTTATCCTCCAATATATAGATCAAAAACTATTACAAGGAGAAAATGAAAATGTTAAAATCTTCTTTAGGCTTTCACACAATGACATTATCTATATCTTTACTATCCAGTGAAAGCAATCAATTAATCAAGGATTTTGATACATATAGGGCAAATACAGGGCTTATCGAACTATATAGAAAGAACGAAAAAAACGAAGTAATAAAATATTACTATAAAGAGTATCTTATACCATTGGAAACTAATATCAAGTTTAAAGGCAAGGATAGGGGGATTAGATGGTGTATACGAGTTTCCAAAAAGCCCTCAAATTATTCAGAAGTTATTGTTGAAGCAACGATAAATCCAAAAATTCTTGCTGGTATAACTGATCCCCTATCAGCAGCTACTTATAGTGATATGAACATTGCAATAGCTAATTTTAATTTTATATCCAAAGAAGCATCACCTCTGTTAGGAACATTTGAAGATTATGAAATTAAGCGGATAGACTATTGCATCAATATCTGTTTGAGTGATTTTAATCCCACATATGATCCCGAACAAATAATGAACCTCATCAAGAGAAGCGATATACCACCTCATTACGAAGAGTGGATGGAGTATGACAAAACTTCACACAGGATGAAAAGCAGGCCTGAAAGTTTCTATCTATGCAGTAAATCAGTAAATATAAATTATTACAGTAAATATCTACAATTACAAAATCGTTCACAGGAAAATGTAGAAAAGGGGTATGATCCAATTCCCCAGGAAACTATTGATGCTTCTCACGACATCATCCGTTTTGAAGTACAGTGTAAATATTTTAAAACATATGCTCTTAATAAGAAAGCTGAAAATTCAGGAAATGAATGCCCAAATAAATATAAGAGCCTTCTTGCCCCTTTAACCTGTGTTGAGATTGTCAGCAGTTATTACGAAAAGGTAATTGGAAAAGGTGACTGGTATACCCTGTCAGAAGCAATGCAGATCATACAATCAAAAAATTTCTACATCCAACGGGAACAACGTTACATAGACACATTAAAATATGTCAGCCAATGCCGCAGTTTAGCTAAGGCCAAAGCATCTTATCAAGGGAATGAGTTGCTCGCTTTTAAGCAGACCCTGAAAGAATTAGCTGACCTCAATATCAATCCTGTCACTATCCCCAGAGAATGGAATATTAAACACATACCAAATTTCCTAAAAGCTTATTTTAATGAACTGATGAAAGACTTTTCAAATTTTAATATTCTGAATGAGAATTTATGTGCAGCACAGGGATATGTGGAATATTGCGAAAGGTATAAGA
>CATKXV010000025.1 GCA_949840955.1 uncultured Anaeroplasmataceae bacterium | reverse complement strand
TCCAATGCTTTACTTCCTCTTCTCCCCCAACTGTAAATTTTTGAGGACACTTTTTATCATAATAAATCTCTACTTCTGTCCCTAAAGGATACCGAAGTATCTTAAGAGTTCCCCATCCTGGTTCTAAGCGGTAAATGGTTTCATCTACCATGTATTCATAAGTCAAATAGGACATTATCACTCTTGTAAAAATACGCTCATAATGAATTTCTTCCCTAATTTCAACTACTTTTCCTGTTGTACGCCCTTCATATATTCTTAGCTTCCTTAGCTCCAGGTAAGAAGCTACCATATCTATCAAAGGAAATAATGCCAAAACAATAAATCCAAGCAAACTTAATATATATTCTTTATCCATCACTTTTCCCACCACTTAATATTTAAAAATGATACTGATGAACTATTTCTATCAAAAATCACACAAAATATATTATCTAAAAAAAATGTCATGAATAAGCCCGCATATTATAACTATCCATATAAATCCGGCAACTATTGTATATTTTAGTGCTTCTTTTTTCCAATATTTTTCTTCTCCACTAACCAAAAACTTTGTGGGATTTTTCTCATCATACTGAATTTCTATTTCATCTCCTATAGGATATTGGATATTATTTTTAACTCCCCATTTTAATTCAGCCCTATAAACAACCTCATCTATACAATATTCAAATGTAAAAAAATACATAGTTGCTTTTTTGAAACCACGTTCGAAATAAGTATCTTCCCTAATATAAATTACTTTTGCTATAACTCTCCCCTTATATTGATTTAACAACTTAATTTGCCAAAAATATTGTATTGCTATATATGTAAATATCGATGGAAAACTAATAAATATCAACCACACTCCTAAATTTGTTTTTCCCATACCTATTCTCTCCAAAATTGCTATTGTAACATGATTATCCGTTTACTCATCTAATCAATTATAGTTTTAACATATCTTCTTTTCCTTAAAAAATGCTTTACTTACATCTTTCTTATATTCTACGTCCTTTTTTGCCATCACCTGATCATTTTTTCACAGACATACACGATCCGCTAGTTAGTATGCCAGAGAATGCCATTCGAAAAATTCCATCTTCGCCGACTCCTGCTTTGCTTTTTATCCAATCTATCAATAAAAAATCATTTTAAGTAAGCACCATACCATAGTGGCTTAAGTCTATCTCCGCATAAATTTACCATTCATAAGGCAATATATTACAACAAACCACATAATTGCTGAAATAGCCATCATGCGATAAATTGCATGTTTCCAATGTTCTTTTTCTTCTCCTCCGACTGTAAATTTTTGAGGACACTTTTTATCATAATAAATCTCCACTTCAGTCCCTAAAGGATACCGAAGCATATTACGAGTTCCCCATCCTACTTCTAATCGGTAAGTTATTTCATCTACCATATATTCATAAGTCAAATAGTATATAGTTGCTTTTGTAAAAAGGCGCGGGTAATAAATATACTCCCTAATTTCAACTACTTTTCCTGTTGTATGACCTTCATATATTTTTAACTTCCTCATCTCTAAATAGTAAGCTACTATATGCACAAAAGGCAATAACGCAAAACCAATATATACAAACAAAACTGGCATATTTAATTTTTCCATCACTTTTCCCAACCACTTAATATTTAAAAAATGATCCTGATGAACTATTTCTATCAAAAATCACACAAAATATATTATCTAAAAAAAATGTCATGAATAAGCCCGCATATTATAAATATCCAACAGACCCCTGCCAAAATCATTGCTTCTATTCCCTGCTTTTTCCATCTCTTTTCTCCTCCTGTAACCAAAAATCTTTCAGGATTTTTCTCATCATAGCTTATCTCTACTTCACTTTCCAAAGGATAGCGAATATCATCCGTAACTCCCCACCATAATTCATTCGCATAAGTAACACCATCTATGCAATATTGAAATGTAAAAAAATATATGGTTACTTTTTTTAAGATACGCTCATAGTAATAATGTTCTCTTATTCCAATTACCTTTGCTTTAACACGTCCTTTATATTGCTTTAATAATCTAATTTGCCATAAATACACTATTGAAGAAATAGTAAATATCATAGGCAAAATACTTAGTAATATAAGAGCTGTCATATCTATTTTTTTCATTTTTTATCATTCCTTTTGCTTGGGGACACAAACAAGTTATAAAAAAAGTTGTATCCCTCCAATTTTTAGTTCTTGTATGGAATCGCAATACTAATTCATCTTCATGCTCCAGGTACAATTCCCTTACATTCACATCGGAAGTAGTCCGCTCCACCTCCTCTTGAAGCTGTGCGTCCTTGGAAAGTTGCTTTTCATAAGAATAGGCCGCATCACTTTCAAGTTCTTCTTCTTTTTGCTTTTTGTGATTTTATCTGTCAAAATTATAGTTGTCCCAATGGAGACTGAAACAACAGTACCTATTAATAAAAACACAGTCATTACTTTTTTAGCATTATTCATCTCCTTTTTTTATAAGATACTGATGTTTCGCTTCTTAATAATGTAATGTTTTCTATATACCATGAATCAACCCTCTCTGATCAATTTCCTATTCATTCCAGAACCTGCTCTCTCCTCTTCTTCCTACACAGAAACCCCTCGCAAAAAGTCACAAACACAGGCCATCTGGCATTTGACCGATACCAGATTCCAGCTTAATTTATTGTGTAATTTTCTAAATCTGCTTCTTTATGACATATATAATGCCGCCTATTATAATAAACCAAAAAATTGCTGAAATAGGCACCATACTATAGATCGAATGTTTCCAATGCTTTACTTCCTCTTCTCCCCCAACTGTAAATTTTTGAGGACACTTTTTATCATAATAAATCTCTACTTCTGTCCCTAAAGGATACCGAAGTATCTTAAGAGTTCCCCATCCTGGTTCT
>CATKXV010000024.1 GCA_949840955.1 uncultured Anaeroplasmataceae bacterium | reverse complement strand
ATACCTCTCTGTTCAATAAGATTTTTACTAACCGGCGAAGTCAGTAACCTTATTCTACTCTGAGGTATTTTTTTCTCAACCTTCTTTCTTGGAATTCCCTATACTTGAATTATACAGGAAGCTCCCTACATCTTCTCCATTGTAACCTTCCCTCAATCTCCCTAAACCCGCTAACCACATCCATAAAATAATCCATCACAATGAATTCATCCACGTCAAATCCCACTTCATATTCCTTACCTTCTTTTTCACATTCTTTCTTCCGCTTTTCAATCTCTCCCCTCAGTTCACTCGGAAAACTGACATCCGATGCATCAGAAATAAACTGGCTATTCGCAACCAGATCAAATATCAACGGAATAGTTTTCTTGCCACAAGCAAATGCACGTCCAATCATCTGAAAATACATATTTGCGCTGATTGTCTCCCTGAGCATGATTACACCGTCAATATCGCCATGGATGCCTTCAGCAAGCATATTGACAGATAGACACAACTTGATTCCATCTTCCATATCAGCCTTAAATGCCTGAAATTCCTTATCTTTATCTGTATTTTTGCTATGTACTTCATACATCCTGACAGTAAATCCCGCATCAAGGAACCATTTTTCTATTACTGGCTTCATAATCCTTAAATGCGTGGTATTTTTCAGGAAAACAACAAACTTTTCATTGCCACTTACTATATATTTCTTAAAAATGTCAGATACACCATGCCCCTTATCCAGATTTTCCTTTAAAATTTTCAGTTCCTTTAACAACTCTTTCTTTTCTTCATCCGAATTACAGCTTTTTTCAATCTTCTTATTTAGGCTCTCTGTATCCTTCTCATAGGAATAAACGCCACAAACATATCTAGCCATAGGAAGAATGCCATCAAGAATTGCGTGAGATAGGCTCATATCACAAGCTAAATTACCACCAAATAATTCTTCAGCTACATTCCTACATTTATCCAGATATCGAATTGGAGTCGCCGACAATCCTAATACTTTTGCATCAGGATACATATTCAGCAAAACATTGATACCTTTTGACCATTCTTTTGCTAAAGCCCTGTGCATTTCGTCAAGAAAGATATAATCTGGCTGTAATGACTCCATTATTTCCTGCTTCATATTTGGCATATTACAATAAATATTGCACTCCACTCTTTCCAGCATCTTTTCATCCAACTTTGATTTAAATTGGTCATTGATTTTGTGACTTGTAGATAAAACAAAAAATCTACTATCTGGATTATCTTCAATCAGTTTTGCCATTAAAAGGCTTTTGCCGCTTCCGGTTGGCTGGACAACTGCTATTCTTTGAATGCTTTCGCCATACATACGGCAAATATTTTCGTAAGTCTTTTGATTGTGTTCGTGTAACTGTTCCATAAATCCATCCTCCAATATTCATAAATTTATCTTCCTATCCTCATATTTCTCTATTCGTCCAAAACTTTTCACGATTTTTTCTCAAACTTGCTAAAAACTCATAAATTTACATCCAAAATTCAAAAAATCCGTAACAAAAATAAAACCTAAAGCAATCCCGATTCTGGGAATGCTTTAAATCAATTTCTATATACTACAATCAACTATTAAATTTTCACTTATTAATAAAATTTCTGAATCTGTGTGTTGTGTGTATATGTTAGTTTTGCAATCCTTGTACTACCAATATAATAAATTGCTATGCTTGTTTATCGAACTTATGTTCTATATTTACAATTATACAGAACATACATTTGTATGTCAAGTGTAAAAAAATACCAGCCATCTTGTATTTGGTGACTGGCATTAGAAATTTCTTTCTATCATATTTATGACTGTTTCTATTTTGTCTGTATTATTTATAAAAACATCAATAGAATCAAATTTGCCCAAAATTCGTACGATTTCATTTATATCTGATATATTTGCTCGATTCTCAATAAAATCTTCTGGAAATATAGTGGTGAAAATTTGTTGATATGCCATAGTTTCGGCTATCGCAAATAATTCATCACGCATAAATTCCAAAATATTTGACGATTCTTTGGCAAGTTCAAACTTTTTAGCCATAGTATTTATATATACATCATCATCAACAATCTTTTTATTTTTGTGGAGTAAATCATAATAAATGATAATTTCTTTTTTCTTTGTTAAAAATTCGTCAAAATAGTAAAACAGTTTATAATCACCTTGTTCCTCAATCTCATATAAATTAGGCAACGTCAGTTTCTTTGTTATAATACACCTATGAACCAAATGAATCAGTTCATGTATAGTTTTTCTAATTGATGCTTCTAATGACAAATCAGTTTTTAACAAAATATACGCTGTTTTATTTTTAGTCTGAGGCATAAGAATTGTTGCATCTATATACTCAAATTGTTCTTTACATAGCATTATTTTCTCTCTTTGCCTTTCTGTTCCAGTATATTGCATAATGCTATCATAAAAACAATCACTTTCAATAATTTCTATCTTATCACAAAATTCAGATATGAAAGGATACAGATTATATTTCATTAACATCATATTTATAACTGCTATACTTGTTTCCTTCTTATCCATATAATATTCCCTACCCATTAAGTTTAAGAATATTATACATCATCACATAATCCACACACAATCACCAACCCATATACTGTAGTAAATTTCGCCTCAATTCCCCCTTAAATTCCTCCCCCTACCAACTCTCCCCTCACACCCCTAACGTCCCAAATTACCACAAAAATCCTTTACACAGCTTATAATCAGAACATGATAAACTCGCAATTCTTTCATTGAATCTGTTAGATTACGTTCTATACGCAAAGCACGTTTTAAATTTGTAGTGGACATATTTAATTCTTTTGCTATTTCATCTAATGCTGCTTTAGCAAAGAGTCCATTATGGTCTTTTTGCTTATATTGATTTGAACCATTTCCTTGATGAAAATTATTACTATTCAAAAACCAAAGCATCTATCAAGCTTTATGGGATTTGTTTTGCCCAATACTCTTTGGCTTTATTCCAATCATATTTTATTTAACCTTCTACTTATTAGTTTATATTTACTTATTTCGCAAACAATTGTATTTACAAGTCAAAAATGTCTCCATCATACATACTACATTCCGATTCTATTTCATTAATTAATTCTTTACATCT
>CATKXV010000023.1 GCA_949840955.1 uncultured Anaeroplasmataceae bacterium | reverse complement strand
CATCTGATATTAATTTGCTATTTATAGAAGAACCAGAAGCTCATACACATCCGCAGATGCAGTATGTTTTTATTAAAAATATCAAAGATGTACTTATAGATGGAAGTATTGGAGAGGATTTACAACATAAAATTAATTTACAAACAGTTATTACCACTCATTCATCTCATATAGTAGCTGAATGTGATTTTGATGATATAAAATATTTTCAGAAAACTTCTGCGACAAGTGTTGTTTCTAAGAATTTAAGAAATTTAGAGGCAGAGTATAAGGACGAAAATGATCCTGAAAATAGGAGATTTAAGTTTTTAAAACAATATCTGACACTCAATTATGCAGAAATTTTTTTTGCAGATAAGGCTGTTTTGTATGAAGGAGATACAGAAAGAATACTTTTGCCTGCAATGATGAAAAAAATAGATCAGGAGGAGAGAGATAAATCAAAATTACCGTTGATGGCACAAAATATTTCACTTATCGAAGTAGGTGCCAATTCACAATTATTTGATAAATTTTTGCAACTTATAGGAATAAAGACATTGATTATTACTGATATAGATGCAGGGAAAGAAACCAAGGTAAAAGACAAAAACGGAGTGGACAGAACAGTAATAAAAGAAACTGAGGTGAATAAAGGCACAACTACATCTAATAATGCTTTAAAACATTATTTTAAAGTTCCACTCGAAACATGGGGAAGAACAACATTAAATTTTTTTATGACGAGGAAGCGGGAGCAAAAAATACTATTAAATGAAAATGGAGAATGGAAACAAAATAAAAGGGGTAAATTGATGGTGGTTTATCAGACAGAAGAAGCGAAAGATGGAAGTAAATATTATCCAAGAAGTTTTGAAGATGCTTTTTTATTTTATAATAGGGAGTTTGTTGTAAATAATCTTGATAGTTTTAACAGTTTGAAAAATGTTGAAAAAGTTGGAGAAAAAGTAACAGGAGCATCTATATATAAATATACTGCATATGAGCTTGCAAAGGAATGTATAAAAAGCAAGCCTGCTTTTCCGCTGGATGTTCTTTTGTGCAGTGAAGCGAATAATATAACAGATTTTTCAAATTGGGAGATACCACCGTATATAAGGGAGGGATTAGAGTGGCTGCGAGCAGATTAGATAAAGAGATGGAAGAAATATTGTTACACATAAAGCAGAATCATAATTTCCTTTTAAGTGGTGGAGCTGGAAGTGGAAAGACATATTCGCTTGTGCAGACTTTAAGGCAGATATCCATATTTTATCCAAATGTACAAATAGCATGCATAACATATACAAATGCAGCAGCAGTCGAAATCATGAATAGAGCTAATATAGCAAACTTAAGGGTTTCAACGATACATGATTTTTTGTGGGAAAATATTTCATTGTTTCCAAATGATTTACGGTCTACATTAGTCGATTTAGTTAATATGGAAGATGGTGGTATAAGGAAACCTGATCAGGATGAACAGTTTTTGCTATCAAATGATGTTGCTGTACAGTATAAAGAATATGTTAGGTTATCAAATGGTGAAATATCACATGATGAAGTATTATTATTGGCAAACGAGATGTATAAAAAATATCCTAAACTTTGTGATATTCTAAATGATAAGTATCCATTCATTTTTGTTGATGAGTACCAAGATGCTTCACCGTTAGTTATTGATATATTATTAAATTATTTGCAAACCAGTAAGCATAAGAATATTATAGGTTTCTTTGGTGATTCTATGCAGTCCATATATGATGAAAAGGGTGTGGGTGATATTGAAGGATATGTTTCTAAAGGAATTGTCCATAAAATAGAAAAGACACAAAATAGAAGAAATCCCAAGGCTGTAATAAAATTGGCTAACAAGTTACGCATAGATGGTTTGGTGCAAAAAGAATCTGATGATATAGATGCTCCTAATATGGTTCAAGGGAAATTGAAAGAAGGGACAATAAGGTTTTTATATTCTTGTAATACTGATTTAAGTGCAATAAAAAAATCTAAATGGTGTGAAGGATGGGATTTCAATGATTCAAAACAAACAAAAGAATTGAGGCTTACGCATAATTTAATTGCGAGCGAAGCAGGATTTAATGAGCTGATGCAGATTTACGATAACGATCCTATTTTCAAGTTTAAAAAAGAATTTAAAAAAGCGGCTGAACAGAAGCATTATGTAATTGCCGAAAATACAACTGTTGATGAAGCTATTAAAGGGATGGATTGGAAGTATGAACGGGGACAAAATGCAGGAAAACAGCATTTAGAAGTTTTGTTAGAAGGGAAGGGAGTAAAAGTATTATATGATTATATAAAAGCATGGTCATATGAAAAATTTAGCCAGATTTATATGGATAAGGATAGTTTGATTGACGATAAAGTGGAGATAGAAGGGATGGTTGTAAGAGAAGCAAAAAGAGATTACTTAATCCAACATTTGTTTAAAATTCAGGATATTATTTTTTTGTATAAAAATCGAATGTTTAATGAACTACTGCTAAAGACACAAGTAAGAATAGTTGTAAATAATGACAAAGTAAGGCTGGTAGACAATATTGAAAGGTTATTAGCTATGGAAAATGAGTCTATTGGCACTATTATTGATTTTGCTGATCAGGTGGGGTTATGTAAGAAAGATGATAAATTTCTTTCTTTTGTTGAAAAAAATGAATATTTGTATTGGAGAGTACAGCAGGTCAAATATGTTGAGCTTCAAAATCTTTACAAGTATTTGGAAGGTTATACTCCATTTTCTACGCAACATAAAATTAAAGGTTTGGAATATGAGAATGTGTTGGTGCTTCTTGAAAATGGTGGATGGTCTAATTATAATTTTGAATACTTATTTAATAAACAAATTTTATCTACATTGTCGAAAGCAAAACAAGCAACATATCCAAGAATTTTGGGAAGAACAAAAAAATTGTTTTATGTATGTGTTACTCGTGCAAAAGATAATTTGGTAGTTTTTTATCCTAATCCGACTAATGATGTATTAAAGGGGGCAACAGAATTGTTTGGTGCAAAAAATTGTATTAATTTGGATGAGGAAAATACATGTCATTAAATGCGGTGGAGATAGATAAATTGATACTTTGTAAACTATGATTGAGTGGATAGGTAAATAACAATTGGGTACAATTTGGGTACACCAGCTTTGAAACCATATAAACGAGAGATAAAAACGCATCAAAATGATACGAATTTGTAAGAAAAAGCAATGTAAAACAGGACTTGCAACGAACCGGAAAAAGAGT
>CATKXV010000022.1 GCA_949840955.1 uncultured Anaeroplasmataceae bacterium | reverse complement strand
ATTATTTTATTGTCTGAGAAAAAATGTATTCTTTGATGGTAAATGGATTTATAGGAGTGTTCATTTATATGTAGCAAAAGCAGTAGTAGAAGAATTTGTTGTGAATCATGACAAGACAAGCAATGTTTACATATGGCACGGTGGATTTGATAAGCAGGATCATTATTACAGGAATCTATATCCTCTGAATCAGAAACAGTATATGGCAGTAAGAAACCACTTCAATAAAACAGGTGATGATTCAGAAGAGTTTATCATAAAGGTAATGAATGATATTAAGTACAAGCCTGATAACTGGAGCAAAAGGGCAATGGAACCTACAATGTGTGGTATTGGTTATCATGGACTGGAAGGCGTTGATTGTACATCTGAATCATATTTAAAATGGCATGATATGATAAATCGCTGTTACAATGCGAAGTTTCATGAGAGACAGCCACAATATAAAGAATGTACTGTCTGTGGGGAATGGCTGAATTACAGTAATTTCAAGGTATGGTATGACCAGCATAAGATTCAAGGTATGTCACTTGATTTAGATAAGGATATCTTGTTTAAAGGAAATAAGGTGTATAGTCCTGAAACATGCTGTTTTGTACCTCATGCAATTAATACGTTGTTTCTTAGTAATAAGTCTGCCAGAGGTGATTATCCCATTGGCGTATCTTATGAAAAGGACAAAGAGAAATTTCGTGCATATATGGCATTTATGGGTAGACAGATAAAATTAGGTACATTTGATACTGCTGAAGATGCTTTTGCGCGATATAAGGAATACAAAGAGGATTTTATTCAGGATATGGCAGAACAGTATAGAGATGAAATACCAAATAAAGTATATGAGGCAATGATGGGCTGGAAGATTGAAATTGGTGATTGAGTGATAATAGAATAATGGATAGATGATTATAAGGCATATCGGATACTACAAAATTAGTTAAAAATGTTGATTAATATGCTATAAGTTGGCATAATATATAAAAACAACTTGATTTGAGGCTGAGCATATGATAAACTTAAAAAAAGTATTCAGATAAGAGTTTATTAGTTGTTATATGCTCAGTTTCGATTTTGATATTTGAGGTAAAACATATGGATGAGACAAAGAGTATTAATAACAATAATAATGTAAAGGAGGATGATTCTATGAATGCAGTAGCGATCAGGAAGATAAATAAAACAAATATATCTGGATTAACATTAGAAAAGAAAAAATTGTTAAAAAGCCTGCAAGGAATAGCGACATCTCCTATAGATTTTAATAAAATAAGGGATGAACAAAAGTATGGAGAAGATAGATTTTAGTTCAAATGATTTTGAGGGATTTTCTGATGGAGAAGATATTCTTGTAGATACAGGAGTGTTACTTGCGTATTTGAACGATTATGATTCATGGAGCAATATAGTAAAAGAATTGTTTAATACCCATATTCTCCAAGAAGATTCAGATAAGGTCTTGTTTTTGTATATTAATCCTTGTGTCTTAAATGAAATAATGCATTTAACGAATAATAACCAGTGTATTGTTACATATTTAAAGAAACATAGAGGTGAGACAATATCTAGTGAAGAAATACAAAAAGTGGAACAAAAAACAGTTGGGGCTTTGAGGGTATTGATTGAAAATGATGTTTTAGTTCCATTAGAAGCTAATAAGGAAATATATCTGAGGCAAATGAGCGCATATAAGGAATTAGGTAGTGCTGATTCCTTTAATGTAAGTTTAGCGAATGATTATGGTATTAGTTTTTTGACGGTAGATAATAAGTTGGTAGAGCATATCGAAGAAAATATTTCTAAATTCCCTGATTTGGGTAATGTATATTATGCGCCACCACAGAAACAAACATATTAGTTGAAAATTATATGAGGCATACTGGATAGGGTGGACTTATCTGGTATGCCTTATTTTTTACGATTTTTTGTAAAAATATGGAAAGTGTATTATGTTTGTGATATGATAATAAGTATTATGAGTAGCGTATGATTTCAAAAGTGTAGTAATAGATTTATGTAAGTAATTTTGAGGTTAATATGAAAAAAAATAAAGAAAATATGAATGAATTAAATAACATTAGAAATGAAATAATAGCCGATCAGGAACAACGAAGAAGCGTATGGATTAATATGTATATATTGTATGTAACACTTTTTGTATTAGGACTTCAGTGGTCTTGCTATTTGTTTTTGGTTACATATCTTATTATTTTGCCATTTCAAGCGACTATAAATAATTTAGTGTGGAATGTTGCAAGGTTGTCTGCATACATAAGGATTTTTTATGAAGAAGAGAATAAAAGTTTAAATTGGGAATCAATGAATGCAAATTATGAAGTATATAGAAAATATTTAGGAAAGATGGAAAGTAGTTTTTCTGCATGGATTCGTAATACTAGTGCGGCTCAGTTAGGTGGTTTATCTACTTTATTTTTTATAGGAGGAGTAGTATTCAATAAAGGAATGAAAAATATTACCTATCTGGATATATTATTAATAATATTGTCTATTATATTATTTTTTGTGGCTTTAAAATTAAGTTTTGAATATAAGAAGAGACATAAAGAAGATTTGGAAAGAGTTACACGTCAATATAAAGAATTTGTAAAAGAAAATAATAAAATCTAAGGTTTATCTATAGCTTATACTCAAAATATTAGATACTTAAATATTTAAAACGAAAGCGCATCTTTTCTTTTTGCTAACTCATTTATAATTTGTGCAGATGTTCGATAAAACAAAGCATTCCATATAGGGGTATATACTAATATAGGGTGGTAATTCATCTGTAGAATTGAAACCTACCCCCCTCCCCCCTGTATGGGGCACATTGATTGAAAAAGAAAAGGAATAGAGTACCAATCAGTAACGCGTCGTTTACGCTCGCTATTCTTATATAACAATAAGAATTTTGGATAGTATAGTTACAGGTGTAGGATTGTTAGGCAGATAATGTTGTGCCTGAAATTCTTTTATTTATATTAGATTACTGGCGATAAAAGGGGCGTATTTTTATATGGGGTATATGGTATATACGGAGTTTTATATTTTTGATGGAAACATAGCCCCCCTATAGGGTACATGATATTCACTAATCACCAACAATCATAAAGTTTTTAAAAGAGTAATGGATTATGAACGTATGTGAGTAATTCATTGCGATAGTAGTCTTTATTTATTATTACAGTCTTTTATTATAAAAAGACGGCTGATTCTGCACACTGTAGTGTGATATACTTTGCCACTTTTTCTTCAAGTATATCACACTGTGATGTGACATACCTTATTGTGAAAAGATAGAAGTGACATTGAAAGTTAGATTCGGGATTGAAATTTAAAGGGGACATGTGAGGAGAACTGATAGACGCTTCACCAGACTAAAGTGTCCCAAAAAGTATGTAAACCTACCGGCATATACCTATCACCACCACACCCACAAATACCTACAATCAGCCATCAAACACAACAAAATACAACCATTCACACCAAATGACACAATCAATAACCACAATGACACCTATTGCCAACATCAACCACTATATTACCACCATACCCAATCCTACAATACCCCTACAACGCACTACAAGCCACGTAGAGCGATTATACACACTCAAACGATATTCTCCACATAAACACACTTCAAATTCCTAATTAAGCCTTAATTAATAATGTAACAAAGCAACCAGACGCAAGTATA
>CATKXV010000021.1 GCA_949840955.1 uncultured Anaeroplasmataceae bacterium | reverse complement strand
CAGATGGTGCAATATTATCATTATTATCACATCTAAATTCTGCCAAAATTGTTTCTATTTGAATTATTATACTAATTAAGTTTAAATAACCTAATCCATTATAACTTTCCGGCAGTTGATGACTATCGGCTTCATAAATCATCGTGGTATTATCTCTCAATAACTGTTGCTGACCTAATGTAGAAATTATCTTCACGATAGTTTCATTTTCTTTTATTCCACCGAATTTTTTTACTTTATTTATAACTTTTTCGAACAATCCTTCATATACTCTTGTAAGCGAAACATCCGTATTTACCAATTCATCTTCAAAGCGTTGAATAACGGGATTTTCATCATTTCCTTTTATTTTTTCATAATATTTACTTGACAGACTCGATAATGTCCCATCATTATCTTTATTCATTGTTTCTCTTTTTGCCGCAATAAATTTTACGGAAATTATTTTTGCCAAATCAATTTTCCTTTTATCTAAAATACGAAAATTACTTGAGCAAACATTTCCTGTGTTTTTGTCAAACAGTACCCCCTTATATACTATTTTAAAATATTTTTTCGATTTCATATGCATAAACTTATCGTAGCATTCTTTTCTAGATAATTTGCTATGTTTATCATTTTTGAATCTCTCATAATACTTTTCAAACGCATTATTTAAAACAGAAATGCCAGCATCATCTAATATATATTCTACTTTTAACACAACAACTTTATTATCTGGATCCAAATCCAACATTAGGGAGGAGATATTTGCCAGATTATCATTATCATCATATTTAATAAATATATACAACTCAATACCTTGAATTTTCTGCGTTTCCCACCCCGCTCCTTGTTTCTCTATACAGTTAAATAATTCTTTTTGAAAGTCAATATTGAAATCATCATAATTAAAACTAACTGTAGAGCTCTGATCTCCCAAAAACTTTGAAAGAGCTGAAAGAACTGAGGTTTTACCACAATTATTTTTACCAATAATTAACGACAAATCTTTTTCCAAATCAATTTCTGTATTTTTTAATAATCGAAAATTATTAATTATAATTTTGGTTATTTTCATACTATTCTTATCTCCTCAATATCTGTATAATATCCTGATTCTAACACACTATTCTAACTATACCAACAAATTCCCTCACCGAAAGTTTTTATATCGTATCATAATTCTATTTGGAAATTATTCACTAATTTGAATCAGCAAAATAAGACTTTTAATTATGCACCTTTTTCTTTTCTACCCAATCTCCTTTCGCTAAGTTTCACCCAAATATTTCTCAATATTTTTACCTCATTATTAGATAATCCTAATCCATTCACAAGCAAAATCCTATCAGAATAATCCAATACTTCTTCAATTTTATTATCCCGAATCAATTGATCTATTTTTTTTACATCTAATAGTTCCGCATTCTTCATCGGAATCATTAGCTTACGAATTTCGCTAGGCTCAAAAGTCAACACTCCTCCGCCATAGCTTCTCCCAGTAACTTCTGCCAAAGCAAGCGTAAAAGAATTTAAAAATGCTGCTGCTACATATTCAGGATTCACTCCGTCTAAAAATCTAATTTTATGAATCGTATCTGTACTTACTGCATTAGCATAATTGAGAATAATACGAGGATATCGGTTGACCTGCCTTAAAATAAATGCATCCGGTTCCCAAGACTGTGGAACACAATACCAATTTTTGCGTATCCGACATTTATACCCCGTATTAAACCCTAATTTTTCTCCATACTTTATATACTCCTGTTCTTCTTTGCTTAGCTCTGAAAACGGGACATCTTTTGGAGCAAACATATATACTTTTTTTCCTTTTTCAACTAAGTTTTTAAAATCTCGTTCTGATAAAATAACTCCTTTTAATTGTTCTGTTTTTCCAATTATCATACGAGTGGCATTTCCCAATTGATATTCTTTAACCATATCATGATTCAGTAAGAAAAACGAGTTTTCCCCACTAACAAGCCCTACATTAATCTCAAACAAATCAGTCGCAGGCACAATGTCAACATTGTTGCGAAGTTTGCGCATAAGTTCAATTTCTTCGCACGATAAAAAGTACTTTATCCATTTTTCATCGCTATGATTTAATTCTTTTACTTCATAATTATAGAAATTGGATAAATCCAAATTATCCAAATCATCCAAATCCTTCAACTCGATAACTTGTATTCCCTTACTGTCCGAAGCTTTTTCACCCAACAGCAAAATAACCTCCTGTTGAATATCCTCAAAAACTATTTTTTGAAATGTAATTAATGTAAGTCTGTCAAAATACTTCGCTAAAAATTCCCTAGTTTCCCCTGCATAACTTACTTGAAATAGCTCAGCCGGAATAACCATGCCAAGCTTTCCGTTTTTCGATAATGCAAGTGCTGACAATACTAAAAATGGCAACCATATATTTGTTAATTTATTTGGATGCAATCCAGCACTTCGCATAAGTTCAAAGGCTATTTCTCTTGAAGCAACATCTGCGTTTTGATAACGAATAAATGGCGGATTGCCTATAATTGCATCGAATTTTTGTTTTTCTTGAATATTATCTTTATAAAATCCAAAGAAGTCCCCACATATCACTTTTGCGCCATATATAGATGCCTTCTTTGCTTCTTCTTCAAACAACTCAATTCCTACAACCGAATCTTCTATAGATAGATTTGGATTGATTTCCATCTCTTTCTTTGCTGCTTCTTTCAAAAAGACGCCATCACCGCAGCTTGGTTCCAATATGCCTTTTGTATTGATATCTATTGCCCAATTACAAATAAATTGCGCAATTGGTTCTGGCGTATAATAACCTCCACGTAATTTCTCCAATCCCACTTTACTTTTCATTGCTGTACTCCTTTGCTGATCCATATAACTGTGAAATCAAATCATCCAAATGTTGTGATTCAGTTTCAATTAGGCGACAGTACCTGTTTTTCTGTTCTTTTGTTTTCTGAGTATTACGCCGCTGTTTTAGACCCATAATAGTTTTTACACTGGAAACAATTTCATCATGCTTTTCTATTTCCTCTATATTATCAAAATCTATTCTGTATATTGGAAGCTTCGCAATAAACTGTTTTCCATGCGAGTAATAATCTCCACGAAATGTACTTGCCTTACTTTTTGCAACACGTTCCAATAGCCAATAATTTAACAGTGCCTGTATATAATACAAAGATTCCTTTGTAGAGAATTTTTTCTCAAGACCGTAAAAAGGTCCATTTCCACCACCAGTAAAGCAGATTGTCTTATCATCGTAAACATAATTCCCCTCTGTAGATAAAACTGACCAAATTAAATGTTCCCCTTCCGAAAAACGTTTTATGCTTTGACTTCTTCCAAATTGATACCAATTATCTCCTGTCCTACGTGGAATACTTCTCTTTTCTAAATCATCTTTATATTCTTCTAAATATGCAAGTGTTTTAGGAAAAGACGCTTTCATTTCATCTATGGAGTAAAGAATCGGTTTTCCTTTTACTGTATGATGATATGGGAATATCAGCATCATATTTGGTTCAATATCCGCATATTTTTCTAATTGAATATCATAAATACAAGGTTTTAGTATATCCGTTTCAACGCATTGCTCTTTACCCCTGCAATCAACAAAATAGGTCAAACCATTTTCCTCTTTTTGTGCTTTTATAATATATATCGTATCCGCACTGGTCTGCAATCCAACAAATATATCTGATATTTCTTCTAATGGCTGGCATTTATCTTTTACCTTTTCCAGCAATAAAACAATATCCTCAGACAAAAAACTCCACGGCGCTGTGCTTAAATATTCAATAGGATATTCCTGCAATTCCACCTGATTTGCAGCATAATATTCATTCAGGTTCTTTACAAAACCAATTTTAAATTTCTTAAGCTTCGTCTTTTCTAAAAACAAAAGACATGTATATGTACTTTTCCCTTTAAAAACCTGCTCAGTTCCAAAATGAATAATCTTTTCAACGCATTTCTTTTCGGAAAGCATTTTCCGAAGAACAGTGCCCGCCTTAATCAGCATAAACTTATGAGGAACAATATAGCCTAATCTTCCATCAGAAGCTAAAAGTTCCAATCCTCGTTCCAAAAACAGATAGTATTTATCCAACAACTCTGCTCTCGCCGTTTCATATCCTGAAATATCTGATTTGAAGTATTGATATTCACTATCAGAATAATGCACCATATTCTGAACCCTAATATAAGGCGGATTACCTATAATAGCATCAAATTTTTTCCCTTTAAATTCTGTATTCCAATCAAAAAGTTTAATTTTTGATATAAGCTCTGCATCCTCATAAAAATGACTGTTATAAGCCAAATATTTAGAATCTACAAGACTATTTCCATTCCGAATATTATTATCTAAATTAGGCAGCACTTTATCGTGTGTACTAACAGAATAATTTTTTATTTCATCTAAAGAAACATCTTCTATCAGTTTTATAAGCAGACTAAATTTGGCAACTTCTGTCGCCAGATTATCTATATCTACACCATAAATATTTCCCTTCAATATTTGATATTTTTTATCAAAGGAAAGTGTATAAGAGTCTTGCCCCTTTGAAATAAGCACTCCTCTCTGTAACGCATTATCCTTATCCATTTCGATATAATACATCGTATAACAGTTCAAAATATATTCATATGCAGACAGCAGAAAGTTGCCTGATCCGCAACAAATATCCGCAATACGATATGTATTCCATTTAGAAAAGAGTTCATATTTATATAATGGTTCTAATGTCTGAGCAACAACAATATCTGTTATATTCTTCGGTGTATTAACTACTCCTTGTGAATCTATAATTTCCGCTTTCTTTTCTACAACAACTTTTGTATCAGAAATTGCAATTTTTTCTTCCAAAAACAATTCATATATCTGACCAATAATATATGGATCGACAATGCTAAATTCATAACAGCTATTTGGATAATACAATTCCTGAAAAATATGAATCAACAATACATCTGTGATTTGAATATTTTCTTCATCAATTAATTCAAATAAACCAGAATTATATTTTTTGTCTGCCGCATCAAATAGTGCCCTTAATTCCGTATACGTTTTTATTTTCTTTAAGGTTTCATATTGTTCAAGATTCCTGTCTTCGCAAATGCGCAGAAAAACAATCCGATTAATAATCCTCTGAACGAAAACATTTAAAGATTCTTCATCTAAATCCAAATTGTTATTGTATATATCCTGACTTAAAGAATAACGCCACTCCTTTATTTGAGTAAGAAAATATTTATCAAATGGTTCTTTACGAAATGTATCTGTAACCCTATCAAATAATTCAAAAAATTCCCCTGACACAACCGAAGCATAAGACAATAACCGTGAAATTTCAGTAAATTTATCAACATACTCCGTATAATGATAATGCGCAATCATCGCTTTTGACACTTCATCATTCTCGCTAGGTCTAATAGAAGTATCGTATATTATCATATCGGTAAAATTTGATAAAACGGACGCTTTCAAATTTCCGTTCCAACCATATCGGCGTGTTTGAAATGCAGCTTCCTTATTTTCCATAATATTAACACTTGGCTTTTTCGTTTCAAGGAAAAAGCAAACTTCCGTTCCAAGATGAAATGCATAATCCGGCTTCTTTTTTCTATTCTCTCCGTTTTCCTCGATATATACAGCCGCTTCATGTTTTACTTCACGAAGATATTGAGGAAGTTTCTTTTTATTCAGCACATCCCATCCTAAAATTTCAAAAAATGGATTTACAAAATCATTCCTTACTTCTGTTTCATTATAATCAGATTGGTTATACTGGGCAAAATGCTCCGCATAAGCTCTAACAAGTTCAATCAGTCTATTATCTTGCATATAATATTTTCTTACCTTTCTAAATCTTGCGGGACTATTTCGACTATATCACCTATATTGCAATTCAGTTCTCTACATATTTTTTCAATAACAGTTAAAGTTACTGTTTCTCCATTCGTCATCTTTGCAATAGTGCCATTGCTAAGACCTGTACAAGCTTTTAAATCGCCTTTATTCATTCCTTTATCAATTAAAATTTTCCATAATCCATTATACGAAATTGCCATGTCACACCTTATCTTCTTGAAATCAATAAAACAAGCATTTTATTTTTATTATACTTTATTCATACTACTCCGTCAAGAAATATATCTAAATTTTCAGAAAATATATTCATATTTAAAGATTTTTCCTTTTATAAAAACGGTAAAAACGGCAAGATTATATTCTCTTGCCGCTATCATATTAATTATAGACAATATATAACCTCTTCCCTCACAATCTCCTCTGCCCTTATCCGAATATTATTCATTTTCCGCACCCAGAGCATCTGATCCTGTGCCTTTAACTGTTCCGCCACTCCTTCCTGCTTTGCCATCTGCTCCACAAGCAAATCAAATCTTTCCTCTGTCTGTTCCTGTATCATCAGCAGATGCTTCTTTAATTCGCCCGATAACAGCAGCCCTGCATAAATGCCCCGTCTATGGTTCTCCAAATAAGATTTCCGCATCAAACCAAATTTTCGCAGTTCTCCCTCTGGCTCTGGATCAGGTATTAAGTTTGGAATCAAATAATCTCCACATTTCTCATAAATTAAATTCATTGTCTGTTCCTCTCTTTCCTTTAAAATTTACATTTCCTGTTGCCATCGCTTACATTTTTCTGCCTGCCCCCTTTCTGGCATTTCCTTTTGTCTGTTATGCACATCTGCCTCTGATTTTGCGTCCTCCAATCGCTGTTTCATTGTCTTTGGTGCAAGCGATTTTACAAATTCTACAAACGCCTCTCCAAGTCCCCTCGATGCTACAAACCGTTTTAATTTTTCGACTTGCTCAGTAAGCGTATCTATCTTCCGCTCCAAACCAGAAATCTTCTTCTCATACTTTTCCAAAAGATGATTTCTTGATACTGCCTTGTTGAAAGCATCCAGTATTTTATTCCAGTCGCTTTTCTTTACTTTGACACATTCTTCGCTGCCGAAAAGATTTGTCACAGGAACAGCAACACTTTTCATACTTTTTGTTTCCGCTGCCACTTCCTTTGAAATCATTTTAAATGTTTCCGCCCTTAAATCATGTTTCGCAAGTACTTCCTTCGCCGCTTTCTCTTTTGCCTCCGCTTCCTCAATCTGCTCTGTAAGTTTCTGTGCCTGTAAAACCAGCTCATTATTTTGTGCCTCCATTTCCTGCACCTGTCCGCAAAGTTCCGATGTTTTCTGCGCAAAATCATCATTCTGCTGTTCAAGAGCCTCATTCCGCTTATCCAGCACCACTGCCTGCTGTTCCAACTGCTCCACCTCACGCATTGCCGCCTTATATTCTGGCAGCGACAGGTTATCCCTCTGTATACCGAGGACTTCTATTTCAATCCCCTGCTCCCTGCACAGTTCTGTCAGATACTCCCTCTCCCGTTCCTGCCACGCAACCGTTTCATTCTGCTTTCTGCTGACAGCCTTTGCAAATCCCATCTGCTGGAATGCTTTTGTCAGGCTGTTGCGTGTTTTCATGCCTTTTTTATATCCATGAGCCACAGGGATATAATCTATATGCAGGTGCGGCGTTGCCTCGTCCAAATGCATCACACAGTTAAATAAATATAGATTCGGATTACGTTCCTGAAACGTCCTTGCATTGGTGCTATACTAAAAAAGTGGACAGAAAAACAATTCATATAATATAATAAAATAAACAGAAGAAAGGAGTTATTATATATGCCCCAGATAAAATATGACGAAGATTTCAAAAAAAGCATAGTT
>CATKXV010000020.1 GCA_949840955.1 uncultured Anaeroplasmataceae bacterium | reverse complement strand
TTAAACGATTTCCCTTTTTGATATATTTTTAAAAATGATTCTGCTAGTACATCATCTACATGCTCGGGTTTATTTAAGATTCTTTGCGCTATTTGCTTCATTACGGGATTCATGATCTGATAAAGCTACTCTAGTGCCTTTTCATCATCTTTTGCTATCCGAAGTATTAGGTTATTTATATACTGCTTTTCTACCATTTCTTTTACTTCCTTATACATTTTTCATACTTCATTTACCTAATTATTATCATTTTAAATCTCTTCAACCAATTTCAATTATATTATATTTTATAAACTTGTTCAAGAGTATGAGTATAACTCGTTATATTCCTATATATCAAACAATCATGTTCCCATCATGTTCCCTAAAACCAGGCACATGATGTAAGTTGCCAAAAAAATCCTGAAACCTTTTAAATATCGTTGAATAACAATGCTAAAGCTCTAAAGTCTAACTAAATACTACTTAAAGTGATGATTCATTTTTTCACTTTTATTTCATATTGTCCATCACCAATTTTGATTGGACTTAAAAAAGACTGACATTCATCAGCCTTTTTTACTTAAAATATTAATCATTTTCTCTATAGCTACATACACCTGAATAAATAAATTCTTACTACCTCATGGTAGTATTATATTGTTTTAAAAATCTAATCCATTCCATCGTAAATTCCTTATTCATAAAATTCTTTATTTCTTCCCAATTTTTATTATTTCTTAAGAGTAAAACTTTAGAAAAAATAATTTGATTTAAGGTTTTATTTGAAATATAATCCTTATTCATTCCTTGAGCATATCCAAACTTACCTTTATCAATTAAATCTAAGCAAGCCCTTATATGATTAGCAACGGGATATAATTCCTCATGCTCTGGAATTTTTTTATTATATTCAATCCCATACTCTTTAAATATGGACTCCTCCGTGTCATATTGACACGGATTATCCCAACGTAAAGCAGATGCATGCCAATCCCCCATAGTTTTTAAACTACAAGGGATATTTAATGCATGTATTCCCGATATATATTTCATTAGCTCTCCACGCACTCCTTATTTTTAATTATCTATTTTATTGCTTTTTCTATTACATCAAGAGGTTTTACATATGAGTTATCAATTTAATTCCAGTTATTCGCAGTCCTTAAAGGCAATTCCTATTTCTTTATAATTTATTTTTAAAAATGGGATAAATAGTGCCAATCCCACTAAGAAAATACAAAATAGAATTGTATAGATATATGTTATAGGAGAAACTAAAATAAAACCAATTTCCATAGAATTAGAAAAAAACAAGTTATATATCCACTTTACCCCATACCCAACAAAGGGGCATACAAATAAAACTCCAATGAACACCTTAAATGCTTCTACCAAAAAAAATGGCATAAATATTTTCCGTTTTGAAACATGAAGGGCTTTAAAAATAATAATTTCCTTTTCCTTATATTGGATTTGATTATAGCTTGAATAAACAATAAAGAGGATTGTTAAAAAAATAATAATCAGAAACGCATAAAAGACTTGTTCAGCCAATACTTCTCTTTGTTGATTAAATCTATATATGGTTGAAGTTTGAATTATTAAATTATGGTCTAAACTCTTATCAATCCAGGATTTCATATTTTCCTTTGCTGGAATGATTAAGAAGCCTGTGAATTGATAATCATAACAGTTTTCCAGAATTTCATTTAAAAATTCTTCTGAAATAAGATAGGTTAAATTGCTTTCTTCTGATACACCAACAACTTTTAAGCTTTTTGTCAAATCGTATAAATTGAATGTTTCAGCATAAAAGGCTGCGTTAGGAGAGGAATGAATATCCCTAAAATGAACTTCTTTTTCTTTAAAGTCTATTTCATTAGGAAAAAGTCTATTATAGGTATTTTTATCTAAAATAATCTCATATTTATTTTGAATAGGACGACCTAAAATAAGATTTTCTCCTTCGAATACTTTATAAGTATTTTTATTTTCTACATAATACTTCATAAATACAGAATCCAAAAAAGAGAATCCTACAAGACGTACACTTTTTGCTTTAAAGGCTTTTTTGATTATACTTTCTTTAATATATATACATCCATATTTGTATTCATATTCTGAATCAATATCCTTCTTATATTTATAGTAGAGATCCTCTGTAAACCCTGTAGAATATACTCCTGTGATTTTATGCTTTAAATCAAAGGAGCAGATTCCTGTATTTATTGTAATATCCATTTCCTCTCCTATGGCATTTTGATTAGGAAAATAATATTGATTTAAAAGATCTGTAATTACAACTCCAGCTTCTCCATCCAAATGCTCTAAAGCATAATCATCTGGAAGAACAATAATTGAGGGCTTTTGGATATATGCTCCCTTCATCGAAATGCTGTTAGAATTTATATAAGGAAAAACATATGTAGATATTTCCTCTAGTTCTTTTTTTAAAGCTGTACCCTTACAAATGCTTCTGGATTCCTGTAAAAAAGGATTATACTCATTCTTAGAAACAGGGAGGGCAGATACATCTTTATTTTCAATGTAAAGATTATGCTTTAAATTAAATGTATTAAGACTCATGATGGAAATAAACAAATATAACGTGAGTGAAATTAAAACAAAAGAAAGAATATTCATAGCGATTTTAGATTTTACCATTTTTAATCCATATTGGATTTGCCAAAAAAAGGAAAGAGGCTTATTTGTTTGTTGAATGGGCAAAAGAGCTTTATCTTTTAAAGTGTTGTTTTCTTTAAGGCTTATGATTTTACCATGATCTAATTGAATTTCAACATCAGCATAAGCTTTAGCTAAATTATAATTATGAGAAACAACAATGACTAAAATCTCCTGAGATAAGGCTTTTAAAAGGGTAAAAATAGAGGCTGAATTGGATTCATCTAAATTTCCTGTAGGCTCATCTAAAAGTAAAATGTGAATCTTTTTTAACAACGCTCTTGCTATAGATAGCCTTTGTTTTTCTCCACCAGATAGAACCTTTGCCTTTTCATTCATTTTATCTAATAGATTTACTTGAGTTAAAGCTGATGTAATCTCATCTTCTTTAAATCCAAATATAGCTAGATTTTCCTTCACAGTTAATCCTTCTATTAGATTAGAATTTTGAAAAACCACACCAATTTCTGAGGCATTACAAAATCCATCAATTTTTCCCTCTGATGGCTTTTCAAATTGAGCAAGTAGATTCAATAAGGTTGTCTTACCACTTCCACTCTGTCCATAAATTAAGTAAAAACCATTGCTCTTAAATTCTAAATCAATAGAATCTAAAGCCTTTAAATATCCTGTTTTCGTCTTATAAGTTTTAGAAATTTGAACTAATTTATACATAACCAACCTCTACTAAACCGCTTCATTAACAAAGTTTAGAAATTTAGCAGATGACAAGGATTGCTCATATCCATTGATAGAATGATAGTGAATGTCATAATGAACAACAAAATCTGGCATTCCTGTTTGAAACATTATCATTCCAAAAGATGTTACCTCATGCTTCATATACTCTGTATGCTTTCCATTGACTTTATAGTTGTAATCAAAATCATATACTGCTTCATAATACCGATCATACGTGCTTGTACGAGAAATCACATTTAATTCACTATGATCAAAGCTTACTGAAGCAGAAATATCAAAGCCACTACCTGATAGGCCTACTCCAATAGATGTTGTCCATTGAGATGGAGAATTTGTCGGAGTATAGCTCAAAATTTCATATTCCTTTGGGAAATCAATTGTCACCTTAACGTAATCCTGTAAAAAGTCATCACCATAAGATCCAATTCCCATAAACCCCCAATTACGTCCTGGCTGTTTTGGCTCAGATATTACTTTATATGCATAACAATGAACACGAGGATTTTTTACGTTATATAAAAGCATATCAATAACTGTCGTAACATTTTCTGTTTTATCTTTTATTCCGTTAATAATTGTTTCTTTTCTTATAAATGTTTGATCATCATACGTTCCCCCAGAATTTGTTTCTCTTAAAAACTTGGGCTTGTATTCTTTACTAATATTAAATCCATACCCCTGTGCCAATGCATAAAACTCATCATAACCATCAGCGTTTGATGGTATAGATACAAAAATGACGCTTAATATAAGTAAGCTCCCTACAAAAATTCCTTTAAATAGTTTCATATTTTTTCCTCCCTATAATTGTTTTACATAATTATAAACTATATCATGTATAAAAAGTTCACATCGTTCATAGAAAATACTTTCCTTTGATTTTTTAGAATCGCTTGGTAAATCAACGCTAGTAATATTCCTATTTAATTTCTTGATGACATTACCAAAATCATCCCAATTATACATTAGTCTTAGATCCTCATAAAATATTTTATCCGGATTTCCACTAATATAAATTATTTTATTTTTCTCTTCGTTTTCATCACTAATGAATTTTAATATACTATTATAAAGCTTTTCTGGCATCGGTTCAATTTTCTCATTTACAAGAATTACAGTAAAAGTATCAAATTTGATTTCATCCATTTTTAAAAAGCTTTCATATTTAGAATATTTTGAAAAGGAATTTTTCTTTTCTCCATATTCATAGATACTGACCTCATTGATTTCAAAAAATGCAAATCTAGAATTTTCTTTTGCGCAGGAGCATAAGCAGAATATAATCCATAGCCCGCTTACTATTTTTATAAACATTTTCATAATAGTTCAAATCCCCCTTTATTATACTTATTATATTAAATAAAAATAAAAATTACAACTCTTTTTTTTCGACAAGAAAAAAAGCCCCAAACCGAGAAATTTTGGGACTTTTCTTATTTTTATACAATTTCCAATTCTTGCAAAATTAACGCTTAGAGAATTGTGGAGCACGACGTGCTTTCTTTAAACCGTATTTCTTACGCTCTTTAACACGTGAATCACGAGTGATTAAGCCTATTGGTTTTAAAACGGCACGATACTCTGGATTAACCTCCATTAGTGCACGAGCAATACCTAAACGAATTGCGCCTGCTTGACCTGTTAATCCTCCACCATAAACATTAACTAAAATATCAAACTTGTCGGTTGTTTCTGTTGCTTCTAGTGGTTGTAGTATATCTAGACGAATTGCTGCTGAGGGAATATAATCCTCGAATGAACGATCATTAATTGTAATTGTTCCTTTACCTGAACGTAAATAAACTCTAGCTACAGAACTTTTACGACGACCTGTTCCATGATATTGAACTAAATTCTTTGCCATTAACTTTTTCCTCCTATTCTGCCTTTACTACGAATTCTACTGGTTTTTGAGCAGCATGTGGATGTGTAGCAGATGCATACACGTATAATTGCTTTCTCATCTGATCTCCTAGTTTTGTATGGGGAAGCATACCATAAATTGCATGCTCTACCATTCTAGTTGGATATTTTTCCATCACAGTTTCTGCTGTTAAGGTTCTTAAACCACCATTGTACTCAGAATGATTGTGATAAAGCTTATCCTGCCACTTATTTCCAGTTAATTTGATCTTGTCAGCGTTAATTACGATGACATTATCTCCGCAGTTTACATGTGGAGTATAAGTTGGTTTATGCTTTCCTCTTAATAGGGAAGCAACTACAGTAGCTAAACGTCCTAAAGTTACACCAGCTGCATCTACAACATACCAACCATGTTGCATAGTTTGATTGTTTGCCATGAATGTTTTATTCATTGTTTTTTCCTCCTAAATTATATTTCATAAAATAGGGCAATTGTGGAATTGCTTAAAAAATGTACCAATAAATATTTTACAAAAAAATTCTTCCATTGTCAAGACTAATCGTATAGTTGATATAAAATTAAAGCGTTAAACTCCACTATAAGCTGAAAATCCTCCATCAATAGGAATACACACGCCTGTAACAAAGCTGGATGCCTTCGAATCAATTAAAAATAAGGTTGCTCCTAGTAAATCCTCAAGCTCTCCAAATCTTCCCATTGGAGTAGCTTTTAATATTTTATTAGAGCGTTCTGTTAAGGTGCCATCCTCCCTCCATAACAGGCTTTGATTTTGTTTTGTAGAAAAAAATCCTGGTGCGATTGCATTTACCCGAATTCCAACATGAGAAAAATGAACAGCCAACCATTCTGTGAAGTTCTGAACAGCTGCCTTAGCTCCGCTATAAGCAGGGATTTTTGTTAGAGGCGTATACGCATTCATCGAGGATATATTCAAAATAGAACAATCCTTTTTTCCTATCATATCCTTTGCGAAAATTTGCGTAGGAAGAAATGTTCCTAAGAAATTTAAATGAAATACAAATTCAATTCCTTGTTCATCTAAATCAAAAAAAGTCTTTATTTCCTTACTTGCATCATCAAGCTCAGCATATTCATTATCTGTTGTAGCTTTAGGGCTATTCCCTCCTGCTCCATTAATGAGAATATCACAATAGCCAAAATCTTTTACTATGCTTTCATGACAAGCAACTAAGGTCTCTCTTTTTAATACATTAGCTTCATAAGCCTTAGCTATACCACCAAGCCTAATAATTTCATCGGCATTTGCTTTTACAGCCTCTTTATTTAAATCGAGTAAAGCAACTTTTGCTCCACAGGCTGCTATAGCCTTAGCAAGGTATGAACAAATAACACCACCTGCTCCCGTTATCACTACAACCTTTTCTTTTAAATCAATTTGAAATGGTAACTTCATTTTTTCATATTGAAGCATAATCCCATTGTACTTAAGATTATACCCTCTCCTTTATTCAAAATTAGAATTTATGGCTATGAGTACAACATAGCCGATTGAACACAAAAAAGCTAATCGTATTCGATACAATTAGCCTTTACCGATTATTTTACTTTGATTGGATTGATTGATCCATCCTCATTTGGATGCTCATCTAAATATTTACGAATCGCCTCAGGCTTTCCAGATTTTAAGCCTGGCTTACATAAGCTTAAGCTTTCTGCTGTTTGAGATACAATAGCCTCTGCAAAGCCTACACAGCCAGGATAGCCACAGGCACCACAATTGGCATTAGGAAGAATCCCTGTAATATCTTCTACTCTAGTATCTACCTTAACATATAAAAACTTTGCAGCAATAGCTAAACCAAAACCAAAAATCAGGCCTAACCCCGCAAGTATTCCAATCGCAATAAATACCTCTTTCATTCCTGCTTCTCCTCGCTTTCCAATTCTTTTTTTATTTTCTCTAAATCTAATTTTTCATGTATCTTACATTCTGTATTGGTACAGTTTAAACAGAATTCCTCAGAAATTTTTATGTTCTCGCATTCCTTTGGAACAGGAGTTCTCTTATTTAAAACATAGGAAACAACAAACAAAACCACCAATAAGACAAGAATTGTTATTGCTAAACTCAAAAATGGATTCATTAGCCAATCATCCCAGATAAGCCTAAAAAGGCTAAGCTCATTAAGGCTGCTGTTGCTAAAGCAATTGGGATTCCCTTAAATGCCTTTGGAACATTTGCAGCATCCAAACGATACCGAATACATGAAAATACAAAGATAACTAATGCAAAGCCAAGACCTGTACCAATGGCTTCTGCCATAGACATACCAAAGCTTAAGCCCTGAGAGGAATTTCCTTGAGCAACACCCAATACAGCACAGTTGGTTGTAATTAAAGGAAGATATACTCCCAAAGATTTATAAAGCGTTGGTGAGAATTTTTTTATAAACATTTCAACAAGCTGAACAATAGAGGCAATAACTAAAATATAAGTAATGGTATCCATATAAGCAATACCACAATACTCCAGTAGCTTATAAATCGGCCAACAAATTGCTGCAGCAAGAACAATAACAAAGGTAACTGCTACTCCCATACCTAATGCGGAAGAGGATTTTTTAGATACACCTAAGAAAGGACAAACCCCATAAAACCGAGAAAGGGTAACGTTATTGATGAGCATAGCATTTGCAATAGCTAATAAAAATGCTACAATTAAATTCCAAACCATTTTACTTGTCCTCCTTTTCTTGGGCTTGCTTTGCAGCTAGCTCTGCTGCCTTTTTTGCTTTCAATTCTTCTATTCTTTTTTTCTCTGCCAACAGCTTCTTTTCTTCCTTATGGTTTTTATAAAATGCCATGACTGCTAGAATACATCCCAAGGTTAAGAATCCACCTGCTGGAAGGACGAAAAGCTTAATCGCATATTCAGACAATGGGGTAAAGCTTGTATATGGGATAAAGGTAAAATATACACCAAAGGTTAATCCCCCCGTACCTAAAATTTCACGAATAATTCCCATGATACATAATGCCATCGTAAAGCCAATTCCCATACCTAATGCATCAAGCAAGGACATAAGCGGTCCATTTTTAGAGGCAAAGGCTTCAGCCCTGCCTAAGATGATACAGTTCACAACAATTAGAGAAATAAACACACCCAGGCTTGCATAAAGCTCGGGAAGAAACGCTTCTGCAAACATTTTTATGATGGTAACAAAGGTTGCAATAATGACAATGTAACAAGGAATTTTTACTTCAGAAGGAATAATCTTTCTTAATAAAGAAATAAGAACATTTGAGCCTATTAAAGTTAGAATAACTAAAATCCCCATACCCAAAGCTGATTCTAATGATTTTGTAGTTGCAAGGGTTGGACACATACCAAGTAAACCAACCAATACAGGATTTTCCTGAATAATACCAGCTAAGAATGCCTTGAATCGTTTTGATTTCTCCTTTACTGGTTTTTCTTTTGCCTGTTCCATTAGTTCACACCTCCTTGTCTTGTCTTAGCATCCTCAAAGGCTGATTTTACAAGACTACGGATTAATTTGGATGCATAAGTAGCTCCTGCTGTAACATCTGATTTTGTTAGATCTAAATCATCCACATCAGATTCTGTCATATTTTCCTTATATTGTGTATTCAGATGCGTATCTGCCTCACTGGAAAAGGATTGACCATTTGTAATAAATCTTACTCCCGCAAGCTTAAATTCAGCAGTGATTCCTAATAAAAGCTCAATCTCTCCATAGGCATTAGATCCATCCACAGTATAGATATATCCTAAAAAATTTCCCTTTGAATCATACGCCATAATTAGCTCCTGAATACTACCAGAGGAAAACCCTTCTGTGATTGTCTCTGTCTTTTCATACTCAGAGGAATAGGTTTCAAAAATCTCTTGACATAGCTTTGCCTTTTTGGTTTCATTATTTTTAGAAATTATGGGTGCCGTTACTAAATTGATACATGCAATTAAAGCTGCACATATCCCCGCAATCAAAGTCAAAACAAGAGCCGTTAAAGTATATTTTTTCATCTTATATCCCTCCCAACTGTGAAGCAACAGAGAATCCAACAATTAAACAAATTATAATCATTGTAAGACTTAAGCCCAAAATTTGTTTCCAGGTATAGGTATTCTTCCTACCACGCATTAGATAATCAATTGCAGGAGCAAACATATTTGCAATTAGAATAGAAAAGGCTACACCCTCTGGATATGCACCACAATATCGAACCAAAGCTGTAATGATTCCCGCCATTGTACCAAAAGCAATTCTACCAAATTTTGTAGTAGGCGAGGTTACTGGATCAGTAATCATAAATACTGCACCAAATAACAATCCTCCAGAAAGCATTTCGTATAGAAATAAATCCAATATATTCCAAGGCGTTCCAGGATGCACCATTAAGTCCATATCAAGGAGTTGATGATTGTTCCATACAAAATAGGCTGTGATGCTTACAACAAGTGTAATGATTGCAAAGCTTCCTATCATGGATAAACAAGCTCTTAAATCTGCACTTCTTCTTACAAATAAATAAATGCCACCAAGGAGAATCAGTAAAGAGCAAACCTCTCCCATAGACCCTGGGATTTGACCTAAAAATAAATCCATAAGGCTATATTGCTTTAATGCATCTCCTACCATACCTAAGTTTCCTTTAACAATAGCAAGAGGTGTACCAGAAGCACTCACATCCACTCCACCTTGTCCATAGACAAGCTTAGAGCCAAAACAAACACCTACAAACACACGACCTGTAGCAGCTGGATTAAATATATTACTTCCCAAACCACCAAAAATCATTTTACCAATTAAAATTCCAAATAAGGCACCAATACATACGACATACCCACTACATCCTGCTGGCATAATAAGCGCATAAATGATTGCAGAAATTAAAGGGGCAATAATATTATTGATCGTATATTGATTCTTCAGCTTAATAAAGCCTTCCTTATGAAATACCTCTTTAAGCTTCATTCCACTTGGCCATTTCATAAACATATGGCAAACAAGCTCAGTAACGAGCATAGTAGCTACAGAAATTAAAATAACATAAATACCACTCCAACCATTTTGGATACAAGCAAATAACACTAATGGAAGTAATGCAATCAAAACATCAAGCATCATCCTTTTTACGGATACTGGCTTACGAATGTATGGAGCACTTTGCGCAACTAACTTCATATCTTTTCCTCCTAAACCATTCTTTTTGCCTTACGACAATAATCCGTTAAATGAATTTTAGATGTACAAGTGTAAGAACACATACCACACAAAATACATGCCTTAATATTTAACCTATGTAACGCATCCTTATCCTTATTCTTTACAGCCTGCATAATTTGAATAGGTTGTAATCCTGCAGGACATGAATATACGCAGGAAGCACATCGTACACAAGGCTCCTCATGAACAGGACGCTCATTTAATACAATTGTAGAGGTGCAGGTTTTTGTTATAACCGCATCATCTCTAACAAGATTGGCTCCCATCATAGGTCCACCCATAATCAGAATCTTATTTTCTTCTCCCTTGTAGCCTCCACAAACATCTATCAATTCCTTTAAAGAGGTTCCTATTCTCAAACGAATATTTTGAGGAATATTAATTCCATCTCCAGATAAGGTATAATTTCTCTTCGTTACAGGCTGATTATATTTGATTGCTCGATATAACCCTACTGTGGTTGAAACATTAAATACCATAAGACCTAGCTTCGCAGGAAGCACACCCGCGGGTACCTTTATTCCCAAGGCAGATTTAATCATTTCAATCTCCCAGCCCTGAGGATAATAATTCCCTACTCGACAAACCTCAATATTCAAATCAGGGAATCGAGTAAGCTCAGCTGTTAAGCAATCATACAAATCCTGATATTTCTTTTTAATACAAATGAGTCCTTTTTTAGCCTTAAAGGCCTTCATCGCATAGCTGGCTCCTAAAATAACACGTCTTGGATGCTCCAGCATCATACGGTGATCTGAAGAAATATATGGCTCACATTCAACACCATTAATTAAAATGGTATGAATTGGATCCTTTGTTTGAAACTTTATATACGTAGGAAAGGAGCTTCCTCCTAAGCCAACCAAGGAAACTTCCTTTGTAATTCTTGCAAAATCCTCTAACGTTAGCTGATCAATCTCCTCGTCACTTCTTGGAATTTCAGGACTAATCCATTCATCCTTTTTATCATTTTTAATTTGAATGAATTCTGTCAGTTTTCCACTACGATGAAATTTTTTAACAAACCCAACAATTTCTCCGGATACCGTTGAGTGAATCGGTTGTTCAAAAAATGGCCCCTTCCTTACTCCAAGTACCTGACCAATTTTTACTTTATCCCCAATTTTTATATAGATGTCGCTTGTTGCACATCGTGCATTCGTAACAGCAATATAAATATATTCTGGCTCTAGATATCTTAAGGTAGGAAGGCTTGCTGTAGAAACAGCACCTGTAATTTGTCTTGTTTTCGCAATCACTATAAAACCTCCTTAGTTTATAATTTTTATTTTTAAATATAATAAAAAAACAAAAAAATAATAACGCTTACATTTCTATTTTAAAACATTTCGTCTGGAAAATCTAGGAAAATATACAATAAAGTTAAAAAAATTGAAAATCATAACCACCCTTCAAAAGGGTGGTTTGCACTAAGCCTATAAGGCTTTAATACCGACCAGCGCCTAAAGACGCTGGCTTTTACTTTGTTCAAGCCTCTATTGTCTTTGCCTCTTTTGCTACTCCTAAAGGAGTATTCGTATTACTTTAGCGTTGACCCTTAAAAGGGTCTTCATACTCTTTCACACTCAATTTGTCCAATGCGATATCATGCTTCTCTTGATCCTGTATATACTTTCTTATCGTTGCTTCATTCAGTCCTACTGTTGAAACATAATATCCTTCTGCCCAAAAATGTCTATTTCCATATTTGTATTTCAGGTTTGCATGTTTGTCAAATATCATCAAGGCTGACTTTCCTTTCAAATATCCCATAAAGCTTGATACACTTATTTTTGGGGGAATACTTACCAAAAGGTGCACATGATCTATCATCATATGCCCTTCTATTATTTCTACTCCTTTATACTTACATAATTGCTTTATTATCTCTTTTAAATCTTTTCTTACTTGACTATATATTTCTTTTCGTCTATACTTGGCTATGAACACAATATGATATTTACATAGCCATGTTGTGTGTGCTAATGAATTTGATTTGTTAGCCATTCTTTTCACTTATCCTTTCTATAATAGAAGCTTGAACACCTTTATTATAGCGGATAAGTGATTTTTTGTATAACTTTTATTTCCCACCCGCATAGCAGGTGGTTTTCTGTTTCTCTTGAACATGCACTGTATGTTCAAGTTCAACTGGCTAAAGCCATAATAA
>CATKXV010000019.1 GCA_949840955.1 uncultured Anaeroplasmataceae bacterium | reverse complement strand
AAATGGAGTAGTTTAATTTAGAAGTTACAGAAGATACAATTTTAATGTGAGGTGAATTACAATGAGGGCAGTAAAAGGTAGAAAGATTGAGATAGACATCTAGAATTGTTTCATCTTCATTAGTAATTGTTTCAAAAGATTTTTCAGTATTAATATTTAGGTGTGTTAATTTAAAAAGTTTTAGTGTATAATCATTCATGGAATCCTCCTTTTCTTTTTGTTTTTAACCAATACAATCATATCATAAGAGAGGATTCTACTCAAATACATACTAGGGGATGTGGGACAACAGATTTTTCCCACACCCTTTTTCTTTTTAAAAACAAAAAAATAAGAGGGGAACACATTTCCCCTCACCCCCCTTTGTTAACATACTCTATATTTTATAGCTGATATGCACATACTCGTTTAATTAGATTACTTATTTAATGACTTTTTTTCTTTTCTATAGGTACATATTTTTAAACTCCTGTCCAGTAAGGTGAAGACAATAAAAACACACACAAAAATATCTATTAAAAAAACAAGGCTTCAAAGTCCCCAAGTCCCCACGAGGGGGCTATACTAATAGCCCCTCTCTTGGGGACTAAGCCGTATTTTTAGATATTTAGACAAGGAGAAAACCATGGACAAAACAGAAATTAAAATCGACTATTTTTCAGCCACATTCCCACTATCCTGTGATGAAGAAGATGACATCCAATTAAGAGTATATGAACTCGTAAAACTCATAGGAATCTATCTCAATGTAAAAGGCTTTGAAGTTAAGAAAAATCCAAGAAGCCATAATAACTTCAAATATGAATTTACATTAGGACCTTATATATACCTAAGATGTGATGGACCCCTAAATAATAAATATCAAAGAACCTGTCAACTAGAAATGAAAGGAGAAGGCTGTAGAGACTTTGAAAACAGAAATAAAGATAAAACCTGGGTAACCCTCATCCTCTTTATGGTCCAGCTCAACGCAAGATTCAAAAGAATAGACATCGCTATAGATGACTATGAAGGCATCCATATCACAATCCATAATATCATCAAAAAAATATCTCAAGGCTTCTATACCTCTATCTTTATCTCTCCACCCTTAATCCTAGGAAGTAAACGCTCAGGCTATACCATCCAATTTGGATCCAATTCCTCTAATATAGAACTCGTTATCTACGATAAACTCCTAGAACGCAAGAAACATCAACAAGCCCCATCCACAACCTATTGGGTAAGATATGAAATGCGATTTAGAAACGATAATGCCAAACGAATCGCCTATCTCTTATCTACCCTCTACCAAACCCATGAAGAAACCCTCTATGGACTAAGACTACAAAAGCTAGCAGATGAACAACTCTATAGAATCCTAGACATCAAACAGGATAACAACTACTCTGAAGAAAATCAAAAGAAAGCCCCAACAGACCCCCATTGGCTAGCCTTCCTAAATAACGTAGAAAAAGGACTCTTAAGAAAAGTAGAAGATGATGACATCAAACAAGACACACTAGAAGCCTACACCAAGACAGCACTACCCTATATGATAAGTATGCTCCTAATTAAATATGTCTCTGTTAATCAAAATGAATATCTTTTCCTTCTAGACCTCTTAAAACTTCTTTATGACAACCTAGACCTTTCTAAAGAACGCTTCTATAAAATCAATACCTTCTTAAAAGAGCTGAGCCTTCCAACTCTTGATATCGTTTCTTTACATAACCTAAAAGCTAGACTTGAAGAAAAAATTAAAGATCATGAGCTACCCTTCTAATGAACCATCATACCTATATATCTATTCACTACAAATATGATAATCCTATCCTACCCAATATCCCAAGTCTCATTATCACCTATCTATTCCAACATCCAGAAAAGAAGAAACTATACCTAAACCCCAATATCACAATATCAGAACTCTTAAAATCATTAAACCTAAAAGAAAACCTACTCACTCAAATCATCACATATGTGGAAGGTCATCAATAGTTTGATTGAGTTTCCTTTGTTTCTATGCTATAATAATCATACAATAAACAATAAGTTAAATAATAGATTTACGAGGTGTGTAATGAAAATAAAATGTCTATGGGAACATAATGGGAATGATAGTATGTTATATTCTACTAAATATCCAGGAGCCTTTACAAGAGGAAAAACAAAAGAGGAAGCACTTCAAAAAATGCCATTAGAAATTAAGTCTTATCTAATATGGAAAGGTTCAAAACTAATTGATTCTTTTGAACCTACTATTATTCAAGAAAAAGAATCTGATCTAGCAATTTGTGATGCAGATACAAATATTCTTTTTGAAGATGAGAAGAAACCATTAACTATAACAGAATATCAAGAATTAAAAGCACTAGCACTTAAATCTGCAAAAGATTTTCAAAAATTATATGACGCAATACCAGATAAAAATAAAAGCTGTTTACCAGTTAGAAAAACATTTTATGGATTAGTTCCTCGTACTGCAAATGAAATGTATGAGCATACGAAGAATGTGAATGATTATTATTTTGGTGAAATAGGTATTGATACAGATCATGAGGGAAGTATTACAGAATGTAGAGAACGAGGATTTGCATTACTTGAAAGTCAACCAAACTTTTTAAAAAATATAGTTCATATTGGTAGTTATGATGAAGAATGGTCATTACGAAAGGTCTTAAGACGTTTTATATGGCATGATAGAATACATGCAAAGGCAATGTATCGTATGGCAATAAAAACATTTAGAGAAGAAATACCAAATGTATTCCATTTTATTCAAAATGTAACCACTAAATAAAACATCCCCCCGAATAAGGGATAGAAGCGAGTATTACTCTAGTAATATGTTTGAAGCTGATAGCCCGTCCTGCTATGCAGGTATTTCCAAACTAAAACTGAATACTAACTATAAAGTCATTAGACATAAGGAATTTATTATTTTCCTTATATTTAATGACTTTTTTTATTTTCTATAGGCACCTATTTCAAAACTTCTGTCCAGTAAGGTGAAGAACCATATAAACCCTAAGGAGGAACACCTATGAATACCCTAAACCCCAAACAACAATATGCAGTTCAAACCCCTCATAAAAAAGTCCTCATCATGGCAGGAGCAGGCACAGGAAAAACTACAGTCCTAACTCATAGAATCCTATACTTAATCCAAAACCATGTCAAAGAACAAGATATTGCAGCCTTTACCTTTACCAATAAGGCAGCAAGTCAAATGAAATCAAAACTAGAACATCTCTTAGATAGAGAAACAAACCTCATCCTATCTACCTTCCATAGCTTTTGTTATAACCATTTATTCATCCCAGACTTCTATGAAACTCTTGGCTTTACCAAACCACCAGAAGTCATCCTAGATTCAGTCAAATCTCAAATCATCAAATCCATCCTGCATTCCTATGATAAGAATCAATCCACTACTCCCTATATCTCTGCAATCTCTAAAATCAAGAATAACACAGAACCAACAGAAATCCATCCCCAAGACCGACTACTCTTAAATCAAGTCTATCAAGATTACAACAAAGCCTTAAGAAAGTCCAACACCATAGACTTTGATGACATGGTCCCCCTATTCCTAGAAGCTATAAATAAAAAACCAGACCTCCTCCAAATGGTACAGTATCCTTATATCCTGGTAGATGAATGTCAAGACATCAACCAAATCCAATATGACCTCATTCAAACCCTATCCAAAGTTCATCAAAACATTTATATGGTAGGAGATGAAGACCAGCTCATCTATTCCTTTAGAAGCAGTAACCTCTCTCTACTCAAATCCTTTCAACACCAGACAGAAGAAACCATCATCCTAAATCAAAACTATCGCTCCACCAAATCTATCCTAACCCTATCCAATAGACTTATCTCCTACAACAAGGATCGAACACCCAAAGACCTCATTTCTACTATAGATTCAGATATCAAGCCTATCTATAAAAGCTACACCAGCACCATAGAAGAAGCTAAGGATATTGTAAACACCATACAATCGCTAAAAGAACCCTATGAGGATATCGCCATCCTCTACAGAAACAATATCCAATCCTACCCACTAGAAAAAGAACTCACAGAACACCATATCCCCTATACCATCTATGGAGCCAAACCCTTCTATGAAAACAAAGAAATCAAAACCATCCTCTATACCTATCGCTTCCTATATAACCCCAACAATGAAATCGCCCTAAGATGCATCTACCCAGCCTATATCAAATTAGAGTTCTATGAATATAAAAACTTCTTGAAACTTCCAACAAAAACTACACTCTTAGAAAAACTAAAGGAATATCCTAACTCTAATTTAAACAAGCTAGGCAATATTCTAACCACTCTAAAGAATCATTTAGAAGAAGGACAAAACATCTTTATGGAAATTTTAGAATCTCTAAACTACATCCAGTATCTAAAAGAAACCAACCAACAAAAACTCCAATTTGAACGCATCATGACCCTTAAGGAAATGATCGAACAAGAAGCTAACCTAGAATCCTATTTCAATACCCTTATCCTAAATGATGAACCTACACACCCTAAAGGCATCTCCCTCTTAACCATCCATAAAGCAAAAGGTTTAGAATTTAACACCGTCTTTCTCATCAGCTGTAATGAAGGAATCCTACCCTCTTCTAAAGACAGAAATGAAAGACTAGAAGAACAAAGACGCCTATTCTATGTCGGTATCACTAGAGCTAGAAAAAGGCTCTATCTATCGTATAGCTTAGTCCACTTTATAAAAGGGCGAATCCTATACCTAAAACAATCCCCGTTTCTCCTTGAAACCAAAGAAGAAACTATAAACCTCCAAAGCTACTTTGGAAATCATCCCTATCAAAAATAAAAAAAGAAGGACCGAAATCCTTCTAAACTCTACTTCAAACCCAATAACCGATTCACAGCATCCTGCATCTCTGGATGTGCAGCATATTCCTTTAATAGCTTTTGTTCAGCCTCAGTGATAACACTAGGATCCTTAAGACCTAATAACTCAAAAATAGAAATATGCAAATGCTCACATATTGCAGGAACCTTATCCGCTGTAGGACAGGTATCATTGCACCATTTACTAACTGTAGTTCTTGATACCCCACATAAAGCTCCAAATTCAGTTAATGTATAGAGCTTATCTATATTAATTTTCTGATTTATGATTGAATTGATATTCTTTCTAATCTCTTCTGAAGTCATACTACCACCATCCACTTTTATTATAAACTAAAGTTTCATAAAAAGAAAGAACAAATGAAACAAAAGTTTCAAAAAAACTCTTGACAACACAACTATAATTGCGTATAATAGCGGTGTAAACGCAACTAAAGTTTCGTATCGGAGGAAATTATGAAGAAATTAGAAGAACTAACTGAAAAAGAATTTAAAGAAGAATTTATCAAACAATTTGGAGAAGAAAGATGGAACCAATCCGAAGTTCTACCTATCCTACAGGAAAAGGCAGAAATCCTATGTTCCTATCTGGACATAGAAGAACTCCCAATTCTCTGTGATCCAATCAAGGAAGATTCCAGGTATTACCCTAAAGAGAAATTTATCATCATCTCAGATAAGATTATCATGAATGAAGTAGAGGCACTTAAAAGTCTAATCCATGAAATTAGACATCACTATCAATATACATGTGTATCTACAAACAACCAAAATGAACCAATGCTAGAACAGTGGAAGAAGGAACTAGAAATCTTTGACACTCTAGCTCCAGACATAAAACTATGTACCTTCCTAGAAATAGATGCCTATGCATTTACCAAGGTCATAATGAAGGATTGGTTCAATAAGGATATAACCTATCCTGATGATGAATACGAAAAGGCAATTAGCCTTTACATTAAAAAGTATTTATCCTAACTCATCTTCCTAGTTTGTAGATACGCAAATTAGGAGGAAAAATGAATGAAGAAAATACTACTTTAGAGTACAAGAAGAACAAAGATGAGTTCTTAGATTTTCTTGCTTTAATGATATTAAAGTATCAGAAAAAAGTACTTACAAAGAAATCAAAACCTAGAAAGAAATAACAATTAAGAAGGGAGGTCTGCCTAAATGAATAAAGAAGGAAAGAAATGCGTCATCTACATTCGTGTATCAACAGAGATGCAAGTGGATGGCTTTTCACTTGACGCTCAACGTAGTGTTTTAAAACGCTATGCTGAACGTGAAGGAATGATTGTCAAAAGAATATATGAAGATGCAGGAAAATCTGGGAAAAACATTGAAGGCAGACCAGCCTTTAGAGAAATGTTAAATGATATTGAAAACGGATTAACAATTGATTATATCTTAGTTTATAAGCTATCTCGTTTTGGTAGAAACGCAGCAGATATACTAAACTCCATTGAATACATCCAATCCTATGACATAAATCTAATTGCCACTGAAGAAGGAATAGATTCCTCTCAAACGAGTGGTAAGCTCTTAATCTCTGTCTTATCAGCTGTATCTGAAATAGAACGTGAAAATATCTTAGAACAAACGATGAATGGGCGTAAAGAAAAAGCAAGACAAGGTGGTTGGAATGGTGGCTTTGCTCCTTATGGCTATGCCCTCATTAATGGTAAACTATTCATTGCCGAAGATGAAGCAGAGGTCATTAGGCGAATATTTGAAATGTATGTTATAGAAAATATGGGAACCTGTAGTATTGCTTCTGCATTAAATTTTGATGGAACTTGCAAAAAGATAAGACAAAATGGAACCCTACCCTTTTGGGCAAATGGAACAATAAAAAGGATAATAGATAATCCAGTGTATAAGGGGAAAATTGCTTTTGGCAGAAGAATACAAAAGAAAGTAAAAGGTTCTAAAAGTAAATTTCAAACGATCACAACAGAAAATTATATCTTAAGTGAAGGGCAACATGAATCTATTATTTCAGAAGAATTATGGGAAAAAGCCCATGCCAAAAGACTAAAGAATAAATCGGATAGAGGAGGGAATCCTTTTGCAGCAAAGCACCTATTGGCAGGCTTACTAAAATGTCCAGAATGTGGAAGATCCTTCTTTGTGAAATACACAAAAAAGAAACCAGATGGGTCTTTAGACTTTTATGAATATGGTTGTTATAACATTAGACTAGATAGAGGTCATTCCTGTAATTATCTCAATAGAGCAATCAATTATGAAATAGAACCATACATTGTAGATTTAATTAAACAAATGGTTAATACGAACGATTTTGTAAACTTGCTTATGCAGAAAATGGAATCTCCCATTGATACAATTAAATTGGAAAAGCAACTAGATGGTTACAAAAGAAAGCATGAAGATTTATATGAAAATAAATCTGAATTAGAAAAGAGAATTGATTCTGTACCTAAGAACTTAAGAAATAGAGAAAAAGTTTTAAATGAAATGAATGATCGTCTATTTAAAATGTTTGATGATATTGCAGATGTAGAAGAAAAGATGGAAGATTTAACCTTAAAAATAGAAGGTGTTAAGAGTAAAAGTATTACGCCTGAAAAAATCTCAGCTTGCTTATCCCAATTCAATACTATCTTTGATGAAATGACAGATGAAGAACAACGGCAAATGATAAAAATGGTAATTAAAAATATTTTCTTTAATTTGGATGGTACAATTAAAAATATTGAATTTAGGTTTCCAATCGAATTTTCTAATAATCCAGCAAATGAGCGTAAGAAAAGAGAAATCACATTCTTATATGAGCCAATGGATAAAATTGTATTTCTAAAAGAACACGAAATACAAGTCATACCACAAAAGAATAGAAAGCCTGTTCAAAGATTAGTTAGAAGTCATTCCTATAATCGTAAGACTGCAACCTATAAACAGATTCAATCCTATATTATGGAAAAATATGGACGAAAGGTACATGTTTCCTATATTGCTGAAATTAAGAGGAAATATGGTTTGTCTATGCAAGCAGATAGACAAAAAGAAAATCCAAAGAACAAGGTACATCATCCAACCTTAGAACTAACTAGCTACATTGAAGAAGCATTAAGACATTTTAATATGATACCAATAGAAAACTAGGTTACAGAAGATGAACTTAGTTTTTCTTTATTTTAGAGTAATAAAATGTTATAATAGTTTAAAGAAGCAGATGTATGGTGGTGAGTTTAGTGAAAATTATATCTTGGAATATCAATAAGAAACCAAATGAAAAATATGTATATGATTTGATAAAAGAGAACTCTATAGATGTAATTTTTTTAATAGAGGCAAACACCTTTAGCACTGAAACTTTTAAGAATAATGATAAGGCAAATGAATATAAAATAATTGATAAGTTGTGTAAAAATGAAAACTTTTTATGTATAGCAAAAAATATCATTACGATTGAAAATGTGACTGTTCATAAAAGATTTGAAACATATAGAATTATTATAAATGAAAATCTCTGCTTAGTTACAGTGGTGCATTTAGAAAGCAAAAATAATGGTGAAACTAAAGCATTAGTAGATCATGGTACTACAATATGTAATATAAAAGAAGATATAAAAGGAATGAAAGAAAAGTATAATATAGATAAATCGTTTATTCTTGGCGATTTTAATTGCAATCCTTTTGAAACTGAGATGGTTGCATATAATTGTTTTAATTCAACCTTATTTAAAGATATAATTGAGGAGCAATCTATAACAAAACATGAAGATATTGCTTATGAAAGACTTTATAATCCTATTATAACTATTTTGAATGAAAATACAAAAAATTATGGAAGTATTTATAGGAGTGATCAAGTTAGTATTATTTGGCACTCGTTTGATCAAGTTTTATTTGATATAAACATGATGAAATTATATGAAACAGGAGAATTCATAAAAACTATAGGAAGTGTTTCATTAATAAATAAATGTAAGCCAAATACTTCTATTAGTGATCACTTACCTTTACTTATTAAATTTAGTTGATTTGGAGGAGATATAATATGGGAAAAATTTTAAATTTTGATAATAATTTCATTATGACTAATAATATATCAAAGATTATTAATGATGTAATTGATGATATAAAAAAAGCATATCCGAATATTCACTGTTCATTTGAAAAAATCACATATTCTTATAATAATGAATTGCATAAGAGTTTTGACACTTTGGCATCAACATTTGATCTGTTGTCAAATATTTCACCATATTCGAAAACAGAAAATTTGTCAATTGAAACTGGAAAAAAAGAAATTCAAACTAATGATCCTGTGCGAAAAAAGTTTGTAATATTTACAGACAAATTATACTACAGAGTCTTTGAATTGGAATTTGGTGAGTTTTATCCAGTAAATTTTAAAGCAGAAAATTTTTTTGATAATCAACCAAAGGAGTGTAGTAATGACGATGAACTTATAAAAACGCTTGAGGATGTTTTTTATTCAAAAAGAATTTATGAGATTTTAAAGAAATTAAATTCTACTATATAAATTAATTTGTATTTAATATAAGATATTTGTGGTTAAGAGTATTCTTATTCAAATATTATATTGAACTTATTTCACTCTCATTCGATGATTATTTGATATATTTTGTTTTTCTTTTTGGTGAATAACTGGAATAGAGTCGAGGTAATCACATTACTAGAACTAAGAAAATAAAAAGAAAACCTAAAAATACATTGAAATATCAAGATATTTTTAGGTTTTTTCTTTTGAAATAGAATCCTTTATTTTTCATCTGTTCTTAATGTAATACAATCAACCTCGTGTTGGTACCCCTCAAAAACAAATAGATAAAAGGCTTTAACCTCGTTCTACTGAATAGAAAATGACTAGATGGAACTTCTAGTGTTTTTTAGAATACATACGAACTTTGTATTACTAAAAAAACAAGTTGCTATTTTTTAAATGTGAAATATGATATAATTAAATAAAATTAAACAAAATGGAGGCAACATATGAGAAAAGTAGTTTTTATAGTTTTTGTTATGACATTTAGTGCTTTTTTGCTAGTAAGTTGTAATAACAATTCTAAAGAGAATAAGTATTCTATAATTAATGAGTTTAATACTTTTTCTGTAAAAAAAGAACTTACGGAGGATGAAGCTGTAGCCATTTATAAAGAAGCTGCTCAAACTATGATTGATTTAAACCAATATAGCTATGAAAGCAAAACATATAAATTAGAAGAAAAGAGATTTATTTTAGATTATATAACACAAGTTTCTATGACAACAAAAAATAGTAAAGATTGTATAGTTTATGATAGAACAGAGTATTCTGATGGAGAAAAATCCTATACTTACACCTATAATGGTGGAACATGGTATTATAGTGATACTGAAGGAGCAACCTTTTCTGAGTATGATGGGTATTCCTATAACTTTCCTACTCTTTATTCCTTAATTAAAATAAATAAATTTACTGATTTAACAATCTCTGATAAAAATTGTTATATCCTTGCGGATGGGAATTATATTCTTGAATATAAAACATCCATATATGAAGAAGATTATAATTTAAAAAGATATATTATTAATGCAGATTCTAAAGAAGTACTATTCTTTTCGTTAGGAAAATATAAAAATGAAGTATTAGAAGAATATACAGATACAACATTTAGTAAGGACGTAGATTTATCTTTACCAAATTGGGCAAAATAATATGAAAAAGAATCTTTTTATATTTTTTCTATGTTGGTTCTTGTTTTTGTCATCTTGTTCAATTTCTAAATATAAGAATATGGAAGAAGCTGATGCGAAAGAAGAATTAATGTATTTGTTAGAGTTTTTGGAAAATAATCCTAAATTTAGTGTTGTAACCTTTGCAGATGAAATTGAAGAGATAAATTTGACAAATTATTATGAAGCTATGCATACTCTTGAATTAGGGAATGAACATACTTATGATTTAAAAGCTACACTGATAGGTAAATCTATTGAGTACATATTTGAAAACAATGTGTTCTATAAGTATGATCTTAGTTCAAATTCTGTATTGGAAAGTCAAGAAATGTTGGTTGCAGATTTTAAAAAGAATTATATGTGTGAACAAACTATAAAGGTGGATATAGATAAAATAGTCAATTTTGATTATGATATTTCTAATCATAAAAATTTATGGAGTTATAATTCTACGTACACTCTTTCAACAGTAAGCAAATTTGAGGATAGTTATACTTTATCATTCGTGTTTTTAGGAAATGAATATTCAATCCATGAAATTACTATGTCGGTTAAAGCAATTGAAAATGGTTCTAAAATATATAGTTTCACAGGTATTGCTGATTCTTTAGAGAATATAACTATTACTTTTTCAATTTAAATCAAGCATAATAAGTATTAGTGCGAGTAAAAGCATTAATACTTTTTATTTGCAGAAAAATGTTGTGATTATAAAAATAGTATTTTAGGTATACAAAGAACAATGAAATATTAACAATACGATTTAAAAAATGATTTTAAATGTGATAATCTATTATCGGAGGCAAGATAATATGAAACAAATGTAAAGAAGTCCCACAATTTTTTCTTTTTTATATATCAAAGTCTTTCATAAATTATTATCTCATTAAAAATATAGTGGATAAAGCACCAATCACTGTTGGAATTCCTATTACACTACCATATAAAATAAAGCTTTTAAAACTAAAATTAATCTCGTAAGTTTTTAACAATCTCATCCACATTATTCCGGCTAAAGCACCCAGTGGTGTGATAAATGCTGCAATATTAGAGGCTATTATACTTGCATAGGCTGCAAAAGAATCGGTCATCGGTATTAAATTAGAATATAGTACACTCATTGGAATGTTATTAATCAAATTTGCGACTATGGTCCCTGAAATGCCATAAGCATAAATGGGTGTAAATTGAGATAAAAATTGCTGAATATATTTAGTAATTCCTTGCTCGGATAATGCTAGAACTAAGATAAACATAGAAATGACAAATGGAATTAAGCTCCATGGGGCTCTCAGCAAGGTTATTTTTATTAATGTTAATTTTTTTCTTTTTATTATCAAATACATTATTGTTATCAAAATAAGACTAATTGCAAATGAAATGGTTATCATCCACATTTCTAAGTTAATATAAGAAGCAATTGCTAATAAAATTGTAGTTATACCTAAATGTAATAATCCAATAATTAATAAAAAAGTATTAGGCCTATCTATTTCTGCATGAAATTCAATCATAGGTGATTTAAGTTTTTTTCTAAAAATCATATATAAAATGAAAAGGGAAATTATTGAAGCAACAATGGTTGGAAGAATCATATGCTGAAAATAAGTGAAAAAATTTATTCCTAAGGCGCTAGCTAAATAAATATTTGTAGGATTCCCTATAATTAAAACCATACTCCAGGTGTTTGCAGCAACAAATTCTAAGAATAAATAAGGTATTGGATTGATTCTAGAGTTTTTTGTATAATAGCAAATAAAAGGGGTAAAGGTTAAAATAATGATATCATTTGAAGTAAATATAGTAAGGAAGGATATTAAAGCATATAGACCAAAAAATAATTTAATTTGACTACCCTTTAACCATTTTGTTGCTTTTAAAGCTAAGAATTTAAAGAAACCTATTTCATCTAAAAAAATAGATAAAATAGTCATAGATATAAAAAGAACTAATATTTTTAGTGGATTAACACTTGTATTTGCAGTAAAACTATTTAAAATATTATTCCAAGATACCTGCTGAAAAATAAGAAATATAAAGGCACTAATCATAGCAATTATCCAATAGGACCCTAACCGTATAGAGCCTATTTTTATTGTTGGAAAGAATAGGATAGACAATATGATTAATATTATAGTGCAAATGATTAAGCATAAGCAAAACATAAATACTCACCTCACAGCGCATATTTTAATACTTTTTGATTTTTTTTGCAAGAAAGTAGATTTGAAAGAAAAAACAATTCTTTTTTTAAAATTCTTTCTTTTTATTTGAATTTATTGTAAAATTAAATCAAAGAATGAGTAAATTTAGGAGTTTATAGATTTTAAAATTTGCTCATTTGTAATGTTTTATTTTTTTGGAGGGTACAGTCAGTTATGGGTTTAAT
>CATKXV010000018.1 GCA_949840955.1 uncultured Anaeroplasmataceae bacterium | reverse complement strand
TATACTTGCGTCTGGTTGCTTTGTTACATTATTAATTAAGGCTTAATTAGGAATTTGAAGTGTGTTTATGTGGAGAATATCGTTTGAGTGTGTATAATCGCTCTACGTGGCTTGTAGTGCGTTGTAGAGGTATTGTAGTATTTCGGTGTGGGGTTTAGATGGGAAATTTTAGTATATTAATTTTTATTTAGAATCTTTATATAGTTTTGAATACTATATTGTATTGTTTTAGTTGCTGTTATGTGTAATATTAATCACCGTATGCAACTTTAAGCAATTCTATTTATCATAGTTATTAATATGTTTTAATATAGTTTTTATTATACACATTATATTGTTGATATGTGGATAACTTTTGGTATGTTTTTCAGTTTGTGGATAATTTATTGTATGAATAATTATGTATAATTTATGCATGTGCTAGTACTATTATATGCATTATTTTGGTGTTAAATTTATACTTATTGTTATGTTGTGGTGTTTGTATTTATACAAAAACTATAGTATATTATTCATATATTTATATAGGAATGGGAATTTAGATTGTGGATAAATATGAGGATAATTGTAGTATTTTTGTGGATAAAAATTTTAAATTTGCAAATCATTTGCAAATTATAATTTTCGAACAAAAATGCAAATGATTTGCAAATTATACTAAAGTATAGTATTGTCTATCAAATTTACTGCCAAGTTGCAGAAATGCGCAAAGTGCAACTTAACATACCATAATATTATACTATTACGGTATGTTTGTACAGGGGGGATAGTTTACATTATAAAACAAAACATAGATAAACAGAAATCGACTATCTGTTCTATCCACAAATCGACTTAATTTTTTGCAAAATCAGTTCGGGACATAGTTCGGTAAACCATTATATTTTCTTACTTTTTCCAATTTTGCTTTCTACAAAATTATCATAATAGCTCTTCAAAATTCCAAAAACCCTTGTAAATTCAACACATTCTCGAACTCGCCTCAAATTACACTTTTCTTAAAAATTAATACTCCGAATTGAATACAAAAATCATAATAAAAATATCCAAAAACATAAGAAAATCAATACTTTTTCAAATTGCATCAACTCTAAAACCACTCTTCCACCGAACTCATCATTTTTATATTTGATAAATAAATCCAAGAGAAACTTATATATCATAGAAAAAATGCTAAATATATATTCTTCTCTTTTTTTATTCAAAAAAATCTTATTTCCTTGGTTATCAAAAGTAGAAATACAAAATATCACTACAAACTCATAAAACACAAATTAATGATTAAAGGAGATTTTTATTATGACAAATAACAACACAGCTTTACAGGTAACTAATTTCAATTTTTACGGAGATGAACTGATTGCACTGAAAGATAATGCAACTGGTGAAATTTATATTTCTATTAATTCAGTTCTTAGAGGAATTGGATTTACTGATAACGACCAAATTCGCAAAAGACGAGATAAATGGATTAATGACATTGTAATTTCTAAAGGTATACAGAAGTTTAACATCCCTACTCAAGAAGGGGTGTCTAAAAATGGCACCCCTATAAATTATCAGGAAGTATTTTGTATTTCACAACATAAATTGCCTTTAGCATTAGCAAAAATTAATATCACACCAAAAATGAAACAAAATCAACCAGAATTAGCTTCAAAACTTGAATTATACCAAGATAAATGTGCAGATGTATTAGCTTCTGTATTTATAGACAATAAAACAACTGACCAAATTACAATGCAACCAATTTTAGATACATTGAATACTTTTACTAAAACAGTAAACGATACTCTTCTATCATTAAATGAAAGGATGTCAAAATTGGAAGAATCTCAGGAACAGGTGAAGAAATCATTACCAAAGAAAAGATTTTCTTATTGGAATTCTAAAATGTTTCCAAAATATCAGTTATTAATGGATTACTTTGAAATTCCAACTGGCAAAAATGGAATCTTATACAAAGAGTTATATAAAGAATTCCATAATACATATCCAGATATAGAGATTAATCAGGTTGTAGATGATTACTGTTATGATAATGGGCTTGATAGCTGCTTTACATTGGATGCAATAGAACATGATAAAACTGTTAGGAAGTTGTTTGAATCTTTGGTTGATGGGTTATTAGAAAAGTATGATCTACTTTTGGAGCATGTAACTGTAAAAGAGAAAACAATATTTGATGATTAAATGTTAGAGAAAAAACATTATGTTACGAATTTCAAAAGATATAAATAGTAAATGTAGAATACAGACTATTTACATACAAAGAATTTTATATCCGAGAAAAGAAAATATATAAATAGCAACTACTACTGTGCCACCAATAACTTATTCCAACTGTAACTACTATTAACCATCAACAATCAAAAAGTTTTAAGAGAGTGATTTTTGCGTTAGCAAACAATCACGAATATGTCTGTCTTTATTAATAAGGTTATATCTTTATTCTGTTCAGTTGAGGCCCTAAAAAGAGCGTCAAAAATCGCAACTTTATATAAACAAGGCTCTAAAAAGAGCGTTTGCTGAACTCTCGTAATAAAATTTGGAAGGAGAATAAGACTATCAAAAAACAGAGCAAAGAATATTTTACAAGATTTCCAAATGAATACATCCAAGGAAATATTAAAACTAAATTTGGAGTTAGCAGAAAGTTTTATATTACTTATATCTTAATTGATAAATATCGCTCCTATGAAGATTACAGTTGGATAACCATACGAAAAGTACTCGATTTTTATGGATATAAAACAACAAGCAGAAAACCAAAAGCATTTAAAGAAATATTAGATGTGTTGGAATATATGATAAATAATCAGATGATTGAAGTAAAGCAAGATTTAGATTCTCTTTCTTATGACACTGGTATTGAAATTAAAATTATTCCAAAGAATTTTGATTCAACAGAAAAATTTGCGAAACTTACATCTTCTCAATTTGACACAATTATGATGGCAGATAGTTCTTTAAATAAAGAAAATATACTTGTAGCTTTTTTATATATCAACTCATACATAGGCTGTCGTCCAAGACAAGATAACGGATCTGAATACGAAAATGCAAAAGATAATCCAGAAGCATTTTATAGAAGTATCAGTAATATGGCCAATGAGCTGTCAATGTCTAAAGATACTATTAACCAATGTATAGAATATTTAACAGAATCATCAGATGACACACCTGCTCTTCTAATAAAAAGAGAAGTAGGTAGCGTACAACCAGATAAATCAAAACCACCACAAAATGTACCAAATATATATGTATTGAATAAGGAGGGATATAAACAAGAAATAGAATGGGCTTTAAGCAAAATGTTGGAATTATATAAAGTGGATGAATTTTATCCATCTAAAAGTGGAAATTACAGATTTGAAAACAAGAAATGATAGAAAGGAATTTACATGAAGGAATTAAAAATTGATCCAGAATTAAGAGACTTATTACCTCACCTTCCAAAAGAAAAATTTGAAGGTCTTGAAAAAATGATATTAGAGGAAGGCTATGATGGAACACCTATCCTTATATGGAATGGATATATTGTGGATGGACATCATCGTTACAAAATTTTCAAAAAACACAATATCGAATTCAATATAGAAGAAATTAGTCTACCAAAAGACTCTGAAAAATCTGACGTTATGGATTGGATGATTACATACCAGGATGTAAGAAGAAATATGTGTGAAGCTGAAAAGATTTATGCAAACGATAAAGTATCTACACGAAGAATTGAAGAAGAAAACGCGAAGAAGAAATTAGAAGGTAATAGAAAAGGTGCTGATATAACAAATGGCAAAACGGTTTCCGTCCATTTGGACGGAGAGCGAAAATCTCATACTTCTCCAACACATACTCGCGAACAACGTGCAAAATTTGCAGGCGTTAGTGCTGGTACTGTTGCAAGGTATGATACTGTAATGAATTCAGATAACAAAGAATTGCAGCAATCTATGTTATCTGGTGACGTAAAAATAGGTACAGCATATAAACAAGTAATTAGCGAAAGAAAAAAAGAGAATAAATCTAATGTAAATAAGGATGACTCAATTCCAGCACCAAATAATACGAACGCGCAACAAGCAGATGAACAAACTCAGAAAATATGTGAATTTATGAAAACAGAAAGGAAAGGTGATTATAACTATGACATAACATCAGACATTGATTCACTTCATTATTTGTTTAATAAAACAATAAATAGCATGAGTGACGCAATTTTTGATAACCATGAAATGATGAATGCTATCTCAAAAGCAGATTGTGATACTCTTATCAATTATTTGATTGAAAGTAGAGAAAATATTAACAGCATTATTAAAAAAATGGAGGACTTAAAGAATGAGAAATAAAAAATTAGTAAAGAAACCACAGATTTTAAATGGAATTACTTTAAAAACCAAGCCAATAAATGTATATAAATTACACTCATGTTTGGACTGCCAAAGAATTATCAATGACCCAAGGGTTCAACGAATTTATGATGATTGGATTGATGGATATTATGTTAGACCACTTGTAAATTATGTGAATGGGGAATATCGGCTTATTGGAGGACAACATACCGTTGCTGCATTTATAAAGCGTATTGAGAACGGTTTAGAAGAAACCACTACCATTGAATGTCGAGTCAGTGAAAACTTATCAGAAGCACAGGAATCAGCCTTATTTAAATATGATGAGGATTGTAGAAATTCTCAAACTTATGACAGTAAATTATCTGCCCATTGGAATTATACAAGTATTGATTTATCAGATGAAGAAAGCAGAAAATTATATGATGTTAATGAAATTCTAAATCAGTATGGTTATACCGTTAAATGTAATAAAAATGAGAATATGGTTGTTGATTGTACGGAAACGATTTTGTTAATGGATAAGGAAACCCTACATAATGTATTTAATTTTATACGAGAAATTTTCCCAAACGAAAAATGCGCAACACAAGCAACATTTTTAAAGTCAATTGCATATTTCCTTGAGTTATTTAAAGAAGAAATTGATATGAAAAAATTTAAAAACGCCACAAAAGCCACAAAGACAAGGAAATTGTTATCTGCTTCATTTTTAATGGGTGATAGTAAAAATTATGTTCAATACAAAGGTAAACCAGTAAAGCAAATTGCTTATGCTTTGGCTGTTGCCTATCAATCAAGAATAAAAAATGGCAAACTGTCTCTTTATAAATTTGACATGTAGGTGAACATAAAGAACCACGAGAAATAATTTACAATAAAGAACTTGGTGATAAGCGAGTAATCATATTCTCTTACCTCTAAACAATATTTCTTTGAAAGGGGATGATAAATGATTTAAGGAAATTTAAAAACAGAGAAGATATCAAATGAGATATCTTCTCTATCCGGAATAAAATGTACGTACATACTTCTCAGTAGATTTGATAATGGGTACAACTCTACTGGCAATAAAGTTAATAGTTAGCCATTCAAACCAAATTCTTATAAAGATTTTTTCGTTCCATTATAAGTTGTTTTATTTGAATGAGATGTGATCCTTTGCGATCACGACATGTTTCGCTCCTGAGTCCTTGAGAAGCTTCAATTCTTTGTACCTTGCGTAATGTTTGACACAACACTTGGCAAAAGAAAAGAAACTTACAATCGCAACAGGAGACATAACAAAAATTAATTGAGTCATATACTCTCCTTTCATGGCACAATACCATGACTGGAGGGTAATACCTAAAGATGTAATAAGTATGATGCCACGTCCTTTCCGTACCTGATTATATCAGTATGTTTGTGGTTTTGTTAATGGGTAACGTGATGCATCAGGAATATTATAACAGTAATAAGTTATTTTGTTAATAACATTTATAGAAAATAATAAAGGAGTCTCAACTTATGACGACTACATTGGATAATAAAATTTTACAAGCAAAAAGGAGAAAATTGAATATATATGCCAAAAACATATTACAGAACAGGAAATTATAAAGTAGATCATTCAACGTTTGGAGGTGTAATACTTCCATCAGATTATGATACTGGACATTCAGGATCAAGAAATATGGCTACAAGAATTGCAGCCGCACAAAAATTTGATTACTGGTGTAGAAACTATAAAGGAAATAATTACAATTTACCAAAAGAAAGGAATAAGAAAAATGATTAAATGCAGAAATAAAAGAACTACATTAACAATTGACTTACCAGAGGAATGTGGACATACTGGTTATTCTGTGGACTGTAACTATTCTTTTGATAAAGATCAGAAACAATATTTACTATCTATGGAATTATTTAGAAATGATATTAGTGATAAGCAGACTATTGATGAACAATACATTAATGGTGATGAAATTACTATAGAATACAATATTCGTCGAGTTGTTGAATATGCGTCTATGAGTGGATATTTTGATAAATATATTGAAAAGTATGAATATACATATAAGTGTTTTGATAAGGGGAATGAATTTTTTGAAAACGACTCCTCAAAGCAATTATATCCTGTTAGAGAATGCGACGTTATCAGAAAAGCTTATTATTGCAGTAAATGTGGAGCATATATTGAAGAAAATCAAAATTGTTGCCCGCATTGTAATGCAGAATTAGAATGGAATTCTATTGAAAAGGAATCTGATGTATGATCTACAATACAGATTACAAATATTTTGACAAAGCGAGACAGGTTGCGTTGATATCCGATTTCCATAAAACGCATATTGGATGTGTAGCTGTTTATCAAGGAAATGTAATTGGTATTGGGTGTAATTGCAATAAAACACATCCAATGCAGAAAAAGTATAACAAATATCGAAAAAAATCTGATGGGTTGTTACCAAAACTTCATGCGGAAATCAGTTGTATAAACTCTATCCGGCATTTGGATATTAACTTTTCAAAAGTAAAAATATACATATATCGTATCAGGAAGGATCAGCCTTATGGACTTGCACGTCCGTGTCCTTCTTGCATGGCAGCAATTAAGGATTTAGGAATCAGGGATATTTATTATACAAGCAATGATGGATATGTACATGAACGATTAAAGAAATATCAAGGAGGTGTTGCATAATTGTGTGAGATTTGTAGACATAATCCATGCTTTACAGTTTGTCCCAATTATACTCCGCCAAAGGCTACTCATTACTGCTCATCTTGTGGTTATGGAATTTATGATGGAGAAGAATATATTGAGAACATGGACGGAGAATATCGACACTACGAATGTTTTCATGGTATGAGGGACTTACTGGAATGGCTTGGATATAGGATTGAAATAATGAAAAGATAACTTAGAATAGAAATTTTATTGGAGGAAATTATATGGATGTTTTTGAATATTTGCCGCAATTGATCGTTGCCTATGATGGTAGTGATGAATTTGCTAATCTTATTCATGTAAAAAAAGCAAATAAAGATGTAGACTACTTTTGTCCTTGTTGTGGAGGTACTGTAAAGCCAAGAGCGTTAGATAGTTCTAAAGAACAATCTCATTATTATCATATAACTGGAAAGTGTACTAAGGAAAGTCAACTACACTTCTTTTGTAAGAATTGGTTATTTGAAGTAGGAAGTAGATTTTATATAGATAGTGAATTATTTGAAGTCGCTTCCATTGATATAGAAAAGTTATACACTACTCCATTTGGCGACTACAGACCTGATGTTACCGTTTACACATCATCTGGAAAAACTATATTTTTTGAAATGTTTTTTACCAACAGGAAAACTGGTGATGATTATTTTTGTAAATGGAATGCACTTGAAAATGATGTCGTTGAAGTGAACATTAAAGAATTTATGTTTAAAACAGATAAAGATACTATTCCTAGATTTACATATTTGTACCACGATGGTATTTGTTATTCCAAATCGTATGAGAAAAGAGATTTGTATGCTGGTACAATTGCAAGGGCAAAGCGAGAATTAACCAGACAAAAGGTTCTTAATTATAAAGCAAGAATTGAGCAATTGGACTGGTTTTGGATACAGCTTCAAAATAATGAGTCAAAAGAAAAGGTTTTAGAAAGTATCTCCTGTATGACTTATGATGACATGATATCGTGTTATGAAATTATCAAACGGAAACATTGTGTCGCATATTTAAAAGATGATTTATTGAAGCTGATCAATCAAAAAGTGGTCAGGGATGTAGGATCGAAATTGGATCTTCCAAAAGACGAGAATATATATTTTGATTTAAAACAGCATCATGGGAGAACATATGAGTTTGGTATCCGACTGAAAATATCACTCCCTCATATTATATTTGATGATTTTTACAAAAGATGTGTCTATAAGGGATATGATTTTGATAAATTGACAGGATATCCAAAAATTGTATTTAAAAAGAATATTTTTTCTTATGACGAGGTTATAATCCCTCAGAATAGGATTGGTGAATTAAAAGATATTTTTAAGGAAACAGTTTTATATAAAAAAATGATCGAGACATACGAAAAAGAATTATGTGATTTCGAAAATGATGTATATCAGATTAGGGTAAAGAATAATTTTTACACCATACTCAAAAAGACAGATGACGACTGTTATGATGTGATACTTGACAATTATCAGTTAAACACTACAGATATAAACGTATTAAAGACTAAAATAGCAGAACAGCTTACAGAAAATGAAGAGAAAAAATTTCTGGAATCAGCAAAAAACAACAGGTATTATCGCGAGTCAGTTAATCAATTAAGCCACTATCATGGGATTGATAGTAAAATAACCTTTGATTATAAGTATCCATATTATGGAAAAGAGAAAGGAATATACATAAATCTGTGGCTCTACGGATATCAGATATGCTCAATCCAAATTAGTCCGTCAGAAGATGATTTATTAAAAGCAATAAATGAATACAAACAGTATCTTGATGATTTTATAACTCAGTATTCAATTGTATTCGAACTGATTAACGAAATAAATAACTGCAAAAACAAGCTGTGGAACGCAGAATTTAGTATTGACAATAATGGAATTTCCAGACTAATCCTTTACATAAATATTCATTCTAAGATATATAATGACAGCAGACTTCATAAAAATATCTGTTTATCAGATGTGAATGTATCTGACAGGGGAAATATTATTCACCTGATCGAAACATCAATGAAACAGCTAACAAAAGAATTGGAGTGTTATGGCCATAGGATATGGTTTGAAGGGAGGAATTAAAACTTGAGAAAAAATTTATATATACCATCCATTGATGCCAAAGATCTGTATCTGTCCAATAATTTTATACAACCCATTCCATATGGCTATAAACTTACACATAAAGATGGTACTGATAATTTTAGGAAATATGTAAATAGTTTTGACTACAGTCTTGATCTGATTGAACTGAGAAATGTCGCAAGAAAAATTTATAAGTCCAAAGACTCTCTGTCTTTTACTTTTAAAGATAAAGAGTATTCATCAAAGGTTATTAATGTAACTTTTAAATATGCTGTAAAAGAGTTTAATAAGGTTGCGAAAAATATTTATGTCAGGAATGGCTATAATTTAAATGACTATGATATGACCGATGGGTATGCTGTAATTGAAAACGACAGTGAAAAAATTTTAGTTGCGATTGATATTGGAAGACAATATTATAATCCTGTTCCCAGTGAACTCCTACCGTCTTATTTTTCATACACGTATGATGAAACAACAATGATATACACCTATAAGTTATCAAAGACAATTAAGACGGTTAAAACTGCACGTGAATTGCGGGACTGGTGCTATAAACATGGATTTATCTGTAATGGTATTCATTACTGCCGTTTTAAACGTTCAAGTGGTTCTGCTAGAGTTGGAAAATGTCTGTTTATAGACGACAGATTGTATCCCGCAATGCACATTTCTGAACAATGTGGATTAAATATAAAGCATGGGGATGAATTGGATATTGCTGCCTTTGAGGCTTATATTTCGCTACCCACAAGCAGTATTATAGATACCCTGGATATTAAACCTGAAAATATTCTTGTAATCAGGGATTGGGAAAGTGAATTTTATGACAATGCCGTATGCACTGATCTTGACAAAGACGGATGGCTTGAAACAAAAGAAAAACAAATGAAGATATCCAATTCCATATGGGACGGACAGTCATTAATAGACATTTCATTAATGGGAAAATATTCTGATAAAGGAATGCTGCTTCTCAGGAATAAGTTTTTCAAGTCATGCTGCTTTAATACAAATATCCAGAAATTTTTTGCTGATAATAATATAACTGATATATCGCAATTAAACGGCGAAACAATTGCAACAGACATTAAGGACATCAAGCTTATTGCTACCCCGTCCAGTATCAAGTTTTATAAATTCGGGACACTGGAAACATGGCTTCATAACATATACCCATTTTTTGGAATTGTAAAATATGATAAAGACACTCATCATTTTGGAGGCGATATGGTACAGGCACATTATCAGTTATTGAACACGCTCCAGCTCTCAAAAGGTGAAGTGCAAACAATAGTACAAAACGGGCTTAATTACGTTCATATGCTCAATACTGATCCTGATGTAATGAGATTTCATTTGAAATTTACTGAAAATAATGATGACATTCCAGATGACAATGTTATGAAAAACAAAAATGATGTTGTGTACAAGCTTTTGAATTACGATTGTGATTTTTCTAAAACAGGTATTTATTATGATTTTAAGAAAGAAGTATGTCGTTCTTATATTAGAAACATAAAAAAAGGACATGTCCTTCTGAATGGAACTTATGCTACTCTGTTTGGGAATCCATATGAAATGTTGCTACAGTCAATAGGTTTATTTGATGGTACTTCTGTTCTCTCCAAAGGAACAGTACATAATATCAGATATCCTTATGGTACTGAGTTACTTGGAAGTCGAAGCCCCCATGTAACAATAGGTAATATATTAATTACTCAAAATGTTGCCTGCGAGAAAATAGAGAAATATTTTAATCTTAGTAAAAATATCATATGTATTAATAGTATTGAGGAAAACATTTTGGAAAGGCTGAGTGGATCTGATTTTGACAGTGATACCATGCTAATTACTGACAATAAACTATTAGTAAATACCGCAAAAAAGAATTATCATTTATTTAAAGTTCCTACACGCAATATTAATCCTCCAAAATCCAAAAGGCATTACACACCAGAGGATTTGGCAGACCTTGATGATAAAACAAGCAATAATAAAATTGGAGAGATTGTAAATCTGTCACAGGAGCTAAACTCATTATTATGGGATATAGTAATAAAATCGGGTCAGACCGTAGAAGAACAATATGATTTCATCAGAGAAATTTATTATGATGTGTGTCAGTTGGATGTCATGAGTAATATTGAGATTGACAAGGCAAAAAAAGAATATCCTGTCGATACTACCCGCGAGTTAAAACGAATAAGGAAAAAATATGAACATGTTTTAACGATGACCGATGGCAGAAAACGGATGCCATATTTTTTAGGATATATTGCTGATATTAAGAATTATAAAAATACTGATAGGAAAGATTATCAAAAATACAACACAAGCATGGATTATCTTCATAACTGTATGCACGGAAAAAGGTCTGGTAAGTCAAAGGGCAGTTCTTTTCTTTACATTTCAGATATTTTTAAACCTAACGATTATGACAGAAATCTTGTAGATAAACGGCATGTAAAAAAAATCATACAGCTTGCAGAAGACACAGAGAAGTATATAAAAACTGTTGCTTTTTCATCACTGCCTGTTGAGGATAGAAATTTATTGATTCAGAAAGCGAAGGAAAACCTGCTTTATGATATAAATGAACTTAAGCTTAACAAACATACGATGTACAGGCTCTTATGGAATTTAGACAGAGAGGAAAATTCTTCAATTAAGAATTTACTTTTTTATACCTTGTTCAATTATAAAAATGAGACATTAACAGATATATTAGGTCAGTATGATAAAGTGAAGACGTTTTTATCTGAGAATCCTGATGGTGAAATTGTTATTTATGAACATAGATTTTCTAAAAAACAGAATGAAATATTATAAATGACCCCAAAAATGTACCCATTGCACTTTTTGCAATGCTAAATTATTGGGGTACGTCCCCTTAAAATTTTAACTTACAGATAAGGATGCTTATGGAAGAACAAAATAAGAGGTGATTATTTTATTACAAAATCTGATTTAATTGATGAAACATGGAATACTATTGACAAAAAAATAGAAAAGAAAAAAGTAGAAAATATTATTAATACATTTCTCAATATCTTGGGTAATAAATTGAAAAATACTAATAATGTAAAACTGGACGGATTTGGAACATTTGCTATAAAAGAAAAAACGGTGAATGTTAATGGCTTAGCTCAAAACAATAATTACATAAAATTTAAACCCAGTACAAAAATAAAACCTAAGAAAGATTGAAAGAAAAGAACAAATATATTATGGCCAATTACAGGGTTTTACATCCGCTTTCCTGTTAAATAAAGCAGAACAATGATTTATCGCTTATATCATACTTAGCGAGAATATGAAATTGTATGTGGTGTGCGTAGCCATAAATGTGAACTTTAATATATTGCGTTGGTAAACATATGTGATGTTATACTTCCAAAAGCGGTATGACATATCCATAAGATTCCATCGGCACTAATTCATTGCCGGTTCTGAAAAATATAATAGTGGTTACGAATCCAATCAAAATCGTAATAATTTTTTATCTTTTTGTACATACAGGTGGCGGTGCTGTTATTCTAGCGGTATCGTCATTTGTTTTTTTGGGGATTAGCTCAGTTGGCAGAGCGGCGTTCTTATAAAGCGTGTTTGTCCAGGGTTCGAGCCCCTGATCCCCAATTCTTTTGTTTGTTTTGGTAAAATAAACCTCCGTAGCAAGGCTCTCCGATAACAGCCCGACAATTTGTAAAATATGTGTTTGAAATATAAAATTATATTAATGAAAGGAAGATTTCAAATGGCAAAATTAGATAATACACACCAAACAATTGAAAATATTGTAGGTGCAAGAGTTGAGGAAATCAATGGCGAATTAGTTTTAGTGAATGAGGAAGCATTTGACGCTCCTATTAGTATTGTAAATATGTTTAAACAGTATGTTGGACAGGCTATTGATCTTAAATTGGGTGGAGCTGCTCCAATTTCTAGTTCGATGTTTGATGAAGAATGAAAGTAGGTGACTACTATTATTGACTTACATAGATTAGAGAATGAAAATGAGGAACAGTTTATATTTAGACTTGGTTCTGCTAAAGATGCTGGTACTCTTGACATGAACTGGGAAGAAATAGCTGCAATTATAAATTCAGAATTTAGGTCTGACGAATCTGAGTACAGGAGCGAGGCGGCTTATAGAAAGCCCTATCAGCAAGCCAAAAGATATTTAGATGCCAACGCTTTTAAGACTTGTAAAGATGAAGATTCTTATTTTAAAGAGTTACAGCTTCAGAAACAAGATATAAGGAAGGAAAAGCAAAAACTTTTTGATGAGCGTACAGCCCTAAATAAAACATTACGTGAAAATGCAAGAATTGAAGAAGATTTATCCAAATTAGAACGACTAATTAAAAAGAATGGTTCTACCACTCTTCCACCAGTGAATAATTTTATTGCATCTGCTGACAATGATTTATTTATCTGTTTATCTGATTTTCATTTAGGAATTGACACAGATAATTATTTCGGAAAATATAATTCCGACATTGCTGCTAATAGATTATCTCAGTATTTATCAAAAATAATTGAAATACAAAAGATGCACAAGTCAGAAAATGCGTATGTTGGTATATTAGGTGATATTCTTAATGGCGAAATCCATTTTACAACGCAATTGGAAAATAGAGAAAATGTCACTGATCAAATCCAAAAGAGTGCGGAGTTAATTTCTGCATTTATCTATGAATTGAGCAAACATTTTAGAACTGTGTATATAAACGGAGTAGCTGGGAATCATTCAAGGACATCATTTAAGGATCAGGTTCTTAGAGGAAACCGATTAGATAATCTTATACCTTGGTATATAAAAGCAAAATTAGACCATTTGCAGAATGTAATTTTTATTGATGATGAAAATTATGATTCTACTATCGCCACTTGTGTAATTCGTGGTAATGAATATCTTTTGGTACATGGAGATTGGGATAGTTACTCTGAGTCTGGTGTCTCTAAATTGGTTATGATGCTTAATTTTAAGCCAAAGGGAATATTTTATGGTCATTTGCACAGATGTTCCTATGATGATATTGCAAATGTAAAGATTATACGTAGTGGTAGCTTTAGTGGAACTACTGATGATTATACAATTTCTAAGAGACTCAGCGGCAAGCCTTCACAAATGGTTTGTGTAATTGATCGTGATGGAATAAAGGCTTGTTATCCTGTTTCATTAGATTAATAAATAGAATACTAATTTTATTTGGAGACAAAAATGAATAAACTTATATATTATCTAAAACAGTTATTACCATTAAAATATCACTCAAAATACAGTCTCCAGAATGGAGAAAAGAAACTCACAGTCTGGAGACAATGGTTTGGTAAGCCATTTGAGATCCAACATTTTACATTAGCGGATTAATGGAACTCTGTACCATTACATTTAGGGCAAGGCGGTAATGTATCTGTGTTATCATCTAACACTACCACTTGTCCACAAAGTTAGCAACCCCCATTTCAAATGGGGGTTTACATTTTACCCCTCCGGGGATTATTACTGGTTCCGCCAGAGGCGGGATTTCGCAGTACCATTATTTCTGGTTGCCCTCCTATGTAGGGCTCGCTACTTTCTTCCGTCCTCTAGTTTATCATTCTCTTCTTGTTCCTGAATGTATCTGCGTACTGTCTCTTCATTCACATTTCCCACTGTTGAAACGTAATATCCTCTTGCCCAAAAATGTCTATCCCCATACTTACTTCGATACTCTGGGTGCCTGTCAAACAACATCAGTGTACTTTTACCTTTTAGGTATGACATAAATTCCGAAACACACATTTTGGGCGGAATCGCCACATACATGTGAATATGATCCACACATACTTTCCCATCGATTAACTGTACCTGTTTCATTTCACATAGTTTCTTAATAATTTCCACTATGTCTCTTTTTGTTTCTCCATACATAATTTTTCTACGATATTTTGGAATAAACACTATATGATACGTGCAATTCCAACGAGTATGTTGTATACTTTGATTATCCATTTTGGATACCTCCTATGTTTTGATATGGCCTGCGAAACCAATATCATTGTAACATAGGAGGATTTTTTTACTCTAGGTAACGCTACGGCTTTGCCTCGGCCCCCATTTCAAATGGGGGATATAGATACTATTTCATTATCACAGGTATATGTACCTGCTCCTGGCTTTTCTCCTGTAGTTGCCATGCAAATCATCTCCTCTCTTGTGTGATGATATTATTGTACTACAGATTTGGAAATTATGGGGTATTATTTTAACAAGTAAAATCGTTATGAATGGACGATTATTATATTATCAACTAGAAATGGCGAGACTGATAACTGACTTGGCTGACAAAGCCACAAATACATGTGTTGGAGAGTAAATGCTACTCTCCTATTTTATTGAAAAACATTGAAAACAAAGGAGATTTTTATAATGGTAAAGAATGATATGATTAAAGCTGTTGCTTC
>CATKXV010000017.1 GCA_949840955.1 uncultured Anaeroplasmataceae bacterium | reverse complement strand
CGAAGTATTAGGCTATTTATATACTGCTTTTCTACCATTTCTTTAACTTCCTTATTCCCTTTTTTGTTTGCAAATTATAGCATATTCTTTTCTTTTTTACAAATTTTTATGAAAAAAAGTTAAATTTAGTATTAAAAATAGGAAAAAAACCTAAATTTAAACGTTCTTTTTTTAAAAAAATGACTAAAGAAAAACTCTTTCTGAATTGTATTATTTTTAAAAAGTGCTATAATGTTAAAGAAAGATGTTCCTTGCCAAACCATCTTTTAAAATAAAAAACAAGGAGTAATAAAAATGATAAAAAAAATTAAACAAGAATTCTATGAGTTAAAAATCTTACTACGGAGTATACCTTCGCTTGTGCTTGCTTTATTTGTTATTTCTGTCATTGCAATGAACTTATTAGCGAATAAAAGCATAACCTTACCTGTGGACTGGTTAGCACTTGATTGTGGGATTATTTTTTCTTGGCTCGCTTTTCTAACAATGGATATTATGACCAAGCATTTTGGGCCTAAGGTTGCTACTCAAGTAACTGTATTAGTGGCTGGGATTAACTTGCTATTTTGTATTTTATTTTACATAGCTAGTATCATACCTGGTGTTTGGGGAGAATCCTATGTAGAGGGCAGTGAGACTATAATTAATACAGCTTTAAATAACACCTTTGGTGGCATTTGGTATGTATTACTGGGTAGTACGATTGCTTTTATAGGTTCTGCGATTGTGAATAATTTTTCTAACTGGGCATTAGGGAAAGTCTTTAAGAAGGATAGCTTTGGTGCATTTGCTAGCAGAAGCTACATTTCTACTGCGTTAGGTCAATTTGTAGATAATTTGCTTTTTGCTTTTATAGTAAGCCATATATTTTTTGGATGGACTATTGTACAATGCTTTACATGTGCTCTTACAGGTATGCTTGTTGAATTGCTTTGTGAGGTGGTTTTCTCTCCTCTTGGATATACCATTTGTAAGGACTGGAAGAAGAACAATGTCGGTGAGATTTATTTTGAATATGTGAAAGGAAAATAAATATGAAAATAATAATAACAGGGGCTTCCTATGGAATTGGAAAAGAGATAGTTCAACTATTTTTAGAACAAGGCCATACTGTAATTGGAATAGACAAAGAGGCTGCAACAGTTGTTCATGAAAACTATGTGCATTTAAAGCTAGATATTTCTCAAAGTGAACTTCCTGAAATAAAGGATTGTGAAATATTAATTAATAATGCTGGAGTACAAAATTGTAACGATATTGATGTTAATTTAAAAGGAACGATTCGTATTACAGAGAAATATGCTTTTCAGCCTAATATCAAAAGTGTTTTATTTATAGCCTCTGCGAGTGCTCAAACTGGAGCAGAGTTTCCTGAATATGTGGCAAGTAAGGGAGGAATGGTTGCCTATATGAAAAATGTTGCAATCCGACTTTCTAAGTATTCAGCGACCTCAAATAGTTTATCTCCAGGAGGCGTTATTACAGGTCTAAATGACCATATCTTACAAAGTCCAGAGCTTTATAAAAAGGTTTTAGATGAAACATTATTGAATCGATGGGCAACCGCAAAGGAAATTGCAGAATGGGCCTATTTTGTGACGATTGTAAATCGCTCTATGACAGCTCAGGATATATTAATAGATAATGGAGAAGCAGCAAAATTTAATTTTATTTGGTAAGAAAAAAGGGCTTGATGCCCTTTTTTAGATTTTCTTATAAAGTTCTATAATTGCATTGAATGTTTCATCAGATAAATCATGTTCAATTTTACATGCATCCTCTTCAGCAATTTGAGCATTCACACCTATTTTTTTAAAAAAATCAGTTAGCTTAGTATGTCTTTCGTAAATTTTTTCTGCAATATCTTTTCCCTTATTTGTTAGATAAATATGGCTATTACAATCGATATGAATATAATCGTCGTCCTTTAGCTTTTTTAGCATAATGGATACAGAGGGCTTTGAAAATCCTAAATGATTTACGACATCTATTGCATGAATTTCGGATTGCTTATGACTTAAAATAAGAATTGCTTCCAAATAATTTTCTCCAGATTCCAATAATGTCATAGTATCACCACCTACATTTATTATACTCTTATTTTATTAAAAATAAAAGTAGTATCGTATAATGTGATAGATGGAATATATGTCTATTGCGATTTTTTCTTTTTATTTTTTTTGTTTTCTTTAGCTTTATTTTTTAATTGTGTTGTCAAATGAGACTGTTGTTGATTATTAAAGGATCTTTTTGTCAAATCATCATCATAATTTCTTGCTATTTCATTCATTTTTTAAAATCACCAATAAATTATATACAAATTTTTTTGAAAATATGATAAAATAATCTTTGGTGATAAAAATGCAAATAAAGTTAAAAAACACAAAAAATACTCGTTCTTTATCCGATTTAGTGAATAAGAATGGGTTATCTATAAAAAAGCACTACTTGATTCGAAGTGACGCTTTAAATAAATTAGATGAATATGATAAAAAAATTTTAAAAGAAAAGTATCATTTGAAAAGGGTTATAGATCTTAGATGTGAAAATGAATTTGAAAATAATCCAGACGTTATAATAGATGGTGTAGAGCTTTGCTTAAATCCAATTTTACCTAAAGAGCGTGTTGGGGTATCCAAAAAGGGGAATGATGAAGAGGATTTTCATGATTTTATCGAAACCATTCAAAAGAATGGAGCCTTAAGCTCAATAGAATTTATGACAAAGGTTTATAAAGAACTTGTTTCTTCCGACTTTTCAAATGCAGCTTATGGCAGATTTTTACAGCTTTTACTTAAAAAGCCCCATGGCCCAGTTTTATGGCATTGTAGTGCAGGTAAGGATAGAGCAGGATTTGCCACTATATTGGTTTTGTATCTTTTAGATTTTTCAATGGAAGATATTATTGCTAATTACCTAGAAACAAATTTATTTTATCAATCCAGTATTCAAGAATTTCTTTTGAAGCTTGGTGACTCGTATAAGGAAGTCTTAGAAACCATTTTTGGGGTAAGAAAAGAATATATGGATGCTTTATTTGAGGGTATTCAGCAAAAATATGGCAACCTAGATGCTTATATTCTGCACGCCTTACATTTTACAGAAGAAGATAGAAAGCTTTTAAAAAAATTGTATTTGGAGGAATCCTATGCCGCAATTGAATGAATTGCTTACAGCCTATAAGCATTTGCCCATTGTTGAGCACATGCTCAATACTAAGGATGAAGCAATAACGGAATTTGTTCAAATTCATCAAGAAAATATCCAAAATGAATGCTATTTTATTATAGAGCCAACCAAGCAATTTTGTAATGCTACAGGAGCCATTTCTTCTCGAATTGTTCTTACCTCTACCTATCAAATCAAGCAGGTAGAGTGTGGGTGTTTAGAACAGTATCGAAAAAAGCAATGCGTTCACATTACCTTACTTTATGCACTAGCATTAAAGATTCTTTGCATAAAAGAATTTCAAATGCAACTCAATCTTTATAAAAAAGCAAAGCTTACTTTAGAACAAGATTGTATATTAAATGAATTAGCAACAGATTTACGAACAAATGCCTATTATTTTAAAAAAATCCATTTAACTCCAGAGGTAGTAAAGGAAAAAGAAACCTATTCTTTATCCTTACGCATTGCCTATGATAAAGAATATGTGATTAAAAGTATAGCTGAATTTATAGATTTAATGGAAAATAAAAAATTTTTTTCCTATGGGCAAAAGCTTTCATTTATTCATTCATATGAGGTTTTAGATGATGAATCAAAGGAGTTTTATAGTTTTTTACAAGGAATTCACCATGAAGAGACATTTAAAAGTATTCAAATTAAAAAAAGTCATTTCTTTCAAATTTTAGAAATTTATCATAATAAGGGAATATATTATGGGAATGAATTTAGAAAAACTCAATATTATCGTATACAGGAATTAGAAAATTTAAATTTAAAATTAGATGAAAATTATTTATTTATAGAAAAGCCTGAGCATACAGAGCAATTAATTTGTGGAATTAATTATGCATATTTGTTAGGAGAAGAAAGCATTTATGCCTACCATTTTAAAAAAAGAAATGAGGCAATGATTATGAATTCCTTATTTCGTTGCAGGGATGAAAAGGGCTTATGGATTGAAGCAAATGCAGTTGATTTTATATCAAATGTTTTTCCATTAATTAAAAAGGATGTGGGTATTGCAGAATCCTTTTATCAAAAATATCAATTGCCTAATGTATTGATTCATTCCTATTTTTATTATAAGGAAGGCATAATTTGGAATGACTATAAAATTGATGTTGATGAAAAGTATTTGAATACACCTTATGTAGCTCAAGCCTTAGATGGTTATGAGATGATGCTAGAAGCCTTGGGATTTACTTTTAAAAAAAATGCTGAATGTGCTTTATATACATTAGAACAGCAATATTTATTTTTGACTGCTGATATATCTGGACTTAAAACCTATGGAGATGTTTTTTTTGATGCCTCTATGAAAAAAATAAAATTGAAAAAAACCAGTAGAGTTCACGTAAATGTTTCTTATAATGTGGGTTTACTCGATTTTAAATTTGATGAAACCAATATGAGTATAGAGGAAATTGAGGCTATGCTTGATGCCTACCACAATAAATTGCGTTATGTTAAATTAAAAAATGATGTAATCCTAGAGGTCAAGGAGACAGATGCTAAGGAATTAAACAATTTTTTAGAGGATTTTAATTTGACAGAAAAAAAACTTTCCCCCACGATATCAAAGCCATTAAATTATATTTTAAAGCTTGTTGATGGAATAAGTGAACCCATTCATTTTGATGAGACGATATATCAAATGATAAAAACGATACGGGGATATAAGGAATCTAAGACCATGCCACCTATGGAATTTCAGTCTATTATGAGACCATATCAAATTGAAGCTTTTCAATGGATATCTATGCTTGCTAATTTTGGATTTGGTGGAATTTTAGCTGATGATATGGGCTTAGGAAAAACCTTAGAGATTTTGTCCTTTTTAGCATATGACACGACTTTAAAGCCTTCATTGATTGTTTGTCCGATGAGCTTAATATATAATTGGCAAAACGAATGCTCGAAATGGAATTTAAGTGCTCCTGTTCAATTAATTATAGGAAGTGCTCCTGAAAGAGAAGAGATAATTCATAAGATACCTCAGAATAAAAAAGTTATATACATTACCTCTTATGATTCTTTAAGAAGAGATGTAGAGCAATATTCAGTACAATTTCGTTTGATTGTAGCTGATGAGGCTCAATATATTAAGAATCAAAACACTTTAAAATCTACTGCAATTAAGCAAATTCAGGCAGAGCTTCATTTTGCTTTAACAGGGACTCCAATAGAGAATGGACTTGCCGATCTTTGGAGTATCTTTGATTATCTAATGCCAGGATATTTATCCAACTATCATCATTTTAAAACACGCTATGAAACATTAATTATGGAGGATGACATTGAGACACTGACTCTGCTTAAAAAACGGGTTCAACCTTTCATCCTACGTAGAACAAAAAAGGACGTATTAACGGAATTACCTTCTAAGACAGAGGAAATCTATTATTGTAAAATGGAGGGTAAGCAAGAAGAAATTTATAAAACCTATGTTGAAAAAATTAAAAATGATCTTCAACAGGATGGACATCATGTTTTAGCTTTGATTACAAGACTAAGGCAAATCTGTATTTCTCCAAGACTTCTTTATGAGGAAGATATACCTAGCGCTAAGCTGAATTTGGCATTAGAGCTGATTACACGTGCCATTTCTTCAAATCATCGAATTCTTATTTTTTCGCAATTCTCTAGTATTATTCCTATCTTGGCTTCCATGCTGGAGTCAGAGGGGATTTGCTATTATTCCTTAGATGGGAAAACACCTTCTCAAAAAAGAATAGAGCTTGTCAATGATTTTAATCGTAATCAAAGGATACAAGTGTTTCTTATTTCCTTAAAAGCAGGAGGAACAGGCTTGAATCTTACTGGAGCGGATATGGTCATTCATTTGGATCCTTGGTGGAATGTTTCTGTTGAGCATCAAGCTACAGACCGTGCGTATCGAATAGGGCAAACGAAAAACGTCCATGTATTGAAGCTGGTTTGTATGAATTCAATAGAAGAAAAAGTTATGCTTTTGCAGCATTTGAAAAATACTTTAGCAGATCAAATTTTGAAAAATGAAAAGCTTTCTTTGACAAAAAATGATATTTTAGATTTGATTTCTTGACAAATTGGTAAAATATGGTATACTATTATTGAGAATGATTCTTAATAAGGAAAAGATTATGTTAAAAAGAATGACAACTCAAAAAAAGATTGTATTTGAAACATTAGAAGGCTTAGGTCATGCGAGTACAGAAGGTTTAATTCGGGAAATCACACTTCAGAATCATCCAATTTCTCTAGCCACAATTTATCGAAACATCCAATCTCTTATTGAAGAAAAAAAGATTAAAAAGGTTAAATTAAAGAATCAGGATGTATTAGAAACGGTTAAAGAAGAGCATGGACACTTTATTTGTGAGCATTGTGGAGGAATATGGGATATGCCTGTCAATAAAACTAGCCTAGTAGTCCAAGCATCTAAAAATTCAATACATCAAATCAAGCAGTGTGATATAGCCTTTTACGGGATATGTCATAGTTGTACAAAAAGAAAGGAAGAAAAAGAAAATGAAGTATGTTTGTAAGGTTTGTGGATATGTTCATGAGGGACCTGAGGCTCCAGAACAATGTCCAGTATGTAAGGCTCCTAAGTCTAAATTTGAAGAAATGAAGGAAGAAAGAACTTGGGCTTGTGAGCACGTAGTGGGTGTAGCAAAGGATGCACCAGAGGATATTCTTAAGGATTTAAGAATGAATTTTGAAGGTGAGTGTACAGAAGTTGGTATGTATTTAGCTATGGCTAGAGTTGCTCACAGAGAAGGCTATCCAGAAGTTGGTCTATATTATGAAAAGGCTGCTTGGGAAGAGGCTGAGCATGCTGCTAAATTTGCAGAGCTTTTAGGTGAGGTAGTTACACCTTCTACAAAAAAGAATCTAGAATTAAGAGTTGCAGCTGAAAATGGCGCAACAGCAGGGAAGTTTGATTTAGCTCTACGTGCTAAGGCTTTAAATCTTGATGCTATTCATGATACAGTTCATGAAATGGGAAGAGATGAGGCTCGTCATGGGAAAGCTTTTGAAGGACTATTAAAGAGATATTTTAATAACTAGTTTTTAGGGAAGGAATGGAAAATTCCTTCTTTTTTTAAAATTTAAAAAGGTTTTCCCAAAATTTTCCCATAATTCTATGATATAATGAGTATGATTTTAAGGAGTTGATACCTATGAAATTATGGAAATATTTTATTACTGGAACATTGATTTTGTCCTGCTTTGCAATTACCTCTTGTTCGAAAAGCAAGGAAGCAGAAAAGCCTATAGAGGATAATCCTATTACAGAGCCAAAGCAGGAGGAGGAGAGCTATGTAGCACTTAATGTAACCTATACCAACACCACACTTGAAACAGGAAGTATTGAGGATACCATAGAGGCTATCTATGATAGCGTAGTTGCAATAGATGCATACATCAATAACCAACTCTACGGTAGTGGAAGCGGAGTATTGTTTGGGTACGATGATCAATTCAGCTATATAGCGACTTGTCACCATGTGATAGAAAACTGTCAAACCTTTAAAGTGACCTTATCAAATAATGATGCCTATGAGGCTCAGCTTGTTGGTGGAGACATCGAAAGTGATATTGCCGTTCTAGCTGTTAAAAAAACAAAGTTAACCTATGCTTCATGGTTTGAGAATACAGAAGCGTTACGATTAGGCTCTACAGTTATATGTATAGGTAACCCACTAGGAACTCTTCCAGGTAGTGTTTCAACAGGGGTAGTATCCTTTAACAATCGAGAAATTCAGGTTGATGATTATCATAAAATGAAATTGATACAAACCGATGTCGCAATTAATTCTGGAAATTCTGGTGGAGCCTTATTTAATGCTGCTGGGGCATTAATAGGGATTGTGAATGCTAAATACTCCTCTTCAGGTATAGAGGGCCTAGGCTTTGCTATACCAGCAAATCAGGCTAGAACTATTATAGATAGCATTTTAAAAACAGCACGCTATCATCTTGAAGAACAAACCTGGGAAACAGGATATGTTGAGGGACGCTGGGAGATAGGCTTTACTTTAGGCTATGGTGGATACGGATTTATGAGAACCACCATAGGTATTGCATCCATTGCTGATAATCCAACACATTCAGATTATGGCAAGCTGAAAGCAAATGATAAGCTCAATGGGATTACTTTAACCTTTAAGGATTCTTCCAAGGAAATTCAATCCTTAACCAATATAACACCTCAAACAACAACTATAGAGGAAATTTATAAATTTATATATAATGCAAATTTGACGCTGGGAGATGTTATAACGCTAGATGTCACTAGAGGAAATGAGACCCTATCCATAGAGATCCCTTTACTTCAATATAGGTATATGATTTAAGCTCTACAAATTGTAGGGCTTTTTCCTTGTTCTTTCTTGTATTCTTGTGAAATTTTGTTATAATTATATAGGATAAGAAATGAGGTTTTAGTATGGCTACATATAAGGATTTAGCAAATTTAATATATCCAAATATCAATATATCAATAGATGATTTAGAAAAAAAGTTTCCTAAGCGTAATCTAAAAGAAGGAGCTATGGTGATTCGATTTGCCCCATCTCCTACTGGCTTTTTGCATACAGGAAGTCTATTTACCTCTCTTTTAGATTGTTATTATGCACATCAAAGTGGAGGAATATTTTATATTCGTTTAGAGGATACGGATACAAAAAGAGAAATTGCTGGTTCTGGAGAATCTCTTATAAAGCAATTACAGGCCTTTGATGTTATTCCCGATGAGGGGTATCTATCTGATACAGAGGAAATAGGAGCTTATGGACCGTATAAGCAATCCAATCGTTCTTTGATATATAATACCTGTATCAAGCATTTGATTGAAATAGGAAGAGCCTATCCATGCTTTTGTAGTGCTGAGGAACTTCAAGCATTAAGACAAGAGCAAGAGGCTAGGAAGGAAATTCCAGGCTATTATGGAAAGTATGCAAAATATCGTGATTTTCCTGTAGAAGAGGCAATGGCTAAAATACAGGCAGGAGATCCATATATTATCCGATTTAAATCTATGGGGGATCATAGGAACAAAATTTCTTTTCATGATGAAATTAAGGGAGATTTAGAGCTTACTGAAAATGATCAGGATATTGTCATTTGCAAATCAGATGGACTTCCTACCTATCATTTTGCTCATTTAGTTGATGATCATTTTATGCGTACAACACATATAACTCGAGGTGAGGAATGGCTGTCTAGCTTACCTATACATCTTGAATTATTTGATAGCATTGGATTTGAACACCCAAAATATGCTCATTTTCCTGTAATCATGAAGGTTGATGAAAACGGCAATAGAAGAAAATTATCAAAACGTAAGGATGAAGAAGCAGCAGTAAGCTATTTTTTAGAACAGGGATATCCTAAATATGGATTTATAGAATATCTTCTTACGATTGCCAATTCAAACTATGAGGCTTGGAGAAATGAAAATTTAGATAAGGATTTCCATGAATTTAAGTTGTCCTTTGATAAGATGTCCTTGGATGGCGCTTTATTTGATATTGCAAAGGTAGCGAATATATCTAAAGAGCGTATGGCCTATAGAAAGGCTAAGGATTTAGCTTTAGAGGTAAAGGAATGGGCTAAAACATACAATGTTCCATTTTACAATCATATCATTCAGGATGAGGAATTCTTTATCTCCATTTTGAATATTGAAAGAGAAAAGGAAAAACCACGTAAGGACTATGCAAAATATTCTGACATCTATCCGATTATTTCATTTTTCTTTGATGATGTTTATCAGGCAATAGATAAGAAAGCATTTGAATGGAATCCAACCATTTCTAAATCTGATATTAAAGCTGTTTTAGAGGATTATTATAATACCATGGATTTATCCTTATCTGAAGAGGAATGGTTTAATTCTATTAAGGAATTGGCAACTCGTCATGGCTTTGCAGATAACATTAAGGTATGGAAGAAGGATAAAGAATCCTATAAGGGACATGTTGGAGATGTTTCAGAATTTTTAAGAATTGCATTATCTGGAAAAAGAAATTCTCCAAATTTATATTATGTCATTCAAATTTTAGGAGAAAATAAAGTGAAGGCTCGCATTAAAGCTACATTAGATACTTTAGAATAATTTTGATTTAAAGGTCTCAATTTTGAGGCCTTTTATTTGAATTCCTATGAAAAACTTTCAATAAAACCTTGCATATTTTTAAAAATATGGTATATTTATATATGTGCAAACATACGAAAGCCTTGGCCTGTTGGTGAAATGGTTAACACATTGCCCTCTCAAGGCAACATTCACGAGTTCGAACCTCGTACAGGTCACCATTTTAATCGATTACAAGTAATTCATCGCGATTACTTGTTTTTTTATTATATAGACATTATTTTCTGTTGTATGGTATAATCAAAGAAGAAATTGAAAAGAAGGGATTTACATGCAAAATAAAATCATTGACCAAATATTTAAGTATAAACATTTCAATGAAAAAAAGCTTTTCGATTATGGCTTTCAAATAGAAGATGGAATATATGTCTATCATACGAATTTAATGAAGGCTTTATTTCAGTTATCTATTTTCATTTATCATGACAATTCAATAAAAACAAAGCTTATAGAACAAGAGCTAAAAGAGGAATATACCCTGCATATGGTTGATGGAGCCCTAGGTAGCTTTGTTGGCTTAGTTCGTGAGGAATATACAAATAAATTAAAGGAAATATCTAAGCTTTGTTTTGATTTGGATGTATTTCCTTCTGTAAGAGCCAAAGAAATAATTTCTTATATCAAAGATACTTATCATGATGAACTTGAATTTTTATGGGAAAATTCCATAGACACAGCCATTTGGAGACGTAAGGATAATCAAAAATGGTATGGGCTTATAACAAATTTACCTAAGAGAAAATTAGAAATGGATTCTGATGGCATGGTTACAATTATAAATGTTAGAATCCGAGCAGAAGAATTGGATAGTATGCTGGATAATGAAATTTATTTTAAAGCTTATCATATGAATAAGAAGCATTGGGTTAGTATAAGGGTTGATGAAAAAGTACCATTTGATTTGTTGAAGAAAAAAATAGATGAAAGTTATGCTTTAACTAAATAGAAAAACAACTTATGGTTGTATAATATGAAACGACTGGTTGAGACAATTAAACCTTTGGATGCTTTAAAAACCCTTTTCCTAATTTATAATAAAAATAAAAGGAGGATTACATTATGAAGGAAACATTTGGACAAAGATTTCAAAGATTAAGAAAAAGATTAAATTTAACACAAGAGGATATTGCATCTAAAATTAATATTAGCTCTCAGGCCGTTTCGAAGTGGGAGAATGATTTATCAGCTCCTGATATTTCTATTTTATCTTCTTTAGCAGATATTTTAAATGTTAGTTTAGATGAATTGCTAGGAAGAGAGGTCATCAAAACGGAAATCATTCCTTTAAGCCAGAGAAAAGATATCAATTCTATGCTACTTAAAATACTTGTAGATTCAGATCAGGGAGATAAGGTGCGTATGAATATACCTGTTGCTATTCTTATGGTTTGTTTAGAAAGTGGCATTGCTATGCCTAGTATTAATGGAAAGGATTTTTTAAATCAAATTGATTTTGGTAAAATACTTTCTTTAATTGAACAAGGGGTTTTGGGAGAAATTTTATCTGTAGATGCAGACGGCTGTCGTGTTCGGATTGTGGTGGAATAAATGAGAATATCTCTTCATTCTCATAAGTGGAAATTATATTTTTGGGTGCCTAATGCAATGATTCATTGGAAATGGTTATGGAAACAAGGATTAAAGACGGCTAAAGAAATAAATTATGAGGAAATCCTTTTGTTTCTTCCATTAATTAAGAAAACTTTGGATCAATACAAACGAAAATATGGTCATATTAATATTATTGATGTAAAAACGAAAACAGGAATTAAAGTGAAAATAAGATATTAACCATGAGTTTATGATTCATGGTTTTTGCTTTTTTATTTTGAAAATGATATAATACTTTATATAAAGGAGCTAGAGATAATGACAACATCAAAAGAATATAGAGATTATATTTTAGAACAGCTTAGTGAGCTTGAACCAATATATTGTAGACCTATGATGGGAGAATATTTACTCTATTATAAGGATATCTTATTTGGAGGGATTTATGATGAGAGGCTTCTCATTAAAAATGTTAACACAAATCAAATTTATAATCTTCCTTTAGAAATACCTTATTCTGGTGCTAAGCCTATGCTTAGAATTGTTAATTTAGAAAATAAAAAAGAAATAAACGAAATTGTAATAGCAACCTGTAAAAGCTTAAAACCAAAACCAAAAAAATAATTTCTTTATTTTCTGTACAAAATTGAGCACAAATTTTTATAATTTTTAAAAAAATTCTTCTAAAGAAAGTAAAACAACATTGACATTTATGTAAGAATTTGATATAAATTGTAGCATAGAGCAAAAAAATATGTATAATAGATTAAGAATCTAAATTAGAACTACATGAAATATGAGGATGATTGATTATGAAAGTCGCAATTGTATCAGATAGTAATAGTGGTATTACCCAAGCAGAAGCAAAAGAGTTAGGTATTAAGATTGTACCAATGCCTTTTACAATTGAAGGGGAAGAATATTTTGAGGATATTAACTTAACCCAAGAAGGATTTTATGAGAAACTATTAGGTGATGTTGCTGTTTCAACATCTCAGCCATCTATTGGATTAGTTATGTCCTTATGGGATGAGCTTTTAACTGAATATGACCAAATCGTTTATATTCCAATGTCAAGTGGCTTATCTGAATCCTGTGCAAGTGCTTTAAGGGTTGCAGAAGCAGAATATAAAGATAGGGTATTTGTTGTAGATAATCAAAGAATATCAGTTACGCAAAGACAGTCTGTTATGGACGCTATGGAGCTAGCAAATAAGGGCTATAGTGGAAAAGAAATACATGATATTTTAATGGAAGTGAAAATGCATTCTGATATTTATATTATGGTGGATACATTAAAGTATTTACGTAAGGGTGGAAGAATAACACCTGCTGCTGCAGCTGTTGGAGGCTTGTTAAAAATAAAGCCAGTTTTACGGATTGCAGGTGAAAAGTTAGATAAATTTAGAATGATGAATCGAACACTTGAAAATGCAAAGCGTATTATGATTGATGCTGCAAGAAGCAGTATAGAAGGATTCTTAAAGGATATTGATGGTAGAGTGGACAATGTTCATCTATCTGTGGCTTATAGTGGTACAGATCGAACTGTTGCCGATCAATTTGTAGAAGTGATTAAAAAAGAATTTGGAGTTACCGATGTTGTTTGCAATCCACTTTCTTTATCTGTATCCTGCCATATTGGAGATGGAGCATTAGCCATTGCTTGTTCAAAGGCTTTACCGGATACTTTATAAAAAATAGCCGTTTTTACGGCTGTTTTCTTTTCTTAGTTTTGTTTTTATTGTTAAATTTACCAAAATATAGTATAATAAGTCAAGCGAGGGATTATATGTTAAAGAAAAAAAAGTTAAAAATACATCCTTATGTATTTATCATCTTGACATTTTTATCAGTTATTTTGCTTGGAACAATATGCTTTATGCTCCCATGGGCAGTTTGTGATGGGAATCATTTGAGTTTTGTTGATGCCTTATTTATGTCAACCTCAAGTGTTTGTGTCACAGGACTTGCTGTTATTACTCCTGCTGCTAAGTTTAGTTTGTTTGGCAAAATTGTTATGGCATTCCTTATGGAAATTGGGGGACTATCCTTTTTGACTATAGCGGTTTGCTTTTTTGCAATTTTGGGTGGTAAAATAGGTATAGGGAATCGTTATTTATTAAGAGAGGCTTTAAATCAAAACTCCATAGCTGGAATAGTAAAATTGGTAAAGCGAATTATTTTAATTTCCTTTGTTATTCAATTTATAGGTATTCTTCTTAATTATATAGCATTAATGCCTTACTATGATTATAATTTTGGTAAAACCTTGGGCGTAGCTGTATTTCATTCGATTGCTTCGTTTAATAATGCTGGATTTGATATTTTTGGGGATCAAAGTATGATACCCTTTAAGGATAATATTTTATTAAACATTTCAACAATGCTATTGATTGTTTGTGGAGGATTAGGTTTTATTGTAATAGAAGAGGTGGTTAGTAAGCATAGCATAAAAAAACTATCTATTCATAGTAAAATTGTATTAATTATGACCATTGCTTTAAATGGAATTGGAATGCTTGTTTTTAAATTTTCTATGTATAATGAAATCAGTTGGTTACAAGCCTTATTTACAGCTATAACCTGTAGAACGGCAGGATTTACTAGTGTACCCCTTGAGCAAATTCCGCCAAGTGCCTATGTAATGTTTATTGTTTTAATGTTCATTGGTGCTTCTCCATGCTCAACAGGAGGAGGAGTTAAAACAACAACCATTTTTGTGATAATGTTAACCTTCTTCTACTATGCACAAGGGAAAAAGCCTCGAATATTTCATAGAAGAATATCCGATGGTTCTATATTTAAAGCCTTTGTTTTATTTGGTATAACTGTTATTATTATGATACTTGGAGCAATGATGATTGGATTTAGTCAACCTGATTTAGGAATGGATAGAATATTGTTTGAAGTAGTATCAGGATTTACTACAACAGGGTTGTCTATGGGAATAACACCTATTTTAAATACATTTAGTAAGATTGTTTTATGCTTTATGATGTTTTTTGGTAGATTAGGGCCTTTAACGATTATTGGCGTAGTTAATCATAACTGGATGACAGAATCAAAAGAAAAGATACAATATGTAGAAGAGAGGATTATAGTAGGATGAAAAAGAGTTTTATTGTAATAGGATTGGGAAGGTTTGGATCATCCGTAGCTAGAGCTTTATCCAATATGAATTGTGATATATTGGGAATGGACATTGATGAAGATTGTGTTACGGATTTAGCTAGGGATGTTGAGCATTGCGTTATTGCTGATTCAACTCGGCTTGCAACTTTAAAAGAATTAGGAGTTGCCTCTATTGATCATGCAGTAGTAGCCATTGGAAATAATTTAGAGGCTTCGATTTTAACAACAATGAATTTGAAAACCTTAGGTGTGAAAAATATAACAGTGAGAAGTGATTCTTTAGGATATCATGAAATATTTGAGCGCTTGGGTGCAACAGAAGTAATTGTTCCAGAGGAGGCGTCTGCCATTTCTCTTGCGAATCAAATAGCAAGTGATGCAATTTTAGATTATTATTCTATTGATAGCAGCTATGCTATTGTGCAAATCCAAGTTGGTCCTAAATTTAAATCTCAAACCTTGATTGATTTAAATCTTCGTAATAAATTTGATGTAAATATAGTAGGAATAATCCATGAGGATAAATTTTATATTCCTCGAGGAACGGACTCCTTGGTTCCATCAGATATTATGGTACTTGTAGGTACAAAGCAAAAAATTAGAAAAGTAGATGCATTTATAAATCAAGAAACAAAATAGGGGATAGCTATGCGAGCTTTAGTTGTTTACAATATTTATAGTGGCAAAAGTAAAATAGTTAAGCATATAGATTACATTTGTCAGAAGCTAAAAAGTAAATATGAAATTGTAGAAACCTTTGCTTCTACAGGACCGAATTCAATTAGAGACTATGTTGTTCAAAATGCTGGAGAGTTTGATTTGGTTGTTGCAGCTGGTGGGGATGGATCAATAAATGAGGTTGTTAATGGTCTTATGATGATTAAAAATAGACCAACATTAGCCTATGTTCCAACAGGAACCTGTAATGATACAGGAAGAACATTGGGTCTAAAGAAGAGCTTGAAAAAGACAATGCGAATTATTTTAACTGAAAATAAGACTCTTTTAGATGTGAATCAAATTAATGGACAATACTTTATTTATGGTTTAGCTGCAGGAAATTTTACGGATGTAAGCTATGCTGCAAGCTATAAGGTAAAGAAACGTTTTGGAAAATTTGCTTATTATTTTGAAACGGTAAAATCCTTTAGTAAGGACAGAACCATACACATTGATATTCAATCTGAGGATAGAGTAATCTCTGGGAAATTTTTCTTGTTTTTAGCTACAAATTCAAGGTACCTAGCATCTATGAAATTACATCGCAAAAAAAGAATATACCTAAATGAAGGAAAATTGTATGTTACACTGATTCGTAAAACCAATCGTTTTATTAATACAATTGATTTTGCATTATTTATGATATTTGGAGAGCGATACAAGCATAATATTGAGCATTTTGAGACAAGTAATATGGTCATTACATCCAAAAATGCAATTCCTTATAATACGGATGGAGAAAGTCTACCGAGATTAAGTAGAATTGAAGTTACTGTTATTCCTGAGCAAATAGAAATGATTGTATCAAAAAGAGTTTTAAAACGACATTTTAATAAATAAAATAAGCTTATTCTAGACATACTATATTTGGTGATCTTATGACCAAACTATCTAGAATAAGCTTTTTTTTATTTGTTAGTGTTTATAATTATATATGGCTAAGAATGATAATGTTTCCTTATTTTTATAATGAATATGGTAGTATGGGAATTTATTATATAGCAATAATAGGAGTCGTAGTCCTACTTATTTTTCTTTTGATTCCTAAAGCAATAATGAAATATTTATATGATGATGCCTATAAAAAATCCATATTTAAATTTTTTTATAATACAATCTTGCTTCTTGAGAATATATTTGGTATTGCATTTTGCGTATATTTATTAACCAAAATATTTATCCCCACTGGTAATTTTTTTATAATGCTGAGCTTGATTACCATTACGATAGTAGTATTATCCCACTATAAGCCTAAAGATGTTATGGAATTATCCACACTTTTTATCATTTTAGGATATGCCATCTTAAGCTTAACTTTATTTTTTCAACCCAATTTAGATACTTCTATATTTCTTGATTTCAAAAAGACAAGCCTTTGGGCATTGCCTTTATTTGTGTTTATGTTTATAGGAGATAACCTTACATTTTTAATTAATAAAAAGGATATTCAATTTTCAAAATTAAATTTTATTATGGCTATCTTTATGGCTCTATTCTTTTTTGGGGCTGAATATTTTATTTTAGTTGGGAATGCAGGAGATACCTATTTTAAAGGACTAAATTGGGTAGGTTTTATCAGTTTATCTATTGAGCCCATAACTCGATATTTAGGTAACTTTGATTTTGCATATATTTTTTATATAATGATATGCTGTATTTTTAAATACGCTTATAACTTAAGCATAATTCGTAATAGCATACAACTAAATCATAAGCTGATGAGCGGTATCATGCTAATAACCGTTTTCACTTTAGGAAGTGTTTGTTATTTGTGCATTCCTATGGAGGATTTATATATGAAGGTTGTAGCAAGTTTATTAATTCTAAGCTCTACACTTATGTTTTGGCTAATTAAGGAGTGGTATTGTGCTAGAAAATCTAAAGAATAATTCAGATGTAATTTATAAAAAAACAAAAGCAAATTGCTCCATCTATTATCAGGAGCACCTTTGTAATGTATTGGAATTTATGAAGGACTTTTATCCTCGGCTATTAGAGGATATGGATAGTGATATAGATGAAATCCTTCCTGGAATTTGTAAAAAAATAGAACCAAACGAAAATGCTATAGTTCAACTGATCTTTTGTGGTTTATTAATCTGTGAGAGAAAAAAGCAGTTTTTTGTTATTGATTTATCAAAAGCCCCCTCAAGACCTACAGGAGATTCTATTGCTGAACCAGATAATGTGTTTGGTTCAAGAGATGGATTCGTAGAAAATTTCAAAGAGAATATCGCTTTAATAAGAACAAGAGTAAAAGATGATAAGCTTAAAATTGATACTATAAATGTCGGCAGAAGGAGTAAAACCATTCTTTCATTGTTATCCATCGAAGATATCCATGATGAAAAAATAAAGCAAAAAATAATTGAGCAATTAAAAAAAATAGATATTGATGCTATTATTTGTATTGAAGACGTTATGTCCTATTTTCAAAACAATCATTTATTTCCAACATTTCATTATGTTGGAACACCAGATACCGCATGCAGAAGACTGTATAATGGAGAATTTATATTAGTTATTGACCGAATTTGTATTGTTATTTGCTTGCCTACAACCTTAGCTTATACATCTAGACTCAAGATAGATGCTTTAAATATGCCTTTATTTTCATTTTTTGAGCGATGGTTTATCATTTTGTCTGCTGTCTTTTCTATTTTCTTCTGTGGCCTTTTAGCAGCCTTTTCAGGGATACAAATGGATAGTCTTTCTTTAACCGTCCTTTCCACGTTGAAGATTTCACAAACGGGAATCTATTTACCTATTTTTGTTGAAATATTAATTGTATTAGGAATGTTTGAATTATATTATTTGATAGGCTTTAGACAAAACAAGGTCACTGTATCGTCTACTATTGTGCTTATCGGAGGTTTGATTGTAGGTCAAAATTTAATTTCCTCAGGTATAGCAGGAGTATTTATCATGACAGCTACAGCAATATGCTTTATGTTATCTTTTGTGGTAAGCTCAAATGTAACGAATATAATTGCAATTAGTTTAGCAAGGCTATTCATCTTGTTTGCTTCATTAATATATGGCTTGTTTGGTATAGTTATAGCAAGTATTCTACTTGCGGGTTATTTATATAATCAGCAAACTTTGGGTGTTCGATACTTTTATCCTTTTTTACCATTCGATATTAAAGGAATTCATAAATTCTTTTTAGCATCTTCGGACTTAAAGTTAGATGAGAGAGATCAGCCATTAAAGATACACAATAAAATAAGGAGGAAATTACAATGAAAAAGTGGATGCTTATATTTCTAGTATTTTCTTTAACCTTGCTTTTTACATCCTGTCAGGGCTATGATATTTCTAAGATTCTATTTATAGCCAGTGTAGGTATTGAGAAAAAAGATGATAAGCTAGAAGGATATTTCTATCTTCCTTTAAGTAGTGATATAGGTAAAACAGAAACTACAGAGAATAAAGGTCAAGGAGAATTTGCTAAAACCAGTGGCAAAACTATACCGGAATTATTTTATAATTTAGGAACCTCTACCTCATTAGTTATTAATTATCGTCATGTATCCAGTATAGTATTAAATGAAGAGTTATTAAATGAGGAATTTTTGGTAGAACTAATGGATTTTATCAAGTACTCCTTTGAAATTGATTTTAATTGCTATCTATTTATTACAAAGGAAAAAATGGATGAGCTATATGCTTTTAAAAATCCCAATCAAGAAAGTGTATTGAACTCTATGCTGGTTTCGACTAGTGATGTTAGTAGTCTATTTTTGGTGGCACCGCCCATCCATTTTTTGGAATTTGTTCAACGATTTTATAATCAACGCAATATTATATTGCCTTTATTAGATTTAGCAGAAATTTGGACTATAGAGGGAGAAGAATCGAAGAACTTCCATGCTCAAAGTGCTGTTTATTATTATAAAAACAATATTAAAGAAGTGATTAAAAATGAAAGTAGTCCTTATTTTAGTAAATCTACTAAATTTATAGATCATATTGGGAAAACACCAATAAGCTTTAAAAATTATAAATTGAAAAAGGAATTTAAAGAAAATCTTCATCTTACAGTTGAATTTTCTTATGACATATATCAAAGTGAAGAGCGTCCTTCTGCAGAGGAGATTAAGGCCTTTGTTCAAAAGAGAATTATGGATTATATTCATGAATTTCAAGAATTAGATCCTTTAGACCTTGAATATAATAATAAAATTCATCATAGTCATTGCTCATATGAGAATATGGATCTATCCATTTCAATGAATAAGAATTAGCGCCTTTTTTTGTAAATGATCATTCCTAGTATACTTAATAGAGATATAACTCCTAGGGATATATATAATAGGAGTTTATTTTCTTGATTGGAATTTTCTACAGCTTGATTCACAATTTTAAATTGATATAAATGAGTTATTTCCTCAGGGTAAGACAGTTTGATTGTAGCTTGGTATATTCCAGGTGTTTTAAAGGAGGCAAAATAATTACTGTTTATTTCTGATTTCAAAAAACCTTCCTGAATCAAATTTTTTTTAAGAAATTCTTCAAGAATTTCATCTTTTGACAATAGAATCTTATTTGAAGCTTCTATCTCATCTTTTATAATAAAAGTATGAAGGGTGCTTGTCACATGAACTGTAATTGTTTTCTTTTCAGAGGCATTATCAAAGGAATCATAAGCTATAAGCGAAATTGAATAGGTTCCTGGTACATTGATTTCCTCTAATCCAAGCCACTCATAATGTAGCTCTAGAGTACAATTATCGGTTATTGAAAAGCAGTTTAATAAAATGTCTTCCATTCCTTTATTGTTTTGATTTAAAGTTACCTCATCGGATATAATTTCAACACGAGGGGGAGTAAAATCCCGTAAGGATATGATATCTTTAACCTGTGTTTGCTTTCCTCTGGTATTTGTTATAGTAACAATTAAATCATAGTCCTTTAATTCAAGCGTGTGATTTTGATAATCCTTTTCATACTCTGAATTAAAATGTAATTCTTGAGTTATATTGCCATCAAGCCAATCATAGGAGCTATATCTTCCTTTGATTTCTTCAAATGAAAGGGGATGATCTATATCAATAATATGATAGTGCTTATGCGTATCTTCATCAGCATTCGCTTGAATACAAATACATAACGGGAATAGAAAAAGGAGCAATATCCTAATTTTTCCCATATTTTTTATGTCTTATGAAAAAGATAATTGGAATAAAAGAAAGTGGCAAAAGAAGAAGTAAAAGATACCATAAGGAATTGTAGGTAGACTCTGTTTCGTTTAGGTTGGGATAATCTGGCTCAACAGGAGAGAATACATGAATATGAATTTTACCCTCATTCGTTTTACCGTCAGCTAAAGTCTCTACATAGGTTATTTCATAGGAACCTTCTTTATCTGTATGGAAGTCATTATAAATCAAGGATACATCTATAGCGTCATTGCTGATAATTCCAGCTGTTTTAAGCATATTTAGAATTTCTTTATTTGTATAATAGGATCCTAGAGGTAAATACAAAGTTTTTTCTACCATTATGATTGGAGATTCCATATCTGTTAGATAATATTTAAAGGTTTGTTCCTGTGTATTATTACTTCCATCTGTTACACGTAATGTAATTCTATATTCCGTTCCCTGTTTCCCTGTACAGGTATTGCTAGTAATTTGAATTTGTGAGTTTGAAATTGTATAATAGTTGTCAGAAACTGAAAATAATGCGAGAATTTCATTGTCTTCTAAAACATGATCTGAGTAAATTGTATCCCCACCGCCATTTAAAATGATAGTAGGCTTTGTTGTATCAACGATGTTAATTTTTAAAGTAGCTCTGCTTTGATTATGATCAGAATCTTGAACATAGCAGGTATAAGAATAATTTCCCAACTTGTTCATGTGTTTACTAAAATTATCGGTATAAGAATATCTCAATTGCTCCTTTGGTGTATAATTATCTGTTGCAGAAAAATATTTTTTTGCATCCTCAACACTAAAACTAGAGTTCACTTCAATGTCGATTTCACTTTTATTGTCCTTAAAAGAAATCACGGGAGGAATGAAATCTTTGATATGAATTATATCTATTGCACAGGCTTCATGGCCAGCATTATCTGTTGCTTTTACGATAAAATAATACGAGCCAAGCAGAGGCTTATCTGGATTGTAATTTGTTTCAAACTGTAAGCGATTCGTAATATTACCATCTACATTATCTGTTGCTTGATAGCGTTCCTTTAATGATGCTAAGGAAAGTGGATGATCTATACTAGAAAAATGAGACATATTTCCTGCAATGGAGGTATCACTATTTGGTTGTTTTGTCAATACTCCCATAATTTCCGCCGTGTATTCCTCTCCATTTGTAAAGAAAACAGCAGAAGAATGTACTTTTAAAATAGTTGCACCAAACTCTCTAATATAATCTTTAAAAAATATATTAAAGGTATCTACAAGATCCCTTTGAAGTATATTTTCCTCTATATCGATGGGTCCAACCTTTCTTATATCATCCATAGTTATTTGATTTTTTGGATCAACATGATAATAAGAAAAATCACCTTTAAAATTTTCAATTGAAGTGACGTAAGGTCTTGTTCCTATGGCATAATATCCTTTGGTTAGAGTTTGGGCATAAGGAGTATCTACGAAATCTCCCTCCATTACTTCAAGTGCTTCAGTGTAAGCATCTGCCTTGAGCGTATTATTGATTCTAAGACAGAAGATTAAAAAAAAGATTGCTAAAAACAGCATATTTTTTTTCATTTTTTTATTTCCTTTCTTAAGCTACATTTTTGTGCTTCATATAATCATTACCAATATTTTCATTTTTTTAAAAGTAATCTATGAAATTTACATAAAATAAAATAGTTAAAATCATATTTAGGTTACTATTAAGACTACACTTATTTATAAGTTGTAGCAGAGAAGGAATAGAAGACATTGATTTTAAAGCTAATAAAATAACAATCAAAAATTCACTTTTTATCTATTTATCTCATTGTTAAAGAGATTTTTTTGTATGCTATCATGAGAGGTAAATAAAGGAATTATTAATTATTTTAAAAAAATGTTTATTTTTTTTAAAAAAAACGCAATAAAATCGAGGAGAAAATCGTCTTATTATATGAAAGATATTTTTTGAAAGGTGGCCTGAAAAAGTATGAACCTAGAACAAAATCTTAAATTAGCATTAAAGTCAAAGAACTTATCTCAAATTCATTTCATCTTTGAAAAAATTTATGTTACTTATGGGAAACTAGTTTATTTCAAAATCATGCAATATATTGATAATAGGAATGATGTAGAGGAATTGACACAGGATGTTTTTGTCCAATTCTACAATAATTTATCTGAAGGCATTGAAAATATTAAATACTATTTACTTTCATCTGCTAAAAATAAGGCATTAGATTTTCTAAAACGCCAAAGGATAAATGTTATAGTTGATGAAGATATTATTGAGAAGCAGACATATGAAACTGATTTTTCATTTGAGTATAAAGAAATCTTAGATAAAATGCGAAATCATTTGAATGAATATGAAATTGCTTTAATACTTCAGCATAATTTAGATAATGTTATTTTTAAGGAGCTTTCCATAAGATACAATAAGTCATTGAATTCAGTCCTATCGACATATCATAGGGCACTAAAAAAATTAAAGAAAAAGGAGAAATCAAGAAATGAGTAATGAAAAACAATTTCTAAGCTTCGTAAATGAAAATATTTCTTTTGTTCCTGATTATAGCCTTATAAAATCTGAGGTCAATGAAGAAAGGCTGATTAATAAAACATTTCAGGTTAAAAACGTAAATACAAGAAAAGAGATTTTTTTGAAAAGTTTAAAGTTAGTAATTTATACAATTTGTATTTGTTTAATTTCAGTATTTTTAACAATATTAATTCAACAACAGTTAAACAATGATATATCTGTAGGAGATGTTTCGCCTAATAAATTAGATGAAGAATATCTAGAGGAAAGCTTTGATACATTTGTAGCCTTTGGTGGTGGATCAAGAAATATGTTTTCTATTGATTTGTTAATAAATTCTAATTTGATAAAACAAGAGGATAAGAAAGCTTTATCAGATTATACAGCCTCCTGTAGTGGGGCAAATAATAGGTATTACAACATCTATTTAGGAGTGAAAAATGGAAAGGATATTATTGAACTTCATCATCTTTCAAAGCCTTACAAAATATTTAAATTCTCTTCAAATCTAGATTATACATTTGATACAATAATTCAAGAAATAGAAGAATTAAGCGGAGAAAAATTGAATAAAGAGTTTTTATTAGGCTCTAATAATGATCCGTTGATTGGGGAAGAAACTTTAGGTATAGTAGCAGATTTTAAAAAGAATGAAAATGGACAATATAGTGTATACTTTAAATCTATATTGAATGGGAAGTTATATATGATAGATAAATAATTTTGATTTGATGAATTTTTAGAAAACAGTTTTGATAGTAATGCGTTTTCGTATAAATCTCGTGGAGACGGAAGAACATTAATGAAAGGAAAAGACTTTATGAAACGTTTAAGAACTCTACAACAAATCTTAAAGGAAATTAAACAGGACGACCCTAACTCCTGTGTAACCAAATATATGATAAGAGCCTTAGATACCCAAGGGAAACTAGCTAAGGTCTATTTAGGAAATAAAATCCTCTATGATCTTGATCAAGTCTTATCATTACTTGGCTTAATATGAAATACAATCGCTTAAGACGAATTAGGGACGCCAAAGAACAAATCAAAAAAGAATATCATATCATGATAACCTATTATTATATTAAAGACCTATATGATAAAGGCATCCTAAAAGGGATAAGAATAGGGAACACCATCTATATCAATTATGATGATTTAATCAAACACATTTAAGGAGGACCTATGGCAAGTATAGTTAAAAGAGAAACCATCAAAGGAACAAGCTATTTAATCACTACCAATTTTCACGAAAAAACTCTACAAAAGAAAATTAGAAAAAGTATGACCTGGACACCACCAGCTGATTTATCTTTAAAGGAAATCGAAAAAGAGGTTCAAAGAGTGGCAGAAGCCTTTGAACAGGAAATCAAGGAGAATATCTCCTTTGGTCTGCAAGACAATGATTACACCGTGGAAAGCTACTCTAAAATCTATTTAGATTATTTAACTCGTTCCTTTTCTCCAACTTACTATACAAGAGCCATAGACATCTTCCGATACATCAATAAAAGGATAGGTCATATCAAATTAAAAGACCTAAATCCAGCCATTATTCAAGACTATTTTGATCAAGTAGAAAACGATAAGAAGATAATAGAAAAAATTGTTCCAAGAAAAAGCTTTAATACTACTCTTGAAGAACAAGGTCTTACCTATCATGTTTTACGCTATAAATTACACGTTCAACACGCCACTCTATCCAAGGCAATGCAAGGAATGAACGTAGAACAGGTCTGGGCAGATTGCTTCTGTGAAAAAACAAATATTCCCTTTGAACTCCTCTTTCAATATAAAACCATCCAAAGTGAATATGCCTATAACACCAAAAAGAAACGTAAAATCTATTTACGACAACTCCTCGCCTACGCCAAACGTCAAAGAGTAATCAAAGAAAATTACGCTACAGCTGACTTTGTAGTCTATTCTAAAGAAGGGAGCCATAAAAGATATCGAAGTTATGGATGAAGTTCAAGCAAGAACCTTCTATGAGACCTTACTTTCCTATCCCGATATCAGAATAAAAACCTCACTCCTATTATTTCTACTCACAGGCTTTAGAAGAGGAGAAGTCGCTGGCTTAAAATGGGAAGACATTGATTTTAAAACTCATAAAATCACTATCAAAAGAAACGCCCTTGAAATCAGACATCAAGGTGTTATTCTTAAAGATCCTAAAACTAAAAAGTCAGCAAGAACCATAACGATGCCAACTCTATTAATCCAACAACTAAAAGAATATAAAGAATGGCAGGATAACCTAATCCCAGAGTTAGGAGATTACTACCATAATGAAAATTGGCTCTTCACAAGAGATAATGGATTCATCATTCGTCCTAGTACCTTCCTAGAATGGCTAAAAAAGGTCTTAAAAAAAACTAACCTTCCTCATTTCACAATCCATAGCCTAAGACATACCAATATCACCCTACAAATTACAGCAGGTGTACCTCTGGTAACTGTATCAGGACGAGCAGGACATTCTAGGACCTCAACCACTACAGATATCTATTCTCACTTTATTCAATCCTCAGATAATGTAGCAGCATCTACATTAGATAACCTATTCCAAACAGGACCTAAAGAAGAAGTGAATAAAGAACTAGAAGAGTTTAGGAAAATCAAACAAGAAATGAAACAGCTAGGCTTTGAAACTATCAAGGACTACATGGAGTTCCTAGAATTCAAACAAGAAAGATCAAAACTATAAGACACAAAAAGGAGAGCACAAACTCTCCTTTTAGACTTTATTAGTAATCTAATTAAACGAGTATGTGCATATCAGCTATAAAATATAGAGTATGTTAACAAAGGGGGGTGAGGGGAAATGTGTTCCCCTCTTATTTTTTTGTTTTTAAAAAGAAAAAGGGTGTGGGA
>CATKXV010000016.1 GCA_949840955.1 uncultured Anaeroplasmataceae bacterium | reverse complement strand
CTATGGATTTATCTATAATAAGGAAACAAAATACTATTATATAAGAGATATCTTACAAAATATCTTAGGAATCATAGACAGTGAAGGCAGTCTTGTGGTAAAATATGAATATACAGCCTATGGTGAGTTAACAGCAGTAACAGGCACACTAGCCACTACAATAGGAGCATACAATCCATTTCGATATAAAGGATATTACTATGATATAGAAACAAGAATGTATTATTGTAAGAGTAGATATTATGTACCACAGTGGTGTAGGTGGTTAACAGCAGATAGTATAAATTATTTGGATCCAGCCTCTATTGTAGGTTTGAATTTATATGCTTATTGTTATAATGATCCAATTTCCAAAGGTAGTAATAATTTTGAATCTTTCATTATTAGATTTGCACAGCATGGACATCAAGGAAATATGCGAAAAAGTAAATATGCTTCTTGGAGCATAGAACAATTATTGGAAAGATATGATGAATTATGTAGTAAGGGAAGACTTACAAATGAAGAAAAAAAGGAAAAGAAAGATATAGAAACAGAATTAAAAGCACGAGGAGAAAGAAACAAATCAAAACGAAAAGGTTATTCGCACTCACACATTTATTACAATAGAAATTTTAATTTGGGAAAAGTTGGGAATTTTAATAAATATAGTTACAATCAAAGTAATATTAATAATAGTTTCATAGAATTAAGCTTTAGAGCTACTATTGGTATTACAATAACTTATATTATAGCAAATGATTCAACAGGTGTAGGCGTGATTGATGATTTTGCTTTAATAGTATTAATACCATTACTTTTCATTCTAAAATAAAGGCGGGGATTCTAATGGAAGCAAATCGGTTTTTTTGGCATAGTAAGCGTGGGCATGGAGAAAGTATTATAGAATTGCAAAATGAAAATATAGAAGAAAAATTTAAAGTAGTTAAACAGATTGTATTGAACAATTATGCTTTTTTAAATCAAAATGAATCTAGATCTGCTTATGCATATAAATTGGCAAGTTTTTATAATATGAATGATTATTTTATTCAATTATTATTAAAAAAAATAAAAAGAACGAAATTAGAAGATCAATATTCATTTTCATATTTAGTCGATACGTTATATTTCTTTTTAAAAAAGGAAAAAAATAAATATAAAAATAAAATTATTAAAATACTTAAAACTAGATTAAATAAAACGAATTATAGCATAAATGAATCTGCAAGCGTTGCCTCGTTAATTTCTTTAATTTTAGATTTATATAAGGATAAAAAACATTTAGAAAAAATAGTTAATGAGTATTATTTTCTTGAACCTGAAAGCTCTTTGGACTTATCAATGATAAAAATTAATTATAAACTAACTTTGAATAAAAAAAATCGACCTCAATTTAATTTAGATTATTTAAACAATATTGATGATTATCAAACAATTCTTAATATAATTCAAAATGAAAAGTCCATAGAGCATATGTTTCCGTTAATATCACATTATACAACTAAAAAAACAATGTATGCCCTTGCTAATAATATAATAGAAAGTGAAATAAAAATAAAAAATAGAATTGTAGAAATCATTTATTATAGCAACTTATGTGATGTAAAATTAATGAATAAATTATTAGCATCTTTTAATGAAAATAATGATATATTTGATTCCTATGTATTAGAAATTGCATGTTCATTAAAGTCGAAAAAAATAAAAAAATTTGGATATTCATTGCTTGATACCAAATATAAATCATATGCGATAAGAATTATTTTAAATAATTATTGCAATAATGACTATGATTTAATTAGAAAAAATATTAAGAAAATAAAAATAAATTTTCAAAATAGTGATCACTGGTATGAAATAGAAGAATCTTTAATTTCTTATTATAAAAGAAAGAAAATTGACATGAGACTTTTGAATGAAGTGTATTATTTTATGAAAAATGGTTTATCTTCAACCTCAAGATTTAAACTTGTAAAAATTTTGTTGAAATATAATTTTATAAATTCTACTGACATCCAGTACTTAAAATTGGATGCAAATGCTGATATTAGAGATATAATAAAAAAATATAAATAATTTAGCAAAGAGCTTTGAATAAAGTTACCTTTTATCTTCTTCTAGATGAGAAAAGATTCAAATGGAAACTGGTGAAGTATTTATAGAAGGTGGAGGATTAGAAAGTAATGAATGATTGGAGATTAATTGGAAATTTCAAAGATATTACTGGTTGCAAATTTAAGAAGACAAAATTTGTTTCAACATTCAAAAATGACCACGAGCATTGTGAGTTTTGTGGAATTAAAATTACAGACTTGAAAATTCAAGAAGAATATTTGGATATTGGCTATATGACAAAGTCTAAAACGTGTAATCAGAATAAATGGGTTTGTGAAAAGTGTTTTAATGATTTTAATGATTTGTTTGGTTTTGAAGAATAATTGGATTTTAAGTCGGCCTTTCAAATAATATAAAAATTTAGAAATTGTTAACAATTATTTTAAAAATTTCGATATTAAACTAAATCTAATTCTAGTGTCATCCATAAAAGATAGCAAATAGAAGTATACTAGTGGACCTAAGACGAATTTAATACCAACTACAAAATACTGTGGTTGGTATTTTTTTTGTGGCAGAACAAATAATAAAAATTAGGTTTCCCAATTGTTTGAAATACAAAAGTGTTGTACTTTTCTTATCCTGCCAATTTTTTTGAAGATTTTGCCACAAAGAACAACATATTTTTCTTTCCTCAATTTCATTTCCGTTTAATTCAAATTGAAACTTTTTCTTTTTTATAGTAAAATAGAAGTAGAATTAAATAATTAAAAAAATTAAATCAAATTAGAATATGAATTATATAGGTATTCGTAAGAGACCTGTAGAAACAAGGATGTATTATTGTAAGAGTAGATATTATGTACTGGATTGGTGTAGATGGTTAAATGGGGATCATATTAGCTATCTTAGTCTAAAAAATATCAATGATATGAATTTATTTGCTTATTGTTATAATGGCCCTGTGAATTTTGTGGATTCTAGTGGATGTTTTCCAATTCTGACAGTAATTTTGTGTGGATTAGCACTTATTGGAATGGGATTAACTATGGGTGGAATGACGATTGCTGCTGAGATAGGAGGAGCAACGCTAACTTGCATAAATGGAGGAGTTACTGTAGTTGCTGGAGTAAGAACAGGCAAAACTAAAATTTTTCTTATGGAGAGGAATAATGTAAAATGAAGCAACATAAATTAATGGATTTATTTGCAAACGACTATAAAAAGAGTGAAAATCATTTGCCAACATTTATGGAACTTATAGACTGTAATGATGAGTTTGCATTTTCTTATCATGGAATTCTTTATGAATTGATTAATGGGGATGAAGAAGGCAAAGGTATGGGATGCTCTTTATATCTAGCAGATAGTAATCGAGGAACATTTTTGAGGTCGTTTTCAAGTAGAAAAGATTTTTTAGATAATGCAAAAATAGATGGTAAGAATATAGCTGAAATACTTGATGATATTCAGGTGTAAAATTAAATTTGGATTTTTACATATAATCCAAAAACTATATTGATAAAATAATTGAACATTAACAAGTGGACCTTAGACGAATTTAATTCCAACTACAAATTACTGTGGTTGGGATTTTTTTGTGGCAGAACAATAATAAATATTAGGTTTCCCAATTGGCTAAAATTCAAAAGTGTTGTACTTTTCTTATCCTGCCAATTTTTTTGAAGATTTTGCCACAAAAAACAACATATTTTATACCTAATGAAAATTATAAGGATGATACAGCAAAATTTAATTATACAATTTAAGGGGCACAAGCCTCTTTTTTTAATTTTACGGGATGGCATAGGTATATCCATAATTCAAGAGAATTCTTAACTAAAGAAGCTTCTACAAGCGATACCTATGAATGGGAAGGAATTTTATGTGAAATGTATTAGGTGTTATAGACAAGGATGGAAATCTTGTGATAAAATATAAAAAATGGTAATGGTACTGAAAACAAAAAAGAAATTTATACTTTTGGTTCAATAAATATTATGTAACAATGTCACAGAACAAAAGCTTCTTTTTTGCTAGAATTGGTTTGAGAAATAAATTCAAGAATCAAATTTTAGCATGAAAGTGAAGGAGGTGGCTATATGGGATTTTTTGATTTTTTTCGTGGTCCAGACATCAATCAGTATGTACAGGAACAAAGAACAGTTATAGGGAGTATCCTGTTAGACGTACGGGAGCCTTGGGAGTATAAGGAGGGTCATATTTCTGGCAGCATAAACATTCCTTTATCAGCTATGGATAAAATTAAAGATGCTGTGGATAATAAGGATACCCCACTCTACGTGTATTGTCAAAGTGGCTCCCGAAGTAGCCGGGCAACAGCGCTCTTGCAGGAAATGGGATATCAGCAGGTAAAAAATATAGGCGGTATTGCTGCATGGAAAGGACAGGTGGAGAAGTAGATGAAGGTTGTAATCGTAGGTGGCGTGGCAGGTGGAGCAACGGCTGCGGCCCGTATTCGTAGACTTGATGAACGGGCTGAGATTATTGTATTTGAACGGAGTGGTTATGTTTCTTATGCCAATTGTGGACTCCCGTATTATATTGGTGGTGTGATAGAAAACCCGAAAGATTTGACACTACAGACACCAGAAAGCTTTTATAATCGCTTCCATATCACTATAAAGGTGCGTCATGAGGTAATACAAATTCATACAGATCAACAAAGGGTTTCTGTTAAAAATCTAGAAACGGGAGAGGTATTTATGGAAAGCTATGATAAGCTATTGCTTTCTCCTGGTGCTAAGCCTACTCAGCCCAATATGCCTGGGGTAGGAATCGATAGGCTATTTACTCTAAGAACGGTAGAAGACACATTGAGGATACATCAATTTATAGATGAAACGAAACCAAAATCGGTACTATTGGCTGGAGGAGGCTTTATTGGCTTAGAATTGGCTGAAAACTTAAAGGATTTAGGTATGGACGTAACCATTGTCCAGCGTCCGAAACAGCTGATGAATCCTTTTGATCCAGATATGGCAGCCTTTATCCATGCCAAAATGCGTCAAAAAGGAGTTAAGCTTTTGCTTGGCTATTCTGTGGAAGGCTTTGAAAAAGCAGATGCGGGTGTAAAGGTTTTGCTGGAGGGCAACCTTAGTCTTTGTGCTGATATGGTAGTGCTAGCCATTGGAGTTACTCCTGAATCAGAGCTGGCTAAAAAAGCGAATTTGGAGCTAGGAATAAAGGGAAGCATTCTAGTAAATGATCGGATGGAAACCTCTATACCTAATATATATGCTGTGGGGGATGCTGTACAGGTAAAGCATAGTGTTACAGGCTTAGAGACGCTTATTCCTTTGGCAGGACCTGCCAACAAGCAAGGAAGAATTGCTGCTGACAATATCTGTGGTGGAGATAGTCGATACCATGGATCTTTAGGAAGTTCTATCCTTAAGGTGTTTGATATGACTGTAGCTACTACAGGAATCAATGAGCAAACAGCAAGGAAAGCAGGGATTCCTTATGATAAAATCTATCTTTCTCCTATGGATCATGCAGGATATTATCCTGGTGGGAAGAGTATGGTAATGAAGGTAATCTTTGAAAAAGAAACGGGCAGAATTCTTGGTGGACAGATTGTTGGCTATGCTGGGGTAGATAAACGAATTGATGTATTAGCAACAGCAATTCATGGTAAGATGACAGCCGATGACCTTAAGGAGCTAGATTTAGCCTATGCACCACCATATTCTTCAGCTAAGGATCCTGTAAATATGGCTGGCTTCATGATGGATAATATTCTTTCTGGAAAGCTTAAGCAATTTTTCTATGAGGATGTGGAAGCTTTGCCAAGGGATGGCAGTGTTACTCTATTGGATGTTCGGACACCAGAGGAATATCGTAGGGGTCACATCCATGGGTTTTTTAATATTCCCTTAGATGAGTTACGAGATCGCATTAGAGAGATTGAATTGGGAAAGCCTGTTTATATCAACTGTCAAAGTGGGCTTCGTAGCTATATCGCTTGTCGAATTTTATCTCAAAACGGATTGGAATGCTACAATTTTTCTGGTGGATATGGATTTTATCGTGTTCAGGCTGAAGAGGTTCTTTGTGCTCAGGAGAGCTATCCTTGTGGCATGGAAAAATGAATATAAAATAAAGAGGGATACCAAGTGATATCCCTTAATTTATTTAGATAGTTCCTTCAGCTTTTTGAAATCATGAAGCTCAATTGTATTTCTAGATAAGGTAACAATTCCCTCATTTTTGAAATATTGAAGCATACGTGTTACCACTTCCCTTTGACTTCCTATATGCTTTCCAATACCTTCATGTGTAATTCTCAAGGTTTTAGTATTTTCAAGCTCAGCTTCATTTAACAAAAACAATGCTAGCCTCTTGTCTAATCGATTCCAAAGGATCTGTTCTAGCAGCCATAGTACATCAGAAAATCGTGTTGCCATAACTTCGTTGGTATAGCCCGCAACAGGTGCGGATTCTGTCATCAGTGCTTTATAGATGTCAGGGTGTATTACCCAAAATTCTGTTTCCTTTTCTGCTTCAATTGCAATTTCAAATTGGAGGCTATTCATAATACATGTAGCTGAAAAGAGACACAAATCACGATCCAATAAGCGATATAGGGTAATTTCTTTTCCCTCCTCAGAAAGGATATAGGCACGAAGCTGTCCCCTTCTAACTAGCAGTAGACCAGTACAGTGGACATTTCCATTGTGGATGATAGTGCCTTTTTCAGCCTTTCGGTAAATGGCATTTTGTTCTAGCAGCTGTTGTTGTTTTGGTGTTAGTGCTTTCCAAATTGGAAAATAGGATGAAAAATCCATACGCTTGCCTCCTTTTACATATAGTATAAAATAGAATAAAGAGCATGTCAATATTCTGAAATATCAGCTCCTAAGAGGTAAAGAGTAGAAGGGAAGAAGGATATTGTGAAATTTGCAATATTTTGTCATTCATGGTACAATGAGAAAAATAAATGAAAAACGGAATGGTGAGCGTACTATGAAACAGCTTAAAAAATACATACCTTTGGGTATTGATTTGATTATAACCTTTATTGCTATTATTGTGTATTCCTGTCTTAAGCCAGAACGGGCTCCTTTAACCTATGTTCAAATTTTGGTTGGACCAATGGTATTAGGTGCAGTCTTATTGTTGAATCATACGAGAACAATCCATATTCCTACAATAATAAGCTATTTATTGATGATTCATTTGGTGTTGGCTCTTATCTTAGGAAGTGCATTTAATTTCTATGATTTAATTCCGGCATGGGATATGATTTTACATGGATACTTTGGATTTTTATGTAGTGTACTTGTTTTCTGTGTTTTACTAAATTATAATGGAGAGCAATTAAAAGGATTTTTTATCTTCGTTTTAATCTTTTTCGTAACCATGGGAGTAGCTGGATTATGGGAAATTTATGAATTTACTATGGATAGCCTATTGGGAGGAGATGCTCAGCGCGTCGAAGAGTCTATATTGGCGGGACATTCTCCTGTTTATGATACAATGATGGATATGATTATTGCTGTTGTAGGAATTATTCTGTTTTATCTTTGTATGCTTTTGGATAAATGTAGAAGCTATAGGCTCACTCGATATTTATATAAAGAAATTCAAATGAATAAGAAGGATATAGGAAAGTAACAATCTCATTTTGGATTGTTTTTTCTTTTTATAAACTTACAAAAATTATAGAATAATTTTGCAAAGTAATGTATAATACTAGTGTAAGTCAAAACCTTGGTGGAGGTGCAGTATGGAGGACTTTAAAAAATTAAAAAGAAGATTTAAATTTTTTACAATTGCTCTAGGGCTTGTTGCAGTATTTTTTTTAATTTGTACGATTCTTTTAGAATTTGCCTCTGATGCCCTCTTTGATGCTGTGGCTTATGTTTTTTGTGCTTTATTTGGTTTAGTGATTATTTTTCTTGGATTGGTTTTATTCTTATATTGGAAGAAAAACAAGCAAGAAAGCAAGCTTGTAGAATATTTAAATACAGAAATTTCAGATGAATTTCAATACCAAGGGATATTGCCTATTTTAGATATAGTAGAGGAGAGCCAATTTTCTTATGAAAAGGGAATGGGAGCTAATTCTAAGGATGGGATATCTGGTGTGATTGAGGGGATAGAGTTTGATTCTTATTTGATGTTTTTTTATAAGGATTCTTTCCTGCAAAACACTAGAAAAAACACCTATGAGCTTTATATATTTAAAAATATAGATTTCCTTCAAAAGGATTTTATTTTAACAAATCAAGAAGCAAAATTACCTCAGGATATCTGCTTTATATCTGTTCAAAGGAACACTTTATATGTCTATAAGCATACCCAACGAAAAAATGCGTTATATCTTGAGGCTTTGAATATAGAGGATTTTAAGCAAAGATTTTCTGATGAAATAGAAAAAGTAAAACAAACATATGAAGAGGCTAAGCCTTGGATGCAGGAGAGGTAGCTATGAAAGGATTATTTATTACCTTTGAGGGTGGAGAATGTAGTGGAAAAACTACAATTATAAAAAGACTTTGTGAAGCATTAGAACAAAAAAATATACCCTATATATCTACCAGAGAGCCTGGGGGAATTGATATTGCTGAACAAATTCGTAATATTATTTTAGATGTAAGGAATACAGCAATGAAGGAAGAAACAGAGGCTTTATTATATGCTGCCAGTCGGATGCAGCACTTAAAGGAGCGTGTTTTGCCAGCATTAGAGGAAAACAAGGTTGTAATATGCGATCGTTTTTTAGATTCCTCCTTGGCGTATCAAGGATATGCTAGAGGCCTTGGAATGGAATCTATTTTAAAAATCAATCATTTTGCGTTAGATCATTTACCTGAGCTTACCTTATTTATTGATGTTAGACCTGAAATAGCTTTAAAGCGTCTTTCCAGTAGAAATAAGTCGGATCGACTCGATTTAGAGGATTTACAGTTTCATCAGGATGTATATGATGGCTATAATGAGGTATGTCAAATGTATCCCAATCGGATAAAAAGAATCAATGGAGAACGTGATTTGGATAGTATATGTAATGATTGTATTGCTATTGTTTTAGATTTTATAGGTAGGTGATTCTTTTGGATATTCTTCCGATGATAGAAAATCAACAAAGAATTTATGATGTATTAAAGCAGAATAAAAAAAATAATCGAATGTCCCATGCTTATTTATTTTATGGAGATGAGGGTGTCGGTAAAAAAGAAATGGCTTATGCCTTAGCCTGTTTGTTTTATTGTGAGCATAAGGGGTGCTTATCCTGTGAAACCTGTAAAACAATCCTAGATGGACAGCATCTTAATGTTAGCTATATTGGTGTTTTAGATTCTAAAAAGCTGATTTCTAAAGAACAAATCACGGATTTACAGGAGGAGTTTTCTAAAACCTCTTTAGTAGAAGGACCAAGAATTTATATTGTTGATGGAATAGATACAGCCTCCGCATCTGCACAAAATAGTCTGTTAAAATTTATTGAGGAGCCCATAAATCATACGCCTACAATTGGGATTTTTATAGCAACCGATTTAGCCAATGTCGTATCTACCATTGTTTCTAGATGCTCTCTTATTCACTTTCCATCTATTGAGATTAAACGACTTTGTAAGAGCTTAGAGGCCTTGGGTACAGACTCCTTAGATTCTAGCTTAGCAAGCTTAATTACAAACAATATTGAGGAAGCAAAGGGCTTATTGGATACAAAGGGCTATTTTGATGCTAAGGAAATGTTTTTACAGTTTTTGGAAATAAAAAATAAAAAACAAGCAGTATTGTTTTTTATTGAGAATGCATCAAAATTCACTTTAGATACGGTTCGTTTGTTTTTTAAGTGGATTATGGCTCTATATGAGGATGTATTTAAGATAGAGGACAAAGAAGATTTGATTTTGACTGCCTTGTATGATAAAATAGTAATATATGCAAAAACAGATTATCCTGTTTTAAAAAAGCATTTTAAGCTCATTTTAGATTTATATTCTAAACTGAATTATAATGTTTCTGCAAAAAATATAATGCATGAATTAATTACCAAGCTATTTTAGGATGTGATACAGTGAAGGCAATTCGCGTAAAATTTAAGCCCGTTGGAAAACGATACTTTTTCGGAACAGCAGGCTATAGCCTGAAGGATCAGGATGCAGTTGTTGTCAATACAATACGAGGAACAGAATTGGGTTTTTGTTGTGGAGAGGTTTTTGAATTAAATGAAAAGGATTTAACAGCAGAGCTTAAGGATATTGTCCGCATTGCAACAAAGCAGGATATTGAGGCTTATGAAAAAAATAAATTAGATGAACCTAAAATTATACAAAAAACCAAGGAGCTAGCCAAGGAATTTATGCTTCAAATTAAGGTTCTTGAGGCTGAATATACCTTGGATAGATCAAAATTGATTATCTATTTTGAATCAGAAAATCGAATTGATTTTAGAGAGCTTGTGAAAAGACTGGCAGAGGTTTATCATACAAGAATAGAGCTTCGTCAGGTTGGCTCTAGAGATGGAGCTAAGGTATTTGGTGGAATAGGACCCTGTGGTCTTATTGTTTGCTGTAGAACATTTATAACGGAATTCGATAATGTTTCTGTGAAAATGGCAAAGAATCAAAATCTTTCCTTAAATCCGGTGAAAATCAGTGGAAATTGTGGAAAATTACTATGCTGCATCAACTATGAAAATGAATTATATAAGGAGCTAAGAAAGTTTGCTCCTGATATAGGAGATATTGTAAAAACACAAGATGGACCAGCTAAGGTATTGTCCTGTGATGTATTAAATAAAACCTGTAAGGTTCGATATATTGAGGAGGAAAATAAATTTGGATTTCTTAAATTAGATGAAATCGAATTTGTACGGGCTATGGATAAGCGTAAGGATGAGGAAGATGACGATAGTCAAGAATGATCTTCTCGGTAGACCCTTATTGAGTATTTATCAGGATACCGATGCCTTCCATTTCTCTATAGATACCATGCTTTTGGCTGATTTTGTCACAATAACCAAAAGAACAAAACGGATTTGTGATTTGTGTAGTGGCAATGCACCAATCCCTTTATATTTAAGCCTGAGAACAGAGGCTAAGATTGTTGGAATAGAAATTCAAGATTCTTCCTTACAGCTTGCAAATCAGTCCATAGAGGAGAATCATTTGGAAAATCAAATTACTATGGTTTTAGGGAATGTAAAGGGAATTTCAAATATGATAGGGAAGAATACCTTTGAGGTTGTCACCTGTAACCCTCCCTTTTTCAAGGTAGGAAGTCATAACATAAATCCCAATGATAAAAAGGCAATTGCTCGACATGAGCTTTTAGCAACCCTAGAGGATATCATCTCTGAGGCATCTCAGCTTTTAAACTCAAAGGGGAGATTTGCTATGGTTCATAGACCGGATCGTCTTTTGGAAATATTTGAATTATTTTCAAAGTATCACATTGAGCCGAAGCGTTTACGGTTTTGTTATCCGAAATTAGGCAGTCCCTGTAACCATATTTTAATTGAAGGAATTAAGGATGGTTCTATCGGAGGACTGGTTATATTACCCCCACTGATTGTCTATGATGAACAGAATCAGTGGACAAATGAAGTAAGAAGAATATATAATTATGAAAAGGAGTGATGATTATGTTCTTAAGTTTATTAAATAAGAAGGAAATGCTGAAATTTATTGATTTGGCTATCTATATGGTCGATATTGATGGAGAGCCTACGCAATATGAAAAGCGTATCCTAAATAAGATGATGGCAGAGCTAGATGAAATCAAGGATGAATATTCCTTCCGTTTAACGGATTCTGTAGAAAATACAATTGATTTCTTTGCTCATACAAACAAGGTGGTTAAAAATGTTGTTTATTTAAACCTTGTTATTATTTCTATGGAGGACGATTTATATAATACCTCTGAGCTATTATTCTTAGAAAAGATCCAAAAGAAGTTTGATATTTCCGCAGAGAAGCGTAGAGAGCTTATTTCTATCGTTTATGCAGAGCGTGATCTTAGAGAAAAAGCAAATCGTATCATCAAAAACTAATGAAGGTTCGTAGCTTTGATCAGGATAAGGCTATCCTTTACCTTGTAGGAACTCCTATAGGAAATTTAGAGGATATGACCTTTCGTGCGATAAAAATTTTAAAATCAGTAGATAAAATTTATGCTGAGGATACAAGAACCTCTGGCGTTCTATTAAAGTATTATGACATTCATACAAAAGTAGAAAGCTATCATGAATTTAATCAGGATTTAAAAAGTGAACAAATTTTAAATGAATTAAAATCTGGATGTAAGCTTGCTCTTATTTCAGATGCAGGACTTCCAGTGATATCTGATCCTGGCTATAAGCTTGTTTCTTTAGCAATAGAAAATCATATTGCCGTATCAACCATTCCAGGGGCTTCCGCAGGCATTAGTGCTTTGATAGCTTCTGGTTTAGCGCCTATGCCCTATACCTTTTTTGGTTTTCTTGATTCTAAGACAACAAAACGAATCAAGCAGCTGGAGGAAATAAAATATAATCCTCATACCATCATATTTTATGAGGCACCTCATCGAATTGAAAAAACATTAGAGGATATGAGGTTTGTTTTAGGGAATAGAAGAATCGTATTAGCTAGAGAGCTTACAAAAACCTTTGAGGAATTTGCAAGAGGAACCATAGAAGAAATCCTTTTAGAATTGCCCTTAAAGGGAGAAATGGTTCTTTTGGTAGAGGGATATCAGGAGCAGGAAGAGGTTTCAAATCCTTTTTTAAAAATTGATGAGCTAATTTCCTTGGGCTATAAGCCGAATGAAGCAATTAAAGAAATTGCAAGACAGACTCAAATGAATCGTAATGAGCTCTATAAGAGCTATATAAATTTTAAAAATGAAAAATAAAAGGAGGTTTTTCCTTTGAGCTATAATGATGAATATCCATTATTAAAGGACAAATTTAATGTATTTCGAAATGCCACCTATGAAAAGGTGATGGAAATGTTTTATAAATTTAAAACAGGTGTTATATATATTGGTGGTGCTTGGTGTAAAAATTGTCAGGCTGTTATATCTTTAATCAATAAAACAGCAAAAAAGAATAAAATTAGAACCATATTGCACTATGATCCTCACTTTATGAATGTATTCAAGGAAGAGGTTGATTTAAGGGATTGTGGTGATTTAGAAACTAAGCTGAACTACTATTATTTGATTGAAAAGCTAGGCTTTTCTAGTGACACATTGGTTCAGGACACCCTCATTCCAAGACTTAACGTTCCTGCGGTAATTGGCATTAAAAATGGAATATGTGTTGGAATTGTTCATGATGAATATGTAATGGATAATGATTGCCTCCACAAGGAAGATTGCATAGAGGATTGTACAGAGGAATATACCACCCGTCTAACGGAATTATTTCAGGATGTTAAAGAAAAGGAACATAAGTTTTTATTTCATAGAAGAAAACAAAAATAGCATCAAATATCCCAATGGATTTCACTTGATAAATCAAGAGAAGCCGTGGGATATTTTTAATTTAGGGAAATTGAGTTGTTTCTAAGAATACTTTATTTTAAAGTATATCGTTTGTATGGAAATTTTTGTCTATTTGTGATATAATAGAAACAATGATGAGGATATATACTTATGAAAAGAAAAACAAGCATTTATGATATTGCAAAATGCCTTGATGTTTCTCCAACAACAGTTTCCCATGTAATTAATAATAAGGGCAAGGTTTCTTGGGAAACGAGACAAAAGGTCTTAAAGGCTATAGAAGAATTGGGGTTTGTTCCAGATACAACGGCTAGAAGTCTCTCTACAGGGAAAAGCCATTTAATCGGGCTTTTTTTACCCTTAGATAATGCTGCCATTGCTTTTACACAAAATCCATTTTATGTTGAATTTTTGACTGGCTTAGAGCTTGGTATTTCTGAATATGATTATGATATTGTTATTGGATGTCAAAAGAATACTGATAATTTTGGAGAATGGGCATATAGTAGGGGCTTAGATGGAGTTATTATGCTAGGTAGGTATCCTGAAAAGACATATCAGTCGATGCAAAAATTAAACATTCCTATCGTGCTTATTGATGTTTATGAGGAATATCCTGAAAAATGCTATAATATCCGGATAGATGACCTAAAGGGAATGTATGATGCAACTAAATATTTAATTAAAAACGGACATAAAAAAATTGGCTTTGTCGGTGCTCCAAACCGAAACAGAATAGATTATAATCGATATTTAGGCTATAAAAAGGCAATGGAGGAAGCAGCTTTACCTATTGAGGAGGATTATCTATTTGATGAATTTTCTACCTTTGACAATGGCTTAAGGGCTGGAGAAAAATTAATAGAACAGCAAAATGTTACGGCCGTAGCCTGCTGTGCAGACATTATTGCGATTGGTATCATACGAAAATATAATGAACGAAATTTAAAAATTCCTGATGCTCTTTCCATTATTGGATTTGATGATATTCAAGACTCTAAATTTATATATCCTAGTTTAACTACAATACGACAGGATATTAGGATGAAGGGAGAGCTGGCAGCTAAAACCTTAATGAATCATTTTAAAAAAGAAGGAAGCAACGAACCTATTATTACTTTGGATTTAAAGCTGATAGAACGGGAATCTGTAAAAAATATAAATTCATAAAGGATAGAGATTTGTAGATTGAATCTCTATCTTTTTTTTGAATTATATTATACAAAGTATAATATTTCTTTAAAAATGGGTAAACCGGTTATTTTTTATTAAAAAACGCTTTCATTTTTTAAAAAGTTGTTATATAATAATAGTATCAGAAAGGAACTGATCTTAATGAAAGTGAATATGAAAAGAAGCCTACTTATGGCATTAGCAGTATTGGCTGGTCTTACTTTTACTGCTTGTAAGGATGATACTGGTCCCGGAGGTAAACCGGTTAACCCAGAATTAAATGAATATTATAATGAAAAGAATTTCATCAAAGCTTCTACTGAGGTAGAAACCACAAAATTGGTTACCTATGATGGTCCTACAGCGTTAAAAAGCTATGAAGGAGTAGAGGTAAAGGTAAATGAAATCCCTTTGTTTGTTTATGAAACAAGAGTGAATTACAATCGTAAGTTTTCATGGGAGGTTCCTACCACTACGGCTCCTGTGGTTTTATTCGACTTTGAAGGTAAGGTTCATATTGAGATTACAACAAAGGAAATTGTTACATCTGCACAGGTGTCTCCTTTGGTTTATGGAATTAAGCCCACAGTGAGTGATTATACCGTTTCCTTTGATTTAGAATATAATGGGAATTATGTTGTAGAATTGAATGAGGATTATAAGACTGCTCTTCATATTTTTGCATCAGAAATTGAAAAAAATCCAATTACAAAGGAACAGGCGGATAAGGATGATTCTATTGTTTATATAGGTTCAGGCGTTTATAAGGCGGATGCAATTCCAATTGAAAGCAATCAAACCATTTATATTGCTGGTGGGGCTTTTGTGTACGGACAAATTAGAACAGAGGATCTAGAAAATATTACGATACGAGGAAGAGGCATTTTATCAGGTGCTATTTATAATAGAAGATCTGAATCGGAATATACCATTCCTATGGAAATAAGAACGACAGATACCGTTTATATAGAAGGGCTTACCTTTCTTGATCCTGCCGGATGGACCATTGCCTTATATAAATCTAAAAATATCACGATGGATAATGTAAAGATTATCACAGCGCGTCAAAACGGGGATGGAATATCCGTACAATCTTGTGAAAATGTCAAAGTAAATGGTGGCTTTGTTCGAACATGGGATGATGCATTGGTTGTGAAAAATTCGGATCGTGGTACTACAAAAAATGTGAAATTCAATGGAGTAGTTGTATGGTCTGACCTAGCTCAGTCTATGGAGGTTGGATATGAAACCTATGGCGCTACCATGGATGAGATTACCTTTGAAAATATTACAGTATTGCATAATTTCCATAAGGCAGCCATTTCTATTCACAATTGTGATGATGCAGATATTACAAATGTTACCTATAAAAATATAACCATTGAGGATGCAGCTATGCTAGGAGATAATCAAACAGATGGTGAAAATGATTTTCTAATTGATTTTACAATAGCCTACAGCATAGATTGGACTAAATCCGAAGGGGAGCGAGGGACCATTCAGGGTGTAACCATTGAAAATATTAAAATATATAAGATGGCAGACTCCATCGTTTCAAGAATGAGTGGGGAGTCTACGAATTCTAAAATATCGAATGTCAAAATTAAGGGAATAGAAATTGCAGGGAATAAGGTTTCCTCTTTAAATGATTTAAAGGTTTTATCCAATTCCTATGTTGAAAATGTAACCTATGAATCCAGTGATGTATTAGGAGCCTCAATTCAATTACCCTATGTATTAAATTTAAAGAATAATGAGGTAAATGCTTCCTCAAATCCAAATATTACACAGGAGGGTATGTTTGTCCCTGATTTTGCTATCCAAACGGGAGAGTTACCTTATATTGGTGTACCTGCTATAGGGACATATCAAGCAAAAGCAACTCATAGTAGTGGGAATAAAACAACAACTCCAGCAGATGATGGCTCAGGAGATTTTACAGCTGCATCTAGTCAAGCAAGCTTTAGTGTAGATAAAAATAAAGCTACCTCTTGGAAAAGTGGAGCATGGACCCAAGAAGAAAATGAATTTGCAGCATTAACCATTGAATTTGATGCAGTAAAGACAGTGGGTGTCATTCGTATCTTAGGAAATGAAGCCAACAAATTCTACTATACCTACAATGTTCAGGTATGGGGAAGAAGAGTCAAGGCTGATGGTTCCTTAAACGAGAATTACACAAGATTATCCGCTACAAAGGAATATGAAATGTCTCCAGGTACAGGAAATTGTATCGACATCAATATTACCACACAAGGCTACATAGGACTACAGCTAAGATTATATCGTGGAGATAGTGCAACAGCGGCTCCATATTATGAGATTTCTGAAATTGAATTTTATCCACCATCCTTGGTCTTTGGGAAATCGATTGTATACTCCTCTGCACATAATGATGTTTATAATGTGGAGAAGCTCATAGATGGAGATGCAACGGGAACGTCCTATTATGAATCTAAAGGCTTCCCTGCTGAAATTGTTATCGATTTAGGAGACTTATATGATGTGAATACCTTTGTTCTTTGTTTACCACCATCCTTATTGTGGACAGCAAGAACACAGGAAATTGAAATTTTAGGTTCTGCAACAAATCAAGCATTTTCCGATCAAATCCAATTTACTTCGATTGTTGCAAAAAAAGCGTACTTATTTGATCCTTCCACAGGAAATAGAAACATTGTACAAACGGATTCAGTAAAGGTACGGTATATTAAGCTGGTTATTTCCTCAAATGATGTTAAAGGTGGATATAGTGCCCAATTATCCGAATTTAGCGTCTATGGGGCGTAATAAAGGAAAGAAAGGAAGAAAAGAAAAATGAAAAAAAGAGGATTTTTAACTTTAGCAGTGTTATCCTTATTCGCAGTGGCTGTAACAGGCTGTAAGGATAATGAAGTACCTCCAAGCCCACCAATTGGAGATGAGGATACTTTACAAAAAATCGAAGTATCTGGTGGAACAAGACAATTTATTGTTGGTGATGATTTTGCCGTTGGAGATTTAGTAGTCAAGGCGATTTATAGTGTTTCAGGAACAAAAACTTTAACGAGCTCAGAATATAGCGTTGATTCTTCAAAGGTAGATAAAGCTAAGCCAGGAAGCTACGAGATTGTCGTAAGCTTTCAGGGAGTTGAGACGAAGTATTCAGTGACTTATGATGTAAAAGCTCCTACGATTGTACATCAGGATGCTTTTGTAAAAGCATTACCCGAAGGAGCTGTAATTCGCAAGTTTAATAGCTTATTTGATACCTCAATTAATGATTTCAGTGGTGAAACCTTAGTAGGTTCTACAGAAAATGGAGTGTACGACTCAAATAGTAAGCTAAGAGTATTGGTGGACAATGAGGCAGAAGGCTTCCCGAATTCTCCAGATGCTTCTATTTATAAAATGGCAACAGGAACCTATGATTTAGCTACAGCTGGAAGCATTGGTTTTAAAATGAGAGTTGTAAGTGGAACGATAGATTATTCCAATTTTGTCTTAGGCTTACGAGGCGATGATGCCTATGAAGTATTTGAGATTTCTTTAGCAGATGCATTAGATGAGGACGGAGAGGCACTTCCTAAGCTATCTAAGGAATACCAGGAAATTATGATTTCTCCAAATCTATCCATTGAGGATGCTGATACAGAATATGTTCTAGCTTCATCAAAGGAAAATAGTGGAGTAAAGGTATTAAGTAAAATTTTAGGCTTCCATTTATATGCAAAAGAGGAATGCTCTGCCGTTATTGAAATTGAAGAGGTTTATTTCACAGTTGCTGGAGAAAAAACAATTTTAGATAAGTTCGATAGAGAAGCAGTAAATAAAGCAGATGAAACCTGCTGGTGGAGAGATTCTACAGGATTTATTGTTTTACCTAGCATTACATTAAATTCTAATGCAACCTATACTACACCTACTCTTGTGAATGAGGATAATACACAATTGGTTGTTTCTTTACTTGGAGATACAACAGGATTAACGATTACTCCTGTAGTTCATGCAACAGCTAAAACAGCTATCCCTTGGGCAAATTTAAAGAATGTGGATGGTGCAGCTGTAGCACATGCTGTAAATGGAGCATTCTATCCTTACGCGATTGATTTAGAAAAATCAGGATTATTAGAGGAAGGCTTAGATGGATTTATTTTTACTTCTTCAACAGAATGTAGTATTTCTAGTGTATTCTATTCTAGTTTAAAGGAAAAGGAAGCTGCAACAGAGTATCCTCGTTTAGATACAGAAAATGCTGTTATATTTGATAATTTCAATAGAACACAAGCAACGGTAGATACGACCTATGAGGCAAGTATTGTAAATGAAAAGGTATTGGATGCTGGATTACATTATATGGTTAATTATAATGGAAATGATAAGCTATCTGTAGATGGAGATGCTTTAGTATTTGCACCACAGGATGTCTATACAGATTTAGATTTTGCATCAAGCCGTAAGAGAACAAATCAAAAATATATGGTATTTGCTATAAAGGTTGATGGTGGCGATTTAAGTGGCTTCCGTATCAAAGACACGAAATTAACCGAATTCCATTGTAATAGCTGGTATGCTGGTGAGGGATTAAAATCTATACCAGAAGATTTAACAGATTATCCTTATATAACCGAGGATGGCTATGTTTGGTATATTATTGATTTAGAAGTAACTGGAATGTCAGTAGAGGATCATTTGATTTTATATTATACAGGTGAAGGAACCATGTATATTGATTCTATCTTCTTTGCTGATGAAAGTGTTCTTGGTAGCTGGACAGATATAAGAACAAATGAAGAAACGATTGATATTACCGCTGGATATAAATATCTATGGGGTGGTGCAAATACGACAGGCTCTAAATTTATGATGGAATTAAAGGGAGATGGAACAGTTACATTTGAATCCTTTAGAATTGCTCATGCTGGAACAACGATTTGGCTAAAGGATGGCTTAAAAGCTTATTATGCAGATGGAACAGCAGTTACTGCAACAAGTGTTATTCCTACAGATCCAACGAAGATTTATATTGATTTTGAAGAAAATGGTATTACACCAGAGGCTGGAAATATTGACCTACATTGGGGTGATTTTGGTGAGGCAGTTGGTGAAATTACCTTATTTAAAACCTCAGTATTTGTTGTTGCAACTGAATACAGCTTAAAGCTTAATGAAGAACCGATTGAGGTGACAATAACCGATGATGCTGCATACCAATACTTATTAAACAATGCTTATGGCTTTTCTAAACTAAAACTTGTTCTAAAGGGAGATGGAGAGGTAAGTCTTGCTTCCTTTAGACTTCAAATTCAAGACCAAGGCGATTACATTTGGGCAAAAGATGTATTAGTATTATTAAAGGAAGATGGTACAGTATATGATTATGCTTTAGCAATTCCAGAAGAGGGTGTTACAATTTATATTGATTTAGCACAATCAGGCTGGGAAGTATTTAATAATCATATTCATTCCTTCTTTGGTGGAAATGGCGGCAATGGTGCTTTAACCATCGAGTCAATTGAGGGTGTATCAGAAAAGGCTCCTTATCCAATCATTTTAGAAGCGTATGATGAAGTAATTCCTGCTCCTGTGGAGACACCAGAGGAATAAAATAAAACAGAAGAATGGTGAACTCATTTTCGAGTTCACTATTCCTCTACCTAAAGAGGTGAGCAAAATGAAATTAAAACGGTGTTTATTATTTATATTGGCCTTGGGCACGAGCCTTACTCTTGCCTCCTGTAATCGAAATTCAAGTGGAAAAACGACAATTAAAATTGGATTTTGGCCAGAAAAAACAGAAACCTATGATTTAGCAATGTATAATGAGTGGAAGGAAAACTTTGAAGCAGATTATCCAGAATATGAGCTAGTTGGAGACCCTTATACCTATAGTACAGATACCATTGGCTCTAAGTTTATGCTAGGTTCTTTACCTACTGTTTTTCAAACATGGTTTACAGAGCCTGAAAAATTAGTAAACAAAAAATATATACGCTCTATTGATAAGGAGCTTAAGGAATTGGGCTGGGATAAAATTATGGATGAAAATATGAAGGCATCCCTAACCTTTAATAATCAAATTTATGGTGTTCCAAGAGATGGTTATGGCTTAGGATTATTAATTAATATGAAAACCTTAGGAGACAATGGACTTCTTCCTGAGGACGAAAAAGGAAAGTATAGTATTTACAATACTGATGGAACTCCTGCGTATCCTACCAGCTTTGAGGAAATTTATGAGATGGCTAAAACCATTTCAGAATATGATGAGACAAAAGGCATATTAATTTGTTCTACAAATAAAAATGGGGGTTGGCAATTTTCAAATATTGCATGGAATTATGGGGCTGAGCTTCAGCATCAGGATCCGAATGGAAAATGGATATCAACTTTAGATGATGATAAGGCAGTAGAAGCATTAACCTGGATTCAAAAGATGAAGAAAGAGGAATTGTTATTAAATTCAATTTCAGTTGCCTATGATGATTGGTATAATGCTATTGAATCAAAGGTAGCTATGGCTATTGTAGGTAGTGATGTATTACATTTAGCTCAGGTAAATGGGAATGTAAATATGGATGATTTAGCCTTTGTTCCTATGCCTACGGGAGATAATGAGCATCGATATTCCTTATATGGAGGGACACCGTATGTATTTAATGCATCTGCTACAGATGAGCAGGTCAAAGGGGCTTTGCTATTCTTAGAATATATTGGACGTTCTCCAATTATTAGTGATATTTCTAAAGCCGCAATGATACTCGGAAATGAAACCTCCAAAAACAAAAACCAACCCATTTTACCTAAAATAAAACCATGGACTAATGCCGATTATGTTGAATATGCTACGAATTTAGAAAAAGAATACGTTACAGTTCATATGGAAAATTACGAGGAATTCTTTACTAAGATTTCTACCAATAAGCACAAGGAAGTCGAAAAAGGAGCACAGGAAATGTATGAGTATTTAGACACGGTTCTTCAAAGTGTATTTACAGATCCTTTTGTTGCTAATCCCAAAACCCTATTACAAACCGCAAACTCAAAAATGCAATCTTATTTGGATCAAAATGTGAACAAATAATGAAGCCATATAATAAAAAAAGATTCAAAATGATTCTTAAAAAGAATCTTTTGGCTTGGGCTATTATGCTTCCAAGCCTATGCTTGTTTGCGTTTTTTGTATGGGTTCCTATTGGTAAAAATATAGTTTTATCCTTTTTTAATGATTATGATTTTAAAGAATTTGTAGGCTTTAAAAACTATCAAAGTCTATTTATGGATGATTCCTTTTTGGCGGCCTTAAAAAATACATTTAGCTACATATTGTGGTCTTTGGTAATAGGATTTTTAGTTCCAATCGTTATGGGATTTTTGTTAAGTGAATGTATTCATGCGAAAGGTTTTTTTAGAGTATGTATTTATATCCCTTGTATGATTTCTGGTATTGCTGTTGTGTTTTTATTTAGAAATATCTATGGGGATGAGTCCTATTCTATCTTAAATGTTATATTACGAGCCTTTGGAAAACAGCCTCAGGCTTGGGCTTCCAATGCAAATCTTATTATTCCTTTAATTGTTCTTGCAATGACCTGGAAAGGAGCAGGAGCCACTGCTTTAATCTATTTGTCTAATTTTCAGCAAATTGATTCTTCCTTATACGAAGCATCTCGTATGGATGGTGCTACCCCAGTCCAAAGGTTTACAAGAATAACCTTACCACAAATGAGAAATACGCTCATCACACTATTTATCTTACAAATTATTTCCGTGTTCCAAGTGTTCTATGAGCCTTTGGTTATTGGATATGGTGGAGGACCGTTAGATTCTAGTCTTTCTTTAATGCTATTGTCTTATCAATACGCATTTGAGGATTTAGAATATTCTAAGGCCGCTGCTTCTAGTATATTCCTTTCTTTAATAATACTTGTATTTACATGCCTGTATTTTGGAATAGTAAAATATTTTGAAAGAAGGGAGAAGAAATCATGAAACGATTTAAAATGAATCATTTAAAGGATAAAACAGAAGGATTATTGAATTTTTCTGATTATAAGAAAACAAGACACAAAATTTTTTATGGAATCATCATTTTCTTATTGAGTATATGTGTTTTGACAGCCTTATTACCTGTTTTATGGTTATTTGTAACCTCCTTCAAAACTGTAAATGAAATCAACTCTAATACCTATCATTTCTTCCCAGAAAGCTTTGATTTTAAAAAGCTGATTAATTTATGGACACGATTAGATTTTGGAAGATACTATATCAATACCATTTTAGTTGTTTTAGGCGCTATGGTATGTTCTGTAGTTTTTAATGGATTATTAGCGTATGCTATCGGAATATTAAAGCCGGCAGGATACAAAGTCATAAATGGGCTTATTTTATTAAGCTATATGATTCCAGCAGCCTTATCTGTTTTTCCTTTAGTAATGCAGATTAAGGATTTTGGGATGGTAAATTCCTACCTGCCTTTATGCTTAATATTTGGGTCTAATGCATATTACTATATGCTATTTAAGGATTATTTTCAAAAAATTCCGTCCTCGTTGATAGAAGCATCACGTATGGATGGATTAAATGATTTTCGAATTTTTTATAAGGTTGTATTACCTTTAAGTAAACCTATCATAGGTGTCGTAGCTATATTTTCTATGACAGCAGCCTATTCAGATTTCTTATTGCCATACCTCATTTTGCAGGATGATGGTATGAAAACTGTAATGGTTGCCATCTATAACTTATCTAGTACTACAACAATTGATACCTCAGAATTTTTGATGCTATTGGTAATTTCAATCATACCACAAATCATTATCTTTATTATTTTCCAAAAACAAATTATGGGGTCTAGTGCTAACTCAGGAATGAAGGAGTGAAAAACATGGCAAAAAAATCAAATGAATATTTAGATGTTTCACCTTTTAAAATAATAGAAACTGGATTTCATAAGGATCGAGCAAGAGTTTCTGAAAGTATATTCTCCTTAGGAAATGAATATGCAGGAATACGGGGCTTTTTTGAAGAGGGATATAGCGGAGAAAGTCTTCAAGGAAGCTATTTTAATGGGATATATGAATATGCATTAAAGGAAACTGAAAATGCATATAAGGGTATTGTTAAAAGAACGCATTTTACTATTAATTCTGTAAACTGGGTAAAATGTAAAATCTTAGTAGGAGATGAGGTCTTAGATTTAAATACAGCAAGCATAGATGCCTTTCATAGAGAGCTTGATATGCAAAGTGGTTTATATCAAAGAAGTTTTATTTGGCATACAAAATTAGGTAATCTGAAAATTTGCTTTAAACGGTTAATGAGTATGATGAATTGCCATGAAATGCTTCAACAGATTACATTTGAAAGTGATAAAAGTATCCCTGTATATGTATCTTTCCATTTGGATAGTAATGTTTTACATTGGGGAAAGGATTGCTATTGGAAGAAAGAAGAAGAGCTTATAGAAAATGAGCAGTATGGCATTTATGTTTCTACGCTTACAACGCATCAGTCCTTATTCAGTTTAATGCAACTGGATTCAGAAATTCAACCGTTCAACTCCTATACACTCGATAAAGAGGTTGTAGTAGAATATGAATTTATAGTGGATAGGAAAATAGAATTTACTCGCTATGTGATTAATATTTGTGATAAGCTACATAGCAATACCTATTCAAAGCTAAAGCTACAGGCTCAACAGGAATTGAATCATTTCGTTCAAAAAGGCTATACAGAACTGCTAAAGGAAAATCAGGAATATTATCAAGTGGTTTGGGATAAATCGGATATAAAAATCGTTGGAGATGAAAAGAATCAACAGGGAATTCGATATTGTATTTTTCAGCTAGAGCAAACCTATCACGGCTATGCAAAGGATAACAATATTGGGGCTAAGGGATTAACAGGCGAGGCGTATTCAGGCCATGCATTTTGGGATAGTGAAACCTATTGCTTACCTTTTTATCTGTTCTCAAATCAGGAGGCCTCTAAGAATCTTTTAATGTTCCGATATAATACTTTAGAGGAAGCTAAAAAAAGAGCAATCGAATTAGACTGTGAGGGGGCATGCTTCCCTATCGCAACCAGAAATGGGAAGGAGGGCTGTAATTTATGGCAGCACGCTTCTTTACAATTTCAGCCATCCACAGGTGTTGTTTATGCGATTATGCATTATATGAATTTATATGAGGATAAGGAATTTATGCAGCAGTATGGATTGGAAATTATCATAGAGGTTTGTAAATTTTTGCTTACCCGAGGTCAATACAATTCTGACCATTCTGGCTTTGGATACTTTGGCGTTATGGGACCTGATGAATTTCAGATGATGGTAAATCAAAATACCTATACCAATTTTATGGCTAAAAAGACCTTTGATTATTTATTAGACCTAATTCAATCCCATGATTATGATGTGGCTTCTATGCTAAAGAAATGTGGATGTAGGGCTTCTTTTATAAATGAATTAAAGGAAGCCAGTCAAAAGATGATTCTTTTGTATGATGATGAAACGAAGCTGTTTGAACAGCATGAAGGATTTTTTAAGCTTCCTCATGTCGATGTAAACCAAATTCCTACCTCTGATTTTCCACTGTATTCTCATTGGAGTTATGATAGAATCTATCGAAATGATATGATTAAGCAGCCAGATGTATTAATGTTTATGTTCTTATTTTCTTCTGACTTTACCTTTGAACAGAAGCTTAAGAATTATGAATTTTATGAGCCCAAATGTATTCATGAATCCTCATTAAGTCCATCCATTCATTCCATATTTGCTTGTGAGCTAGGAAAATATGATGAGGCATTAAAATTTTTTGAATTTTCGACGAGATTAGATTTAGATGATTATAATTGTAATACGTGTGAGGGGATTCATACGACATCCATTGCTGCTGCTTGGATGAATATTGTCTATGGCTTTGGTGGCCTTAGAAGTGATAGGGCCACGCTACAATTAGCACCAACCATTTTACCAACCTGGCAGGAATATTCATTTAAATTAGTAGTGCATGGTTCAAGGCTCGAGGTACGAGTTACACAGGAATATGTTGAATTAGCGTTACATGGTATGCCAATAGAATTAAAAATTTATGACAAGGATATAAGGCTGGTTGATACATATAAAATAGAAAGGCAGTAATTATGTTAAAATTAGTAAAACAGGGATTTAATAAAAACGATATTGTTTTTTATGGGAATATGTTTTTACTTGGCAATGGACATCTTGGATATAGGGGAACCTTAGAGGAATATAAAAAAGAACAGCTGGTTGGCTTAAATATCATTGGCTTTTATGATCAATATAAGACAAAATGGCGAGAGAGCTTAAATGCTCCCAATCCATTTTATGTTTGTGTAAAATCAAAAAACAAGACATTTTCTGTTTTGGAAACAGAAGCATTGAGTCATAAGGTAAGTCTAGATTTAAAAAACGCTATTTTTTCAAGGAAAACAGAATATGAGGAAGTAATTCTTTCTTCAGAACGTTTTATTTGTCAAGATAAGGACAATACATTATGCATGAAATATGAGATTGTTTGTAAAAAAAATTTAGAGCTCACTATAGAAATGGGGCTTGATACTGACATTTATGAAATTAATGGTCCTCATTATACCTCAAAGAAGCTTGTTCAAACGGCAAAAAATGTTGAGTTTATTGGGAAAACAAATGAAAATAAAATATTACAAATGAAATGCTGTTATAGCTTTCCTAAGTATTGTACATATACAAATAAGGATGGAATTTATACCGTTTGCTTACAAGCAGAAAAATATAAGGTTTATACCTTTTATGTTGTTGCTAGGCTTTATGAAAATGACTTATCCGATGAGGGAATCAGTAGCTCTAAGCAAATCTATTTTTCTTATAAAAAAAGCCATTGTCAGGCATTTTCTAGTCTTTGGGAGGATGCGGATGTCGTTATTCAGGGAAACAAAAAAGCTCAGTTTAATTTGAGATACAGTATATATCATCTTTTAATTTTAGGAAATGCAAAGTATAAAACCTCAATCCCTGCTAGAGGTGTATCAGGTCAAACCTATAAGGGTGCAATTTTCTGGGATACAGAAATTTTCTTATTGCCGTTTTTCTCCTATACCCATCCAGCTGTTGCTAGAGGCTTTTTGGAGTATAGAATCAAAACCTTGCCTGGTGCAATTGCTAAGGCAAAAGAATTTGGATATGAAGGTGCATTTTATGCATGGGAAAGTCAGGATAGTGGCTTAGAGGCTTGTTCAAAATATAATGTTACAGACCCGATAACGAAGGAGCCGATTCGTACCTATTTTAATGAAAAACAAATTCATTTATCAGCAGATATTATATATGCCTTAGAGGAATACATTAAAATTACAGGAGATTTAACCATTCTAGAGGATGGTGGGTTGGAAATGGCATATGAGGTTGCAAAATTCTTTATGTCCTATGCAACATTTCAAAATGGAGCGTATCATATATTAGATGTCATTGGTCCAGATGAATATCATGAAAGAATTGATGACAATGCTTTTACCAACCATATGGCAAAATATGCAATTGAAATATATATGAAATATGCAAAGCAATTCCAAAAATATGATGATATCTTGAGTCAATGTATGGATTTTGTGAATCATCTTTATTTGCCTATCCCGAATGAACAAAATCTTATAGAGCAATTTGATGGATATTTTAAATTAGAGGATACAACAATAGAAGCTGTAAAAAGCCGATTAAAGGTTCCAAATGAGTATTGGGGAACAAAAAATGGTGTTGCTTATCCAACACGCATTATTAAACAAGCAGATGTAATTACCCTGTTGGCTTTATTAAGAAATCAATTTTCTTATGAAATTAAAAAGAAGAACTATCAATTCTATTATCCTTATACAGAGCATGGGTCTAGTCTTTCTGCATCTATGTACTCCATTATAGGCTTTCAAATTCATAGGCAAAAGGAGGCCTACCAAATGCTTATGAAATCCGCTAGTATAGATTTAAGCACAGATCAAAAGCTTTTTGCAGGAGGAATTTATATTGGTGGAACGCATCCAGCTTCTAGTGGTGGAGCCTATATGAGTCTTATTTATGGTATGCTTGGACTTGAAATCATAGACGATAAGCCTGTGCTACATCCTTGCTTGGTAGAAAATATATCTTTTATTTCTTTGAAATTAAAGATTAAAAGGAAACAATATTATATTAAAATTTATAAGGATAATTCCTATGATATGGAGGTATTCAAATGATTAAAGGAGTCATTTTTGATTTAGATGGAGTATTATTATCCACAGATAGCTATCATTATCAGGCTTGGAAGAAGATGGCAGATGATGAAGGCATCTATTTTGATGAGCAGATAAATCATAGCTTACGAGGTGTTTCTAGGATGGAGTCTTTAGAAATCATTCTTAAGCAATCCGATAAAGTATACACAAAGGAAGAAAAGGAAGCATTAGCTACAAAGAAAAACAATCTGTATAAGGAATATTTACAGGAATTGAATCCAGCTTCCATTTCAGAAGAGGTAAGAGATACCCTAGAGCGATTAAGAGATATGAAGGTCAAGCTAGCCATAGGCTCATCTAGTAAAAATGCTGTTTCTATTTTAGAACGAACAGATTTGAAAAAATATTTTGACGCTATTGCCGATGGTACGAAGATAAAAAATTCTAAACCAGATCCTGAGGTGTTTTTGCTTGCAAGAGATCTCTTAAAGCTTAAAACAGAGGATTGTATTGTTGTAGAGGATGCAACATCAGGAATTGATGCTGCCATTCATGGTGGCTTTGCATGCTGTGGAATTCAAGGAGCGTCTACCTATGAAAAGACTACATATCCCATTCAGAGCCTAAAGGATGTATTATTCATAGTAAAGCCTCATGAGCATAGAATAGAATTAAAAAATGTTAAAAAAATTTATCCCAATGGGTTATGTGCAGTTCAGGACTTTTCTTTAGAAATTGAACCAGAGGAATTTGTTGTTTTTGTAGGACCCTCTGGCTGTGGTAAGTCTACAGTTTTAAGAATGATTGCTGGACTTGAAGAAATAATCGAGGGGAAACTCTATATTGATGGTGAGGAAATGAATGATATTGAGCCTATTCAAAGAGATATTTCAATGGTATTTCAAAATTATGCCTTATATCCTCATCTGACGGTTCGTCAAAACATCGTTTTTCCACTAGCAATAAAAAGAGTTCCTTTAAAGCATTTTTTTGACTTGAAATATCGAAAGGATAGAAAGGCCCATATCAAAAAAATAGGGGAAGAGGTAGCTGCTAAAATCAATTTAACAGAGTATTTAGATACCAAGCCAAAAAACTTAAGTGGTGGGCAACGACAAAGAGTAGCCTTAGGTCGAGCTATTGTTCGTAATCCAAAGGCCTTCTTATTGGATGAGCCCCTATCCAATCTAGATGCTAAGATGCGAGCTACAATGCGTACTGAAATCTCCAAGTTACATAAGGATTTAAAAACCATATTTATTTATGTTACTCATGATCAGGTAGAGGCTATGACGATGGGAAGTAAAATTGTTGTGATGAAGGATGGATATATTCAGCAAATTGCAACACCAACAGAATTGTTTTTAAATCCAATTAATCAATTTGTGGCAGGCTTTATAGGAACGCCTCCAATGAATTTTATGGAGGTTACCTTAAAAAACAAAGAGGAGAATCTATATGCTGTACTTTCAAATGATATGGAGGTACTGATTCCAAAGAAAATTTCGAAGAAAATAAAGGAAGAGTATTATAATGAAAAGGTAACTTTAGGATTAAGACCTAAGGCTTTAATTCCACGCTTTTCCAAATCCTTTAAAACAGCTCATATTGAAGGAGAAATCAAATTAACAGAGCAATTAGGAGATGAGCTTTTAATATATTTAAGCTTTAATGGAATTCAAAATGAATTGATCTGTTCAACAGAGGGATATCCCGCTTTAGAGGTTGGGAATCGGCTAGAGATATCCTTAAATATGGAGCATGCCTGCTTTTTTGACATTACAACGGAGGAGTCGATTCTTTACGAAAAAAATTAGTCTATTTTTACTTTTCATTTTTCTTTTGACCTCTTGTAATAGTCAGACTCAGCCTCCAGTAGTACCCGTAGATCCAGATATTCCACCAGTTGATGACTCTAAGGAATATGAAAAGGATGAGGAAGGATTTTATATAGTAGAAGAGGATTATTTTATGGACACATCTACTCCAGATCATTTAAAGCAATCCAAGCTTCGATATGCAAAAAGCATTGAGGCTTCTCGCACCTATAAGCAAATGCGACTTTATGCAGGAGATAAGGAAATCCCCTTATATAATACCAAAGTCAATACCTCACAATTTTGGAACGCTACAGCTCCCCAAAGAGCATCAAATGCTGTGGGTATTCTTGAATTAGAAGGAGTTATGACCTTTAAGCTTCAATGCAACTTTGCTATACGTAATGAATGTAAAATATCTCCCCTCAATGCCAATGTTTTGTATGAGGTCGACGAAAATAGAAGAGTCATTACGTTTACCATTACTAGCACAGGTCAATACACAATAGAGCTTCGTTCTCAAAGAACGCTCCATTTATTTGTCAACGATTATAAGCAATATGAGGCTTATAAAGAGAATGATAATTTAATTTATTTTGGACCTGGTGTACATAATGCCTCAAATTCTAGCTATATATCCTCTGATCATTATGTTCATTTGAAATCCAATCAAACCGTATGGATCGATTTGGGAGCTGTTTTAGAATGTGGCTTTATAGCCTCCAATTGTACAAATTTTAAAATCGTAGGAAGTGGAATTGTCTATGGGGATTGTTTTAGCAGAGATGCCAATACAGGGTCAAGGCTGATACCCTATGCCTTTTCGAATTGTAAGAATTTTACAATAGAAGGCGTTACTACATTAGATCCCGCGGGGTGGTGCTATAATCTTTATTTTTGTCAAAGCGTATGGCTGGATAATATCAAAATCATATCCTCAAGAAGTAATGGAGATGGAATATCCTTACAGTCCTGTGAGAATGTGAGCTGTAAGAATTGCTTTGTTCGATCTTGGGATGATTCCTTGGTTGTGAAAAATTATCCAGTATGGAATTCATCTAAGCAAGGAACGACCAAAAACATTTTATTTTACAATTGTATTTTATGGACCGATTTAGCTCAGTCTATGGAAATAGGCTTTGAAACGATTGGAAGTGTTATGGAAAACATTGTCTTTGACAATATTGTTGTTATTCACAATTTTCATAAGGCACCTATTTCTATACATAATGGAAATAATGCTCATATAAAGCAGGTAAAGTTTATGAATATAACCATAGAGGACGCCTCTATGGGATTGGGAGATGGGAGTCCAATATTAATCGATTTTTCAACGGAATTTTCAACAACCTGGTCTACCAATCATGGGGTAACAGCATTAGGCAGTATCGATGATGTTTTGGTGAAAAATGTTCTCATTTTAAATGGTATCAAAAATCCTAAAATCAGCATCAAAGGGTGTATAGATAAAAGAGAAGAGTATAAGAATTCCTTACATGAAATCACCAATGTAACTTTAGAAGATGTTTATTTATATGACACGCTCATCGATGGGGGCTACGCTAATTTAGATATGGCTTATACCCAAAATATTGTTTTTTTAACCACTGGCATTAAAGCAACAGGGGCGACATATCAATCAAATGGTACTGCTGATTTATATGGAACCTATTATACTATTGAAGCCGTTTAGCTCTTAAGGCGACAACTGAAATCACCTCATTTTGGATGTATCCAAGGAGGTGTTTTTTATGTCTTAGATAAATGTATAGGCAAAAGGAAGAAATATGTAAATTTAATAATTATCTTTTGTTTTTTCGTTACAAATGTCTCCTAAAAAGAGAATATAGCAATCCCAGTTTACTGGAATTCTAAAGTTGGTTTTCAAGAAAAAATAATTTTTTATTTTTTTTGAAATAAAAATGAGGTAAAATTTGTTATATATAGTGAAAGATATATTTTTCAAACAAAAGAGAGCTTGGTGATGCTGTATGAGGGGTAAAAGACTATATCATAAAATACAGTCTGGAAATGAAGAACAAATCCATAAGGTATTTAATGAAATTTATGTTACCTATGGTAAACTAGTTTTTTTGTCATATCCAAATATGTGCATCAGATTCAAGATATAGAAGATTTAACAAATGATGTGTTTTTAAGTTTTTTTAATCAAATCCAAAAAATAGATTTGACAAATAACATTAAATCCTACCTGACAACCTCTGCAAAAAATAAAGCATTAAATTT
>CATKXV010000015.1 GCA_949840955.1 uncultured Anaeroplasmataceae bacterium | reverse complement strand
GAAGAAAAAAGTTATGAAATTATAGATTATGGTGTAAGATTGTTTGATGAAGGAAATGTAGATAATAATTTAAAAAGACGTTCTATGAGAAGTTCTAGAAGATTAAAATCAAGGAAAAGAATTAACGCTATTAAATATTTTTTACATTCCTTAGGATTCATTGAGACTATAGATTTTGAAGTTTTAAATAATGTTTATGAGCTTCGAGTTAGGGGACTTAACGAGAAACTTAGTAATATTGAATTAGCAAATGTATTGGTTAATATTGCTAAACATAGAGGAGTTGCATATGATATTGCTATAGATGAGAATGATAAAGAATCCAATTCGTCCGCTTCTGCATTAACAGAAAACACTAGAAAGTTGAGAAGTTCAGGGAAATATATTTGTGAACTACAGCTAGAAAAACTGAGAAATGGTGAAAAACTTCGAACAACAGACAATTTATTTCATTCAGAGGATTATGAAAAAGAATTAAGAAAAATATTATCTAATCAAAATCTAAATGATGATGTTATAGAAAGAATAGTTTCAATAATTTTAAGAAGAAGAGATTTTTCAGAAGGTCCAGGTTCAGAAAAATTTCCAACGCCTTATGGTAGTTATCGAATTATAGATAACACTATTCAAAAAGTAAATTTGATTGATGTAATGCGTGGAAGATGTTCTCTTTTTCCTCAAGAACCAAGAATTGCTAAAAATTCTTATACTGCTTGTTTATTTAATTTATTAAATGACTTAAATAATTTAACAATTGTGATAAATGGTGAGAAGAAAAAGTTTACTAAAGAAGAAAAGGAAAAAGTCATTGCAGTAATTAATGAAAAGGGAAATATAACTCCGAAACAATTACTAAAAATTTTTAATTTAAGTGAAGAAGCTGTAACAGGATTTAGGGTTAACAAAAATAACAAACCAATTCTAACTACATTTGATACCTATGCTAAAATTTTAAAATTAGGTTTTAATTTAAGTTTAGAGGATATTGATGCAATTATTGAGTGTTTGACAAAAAACATTGTAATTAATCAACGCGTTGAAGAACTAAAAAAGTTGAATTTAAATTTGACAAATAATGATATTGAAGAAATTAGTCAATTATCTAAGGTTAATGGATACCATTCACTATCAAAAAAAGCTATGGATATATTAATTCCAGAACTTTTGGAAACCTCTTATAATCAAATGGAAATAATAACAAGAAACAATTTAAATAAGAATCTTTTAAATTGTTTGGGAAGAGATGTACCTTTTGATGATAATGCTATCCTGTCTCCTGTAGCAAAAAGAGTCCATAGACAAGCAATAAAAATTGTTAATGCACTAAGAAAAGAGTATGGTGAATTTTCTTCAATTGTTATTGAAACAACACGTGCAAAAAATTCTTCAGAAGAAAAGAAAGAAGAAGTTGAACGCCAAAAGAAACAAGAAGAAAATAAAAAACAATCAGATGAATTTTTACGAGATCTTGGACAAAATCCGGAAAAGATAAATTCAGTTACGAAGTTAAAATTTATGCTTTATAAGCAACAAAATGGGAAAACAATTTATTCAGGTGAGGAAATAGACCTTGATGTTCTACTAAATGATCCATCTGCTTACCAAATTGAGCATATAATTCCTTATTCAATATCGTTTGATAATAGTTTAAATAATAAGGCATTAGCTTCCCATAAGGAAAATCTAGATAAAGGGAATAAAACACCTTGGCAATATTTTAATAGTGGGAAAATTGTAGGACCTACTAATACATGGAATAAATTTGAAGCATATGTGAATTCTTTAAAGTTAACTTTTAAAAAGAAATCTAACTTATTAAATCAAGAAGATATATCTAAATATGATAATAGGCAACAATTCATTAATCGTAATTTAAATGATACCAGTTATGGTATTAGAACCGTTATGAATACTTTAAAGTCTTATTATAAGGAAAATAATATTCCTACAAAGATATTTACAATTAAAGGAAAGGTGACTCATGCTTTTAGAAGTAGAGTGGGATTAGAAAAAGATAGGGATTATTATATCCATCACGCAATAGATGCACTAATTATTGCTGGCTTTAAAAATCAAAAAACTTTCAATGAAGCATTTGAATTAACAACAGATTATAAAACATGTGAAATTATTGATTATGAAAATCCATTAGAGGATTCCAAATTGCTAAAGTTTGTAGCAAACTTAAAAATGATAAAAGGAACTCCAAGAGATTTTTCTTATAAGATTGATACGAAAACAAATCGTCAATTTTCAGATGAAACAATATATTCAACTAGAGTCTATGAAGATGGAGAATATGTAATTAAAAAATACAAGGATATTTATGGGAAAGAAGGAGAAAAAATCAAAGAGTTGTTTACTAAAGGCAAAACAGGATGCCTTTTAGTTGCAAAAAATGATCCTCAAACTTTCGAAACTTTAAGAAAAATCGTTGAATCTTATCCAGATGAAAAAAATCCATTTGCTAAATTTAAAGAGGAGCACGGGTATATTAGAAAATATTCTAAAAAAGGTAATGGTCCAATAATTCAGCAATTGAAATATAATGATGGAAAGTTAGGGAACCATTTAGATATTTCTTCTAAATACGATAATCTTAAGAATAAGAAAGTGGTCTTACTACAAAATACACCCTATCGGACAGATATTTATCAAGATAAAGAAGGATTCTATAAGTTTTTAACAATTAGAAGATTTCATATAAAACAAGTCAACAACCAAAATATAATTGATGAAATAGAATATAAATCTTTAATGGAAAATAAAAAAATATCTTCAGAAGATCAATTTTTATTTTCTTTAAATCGGAATAATATAATTAAAATATTTGATGATACTGAAAAATTTTATAAGTTTATAGGTACTAACAATGACAGCAAAAATGTAATTGAAGTCAAAAAAATCGAATGTAAAACTGAAAAGCAATTAATGCTTTCAATAGGTAAAAAAATTAAACTTATTGAAAAATATAATGTAAGTCCTATCGGAAAATTTCAAAAAGTTGAAAAAGAAACCTTGAAATTAAAATGGTAATACATTATAATATAGATGCATCGTTGAGGGATGCACAGTATAGCAAAGGTTATGAGGACCTACTAAAACAAGGGAATTATTCCCGAAATCGAGACTTACAATTCGTAGGTCTCTTTTTTTAATTTTATGGGTTGGAGAATAATCTATATTGAAAACGCTATGAGTATTAGATTGTATTTAGACAATTTAAAAATAGAAAAAGAAACTACAGAAGTGACAATTCCACTCTCTGATATTCATAGCTTAATAATTGATAATCAAAAAGTTACTATGACAGTTCCATTAATAAACAAGTGTTCTGAATATAATATTAATTTAATTTTATGTTCTATTGAACATATGCCACAGACAATTATTCAGCCTTATAGTGGTAATTTTCAGTCACCCTTAATGTTGAAAAAACAAATGGAATGGAATTCTGTCACAAAGAATATTTTGCATAAATTAATTATCAAAAATAAAATCACGAATCAGATAGATTTGCTTAAACATCTGAATAGGGGTGTAGAAGTTATAACCAAATTAAATCAATTCGCAGAGGAAGTAAATGAAGGGGACACTTTAAATCGTGAAGGATTATCAGCAAAAATGTATTTTCGTAATCTGTTTGGCTCGACCTTTAAACGATTTGAGGATGATGTTATTAATATTGGGCTTAATTATGGTTATTCCATTTTTCGATCTCAAATTTCCAAAACCTTAATTGCTAAGGGATTATTACCATGTATAGGCATAATTCATATTGGCTATAACAATCCTTTTAATCTGTCCGATGACATTATAGAAGTTTTTAGACCATTGGTAGATTGGTATGTATATACCCATCTTAAAGAAGCATTAATTTTTAAAAAAGAACATCGCTTAGATTTAATTAAGCTTTCTACAACAGATGTGTTAATAAAAGGAACAAGACAAACCTTGTTAAATGCTATTAGCATTTATATTGATAGAATATTAGATGTATTTGAAACAGGAGATATTTCGAAATATGAGGAAATTCATTTAATTTATGGGATATAGTTATATGCGAATGATTCTTTTCTTTGATTTACCAGTCAAAACTAAAATAGAAAGAAGAATTTATTCGAAATTTCGAAAAGCATTAATAGAAAAAGGGTTCTTTATGCTTCAATATTCTGTTTATGTAAAAATTTATGCTAATAGAGATGCAGCTGAAGCTGATAAAAATATGGTTAGAAGGATATCCCCAGAACAAGGGAATATAAGGGTAATGATTATAACAGAAAAACAGTTTTCAAAAATGGAAATTATAATAGGGGGAATTAGTAATCAAGAAAAAATTTTAACGGAGGAGAGTTTTATCTTATTATGATTGATTTTGAAATAATATCTCACACGGGAAATTACAAAATATTTGTTTCTAAAATTAAATATTTTTATACTGATGATTTTAATATTAGAAGAAGCATTATTAATACGTTTGATGGCTTTTTCTCTAAAGAAAAGGATAGTGAATTTGCAAAGGAAAATAATTTCACCTCCAAAATATTTAGTGATGGTAAACTTTTAAACATTCATGATTTTGAGTATTATAAAATTTCAGATGATTTTGATTTTAAGAATGAATTAAAACTTGGTCCAAAATCATTAATTTCAAAGTATTTAGAGATTAAAACTCAAAAGCTAGAATATACTGAAAATTATCAGACATTGCAATATATTTTGCATGATTTAGAAGAAGATTTGCAAGAAATCATATCTAGCGATATGAATCATCTAAAATTTAATATACATATTGAATTAGAGAAAAAACAAATTTTAAAATTCATTGCTCTTGAATTAATCAAAACAGAATTTTTTTCTAATTCTTTAGATGTCACATATGACGAGTTGATCAGATTTCAATTTGATTTACTTTTGACAATAGCTAAAGAATCTAAAAGTAAAACTTTAATAATAATTGACATACCCTATTTACAAAATGCCTGGTTGAACACTCTCAAATCATTTCCTAATACTACATATATATTACTTTTTAATTTGAATTTTCCTTGTATTTTAGATCCTAAAAATGTTTTTATATGTAGCTCTGCGTTAAAAGTTGACTTATATGATGATAATGAAATTTATGATTTATGCATGAATGAAAATAAGAATTATTCTTTAGATGAATATCGTGATTTTTTGATTAATCAATTGAACAACAAAATATAGTACTTTACATCATGTCACAAATGATGATATAATTTATTTGAGGTTTTAGTACCCTCATAATTTTTGCTATACTGAAACAATTCGTCCATAAACAAGCTAAACGACCTTGTTTTAGTACCCTCATAATTTTTGCTATACTGAAACAAAGCAACCAACGCGCGATCACTTGGTTTCGTTTTAGTACCCTCATAATTTTTGCTATACTGAAACAATAATAACCTTCAACATGAAGCTGAGCTAGTTTTAGTACCCTCATAATTTTTGCTATACTGAAACTCCTCCATTTGCTTTTTTTCAAGTAAAAGCGTTTTAGTACCCTCATAATTTTTGCTATACTGAAACCATTTCAAACTGTATTAAACAAGTTATTATGTTTTAGTACCCTCATAATTTTTGCTATACTGAAACGAAGGAACAGCAAGAGTACGATTAATATTAGTTTTAGTACCCTCATAATTTTTGCTATACTGAAACTTTGTGAATGGCTGGTTGAGGCTTCGAACCGTTTTAGTACCCTCATAATTTTTGCTATACTGAAACCTGCTCGTTTTCCAGCCAAGCTTAAATCTGTGTTTTAGTACCCTCATAATTTTTGCTATACTGAAACCTTTTTTAAAGAATTTTATCAAAATACAATGTTTTAGTACCCTCATAATTTTTGCTATACTGAAACTATATTTTATGAAGCAATGCCAAAACACAAGTTTTAGTACCCTCATAATTTTTGCTATACTGAAACTCAGGTATAACCATTTTTTTAAAAAATATAGTTTTAGTACCCTCATAATTTTTGCTATACTGAAACATGAATTTATTAAAAATGCGATTAGTGATTGTTTTAGTACCCTCATAATTTTTGCTATACTGAAACCTATATTAGTTCGATTCTTTTCCATGCAAGTTTTAGTACCCTCATAATTTTTGCTATACTGAAACCATATGGTGCTGATGCTCCAACGGGTATAAGTTTTAGTATCCTCATAATTTTTGCTATACTGAAACAGGTGCAGTCTGCAATTCTTTTTAGTCCATGTTTTAGTACCCTCATAATTATTGCTATACTGAAACACGTAGTTCCTCAAGATGAAAAAGAAATTGGTTTTAGTACCCTCATAATTTTTGCTATATTGAAACGGAAAAAACTGATAAATCCCCATGTGTAACGTTTTAGTACCCTCATAATTTTTGCTATACTGAAACTATTAGGTGTATAGTTATCACTATATGTAAGTTTTAGTACCCTCATAATTTTTGCTATATTTCAAAAATGTATATTTTAAAATAAAATTTTTTATAGTTCTTTATAGATAGATAAGGAAAATTTGGCATTAATTTGTGATTTCTACTTATATTTTTTAAAAATGTGTGGTGAGATAGTTATGGATTATATTAAATTAAGTAAAGAAATTTCTTTTGCTTTAAGGCATAAGCCGTGGCAATATGAATTAGAATTAGATAGGGAAGGATTTGTTCCAATCGATCAATTTCTTTTTGCTTTAAATGAGACAAAGCACTATCCTAAGCAAATTGAAAAGGAAGACTTGTTTAAAGTAATTGAAATTTCAGAAAAGAAAAGATTAGAAATCAAGGATGGTAAAATTAGGGCTTTATATGGTCATACTATTCCAATGCTGATAGAAAAGGATCCAATGAGTCCGCCAGAACTTTTATATCATGGTACTTCACATAATGTATTAGATTCTATATTAAAAGCTGGGCTCCAGCAAATGAAACGTCAATATGTACACTTATCTATGGATATAGAAACTGCTAAGCAGGTAGGTAAAAGAAGAGATACGAATCCTGTGATTTTAGTGATTTATGCCCAAAAGGCTGATAAAAATGGAATAAGGTTTTATAAAGGAAATGACAAGGTATGGTTATCCAATCCTATTCCACCTCAATATATTGAAATATTAAGAAAATAGGTGAGGATTACAGATGAAAGATTTACTCTATGCAAAGGAGCAATTGCAATTTCATAAATTATGCTTCGTTAAAGACAATGCCTATTATTTTTGTGATAAGAATGGAATCCAAGGATTAATTGATTTTATTGAAAATGGTAGAGATTTAACACATTTTTCTGTAGCAGATACAATTGTAGGAAAGGCAGCTGCTTTACTTTATGCTTATCTTGGAATCAAGGCTGTATACGCCAATGTATTATCTAAAAAAGCAATTCCTATTTTTGAAAAATATAATATATATTATGAATATAATGTACTTACTGAAGAAATTATAAATCGTAGTAAAACGGATATCTGTCCTATGGAAAAGGCAGTTTTAGATATCTTTGATCCCAAGGAAGCCGTTGATAGGATAAGGAAAACCCTAATGAGATTCAAGTAGAAAAATAGATTGATTTTTTACAAGCGCTATTCTATTGACGCAAATAATGGAATATGCTATACTTATTAATGAAAATAAATAAAAATCATCGGAGGACAGGGGAGTGCCGCAGCACCAGAATTGTGTTACAGTTTTCTGTTAGAAAAGATGACGAGTGCGCTCGGTTATTGTAAGAATAATCGGGCTTTTTTATATATATTAAGGAGAGGAACAGTTATGAAAATTCAAATTTCAGATCAATTCACGTTTAAAAAGCTTCTAAGGTTTTCATTACCTGCTATAATCATGATGATATTTACATCTATTTATGGTGTAGTTGACGGTTTTTTTGTTTCTAATTTTGTTGGGAAAACTCCATTTGCAGCAGTAAATTTTATTATGCCCTTTCTTATGATATTAGGCTGTATAGGATTTATGTTCGGAACAGGAGGAAGTGCTCTAATTTCTAAAACAATGGGGGAAGGAAAACCAGATAAAGCCAATCATATATTTTCTTTATTGGTTTATGTAGCTCTTATATTAGGAATTATATTAGCTATATTGGGGATTGCTTTCGTAAGGCCTATTGCATCTTTACTTGGTGCAGAAGGAGTACTTTTAGATAAATGTGCTTTATATGCTAAGGTGGTACTCTTAGCTTTACCAGCCTTTATTTTGCAATATGCCTTTCAGAGCTTTTTTGTTACGGCAGAAAAGCCTCAAATAGGACTTTATGTTACACTATGTGCAGGAATAACGAATATAATTCTAGATGCCTTATTTGTTGCAGGCTTTCGTTGGGGGCTTGTCGGTGCTGCGGCAGCAACTGCGTTAAGCCAATGTGTTGGTGGAATCATTCCGATTTTATATTTTTCTCGTAAAAATACGAGCTCCTTGCGATTGGGGAAAACGACTTTTGATGGGAGGACCTTAATTAAAACTTTTACAAATGGTTCATCAGAGCTCTTATCTAACATTTCCATGTCTTTGGTTAGTATGCTTTATAATATGCAATTAATGAAGTATGCAGGAGAAAATGGGGTTGCAGCCTATGGTGTTTTAATGTATGTCAACATGATATTTATTGCTTCCTTTATTGGGTATTCCGTAGGAACAGCCCCGATTATAAGCTATCACTATGGAGCAGGACACCCGAAAGAAATCAGTGGTATCCTGAAAAAAAGCTTTATAATTATTGGCATCTTTTCGGTGGGGATGTTTATCCTTGGGGAAAGTCTTGCTAGACCGCTATCTATGATATTTGTTCACTATGATAAGGAGCTTTTCCAACTAACTATTAGAGCATTTTTCTTTTTCTCCTTTTCCTTTTTATTTTCAGGAATCGCCATTTATAGCTCATCCTTTTTCACTGCTTTAAATAATGGATTAATTTCAGCATTAATTTCTTTTTTAAGAACCCTTGTATTTCAAATTGCAGCAGTATTAATTTTGCCTTATTTTTTAAAAATAGATGGAATATGGATGTCAATCATTGTTGCTGAAATCATGGCTGCAATGCTTTCTATTTTATTTATCTTTTTCTATAGGAAAAAATATCAATATTAGAAAATGAGTATTGTTATTATTCTTTATTTTATCGCATAGAATTATTAGGGTGATAAAATGGTTTATTTCATTGTGGGGATTAAGGGAGCAGCCTTAAGCGCATTAGCAAAGATTCTTTCAGATATGGGACATATCGTAAGGGGCGTAGATGTAGAAGAAGAGTTTTATACTCTAAATGATAAAAATCATATTCAAATCGAAAGTTTTTCCAATATGAAGCTTAAGAAAAGCTATTTTTATATCATAGGAAATGCCTATAAAAATCATAGTGTAGCAAGGTATATCCAAAAGATGAAATATTATTTTTTAAGTTACCCTGATTTTTTAAATTATTATTTTAAAAACCAAAAATGGATTGGAGTCAGTGGAACCTCGGGTAAAACGACTACAACAAAGATGCTATCGACATTACTTCCTACCTGTACTAGCTTAATTGGAGATGGCACATATAGAGTTGGAACGGGTGATTATTTCATAATTGAATCCTGTGAATATAAAAATACCTTTCTAAAGTATCATCCATATATTTCATTAGTATTAAATGTGAATTACGATCATGTGGATTTTTTTAAAACAAAAGAAGAATATGAAAAATCCTTTATAAAATTTATTCAGCAAAGCACGCTTTGTATAGTAAATGGCGACTCCTTATCTTACCGGAATAATAATGTAATTACCTATGGCTTAGATAAGACAAATGATATTCCCTTTTCTTATCATCATGGAAAAGTAACCCTTTTACGAAAAACATTTACACTTCCAGTTCTTGGTATTCAATATGCTTATGACTTTGTTGGTGCGTATTTGGTTGCAAAATTGCTTGATGAGAAGGATTTTATCATTCAGCAAAAAATAAATCAATTCATCATGCCTAAGCGTAGATTTGAAAAAAAAGAGATAAACACTCAGCTGATTATTTCAGATTATGCACATCATCCTAAAGAAATAGACGCTATTTTCCATTCTCTTTTAGAACAATATCCTTCAAAAAAGAAAATTTGTATTTTTGAACCCCATACCTTAACAAGATTATCCTATTTTTTAGAGGAATATAAAGCTATTTTAGGTCAGTTTGATGAATGCTATCTTTATCCTCTCTTTTCAAGTGCTAGAGAAAAGCATGATATTCTCTTAGAAAAACGGCTTTATAGGGAATTGGGGTTTCCTATATATGAGTATATAATTCAGCAAAGGCTTCTAAAAGAGAAGAATTGTGTACTTTGCTTTTTAGGGGCTGGAGTCATTGATCGTGCCTGTAACGAATATAAGAGACAAATCTCAGTTGATTAAAATTGTATAGTAAAGAATAAAAGAATGCCTATAAGATAATTTCTGGGCATTCTTTTACTTATATTATGCTATAATAGAAGAAAGAAGGCTTTGGATAGGGTAAGCCTTATATAAAGAATATAGGAAATGTGGGTATATGCTATGAAATTGGAAATCAAGGAAAATCATTTTTATATGAATCAAGAGCCTTTTTTTTGGTTGGGAGATACTGCATGGCTTATATTTGAAAAGCTATCCTTAACTGAGGCAAAGCGATATCTAAATAACAGAAAAAGCTTAGGGTTTACCGTAATTCAATGTGTCTTACTTCATACCTATCAGAATGGAAGCTCTTGTGCTGGAAAATCACCTCATACGATGGAGTATTGGAATGAGGTAAAGGAAGTCATAGCCTATGCAAATTCATTAAAACTGGTTATGGGTATTCTTCCGTTTTGGGGAGCAATGCTTAAAAATAATATAATTACTTCAGATAATATAGATTGCTATACAGCCTTTTTAAATCAGTTTTTTAAAGAAAATGAAAATATTGTTTGGATTCTAGGTGGTGATATTCGAGGGGATACCTACTTTAAGTTTTATGATGCCTTTGGAAAAAAATTGAAGCAAGCCAATCCTAGCCGTCTTATTACCTTTCATCCTTTTGGAAGGACAGCATCCTACCAGTGGTTTAATGCCTGTGACTGGATAGATTTTCATATGTTTCAATCTGGGCATAGGAGATATGATCAGGTTTGTATGAATGCCTGGGATGATAAAACACTTCAGGATGATGTTTTTGGTGAAGATAATTATAAATATGTAATGAAAAATCAAGCGATTATACCCTTTAAGCCCTGCTTGGATGGGGAGCCCTCCTACGAGGGAATTCCTCAGGGGCTTCATAATCCTTTAGAGCCTTATTGGCAGGCTAAGGATGTTAGAAGATATGCCTATTGGTCTGTTTTAGAAGGGGCATGTGGCTTTACCTATGGAAATAATGCGGTAATGCAGTTTTATCGAAAGCAGGATAAGGAGGGCTCCTATGGAGTGAAAGAGGAGTGGGAGGAGGCTCTTTATATGCCAGGAGCTCAGCAGATGCATCACTTAAAAAATCTTATGCTTTATATCGATTTTATTCATGGGACTTCAAGAAGTGATATTGTTATAAATCCCAAGCCCTTTTATGAGCATATCGCGTGCTTTGGCAACTCCCATTATGTGATTTGCTATACTTTTTTAGGAAAAAAGTTTGCCTTGAATTTAGAGCATTATTCTAATCTTAAGGGATATTGGATAAATCCTGAGAATGGAAAGATTCAATTTTTGGGAGATGTTAAGACTTCCTGTTGTATAGAGTTTATCCCACCTATGAGAAAAAAAGAAGAAAATGATTGGGTACTCCTATTGGTGAATGAAAATGAAGAATTTAGTATTATGTAAAGTTCTAACCTTTGTTCGATATTTTGCTGAAGCATTATTTTTTCCATTTATTAGTCTTTATTTAAAGGATCAGGGCTTAGATATTTCTCATATAGGTATTATCATTGCAGCAATCCCAATAACCAGTATGATATGTGCTCCAATATATTCAAAAATATGCACAAATCCTCATAAAACGAAAATTGCTCTAATGATTATGTCCTTCATAGAAGCATTTTGCATTATCCTATTTTTATTTGTAAACTCCTTTGCCTACGCTCTAGGTATTATTATTATAATGAGTATTGTTTCCTCATCCAACTATGGCATGATTGATTCTTTATTGACGTTAATCGCTGAGGATCACAAGCAAAGGTATTCCTCTATTCGTATTTATGGTTCCATTTCCTATATGCTGGGTGTTTTAATTTCAGGACTTATAACGAAGGCCTTTGGCTTTGTTGCTGCATTCTCAGTGACATGTGCTATTTTTTTAGGAGTTTCTATTTTATACTTTTTTATAAAAACGCCTAATAGAAAAGAGGAAACGAAACAAGAAGGAACGGGGATTCATGTTCTTTTTTCAAATAAGGCTTTTCTTTTTTACTTGGTTTTTTATGTATTGTGGATTGGGACAATGCAGGTTGGAGATGATTTCTTTTCTCTTTATATGGAATCTAAGGGTGGAAAGGAATATTATAGCTATGTCATGTTTGGCTTTATAGCTATTGAAATTGCAACCATGCTATTATTAAATCGGTTTGGAAATCGATTTGGCATCAAAATATATTTTGTTGCTTTAGTGCTTTTGGTGATTCGTAATTTGGCACATGCCATACCGAATATGCCTCTTTGGTTTATTATTGCTTTTCAAATGACAAGAGGAGTAATTTGGGCAACTGCTTTATATTTGTCTAGTACCTTAATTAGTAAAATATTGGGCTATCGGCTGGCCTCCTCAGGAATAATCCTGGTTTTATTTGGTGTTCAGGTTTTCAACTCTATTTTTAAATTCTGTGGTGGATATATTATAGAAGCGATTGGATACTCTAGCTTTTATTTTATATTATTTTGCATCAGCTTTATTGCCTTTTTCTATTTTATTTTTTATTATAAAGCCTACAGGGGGCTTATTTTAAATCAAGAAAAACAATGAAAAATTGTCGAAATGTAAAATGTAAGAAACGTTTTCATGAAAATTATTGAAAACACAATTTGATTATGTTATAATCATATAAAGATTGTGAGGTGATTTTTCCATGGCAAACACTACAATATATGATGTTGCTGGTGCGGCTAAGGTTTCTTTAGCCACCGTAAGTAGAGTAATGAATAACCCTGAGAAAGTAAATCCTGAAACAAGAGAGAAAGTATTACGAGTTATTAAAGAACTAGGATATCGTCCTAACGCTATTGCACGTGGACTTGCAAGTAGAAAAACCACGACAATCGGAATTGTGATGGCGGATGTTTCTAGATCGGCAACAGCTCTTTTATTGGGAGGAATTCAGGATATTGCCAAAAAGTATGAGTACTCTATCAAAATTTTTTCTATCGGAGCTGATGAGGACATTACAGAGGCTATGCGTACTGTAATCGCTGAACAAGTGGACGGCATACTTTTCCTAAATGATGAATTGGATAAGGAACAAATGAAAATTGCAATGGATTACATCAAGGATGCGATGGTTCCTGTTGTCTTATCTAATGTATTTTATGAGGATGAGGATGTTCCAAGTGTTGCGATTAATTATGAATCAGCCACTTATGAAATCACAAAGAAAATGCTACAATATGGTAGAAAGAATATTTATTTATTCTCTACAGCACGCAAGTATTCAGTGAACACACAAAAGGAAGCTGGATATATTGATGCGATGAAGGAAGCTGGCTTAGAGCCTAAAATTTTTAGAACAAGTGGAGACGTTTCTATTAATGCTCTTCATTTTGAAGCTTTTTTCAATGACAACAAGATTGATGGTGCTATTGCAGTACGAGATAGTATTGCAATAAGTTTTATGAATGTGGCTCAAGATCATGGTGTTAAAATTCCTGAAGATATTTCAGTGGTTGGTTTACAAAATACCAAATATGCAATATTGTCTCGTCCAAACTTGACATGTGTTGATACACCAGTTTATGACATTGGAGCTGTATCTATGAGACTTCTTACGAAGTATATGAAGCAAGAAGAGGTTAATAATAATCGAGTATTATTACCGTATCGCTTTATTCGCCGTAAAACAACAATTTCATAGTTTTGATGAAAAGAAATGAAGTAGGTTAAGTATTTTATTTAAGAGAGTCTGTGGTTGGTGGAAACAGATAGAAATGCTTTTTACGAAGTACAATCTTGGAGAAACAGGGGAATGAGTGCTATAGAGTTTCTATAGAACTAAGGTGGTACCGCGAATGATTTCGTCCTTAGGCTTTCTAAGGACTTTTATTTTTAGAAAGGAAAGAGAATTATGGGAATTTATGAAGAATTAGAATGGAGAGGCTTAATTAAGGATGTTTCAGATCCTAGCCTTAGAGAAAAATTGAATAAAGGAGGATTGACCTTTTATATTGGAACGGATCCTACAGGAGATAGCCTACATATTGGTCATTTTTCAAGCTTTTTAATTTGTAAACGATTGAAGGATGCTGGACATCATCCGATTGTTTTGGTTGGAGGTGCCACAGGTCTTATTGGTGATCCTAAGCCAGAGAGTGAACGCCCAATGATTACAAAGGAAGCGGTTGAGCATAATTTTAATTGTTTAAAATCTCAGTTAACTCAATTGTTTGGCTGTGAAGTGGTAAATAATTATGAATGGAGTAAGGATATTAATTTTATCGATTTTCTTCGAGATTTTGGAAAATTCTTTAATGTGAATTATATGCTGAATAAGGATATTGTATCTAGAAGATTAGATGAGGGAATTACCTATACTGAATTCTCTTATATGATTATGCAGGCCTTAGATTTCTGGTGGCTTTATAACCATAAGAATGTTACACTTCAGGTTGCAGGACAGGATCAATGGGGAAATATGACAGCAGGAATTGAATTGATTCGAAAAAAGGAACAGAAGGAAGCCTATGCCTTTACAATGCCTTTATTAACGAAAAGTGATGGTACAAAATTTGGTAAAACCAATGGAAAATCCATATGGCTAGATCGAAACCAAACCTCTCCTTATGAAATGTATCAATTCTTTATTAATACAGAGGATTCTAAGGTTATTGACTATTTGAAATTTTTAACCTTTTTAACAAAGGAACAAATTGAAGAGCTTGAAAAAAAGCATCAGGCTGCTCCTCATTTAAGAGAAGCACACAAGGCTTTAGCCTATGAGGTAATTACCTTTATTCATGGCAAAGAGGCCTATGATGAGGCTTTAAAAATATCTGAGGCTCTTTTTAGTGGAAACATTAAGAACCTAACAGCAAAGGAAATAGAAATGGGCTTTAATGATTTACCTACCATTCAGGGAAAAGATATTTCATTAGTCGATGCGCTTATCGAGCTTAAGCTAGCTACCTCTAAGCGTGAAGCACGTGAGTTTATTCGAAATGGTGCTGTTCTTGTGAATGGGGATAAGGTTACAGATGAGGGATTTTCTCTAACAAAGAAGCTAGCGATAGAAGAAAAATTTATTGTGATACGAAGAGGCAAAAAGCTGTACGCTCTGCTTCAGTATTAAAAAAGAAAAAGGAACAACCTAGTGTTAGATTGTTCCTTTTCCTTTTGGAGAGATTTTTTTTGAAAAGTTTTATAATTACGTATATATATTACCATTGATGTAAGCGCTTGTCAAATGTTTTTTGATTTTTATTTTTTTAAAAATTTGTAAAACATATATATTAATGTTATAATGGTACATAAGAGGTGTTTTGAATGAATCGAAAGCAGCTAGTTATGCAATATCGAACCACTAGAAAAATAAAGGGACATCGACCAGCGATTATTTTTTTAAAAAAGAATATAGGTCAAATTTACAATGAAGGGTCAGCAGATTTTATGATGTCCATAGGCAAGGAGGATTTGTATTTTCAAAGACTATCCACCTTTACAAAAAAGCTTATTCCTGAAAAGGATTTTCAGCTACATTTAAATAGAGTTAAAACATATCATCTACGTCAAATCAATCCAATGACACAATGTCTAACGTTATATACCGCAGAAAAATTTTTTCTTGAAATATTTTTTTATTGCAATCTTCCAGATGGCTATGAGACAGAGGCTAATATTGAAAGTACGATTAAAATGCTAGAAGAACGTGGGGTAAAGGAAGTAAAGCTATGAAAGAGTTGACGGAAAAGGAAAAACTATTAATTAAAAAAATAGAAAAGCAAGTGAAAAAAACAAGCTTTGATAATAAAAAGGAAATGTATTTAAAGCAAACAGACAGAAATTATAAGGACGGGGACAGAAATTGATACAGATTGGAAAAACAAACCCATTGAAAGTGATTCGTAAAACAGATTTAGGCTATATGGTATCTGATGGAGTAGAAGAAATTTTACTCCATTATAGAGAGGCCTTAGGCGAATTAGAAATAGGGCAATTGGTGGATGTATATGTATATACAGATAAAGAAAATAGAAGAACGGCTACAAGAAAGGAATCTTTGTTAACCTTAGATAAAAAAGATTTTGTCGAGGTCATAAATCGTATAGAGGGGGTTGGTGTTTTTGTAAATACAAATACGCCAAAGGATCTTTTAATATCTAGAGATTATTTACCTTATGACATAGAGCAATGGCCTATTATAGAAGATAGAGTGTTTTGTGAGGCAAAGCTTAAGAAGAATATATTAGTTGCCAAGCCTGTAAATCGATATGATGTGTTAGAGCTTTACAATGGAACAATGTATCAAGAAAATGAGCAAGTTACAGCTTATGTTTTACGTATTGCTGCAAAGGGAATGGGCTTAATTACAAAGGATTTGGTTTATGTCTTTGTCCCTATTTCTCAATTTAGAGGAAAATATCGTTTAGGAGAAGAGGTTCTTGTAACCATCACGAAAATGATGGAAAAAGAGGCTTATGGTAGTTTAAATGTACATAAGGAGCTGCTTATGGATACAGATAAGGAAGCCATACTTCATTACCTAGAGGAGCACAATGGAATTTTACCTTTAACATCAAAATCTAGTAGCTCAGATGTTGAAAAGTTTTTTCAAATGTCTAGAAAAGCCTTTAAAAGAGCCTATGGAGCTTTATATAAGGAGAAACGAATTGAATTTGATGAGGAAAAAACCTATTTAAAAAAGCTATAGCAATATAGTTTTATTTATATATACATAAATTATGTATAGTTAAATGCTATACTTAATGGGTGGTGATAGAATGAATTTTAAAGAAGGATTTATTATTTGTAATGCTTCTATGAAAGAAAAAATAGTAAAGCAGGTAATAGGATTCAAGGACTATATTTTTTTGACCTATGAGGAAGTAAAGAATAAGCTTACCTTTCAAATAAAAAAGCGTGCAGTCTATGCAATTATGAAGCATTATGGCTTTTCGTATGGGTTGGCAGTAGAATATATTCAAGCTGTCCAGCTGATAGAGGATAAAGCCTATTTGAATCCTAAGCTTGATAGTATCGTTTCAGTTTTACATTACTTGAAGCAAGAAAGCTTAATTGAAGAGGATGTATTGTTTAAGATTCGATTAAGACAATATCCAATTACCTTTGTCGATCCAACCCCATCTAAGGAATATGAAAGGCTAAAGGCATTGGCAGCTTCCTATACAGTAATAGAGGAGGTATTTCTTCAGCAAGGAGAATATCAGCCTTGCTTGTATGAATTTTCAACAATTGAAGAGGAAGCCTTATTTGTTATGAATCAAATTAGTGAATTATATAAAAAGGGAATCCCACTGAATCATATATATATTGCTCATGCGGATGATTCATTTCGTTTTATTTTAAAAAGATTATCGAAAAGCTTTTCCATTCCAATTCAATTTGAGGCTTTAAAAAATATTTCTAGCTTTGCTATCACTCAGGATTTTTTAAGGAAATGCTATATAGAAGAGGATTTTCATTCGATTTTAAAACAAATGGATCATACACATCCCTTATATCCTGTTTTCGTTGATTTAATTAACAGCTATGAACTTGTAAAAGAAAAGCCTATGGATTGTATAGCATTTTTTAAGGCAAAATTCAAAAGCATATCCTATCCTAATAAAATTTATTTAGAAGCAGTTCAGCTGGTATCAGAGGATCTTCTTTTTCAAGAATCAGATTATGTTTTTTATGTAGGCTTCAATTTGGGGAGCTCTCCAAAAATTGAACAAGAACAGGGATTTTTAAATGATGCGGATTTAAATCGATTATCCTGTTCCACCTCTACTATGAAAAATATGCTAGCCCATGAAAGGCTAAAGCAATTTATAAAGAACACACCAAATCTTACCTTGACCTATCGTCTATATGTCAATCAGGATGTATATTTACCTTCCCTTTTAATTCGTGAAATGGGATTAGAGGTAACTCGAATTGAGGCTATTGATTATGGATATGCCCCAGTAGAAGATGAGCTTAGATTGGTTGGATTATATGACCTGTATTTAAAATATGGACAATGGCATCCTGATTTAGAGAACTATGGGATTGGAAAGGCAGAGTATAAGACCTATCAGCACCAATATCAAAAAATTTCTCAGGAGCTATTGGATCTTCATTTTGAAAAAAAACCTCTTCGTTTAGCTTATTCTAATGTGAAGCTTTATTTTGCTTGTCCATTTTCTTATTATGCAGATCGTATTTTAGGATTAAATGAGTTTAAGCCTCAAATGGCGGCTCGCTTGGGAACCTTTGCTCATGCAGTATTAGAGGATAGCTATAAAGAAAGCTTTTCCTTTGAGGAATCTGTAGAATTTCATAAAAAAGAAAATGCATTTGACGCAAAGGATGTATTCTTTTTTAATCAGATGCAGCAGGTATTAAAAAATATGATTCACTTCAATCAAAGTCATGAGCAGGAAAGTAAGCTGACTACTATAGAACGAGAGGTTCATGTAGAGGTTGTGAAGGATTCCTATACCTTTGAGGGCTATATAGATAAGCTGATGTATACCATTCGTGAGGATGAGATATATGCAGCTATTGTGGATTATAAAACAGGTGCTGATATTATTAGTCTAGATAATATAGAAGATGGATTTCATTTACAGCTTCCGTCTTATATGTATTTGCTATCAAAATATGAAGCGTTTGCTAATAAAAAGATTCATATTATAGGGATTTTCTTACAAAAGGTCAATATTGTTCTTTATGATTCAAAATCGGATGTGGAGCTTCAGATGGCGAAAAGGTTTATGCTTGAAGGATATAGTGTAGCGAATCCCTCCCTTTTGGCTATGCTAGATCCAACCTATGAGCATAGCACCTATATCAAATCCTTAGGCATGGGACGTGATGGCTTCCTGCGATATTCAAAAATCTTTTTAGAATCCCAGCAGGATGAGATTATAGCAATGGTTGAAAATTTACTCGACACTGCATCTAAGGATATTCAGTCGGGAATATTTCCTATTGCACCTAAAAAAATTAGAGGAAAAAATGAATCCTGTACCTTTTGTAAATATAAGGATCTTTGCTTCTGTGATTATGCGGATGAAATAGAATTGGAATATAAACCTTTTGGAAAGGGGGGAGATGGCAATGGCTTGGACTGAAATGCAGCATCAGGCAATTCATAAGCGTGGTGGAAATATTATTGTTTCAGCAGGAGCTGGCTCAGGAAAAACAGCAGTACTTTCAGAGCGTATTTTAACCTATTGCCTAGAGGGAAAGGATATCTGTAGCTTTTTGGTTTTGACCTTTACCAATGCTGCTGCTTCTGAAATGAAGGAAAGAATTCGTAAAAAATTGATTTCCAATGGTCTTATTGAGCAGGCTAGCCGTATTGATAGTGCCTTTATTACAACCTTTGATGCCTATAGCTTAGCTTTGGTAAAAAAATATTACTTTTATTTAGGAGTAGATAAAGATTTATCTATCATAGATCAAGCCTTGCTAGAAGTTAAAAAAAGAGAAATCATTGATACTATATTTTTAAATAAGTATAATCAAGGAAATCAACAATTTTTATCCTTGCTACAAAAGTATACAAAGCAAAATGATGAAAATGTCAAGAAAATTGTTTTATCTCTTTTGAAAAAGCTTGAGCTGATTGTTGATGAAGAAGCTTTTATAGAAACATACGAGCAAGCCTATTTTAATCCTGACTTTATCGATGGTCTAGTAAAAGAATTTGAAAATCTAGCTTTATCCAAGGGGAAGGAAATCTATGAGCAGCTAGAAAAGCTATATCATCTAGCTGAGGAAGATTCTGCTAGTGAAAAGCTTCAAAATGGAGTGAGCTTCTTCCTAAAGGATGCAAGCCTAGAATCCTATGATGCAGCCTATTCATGGATTACCTCCATCACACTTCCAAGGATTGCACCTAAGGCAGATTTCCTTGTGAAAGAACAAAAGACACTTTGTGGAGAATTACTAAAGGAGATAAAATCCACTTACTTTCAAAAATATGTTACCTTAGCTGAGGCAAAAGAAGAAATCTATTCTACAAAATCAGATGTGTTATATTTCTTAGAGCTTGCCTTAGAGGTAAAACAAAAATTAGATGCTTATAAACAAGAATGTATGGCCTTTGATTATATGGACATTGCAAAAATGGCAATTCGATTAGTTAAAACCAATCCGATTGTTTTAGCCGAAATAAAAAATAGCTTTGCTGAAATTTTAATTGATGAATATCAGGATACCTCAGATATTCAGGAGGCTTTCATCCAATGTATTTCAAATGAGAATTGCTATATGGTAGGAGATATTAAACAGTCTATCTATCGATTTAGAAATGCAAATCCGTACATATTTAAAGAGAAATATTCACAATATGCTCATTTGAATCATGGTTATAAAATCGATTTGACACATAATTTTCGTTCTAGAAAAGAGGTTGTAGAAAATATCAATTTGATTTTTTCTAACATAATGACGTTGGATTATGGCGATGCCAATTATGCATTAGATCATGTTATGCGATATGGTCAAAAGGATTATGAAAAGCAATCCAGTGAGAGTTCTTATACTATGGATATTTGCTCTTATTCCTCTTTAGAGGGATATACAGACGAGGAGGTTGAAGCCTTTATCTGTGGTCAGCAAATCAAGCAAATTATGAAGCAGAAGCCTGTGTGCTTAAAGGGGGATCATTTTGAACCTATAAAATATTCTGATTTTGCTATATTAATGGATAAGGCAAAGAGCTTTACGGTATTTAAACGGGTTTTTGAATATTTAGGGATTCCTCTTTCTATAGAAGCAGATTTGAGTTTAAATGATTCTGTTTTACCTAAGCTATTTTCCAATATTTTCCTTCTACTTGTAAGAAAGCATAAGCAGCTTATAGATACGACCTATTATCATGCTTTAGCTAGTGTTGGAAGAAGCTTTTTATTTGGTTATCGTGATGAAGCTATATATAAAATGCTAAAGCAAAATGAGCAAAATGAGCTTACAAGCATCATAGATCATCTTGCTCAAAGGCTAGATGAGCTTCCATTAGAGGAGCTTTACTTTCTAATTGTAGAAGAGTTTCAAATCTATGAGAAGTTAGCAAGAATTGGAGATGTAAATAATTCCTGTGTAACCTTAGAATATATTCATTCCTTGTTCCTTGTAATGAAGGATGCCTCCATGAGTATGGAGGAGGCGAGTACATATTTTGCTGATGTCTTTGAAAAGGGAATAGAGTTAAAATATAAGCTTGTAGAAAATACAGACTCTTGTGTACGCATGATGACCATTCACAAATCGAAAGGATTAGAATTTCCTTATTGTCTTTTTCCTATGCTGGGTAGCAAGTTTAATCAAGCCGATATAAAGGAGAACTTTGGTCTATCTACAAAATACGGAGTTTATATTCCTTATTCCGATGAAACGATGAGTAATACCATAATTAAAACCTTGGTTGAAGCCGATATAAAAAAGAGTGATTTATCTGAAAAGATAAGGCTGTTTTATGTTGCTTTAACACGCGCTCGTGAAAAAATCATTTTAATATCAAAGGATTTAGAAAAGGAAGAGCCAATTCCTTTACACAAGGTAATGAGCTTTAATCAGCTCCTTCATACAAAGCTGTTTTTTAATGAATTTAGAAAACCAATAGATATGGAGCACTTATCTATAAGTAAAACCTATAAAGCTATAAAGCATTCCATAAAGAAAATCCAAGGCTCAGAGATTAAGTATAACTCAATAGAAACAAATCGTGCTTTTGCTTACAAGGAAAAAATATCCAAAGAATTAACTGAGCTAACAGATTTCAATTTAAAACAGGCTATTGAATTAGGTAAAAAATTTCACCAATGCTTAGAGGTTCTGGATTTTTCAAATCCTCAAATAGATGTTCTGCCTGTAGATGATTTTATGAAAAATACATTGAAAAAGGTACTGAACACAGAGGTTTTTCGGAATATTCATCAGGCTAAAACCTATCACGAGCATGAGTTTTATTTTGATACATATCATGGAATTATCGACCTTTTATGTATTTATGAGGATCATATAGATATCATAGATTATAAGCTTTCCAATACAAGTAGTGAGGAATATTTAAGACAGCTTCGAATTTATATGGAATATGTGAAAAAGCATAGTTCTTTAGATGTATCCTGTTATTTATTATCTATATTAAAACAGGAAATAAAGAAGGTGTTATAATGGAAAAGGAGCATCCGTTTCCACCTCTTTATGACGCTCAATCAAGAATACTTATTTTAGGAACCTTACCATCTATTGAATCAACAAAGCAGGGCTTTTATTACATGCATCCACAAAATCGGTTTTGGAAGCTTTTGTCTAGAATATATAAGGAAGATGTTTACCATATGAATATAGAAGAGAAGAAGGCTTTTCTTCTAAAGCATCATTTAGCGTTATATGATGTCATTCAATCCTGTGAAATTACCAATTCTAGTGATGCCAGTATCAAGAATCCAATAGGTACAAATATTGCTGCATTACTAAAGAAAATGCCACAGCTCTATCGTATTATTCTTAATGGAAAAACAGCCTACCGATTCTTTATAAAAAAATATCCTAATTTAAAGGAGTATAGTATCTGTTTGCCATCTACAAGCTCAGCTAATGCTAGTGTTTCATTAGATGAACTAGAAAAAATATGGTCTAAACCATTATGTGAGGAGGAAAAAAACATATGAATTATTATCGTTGTGGGAAAATAATGACGACACACGGAATTAAAGGAGATGTAAAGGTTAAGGTGATTTCTGATTTTGATCGGTTTTTTAAAGGAAGCCAGCTTTATATCTTCCATCAAAATGAATATATTCCTGTCATTGTAGAAAAAGCTTCTGATTTTGGAAAATATGTCTTAGTTAGCTTTCAAAATATGCTGGATATCAATTTAGTTTCTAAATATCATTTGGATGATATTTTTGTAAGTGAGGAAGATCGTACCCCTTTAGAAGAGGATGAATTTTATTATAGTGATCTTATAGGCTGTAAGGTATATAATGAAAAACAGGAATTTAGAGGGGTCGTAGAGGAAATTAAAGAAATGCCACAATGTGATTACCTTTATATTGCTTATAATTCTTGTCACTATTATGTTCCCTTTATTAATGAATTTGTCATAGAGGTGGGAAAGAATATTATCATTCATGAAATAGAGGGGCTTATCCGTGAAAATTAAAATTTTAACCTTATTTCCGAATATGATTTCTGGATTTTTAAATGATTCTATTTTAAAAAGAGCAATCGACAATCAGGTTTGTAGCATTGAGCTGATTGATATGAGGCAATATTCCTTAGATAAGCATCATCATGTGGATGATACTCCCTGTGGAGGTGGAGCTGGTATGGTTTTGGCTTGTGATGTTGTGGATAGGGCAATTGAAGCCAATGCAAGTGAAGCTACATATAAAATTTTAATGACACCCCAAGGAAGACCCTATCAGCAGCATATTGCTAAGGAGCTTTCCTCTATGGAGGAGCTTCTCATTATTTGTGGTCATTATGAGGGCTTTGATGAACGTATTCGGTCCTATGTTGATGATGAAATTTCTATTGGGGATTATGTTCTTACCGGAGGAGAATTGGCAGCTGCGGTTATTACAGACAGTGTTATTCGCTTACTGGATCATGCCATTCGGAAGGAAAGCAGTGAGGATGATTCCTTTTCGAATGGATTCCTTGAATATCCACAGTATACTCGACCTATTGAATACAAAGGGAAAACCGTTCCTGAGGTTCTTTTGAATGGAAATCATAAATTGATACGAGAGTTTAGACTTAAGGAGTCTATAAGAAAAACCTATTTAAGAAGACCAGATTTACTAGAAAATAGAGAGCTTACCTCAGAAGAAATGCGCTATTTAAATGAAGTGAAAAAGGAAGAAGCTTCCCAGTAACGTAGATATATTCTATGATAAGAATCCTTTTTGGGATTCTTTTTTGTATGGTTTTTATTCTATAATCCATAATAAAAATAGGTGGAAATATTTATGATTCGTCAGATTTACCATTTTATTATGGATAAAAAAATACCAACGCTTGCAAGTGCGATAGCCTTTAGCTTGATTATGAATGGAGGAGCTTTTCTTTTTTTATTTATTCTATTATCTGGTCTGTTTTCTAATTCCTTTCAGGAGGTAATATTAAATACCATAGAAAATGGAAAATTAAAGGATTTGGTTGCTTATTTCTTTGATTATCAAAATAATATTTCCTATTCCATTTTATTGGTGATTACGAGTCTTTACTCAGCCTCCTCCCTATATTATCATCTGATAGGCATTGTAGAGTTTATAACCGATACAAGCTATAATAGAAGTGTTTCAAAAAGGATTTTGTCTATTGGGGTGACTATTATCTATCTTATCAGTTTAAATATAATAACCCTATTGGCTAGTGAAATTATTATTCATTTTAGCTATTTGTATAGTATTTTATCTTTATTCTTACTTTTCCTTGTGTTTGTTCTAACCGTTTATCTTATCCATAGTGTTAGCTTTAGAACCTATAATATCAAAAGAATTTATAGAGGTGTAATTTTTACTGCAATTTATTTTCTCATCTTTACCATTGGCTTTATTCTGTATTTAAAATTATTTACAAGCTTTAAAATTGTGTATGGTATCTTATCCTTTTTTATTATTTTGTTTTTTTATATTTATATCCTATGTATTGGTATTTTACTGGGGATTAATTTGAATCATTTAAACATAAATTTTCATTTTTTGTCGAAAAATAAAAAGGAGGAGGTGATAAAATGAAAAAAGTTTTTTTTGGAATGTGCTTAGCTTTATTTTTGTTCTTCTCTATTTCAAGCAGTGCCTATGGCTTTGGCTTAGTCAATAAAGGGAATACAAGACCTAATGCAGGAAAATATGACACCATTTTAAAAGAAAATGGTGGTGTTTATCTTGGAGCTGATACAAAAGAAATCTACTTAACCTTTGATTGTGGATATGAAAATGGACATACAAAAATGATATTGGAGGCCTTAAAAAAGACAAATACAAAGGCTATTTTCTTTATTACAGGACATTATTTGAATTCAGCCACAGATTTGGTTATGGAAATGATTCAGGATGGACATATTATAGGAAATCATACCTATTCTCATAAGGATTTTACAAAATCCTCCAATGAAGAAATCCTAAAGGACATAGAGAAATTAGAACTCCTATTTAAAGAAAAAACAGGTAAGGAAATGTCTAAATATGTACGCCCTCCAAGAGGTGAATTTGATGAACGAAGTCTTAAGGTGGTAAAGGATCACGGATACCATTCTATTTTTTGGTCGCTAGCTTATGTGGATTGGCATCAAAATATGTTTCATGGAGATCAATATAGCCTAAAGCAGGTTATGAAAAGAATCCATAATGGGGCAATCATTCTAATGCATACTGTTTCAAAGGATAATGCGGTTGATTTAGAAAGCATTATTGTTCAACTAAAAGATGAAGGTTATATTTTCAAAACAATTGATAATGTGATATAATAGAAATAAAGGCTAGGTGATTTTAGGTGGCTGCAAATTTTATTATATTAGCAGATGACTCTTTGGCAGTAGATCGTAAAATTGAAGAAATAAAAAAGGGCTTTAATCTAGATAGTGATCCTATCATATATAGTGCTGATGAGGAGGGAACCTATGCAATTGTTGATGAGCTTACGACGATTTCCTTATTTGAGGAAACTAAATTTGTGGTTGTACGTCGAGCAGAGGCATTGCTTGCCAAAACAGACCATGCCTTTTTAGATTTATTAAAGGCTATGAATAACCAAAACAGCTCCAATATCCTTGTTTTAGTGTTTTTGTATTATCAGGATGTGCAAAATGAGCAATATCAAAAGCTCAAAAGATTTTCATCCGTTTTTGAGGTGAAAACAAAAAATATGAATTTAGAGGAGTATGCAGCTAACGCCTTTATGGAAGAGGGCTTTCAAATTGAATCTGATGCAATTAAGCTACTAGTCAGCTATACCGATAGCTTTTCTAAATTAAGAGGCTATATAGATCAACTAGAATGCTATAAGGCAGAAGAAAAGTATATTACAACTCAGGATATAAGAAAGATGATTCCTGAGCCTCTAGAGGATAATGTTTATGGATTGATTGATGCAGTACTTACAAATAATAAAAAGCTTATGATGAAGGGGTATCAGGATATGAAGCTTAGAAGCATGCAGCCTTCGAATCTGATTAGCCTTTTAATCAATAAATTTCAAGAGCTTTATAATGTAAATATTTTAATTAAAGCAGGAATGAATCAGGCAGGGATTGCAGAGCTATTTCACATATCTTCTGGTCGAGCCTATTATATGATAAAAAATGCTAAGGAGCATTCCTTGGAGAACATTTTAAGACAATTAGAAGAACTAAATACATTGGATATCCAAATTAAAACAGGTAAAATAGACCAAAATATGGGTCTTGAATTATATTTTTTAAGATAAAGGGGCAGATTGCCTCTTTTTCTATTGACTTTTTTTTATATTTGTTGTACTATTTAAGTAGAACAAGGGGGCGATAAGGTGGAATGGCGTAATGATAGAGCCATTTATTTACAAGTAATTGATTTGTTCAAAAGAGATATCATTTTAGGGATTTATAAGCCTAAGGATAAAATATTGTCTGTTAGGGAATATGCCTTTAAATTAGGAATAAATCCCAATACTGTAGTTAAGGTTTATGATATTTTGGTAAAAGAGGGTCTCATTGAGCCTCAAAGTACCAATGGGTATTTCATTACGGAAAACAATGAGATACTAAGTAAGCTAAGACCAACCTTTGCTCAACAGTATTGTGTAGAATTTTTGGAACAAATGAAAAGCATTGGCTATTCAAAAGAGGAAGCATTAGAAGTGCTGAAGGAGGGGAAGTAGAATGGTTTTAGAATGTAAGGATGTTGTCAAAAAATATGGACAAAAGGAGGCTTTAAAAGGGGTAAGCTTAGAATTAGAATCTGGAAAGATAATTGGTCTTTTAGGTCCAAATGGAAGTGGTAAGACAACATTAATTAAAATTATTAATGGTTTGCTGGAGAAAAATTCGGGAACAATCCGTGTATGTGGACAGCCAATTGGTGTTGAATCAAAGAAGCATATTTCTTATCTGCCAGAGCGTACATATCTAAATCAAGATATGAAGGTGAAGGATTGTATTCGTATGTTTAAGGATTTTTATACAGATTTCAATGATCAAAAGGCACTTACCTTAGTGAAGAAGCTCCAAATTGATCCAAATGAGAAAATGAAGCATTTGTCTAAGGGAACGAAAGAAAAGGTCCAGCTTGTTTTAGTTATGAGCAGAGATACAGATTTATATATCCTAGATGAGCCTATTGCTGGAGTGGATCCAGCAGCTAGAGATCTAATTTTAAATTTAATTGTATCAAATTTAAATCCTCAGGCTTCCTTGTTAATTTGTACTCATTTAATTTATGATATCGAATCCATTTTAGATGATGTTGTCTTTATTAATGAAGGGAAAATACTATTGCATCGTAATGCAGATGAGCTGAGATCAGAAAATAATGGAAGCATTAATGATGCATTTAGGGAGGCGTTCAGATGTTTTTAAAGGTTTTTAAATATGATTTTAAGGCTGTATTTTTTAAATTTTTACCTGTGTTTGCTATATTACCTGTAATCGCCTTGGTGGCTCGTATCGTTAATTTGATTCCCACCAATTCACTTTTTCCATTTATATTAAAGATTGGAGTAAATGGAATGTTTGGACTTGGCTGTGTTTTCTTAGTAGTTTATACTATGGTTATATGTATTGCTCGATATGTTAAATCCTTATTTAGAGATCAGGGGTATTTGACGCATACGCTTCCAGTAACGAAGCATTCTCTTTTATTATCTCATTTGCTTGTAGACTTTTTAATGCAAATCATCAGTGTTATTTTTATTATCGTATGTGTATTCATTGGTTATGTAACACCAAATATCATTGAAGGTTTAGTTCAAGTGATTAATGAAACCTTTAAATTGGTTATTACAGAGGAAGAGTTTTTACAATTGATTCTTGGACCGATGATTTTAATGTTCTTTGTATCCATTGTTTCTTCCTTACAGCAGCTCTTTATTATTTATACAGGAGTAGCTTTAGGGCATGCCTTTGCTAAGAATAAGGGAATACTATCTGTTGTATTTTGTATAGCGATTAGCTATGGTATATCCATTGGAACAGGAATTGTTAATAATGTTTTTGGGTTTGTTTGGCTAGATTTTAATTTTCAAACTCCTGAAGCACTCGTAGGGTTTATAAATGCCTTTTTAGGTATCGTTCTTGCAGAGGGAATTATCATTTGTGTTGTTGCTTATTTTTTAGATATCTTCTTAATGAAAAAGCATTTAAATTTAGAATAAGATGAATTGAATAAAAACAAAGGGGCTATGCATTATGCATAGCCCTTAAAATTTAGAAAATATATTACTTTAATGTATTTACTGCAGTAGCTAATTCAGACTTATGTCTAGCAACATAGTTCTTGTGAACGATATGCTTAGCTTGAGCCTTATCTAATTTCTTATAAGCATAGGCTAATGCAGTTGTAGCCTTTTCTAAATCTTTAGCTTGAACAGCAGCTAGTACAGATTTCATAGCAGTTTTTAAAGATGATTTGAAAGCCATATTTGCTTGTCTTGCTTTTTCATTTGTCTTAACACGTTTGATTTGTTGTTTAATATTTGCCATACCTTTCACCTCCGCTAATCAAATGCATTAAACATTATACCATTTCGTTTAAATGATTGCAAGAAAAATTTGAAAATATGCATAGTTAAATTAAAAAAATGAATAATAAGTATAGGTGAGCTTTGTGAAAAATAGAACAGATATGGCTGTAGAAAATATGCAGATGGATTTTTCTTATGATGTGGATCGCATCATTCATGGAATGCATTTTAAGAAAATAAAGGTTGATGAAAAGCTTTCAAAAAAAATAAAAAAGAAAAAAGGAATTTACTATACAATTGATAGCTTAGATTATCGTATGAAGCCAAAAGAAATTATTAAGCTATTAGAAACAACGATTTATGATTATTTGGTTCAATTGAATTTAAAGCCTAAAAGTGATATTTTGGTTGTGGGGCTTGGAAATGATTTTGTTACTCCAGATGCATTAGGACCTCTTGTTATAAATAAATTAGAGGTTAACCGTCACTTAGAAGAGCATCCAGACAAGTATAATATTAGCGCATTATGTCCCTCTGTAATGGGAAAAACAGGTATGGAGAGTAAGGATGTGATTCAAGCAATAGTTGATGATTTTCATCCGAACCTGGTTATTATTATAGATGCTCTAGCGTGCCGTGATGCTAAACGAATGTGCAATAGCATTCAGCTTTCCACTGCTGGAATCAATCCAGGATCTGGAATTTATAATTTTAGAAAGGAGCTTTCTAAGGAAACTCTTGGAGTAGACGTATTGGCAATTGGTATTCCTACAGTTAGTGACATTGATTCCTTTGTTGATATGGAGGATAACTATTTTGTGACTCCTAAGGATATTGATTTGGCCATGGATATTTTATCAGGGCTTGTTGCTGAAGCTTTAAATAGGGCTTTAAGAAAATAATTCTTAAATTCGACAAACAATGACAAGATATTTATCGCAAGTGCTTTATAATTTTTATAACTATTGTAGAGATAAATTTTAAAAATTATGGCAAAAAATTACGCGATATGGTAAAATATTTCTAAAAAAGAGTATAGTGTTGGAGGATTATATGTCTTTACAAAAAAAATGCCCGCTTTGTGAAAAAGAGACATTGGAGAAAATTAGCCCAAATGAACAATTTTTTTCTTTTTCAATTGAGCCTCAATGGATTTGTAGTAATTGCGGAAGCTATTTTACGAATGAAAATTTAGGGAGTGTATTCAAGGGCAACAAAATATCCAAAAGAGAGTTTTTTTCTATTATTTTTCAATCCGCTAAGGAGGTATTTCATGTATCTCATCTTTCAAAGGATATTAAAGAAAAAATTATGTTATATTATAAGGGAAGGATAAAAGCCTATTATCGTGAAATAGCAGAGGTACAAGCAGAGCTTTTTTATGAAATTGCTTCTAAGCTTCAAGAATTTGAAATGTTTGGTAAGGTTGAGGACCATAAAAATAAATTAAAATAATTGCAAAGTGTTTGTTTTTTTGACATAGGATTCCTATATAATAATTTTGGTGATGGTATGAAAAAGAAAAATCTTTTTATTGGTATTGCAGTTGTGTTATTAGCAATTTTTTTGGTAGGAAGTATTTTTACACAGGACTCTAAGGAGGTTGGCGATACAGATTATGATACAGCATTTTATGTGGATGGAAGCAAAAATCTTTTTATTATGACTGCTAAATTTTTGGATAAATGCTGTTTTTATGTAGTTGATGTTGTGGTATCAGGAATCGGAAGTGTTTTTAATTCGATATTAGATAATTAAATTGTATAAAACTGCTACAATTTCACTAAATTGATTCAATAAATGAGCCTATTTTTAGGCTTTTTTTCGTAATTGAATTTTTTTTGCACTTTTTTTATTTTATTACAAAAGTTTCTTATTTTTATGATATAATATGAAATAGAGGTGTTAAAATGAATTTGCCAAATAAACTTACATTAGGCAGGATAATTGCGATTCCTGTAATGCTTGTTATTGCATATATTCCAAATTTACAGAACCCATTTTTTTGTGAGGTTAGCTATGCAAATTTTATAAATTTTATAATATTTGCTCTAGCATCCTTTACTGATTTTTTAGATGGGTTTATAGCTAGAAAATATCAGCTTGTTACTACCTTTGGAAAATTTGCTGATCCGCTTGCAGATAAAATATTAGTCTTAATTTCCTTTATGATTTTATTTATGCAAGGAAACCATGTAGTCATTCAGAATGTTTCCTTAGAGTTGGTTCCTATGTGGGGAATCGCTATAATATTAATTAGAGAATTTACCGTTTCAGGAGTAAGACTTGTAGCAGCGCAACGAGGAAATGTTATTGCTGCTGGCTGGGCCGGAAAAGTTAAGACATTTGAAACGATGATTGCAATTGGCTTCTTATTTTTTGCAGGATTACATCAGGCAGTAGCAATTATAGGATTAATCCTTATGTATATAGCTGTTGCTTTAACCTTATATTCAGGCATTGAATATGTATGGAAAAATAGAAAAATAATATTTGAATCAATTTAGGAGGATTTATGGCAGAACTTAGTCGTGAGCAAGCCTTAGAAGAGGCTTTAAAGAAAATAGAAAAAGAGTTTGGGAAAGGCTCTATTATGCGTTTGGGAGATGAAATTGACCACAAAATAGAAGTCATTCCTAGTGGATCTATTGCTTTGGATAAGGCATTAGGAGTTGGTGGATATCCAAAGGGAAGGATTATTGAAATCTATGGACCAGAATCCTCAGGAAAGACAACCTTCGCTTTGCATGCCCTAGCAAATGCACAAAAGAATGGTGGCTTTGCAGCATTTATTGATGCAGAGCATGCTTTAGATCCTGTTTATGCAAAAGCACTAGGTGTAGATATTGAGAATTTAATATTGTCTCAACCAGACAATGGAGAACAGGCGTTAGATATTGCAGAGGCCTTGATTAAATCTGGAAGTGTAGATATTTTAGTTGTAGATTCAGTTGCTGCTTTGGTTCCGGAAGCAGAACTCAATGGAGATATGGGGGATTCTCATGTAGGCCTACATGCTAGACTAATGTCTCAAGCGATGCGTAAACTAGCTGGAATTATTAATAAGACGAATTGTGTTGCAATATTTATTAATCAAATTCGTGAAAAGGTTGGAATAATGTTTGGTAATCCAGAAACAACTACAGGAGGGCGTGCCCTTAAATTCTATGCGTCTGTTCGTTTAGACATTAGAAGAGGAGAGGCAATTAAGGATGGTACGAATATTTTAGGGAATCGTACAGTTGTCAAGGTTGTTAAAAATAAAGTTGCACCACCATTTAAAACAGCTGAGGTAGAAATCATCTATGGACAAGGAATTTCTAGATTAGGAGAAATTGTAGATTTGGCTGTAAAATATGAAATCATTAATAAATCTGGAGCATGGTTTTCTTATAATGGAACTAAGATTGCTCAAGGCAGAGAAAATACGAAAGAGTATTTAAAAAATAATCCAGAGATATTAAAGGAAATAGAAGAAAAGGTTATTTCGGTAGAATAGTAAAAAAAATTTGACAAGCGCTTAAAAGTACGATATAATGTAAAAGCGCTTGGTAGTTGGAGTAGTACTCAAGAGGCTCAAGAGGCTTCCCTGCTAAGGAAGTAGACCGGGTAACTGGTGCATGGGTTCGAATCCCATCTGCTCCGCCATCTTAATCTTACACAGATAATACGTTGGTATTATCTGTTTTTTGTTATAGAAACCACCAACTAGGCTGGTGGATAATTATTTATACCTAATTTCACTTGATTTTACCAAATCAAACCGAATTACGCAGGAATCTACATAAATCACTTATGTTATGTAGTAAGTAATGTAAACCTTAAAAGGTTCAAAACTTTATTTTTAATAATTGTGTCGATTTTTTTATTATATTAGTGTATAATAAAGATACATTGTTTGGAGGAAGAAAATGCCTAATAATATCTTGACTGATGCCTTTTTGAAAAACATTAAGAATATTATAGAAGACGCTAAAAGAAAAATAGTTAGCAATGTAAATTTAACTATGGTTTATGCTTACTGGAATATAGGAAAACAAATAATTGACGAAGAAAATACATCACCAAATAATAGTGGTTATGGAGATTTCATTGTCAAAAATTTATCTAAAGAGTTAAGTAATTCCTATGGTAAGGGTTTTTCTAGATCCAATTTATTTGCCATGCGTAAATTTTATATATGCTATCCAAAAGTCCAGACACTGTCTGGACAATTAAGCTGGTCCCATTATTTAAAATTACTACAAATAACTGATGATAGCGCTAGATTATTTTATGAAAAAGAATGTATCAATTCAAATTGGAGTGTAAGAGAACTTGGAAGACAAATTGATTCATCTCTTTATCAAAGATTATTGCTATCTAAAGGAGAAGTAAACAAAGAAGTAGTTCTCAAATTAGCTAAAGAGGGAATTTCTTATCAGTCACCTGAAGATGCAGTAAAAGATCCAATGGTGCTAGAATTTTTAGGTTTTGCAGAAGAAAAGCCACGATTAGAAAGCGACTTAGAAAAGGCATTAATTGAACATATAGAAGACTTTTTACTTGAATTAGGAAGAGGTTTTATGTTTGTAGGGTCTCAGCAAAGAATTAGTATTGCAGGGAAAAATTATTACGTTGATATGGTTTTCTATAATAAAATATTAAAGTGTTATGTGTTAATTGACCTGAAAATGAAAGGTTTAGAGGCTGAAAACTTTGGTCAAATGAATTTATATGTTAATTATTATAAAAAAGAGATTAATGATGAAGGGGATAACGATCCAATAGGAATTATTTTATGTGCTGAAAAAGATAAAATAGTAGCAGAATATTCTATGGATGGATTAAAAAATAATATATTTGCATCGAAATACTCTTACATAATACCAGATAAAGATGTTTTAGAAAATGAATTGAAGAAAGTATTAAATGCTAATGAAAAATAAATCGCTCGATATATTTAAACTTAGGCAAAATAGAGTGTGAACCACCTATTTTCAGTCGATTTTCATTAAAATTGGTATTATTTCAGTACACCTAACCTTTTTTGAAGGTATTATATCAGTATGCTTAAGATATTTAGACTCTTATACGCACCCCCCTAAATTTGGGAGCGTTAGTTCAATATCAATCGACTTAATGTCGATTGATATTTTTTTGTTTTAAAAAAGTCCCCAGCTAGGTTAGTGGATAATTATTCCAGCATCTGTCTAAGCTTCCTTAAAGCCTCATCATAGATGCGATATACCTTAGCTACAGTATAATCATATTTCTTTGCTATCTGTCTTAATGTCCATCTCTCCCATATCTTTAATGTCAC
>CATKXV010000014.1 GCA_949840955.1 uncultured Anaeroplasmataceae bacterium | reverse complement strand
AAGAACAAGTCTGGTGATGATGGCGAAGTGGACACACCTGTTCCCATACCGAACACAGAAGTTAAGCACTTCAGCGCCGATGGTAGTATTTACATGCGAGAGTAGGTCGTTGCCAGGCTTCTCTTTGATTTTTATTTATTTGGAGGTTTAGCTCAGTTGGGAGAGCATCTGCCTTACAAGCAGAGGGTCGGCGGTTCGAGCCCGTCAACCTCCACCATTTTTGCCTCGGTAGCTCAGTCGGTAGAGCAAAGGACTGAAAATCCTTGTGTCGGCAGTTCGATTCTGCCCTGAGGCACCATGTTTTGTCCCGTTAGCTCAGTTGGTAGAGCACTTGACTTTTAATCAAGGGGTCACAGATTCGAGTTCTGTACGGGACACCATTTCTTTAGTTTATAGATGCCTCGGTGGTGGAATAGGTAGACACGTGGGACTTAAAATCCCATGCCCCATAAAGGCGTGCCGGTTCGACTCCGGCCCGAGGTACCATCTTGGGGCTATAGCTCAGCTGGGAGAGCGCCTGTTTTGCAAGCAGGAGGTCAGCGGTTCGATCCCGCTTAGCTCCACCATTATTTATTTAAAGATATCCTATAGGACATATGGCTCTGTAGCTCAGTTGGCTAGAGCGTGCGGTTCATACCCGCAAGGTCGTGGGTTCGACCCCCTCCGGAGCCACCAATAATTTTATTTGGACCCATAGCTCAGTTGGTTAGAGCTACCGGCTCATAACCGGTCGGTCATAGGTTCGAGTCCTATTGGGTCCACCAGTTTTATATTATGGAGAAATACCCAAGTGGTTGAAGGGTCCGGTCTTGAAAACCGGTAGGGGATGAAAGTCCCGCGGGGGTTCGAATCCCTCTTTCTCCGCCATACTTATATCGCGGGATGGAGCAGTCTGGTAGCTCGTCGGGCTCATAACCCGAAGGTCGTTGGTTCAAATCCTTCTCCCGCAACCATTGGTTCGGTGGTGTAGTGGTTAACATGCTAGTCTGTCACACTGGAGATCGCGGGTTCAAGTCCCGTCCGAACCGCCATTTCTATGCCGAAATAGCTCAATTGGTAGAGCAACTGACTTGTAATCAGTAGGTTGAGGGTTCGATTCCTTTTTTCGGCACCATTTCAAACTTTTTAAACTTTTCTTATATTTTGACCTAGAAAACTAGGTCGTTTTTCTTTTTATATCTATTTTTTAAAGATTTATCCAAATTTAGTGAATTTGTTTCTTTTCATTGTTTTAAAAGTATAGTATAATGATAGGTGGTGATTTTTATGGAAAATGTGATTCAATTTTTTCAAGAGAATACAGTGGCTAGAATATGTGTTGATGCATATTTTGTTCTGATTATTGTCTCCTTGTTGGTATATTTAGCGATTCGCATTAAAAAAATATTTTTATTGACGATTATTGGTATAATTTTGGGTATTGTGAGTTGGTTTGTAACAGAAGTCAATTTAGAAATATCTAAATATATTTATCCAACCTTTTTTGGATCCTATATTATTATTTGTGTTGTGATTGCAACACCAGAAATCCGTAAGCTTATGGACACCAATCGAAAAGTTGATCAAAGAGCGGATATGTTCGTTTCTTCAACTGAATCGACAAAGGAAGCCATCACAGAGGCTGTATTTCATATGTCATCAACAAAGGTTGGAGCTTTAATAACCATTGAACAGCATAATTCCTTGGATCAGTATGCAGAGCGTGCTATACAATTAAATTCTGATATTTCCAAAGAATTATTAGAGCAAATATTTATCAAGGATTCTCCTTTACATGATGGAGGCGTTATTATTCGTGGAAATAAAATTGTTTGTGCTGGAGCTTATTACGTATTAACTCAGGATGAAACCTTAGATAAGACCGTAGGATCCCGTCACCGTGCAGGAGTAGGTATTTCTGAAATAACTGACTCTTTGACTATCATTGTATCAGAGGAAACAGGAGCTGTGCATGTAGCCACTGCTGGATGTATGGTAGCAATTGATAATAAAACAGCATTATTAGAGTATATTAATTTGTTTTTAGGAAGGTAGGTAAAAGAGTATGAAAATTTTAGAAATTATTATAGAAGCAATCCTTTCTCCCTTTAGCTGTATTTTAAGATTATCTGGCGTGGGAAAAAATACCCTTTCCTCCTTGGCTAAGCCTGCAATTATAATAGGAATTTCCATCGTTATAACAGCCATTTTAATTTTATATTTTTATCGTGAAGCTATTTTTAAGTAGGTGTTTCTTATGGTTATGGCTATAGATATAATGCAATATATACAGCCCCTAGTACCAATGATATTGGGTATTGTATTATTGCTGTTACTGATTAAGCAAAGCTTAATTCGCAAAAAATTATTAAAGGGTAGATTGATCTTTGTTTTTTTAATTGTGCTCCTATGTGCATTGATATTAGCATTTTATTCTGAAGTGGAGGATAAAACAATTCTTCAATGGTGTTTATTAGGTATAGATGCTATTATTGGTATTTCCTTCATTATTTTTTGTGAAATATCTTCCTCCCGAGAACAATTCAATAAGGATTTGTTTTTGACCTTAGATAAATCAAAATTTTATGTTTTAATTGATAAAAAGAATAGAATAAAGGAAATATCCTCTAAGTTTTTAAATGATTTAGACGCTACAGAGGCTGAAGTTTATAAAAAAAATTTATTCAAGACTATTGAAAAAAAATATCGTATTTTTAATCTAAATGGTGCCAATACATCTGCTGAGGATTTAGATATATATTTTTCAAGTCCAGATACAAAGGAAACAACCTTGAATTTAGAAATACATGATGATCAAGGGGATGCGGTTGCCTATTATTTTACTCAAAGACCGATTATGGTTTTAGGAAAATTTCATGGTAGAATATTTATTGGAGATAAAAAATCCTCTGATGAGCTTGTGGGGATGGAAAAAAATCTTGCAGAATCCTCCTATGAGCTGGATATGATAAAAAGTCGTTTCATTACCATTTTAGAAAAAACAAATGAAGGTATTTTCTTTGAGGATTTAACGAACCAAACCATTTGGATCAATGATGTTCTTATGAAAAAGCTAAATTTAAATTATAATGATATGCCATTAGACGAATTTATGAAAAATATTCACCCTGAGGATATGGCAATGGTCACAGAGAAAAGAGGGATGATAAATAACATCCATCCAAGGTACACAATGACCTATCGCTATAACACTGGAAGTCGTTATACCTATGTTAAAGAAGAGGGTAGTAGAATTACCAATGGAAAGATTGTTGAATTATGTGGTATGATTCGTTTAATTGAGGGCCAAAAGCTAGACAAGACTGAAACAGAGCTAGATCAGGTTTTAGGAGAGCCTGAAATGCTGTCTACAATTCAACGTCTTTATAAGCAGGATCAAACCTTTCAGGTTGTATTAATTAAATTGACATCTATTGATAAGGAAAACCAAGAGCATGGACGTTCCTTTGGTGATATGATTCTATCAGAGTATATTAAATGGTTTAATAATCGATATGTGGATTCTAAGCTTATCTATCGTATTTCAGGGTTGGAATTTATCGCTGTATTGACAGATTACCGTAAAATCGAGCGATTGAAAAATGATTTAGCTCATAATGAAAAAATCTTGCACATGAAGGTTGATTATGGAACAATCAAAACTCAAATTGAAGCCATGATGGGAATTTGCTATTCCACAGATGCAACCGATGCAAAGGATATTGTTAAAAAAGCAAAGGATATTATCCGTATTTGTAGTAAGGAGCAATATATGGCGAATTATGCCTACTACAAGGATATTCGTTAAACCTAGATTTTATCTAGGTTCTTTCGTTAAGGAGGGATACATATGATTTCAGCAATACTGATGATGGCAGGTAACGCTACACGAATGCATAGTAAGAAAAATAAGGTATTTTTAGCCTTAGGCAAAAAAATGGTATTTGAATATGCATTAGAATTATTTTTGTCCTATGATTTTGAAGTGATTTGTGTCATAAGAAAAGAGGATAGATGCCATTTGAAGCAGTATGAGGGAAGGGTTAAAATTGTTTATGGTGGAACGACTCGCCAGGAAAGTGTGTATCAGGGCTTAAAGGAGGCAACAAGGGATTATGTTTTAATTCATGATGCAGCAAGACCATTTTTAGCTAAGGATATCGTGGATCGCTGTATTCATGCTTTAAAGCAGGGGAAGGCTTGTCTTGTGGTTCAGCCTTGTAAGGATTCTGTCTATTTAAAATCTCCATTACAGGTCATTTCAAGAGATACACTTGCTTTAGCACAAACGCCTCAAGGCGGAAAGACAAAGGAATTTTTAGAAATTCATCATCAGGCGAAGCAGGATGGTGTTGCTGCTACGGATGATATCTCCTTATTCCTACAGTATAAAAGCTCTATGGTTGAATTAATAGAGGGAAATGATCATAATTTTAAAATAACAACTCAATTAGATTATATAACAGCAAAGGAGCTTGTAAAATATGTATAGAATTGGTCATGCGTGGGATACACATCAGCTGGTAGAAGGGAGAAAGCTAATATTAGGTGGTGTTGAGTTTTCAAGTGATAAAGGACTATTAGGACATTCTGATGCGGATGTTGTCCTACATGCCATCGCTGAGAGCTTACTAGGCAGCTTAGCCTTAGGTGATTTGGGAACCTTCTATCCGGATCATAGTGAAGCAACACGAAATATGGATAGTAAAATTATTCTAAAAGAATGCTATGATAGGGTTCTTAGCCTAGGGTATTGCTTATATAATATAGATGTAACCATCTATGCAGAAAAAATTAAAATCGCCCCAAAAAGGCTAGAAATACAGGCTTCTGTTTCTAATATTTTAGGAGTGGAAGCCAATCAAGTAAGCATTAAAGCAACGACATGGGAGAAAATGGGGTTTGTTGGAAGAGAAGAAGCTCTTGCGGCTGAATGTGTTTGTCTTATCGGAAAACAAACGATTTAGTTCTTGCAATTCATAATTCCCCATAGTATAATAAAGAAGAAATAAGGAGGCAATGTATATGAAGGATTTAATTAAAACGTTTGATGATTTACCACTAATTGTAAAGGTGATTTTATGTATTCCAATGCTAGATATTGTTTGGAGTATTTATAAAATTTGTAAATCTGCTGACAAAAGTAATGTTGTAGGAATCGTTTTAGGAATTTTAACAATTTTTCCAGGTGCTTTTTTCATTTGGATTATTGATTTAGTAACGGTATTACTAAACAACAAAGTTTGGTGGTTAGACTAATTTTTGTCTAAAAGCATTTACTTTTCGTAGTGATGTGATATAATTATATTAAATAATAAAGGAGGATAAAGAAATGGAAAAATGGTTTGAAAAACAATCTCGTCTTGTACAAATTCTATTATTATTAATCCCAGGTGTAAACTGGGTTGTAGAGGTACTTGTTCGTTGGAGTCATGCATTAAAAAAGGGTAGTTTACTTAAATATTTAATAGCTATTTTAGTTACTATTCCTTCAGGAATCATCATTGGATGGTTAGATATGCTTTGGTGTCTATTATTTAAGCACCTTATTTTATGTGACTAATTGGTCAGTCTAGGGTATTCTAAAATACCCTTTTCTTTTTAGGAAAGGAGCCTTGTATGATTCGAGTTTTATTTGTATGTCATGGAAATATATGTAGAAGTCCTATGGCTGAATTTTTGTTTAAGGATTATGTTGAAAGAAATAATGTAGCTTCAAAATTTTATATAGAATCCGCAGCAACAAGTACAGAAGAAATTGGGAATCCTGTTCATTATGGTACGAAAAAAATCCTAAAGGAGCTTGGAATTGATTGTTCAAATAAACGAGCTCGCCAAATAAAGAAATCCGATTATACTCAATTTGATTATATCATCGGTATGGATCAATATAATATACAAAATATGAAACGATATTTTGGTGATGATAAAAAAATTTATTCTCTTTTAGAATTTGCATCCGTTTATCGTGACATTCGAGATCCTTGGTATACAGGAGATTTTCAAGCCACATATGAGGATATCATACTGGGTATTGCTGCATTTTTTAAATTTTTAGTCATAAAACAATCCCTTTAAAGCTATTCTTTATTGAATAGTTTATTTTTTTTAAAAAAATTAGTTGACACTAACTCTATTTGTAGTATAATAAAAATAGTTAGTTATCACTAACTTAGAAAGAGGTATTAGTTTATGATGAAAATTTATAAAATAGGTGATACCTGTAAGCTAAGTGAGCTTAAGGTTGGTCAAGCAGGAAGGCTGGAATCCTTTTCTAATGAGAACAAGGCTCTCCGTCGAAGATTGTTAGATATGGGATTGACTAAGGGGGTAGTCATTGATATACAAATGATTAGTCCATTAGGAGATCCGATTAGCATAGGCTTAAGAGGGTATCAATTATGTATGAGAAAAGAAGATATGGAAAACATGATTGTTGTTGTTACAAAAGACTATGCTCTTCCATCAAAGGAAAAGAAGGGAGGAAGGTAGAATGGTAAAGCGCTGTTGTTTGGTAGGAAACCAAAATTCAGGAAAAACTCTTTTATTTAATGTGTTGACTGGAATGAATCAGAAGGTTGGGAATTGGCCAGGAGTTACAGTTGAACGTAAGGATGGTATAATTAAGGGTACAGATATTGAAATTACAGATTTGCCTGGTATTTATTCCTTGAGCCCCTATACCTCAGAGGAAGAAGTAAGTAGAAGGTATGTTGTAGAAGAAAATCCTGATCTAATCATTAATATCATCGATTCTACATCGATTGAACGAGCTTTATATTTGACAACTCAATTATTAGAATTAAATAAAAAGGTTTTGGTTGTACTAAATATGGAGGATATTCTTGCAAAAAAGGGATATAAGATAGATTCTAAGGCTTTAAGTGAAAAGCTAGGAACTACGGTTGTATCCATTTCAGCATTAAAGAAAACGGGAATTAAGGAATTAATCCAAACGATTGATGAATCGGATCGTCTCATCCATACCAATACAGAAAAACCAATATATCCAAATGATGTTGAAGCAGCTCTTGTTCAGATTATGAGCAAGCTAGATAAGGATGTTTCAGAAAAACGATTTGCAGCGGTAAAGATTGTCGAAAGAGATAAACGATATTATTCCAAATATTATTTTGAGGAATTTGAAGCTGATATTAAAAAATTAGAGGAAAAATATCAAACAGACACAGAACAGCTCATCGCCTCCTTACGATATGATTATATTGAGCATATTAGGGATGTATCCGTTGAAAAAAAGGAAGTGACCTCCTTTACATCAAAGGTAGATAAGGTATTATTAAATAAATGGGCAGCTATACCCATCTTCCTTGTTGTTATGATTTTAGTCTATATGCTAAGTGTAGGCTTTATCGGGGGTGCAACTGTTGGCTTAGTGGATCTTCTCTTTAATGGTGGAAATGAAATTGAGTTTTCTATTCCATTTTATGCATTTACAGTTGAGATAAATGAGTTTAAAGGATTAGGACCATGGCTGGCTGAATGTATCACAAATGCAGGAGGTTCTGATTGGGCAGCTTCGCTAGTAGCGGATGGAGCCGTAGCAGGAGTAGGAGCTGTGTTAAATTTTGTCCCTCAGATTGCAATCTTATTCCTATTGATAAGCCTACTTGAGACCTGTGGCTATATGTCTCGTGTTACCTTTTTATTTGACCGAGCCTTTAAAAAGTTGGGTATGAGTGGGAAATCCTTAATTCCTTTTATTGTGGGTACAGGCTGTAGTGTTCCAGCCATTATGGGAACAAGAACCTTAGAGGATAAGAATGAGCATCAAATGACAGTAACGCTAACGCCTTTTATGCCATGTAGTGCAAAGCTCCCGATTATCATTTGCTTTATTGGTGGAATATTTGCTCCGATAATGGGAGAGGGGAATACCTGGGTCATTATTTTCCTTATGTATATCCTAGCTATTGCTGTAATCATTTTAGCAGGATTTTTATTAAATAAATTCTTTGTGAAAAATAAAACGACAAGCTATATTACAGAGCTACCCGAATATCATGCACCAAGCGTAAGTTATGTTGTAAAGGATGTTTGGGAAAAAACCTGGGCTTTTATTAAAAGAGCAGGAACAATCATCTTTCTTTCCTCTGTAATTCTTTGGGTTATGCTAAATCTCGATTATACCTTTACCTATACCGAGGAGGTGGAAAATAGCTTACTTGCTGATATTGGGCGTACGATATCCTGGATATTTGCACCAATGCTTGGTATGAATTTTTCTTGGGGTGCTTCTGTTTCAGCAGTTCAAGGATTAGTTGCTAAGGAAATGGTTGTATCCTCTATGGAGGTCATTACTGCTGTAGAAGAGGGAGGAGATGTCTTTGCTGGCAATGGCTCCTTTGGCTTCTTTAATGGCTTTAGTGCTATGGGATATATGATATTCACTTTATTTTCTGCACCTTGCTTTGGAGCAATAGGAGCAATGCGTAGAGAACTGGGCTCTACAAAGGCTATGTGGAAGGCAATCCTATTTGAAACAGGCTTAGCGTGGGTTTTAGCTTCAGCAATAGGAATATGGGGTGTATTCTGCTAGGAGGTATAAGGTATGAATGGTGTTGATATTGCAGTAGTAGTTTTGGTTGTTTTATTTGTTTTAGCTATCATAGGCTTGCGATTTATTTTACCTCAGGTGATGAATCGCCGTTTAAGAAAAAAAGGAAAGGAAGTAAGCTGTGGCTGTTCTAACTGTAAACGTCACTAATTGTATTGTGATTGGCTTTATCGGTGTAGCAATTCTTTTAGTCATTTGGCATTTGATTTGTGTATACAAAAAAAGCCCATGTGGTGACTGTGCAAGTGCGAAGCAATGTACAGCCTTCCGTAAAGAAAAAATCATTAAGGCTTATCGAAAGCAATGCAAATTAGAACAAAAAATAAAATAGTATCAAAGGATAAAGCATATTTTCCCAAGGAAGTATGCTTTTTCTTAATTTGTGTATTCGATAATCTTATTTATTTTCCATTTAAGGTATGATATAATTTTTAAAGAAGGATGGATGAAAAAAGAAAAGGAAGCGATGGTATGAAGCTAAAGCATTTAAATAAAGGAGATAAGGTAGCTATAGTATCCTTATCTAGTGGAATATTAGGGGAAGACTTTGTCAAGCATGAGGTCGAATTAGGGATAAAGCGATTAAAGGAATTTGGAGTAGAGCCTGTATTTATGCCCAATGCATTAAAGGGAATCGCCTATGTAAAGGAACATCCAGAGGCACGGGCAGAGGATTTAAAATTAGCCTTTAAGGACGATCAAATTTCAGCAATAATTTGTGCCATTGGTGGAGATGATACGTATCGTACGATTCCCTTCTTGCTAGAGGATGAGGAGTTCAAGCAATCTGTTTTACAGCATCCAAAAATATTTTTAGGCTTTTCAGATTCAACAATCAATCATTTTATGTTTTATAAATTAGGCTTACCTACCTTTTACGGACAAGCCCTATTACCAGATATTGCTGAGCTAGATAAGGAAATGCTCCCATATTCTAAAGCAGCCTTTTTAAATTTGTTTCATGAAACTTTCCAGCCAGTTCAATCCAGTCCCATTTGGTATTTGGAACGTCATGATTTTAGTCCTGCTGCAATAGGAACCCCTAAGGAAAGCGTAAAAGAAAATAAAGGCTATGAGGTTTTACAAGGAAAAGGAAGTATTGAAGGAATTGTATTGGGTGGATGCTTAGATAGTATGTACGATCTTTTGAGTGGAACAAGATATCCAGATGAATTAGAAATTTCCTTACAATATCAAGTATTTCCATCTATAGAGGATTGGAAAAATAAAATTTTATTGCTAGAAACAAGTGAGGAGCAGGCAACTCCAGAAGTATATAAAAAAATGCTATGTGCATTAAAGGAAACAGGCATCTTTAAGGTAATTCAAGGTATTCTCCATGGAAAGCCTATGGATGAAAAGTATTACAAGGAATATCAGGATATTTTAATACAGGCTGTAGATAATCCTTCTCTTCCGATTTTATTTAATATAAATATAGGTCATAGTACACCTCGATGTATTCTTCCTTTACAATCAAAAATTAAGGTTGATTTGGATAATAAAATCATTTCCTTTCCCGAACCTATTTTTGAAGGATAGCAAAGAATATTTCATCTCGTAGGCAAAGTCGATAAGGGGCTTTGCCTTTTTATATTCATTATCTTCAAAAGAAGAGAAGCCGATTTTTCGTCATAGCATAACAAATTTTTTTGTCAAAAACTAAAGAATAAATTGGAATTGAATAAAATAAAGTAAGAATTGTTATCATCAAAAGAAAAAGAGAAGGTATGCATATTTAAAAAGGGAAATGCATAAAAATGTATTGGTGATTATAATGAAGATTATTCAAGGTGTAATGAAGAAGAAGGGTTTAGAGCTAAATACAGTAGAAATCGAATTGGAAGGAACAACCCTATTATTACTAGAGGGATATGGAGCCTTTTTTATGTGTGGAGCATTAGATGTGGATATTTATAAGGAACGAGAGGTAATCTGTGGGAAGGCTGTTAAGGTGAAAACCTTAGATGAGCTTTTTCATGCAACTTTATTTGATACAACAGTATATGCAAAAAAATTAGGCATAGTACCAGGATTAAAGGTCTATGAGGCATTTGAAAAAATTCGTTTGGAGAAGTAGCTTTCTCTTATTACTGATTTTATTCTTTGTTTTTTTAGGTAGATTTTCCTTAAGCTATTTTTCAGAAGCAATGGAGGCCTATACAGAATCTATTATCATTGGATATGCAACAGAGGTAATTGATGAGGGTCTTAGTGAGGGTGTAGTAGAATTACTGGATGGAAAAAGTGTCCTGTGTGAATCCTATGATGCAACAGGGAAGGTAACCTATGCCTACCTCGATGTAAAGACAATAAATTATCTTAGAAACAATATCTCGAGGTATATTGCTAGCTGTATTGATGTTATAAATGAAGGGGAAAAGCTTTCTACAATTCGGCTACCATTAGGGTATTTTTTTGGTCTAAATTACTTTTTTTCTAAGGGGATTCGTGTCCCGATAGATCTAGAAGTGGTAGGGAATCAGGATGTAGTCATTGAAAAAAATATAGAAAGCTATGGATTAAATACGACCATACTAGAAATCAATATGGTAATCTCAATTCGTATTAAAAGTGTCATCCCTTTTCAAACAAATATGGTTCAAACGAAAATTTCTATTCCAGTTGCATTAGAGATTCTAAATAACGATATTCCTTATTATTTAGGAGATATAGTAAAAAATAAATAAAAAAAAGCTAGAAAAAAGAATCAATCTAGCTTTTTTTCTATTCTAAAAAGAAATCTTTGTATTCTTTTTGAATTGTGGTATAATATCACTAGGTGGTATTATGCTAATAGATAGTAAAAAAGGCAAATTTAAAGTGGAAAGTAATTTCAGAGATGCTTTTCGTTTAGAGGTTTTTGAAGAAAAATATATAGAAGAATGCTTTGATAAATATTTATATATTGTTGGAGACATTAGCTCAGGAATACTGAGATTAAAAGGATTTGATGGCAATCCAAAAAGTAAAAACTATTATGGATTTATAGAGGATTATTTGGAGCTTTCCTGTGCTATGGGATGTCCCTATTTTGTATTAAAAAGAATCCAGTCGGAAAAGGAATATCAGAATGAGTTTGAGCATCCTAGTGAGCCTAAATCTTCAAGCTTTGTCATTCATACCATAACAAAGGAATCCTTTGATAAGGAAAATCTTATGCTAGAAACAACACCAAAGGGAAGACCGAATATAATGATTGAATCCTCTAAGCTCAATCAGATTCCTAAGGGAAGCATATCTGTAGAGCTTAAGGAGTCGATGAAGCAAGATTCACAAAATGCTCCTAAGCAGCCTGAAAGGGCAGAGGTTTCCCAAAGCTACATTTCTAGTAGTCCAGGCTTTGTACCGAATAAAAATCGAAAGAACAATCATAATAATCGAAATAGAAAGAGAAATAAGAAATAATTATGGAAAATCAAATCGAAGAACAAATCAAGAAAATATTAAATAAAATAAGACCTTATTTAAATTCTGAGGGTGGAGATTTAGAGTATTTAGGCTTTAAAAATGGAATAGTTTATATTCGTATGCTAGGAGCATGTATAGATTGTGGAGCATTAGATTCTACATTAAAGGATGGAATAGAGGCCTTACTCGTTGAGAACTTGCCAGAGGTTATTGAGGTGAGAAATCTTCAGGTAGGAGATGATATTCATGATATTCTTAACTGATAAGGATACCCCATTTCAAGAGTTTTTAAAATTAATCAATACACGTGCAATTCAAATCGTTTGGATATGCTTAGCCTCCTTACTATTTTGTCAATTGCTTAAATTTATTATTTTGTCTATTAGGGAAAAACGATTTGCCTGGAAATACCTTTATTATACTGGTGGATTTCCAAGCTCACATAGCTGCTTGTGTATGACATTGGTTACTTCCTTAATGTGCTTTCAGCTTCATGATATCAATGGATTAGATTGGTCATTTGCTGTAGCATTAATTTTTGCAATTGTAACAATTCATGATGCTATGGGGGTCCGTCTAGAAGCCTCAAAGCATGCACAAATTTTAAATAATCTTGCAAAGGATATGCCGATTGAGGATAAGCAATCCATTGGCTTTGGGAAAAAGGGCTTCCTAAAGGAAATGCTCGGTCATAAATTTTTTGAGGTGCTTGGTGGTATCTTTATTGGAATTGTTATTGGTGTTTGTGGATATTTTATCCTAGTGAGTATAAAATAATGAAAAATGGGTTTAGGAATTCCTAAGCCTTTTCTTTTAAATGGAAAAGTGGTATAATGAAAGAAATAGGAGGCAATTTATGGAAAAATATTTGAAGTTGGATATTTCACAGGCAAAGTCATTTTTTAATGAGAAGGAATATGAAGAGGTACGCAAGGATATCCTTGAGGCACACAAGCTTTTACGATCAAAAAAAGGAGCAGGAAATGATTTTCTTGGTTGGTTAGATTTGCCTATAGAGTATAGCAAAAAGGAAGTAGAGGCAATTATAGCAGCTGGAAAGAAAATCCAAAGCCAGTCAAAGGTGCTGTTGGCCATCGGAATTGGTGGCTCCTATTTAGGCGCAAGAGCAGCTATAGAAATGCTAAAGAAATACTTTAATAATACAGGAGTAGAGGTTATATTTGTTGGAAATCAAATCTCTTCCACCTATGTTGTTGAGCTTTTAGAATATTTAAAGGATAAGGATTTTTCAATCAATGTTATTTCAAAATCAGGTACAACTACAGAACCTGCCATAGCATTTAGAATCTTTAAGGATTATATGGAAAAACGATATGGAAAGGCAGAGGCTAAGGAACGAATCTATGCTACTACAGATAAAGCCAGAGGGGCTTTAAAGACATTAGCTGATACAGAGGGCTATGAGACCTTTGTAGTTCCTGATGATGTTGGTGGAAGATTTTCAGTTCTTACACCTGTAGGGCTTTTACCTATTGCTGCTGCTGGGATAGATGTTCAGGCTATGCTAGATGGTGCATTAGCTGCATATAAACTTTATAAGGAAGAAAGCATTGAAAAGAATGATGCGCTTCAATATGCTTTGGTTCGTAATTTGTTATATCGCAAGGGGAAAAAGCTAGAAATGCTGATCAATTATGAACCAAGATTACAGTATTTTGCTGAATGGTGGAAACAGCTATATGGCGAGTCTGAGGGGAAGGATGGCAAAGGAATTTGGATTACATCAGCATCCTTTTCAACAGATTTACATTCGTTAGGACAAATGATTCAAGAAGGAGAGCGTACCATCTTTGAAACAGTATTAGATGTGGAAAAACCAGTTTCAGATATTGTCATTGAGGCAGATAAGGATAACCTGGATGGACTTAACTTTTTAGCTGGGAAAACAATGGATTATGTGAATAAGATGGCTATGACAGGTACTATGATAGCTCATGTTGATGGAGGAGTACCTAATTTACGCCTTACCATTCCTAATATATCTGCATATAGCTTTGGGTATATGGTATATTTCTTTGAATTCGCTTGTGGTGTTTCTGCTTATACTTTAGGGGTAAATCCATTCAATCAGCCTGGAGTAGAGGCATACAAAAAGAATATGTTTGCTTTACTTGGAAAACCAGGCTATGAGGATTTAAAGGAGTCTTTAGAGGCAAAGCTAAAACGATAGGCCTAAGGTGGAGAGGAATCTCCACTTTTTTACTTGTGTTTTTTTTTGTAAAATGGTAAAATAACTTATCAAAATAAGAAAGTAAAGAGGCATATTATGGCAGATTTTAAAAGAATTGCAAAATTTGAATTTGTATCAGAGAAAAATTTTCTCAATTCCTGTGAAGTAAAGGACAAGGAATTAATTTATAAAAATTTAAAGCTTCCCAAACGAGCTACCATAGGTTCTGCTGGATATGATTTTTTCACACCATTTGATATTGAATTATCTCCAGGACAGACAATAAAAATCCCTACAGGGATTCGAGTTCATATGGAGCCAAATTATGTATTGAAGCTATATCCAAGAAGCGGCCTGGGCTTTAAATATAGACTACAATTGAATAATACAGTAGGCATTATTGATAGTGATTACTATTATTCTGATAATGAGGGGCATATATTTGCTAAGATAACCAATGATTCCAATGAAAATAAAACAATATATTTAAGACAAGGAGAAGCCTTTATGCAAGGAATCTTTGTTGAATATGGAATAACAATAGATGATGATGTACAGGAAAAAAGAAACGGTGGCTTTGGTTCAACAACAAAGTGACAAAATTTGACTATTTTATTCATTTAGAGTATAATATATCGTAACAATGAGGAGGAATACGATGGAAGAAAAAGAAGAGGGAATATCTTTAGGAGAAATATTCCATGTCATATTCATAAAAAAATGGCTTTTACTAGCAATTACAGTTGTTATTATGCTTTTCGGTGTGATTTTTGTTCAAGCGTTATATAATCCTAAAAAGGTAGAGTATACAGCAACCTTTGAAATTCGTTATCCTAATTCTGAAACGAATCGGTATCCTGATGGAACAGAATTTCTTTATAAAGAATTTATATCTTTAGAAAACCTATCAAAGGCTAAGGCTAAGGATGAGAGCTTTTCTAAAATCGATATTGAAAAAATGCAAAAAAGAAATGATATTTCAATAAGCGAGAATTATATGACAATTAATAATGCTCCTGTAAAAACAGGGACGTTCACGATTAAGATTTTAAAGAAGTATTTTGAGTCAAGTGAACAGGCGGTTGACTTTTTTCAAACTTTAATATCAATCCCAGCAGAATATATCAGAGAGAAAAGTAAAAATATAGAATATGATCGTTATTTGAAGCAATTTAACACAGTTGGTGATTATGTATCTCAGGTAGATTCTTTAATCAAACAAAAAAATTTAATTATTGATGATTATGATCGTTTAATCGAAAAATATAGTAATGCTATTTCAATTAAACTAGAGGATGGAGCTACAAAGACCATTATAGAGGCACAAAATGAAATTGAAAGCTATTTCAATTTCTATAATTTGGAATCTATGAAAACAGAAGTTGAATTAAATGGATATATTAATCCAGAATCCGATTATCTTTCTAGTATTAAGAATCAAATTGATACATTAAATCGAAACAAAGAGGAGAATGAAAAGAAAATAGAAGCATTGTATGCTGAAATTGCTCATTTAAGAGAAACCTTAGCTGGTACAGTAACGGATATGGCTTTTCAAGAAATGTTTTCCTCAATCGCTGAATTGTCTCAAAAAAATGTTGAAATAGATCATATGATAGAGGTTGTATATCAGGCTTATTTAATTGGTTCAGAAAAAGAGGATTATCCTGCAAAGCTAGAAGAATTTAAGGAAAGATTGAATACACATTATACCAAGCTTCAGGAATTCACAAAATATTATCAGGGATTTAATAATGAAATCTATGAGTTGAATACGAAATTGTTATTTACGGATGGATCTACGATTCTACAAAATGGTGGTATTAATATTTTGATTGCATTAGTTGCCTTTTTAGTGATTGGCTTTGTCTTAGGGTGCTGCTTGAATTTGGTTTTAGATTTGCCAAAATATTTAAAAGAAAAAAAGAAGGCTAGTTCCTCTTTAGAAGAACAAAAGGAGCCAGTGGAAGGTATAGAATAAACTGTTGAGAGGTGGGAATTTAATTTGACCACCTCTCATTTCTATTGTATAATGAAATTGAGGTGATAAAACGATGAAGTTTAATATAGAGGTTCCCAAATTTAAAGATTGTATTTATAACATTCTAGACTTTGGGGCCAAGACGGGTTTAAAAAATAATAATAAGAGAGCAATTCAAGAAGCGATTGATACTTGTAGCTTGAATGGAGGGGGAATGGTATTAATCCCTAATGGCTATTTTTTGACAGGTCCAATTGAATTAAAAAGCAATGTCAATTTACATTTGGACAAGAATGCTTTTGTTCAATTTACGAAATCAAAAGAGGAATATCCTTTACTATGGACTGACTATGAAGGACAAAAAAGAATTCGAGCTATTTCTCCTATATCTGCTAAGAATCAAAAAAATATTGCCATTACAGGAAACGGAGTAATTGATGGAAATGGTGTATTATGGCGTGGGATCAAGCGATTTAAATTGACAGAAAAGGAATTCCAAAGATGCTTAAGAAAAAGCCCCTATTTTCAGGATACAAAGGAAGGGGGAATATGGTATCCAACAAAAACTGTGTATGAGGGAGTATTGGCAGGAGAACCAAATTATGAGGATCCTAATGCCCTAGAAAAAGCTTCTCAATACTATGACTTATATCGTCCAGTTCTTGTTTCCTTCAAGCACTGTGATTGTGTATTGATAGAAGATGTAACCTTGCAAAATTCTCCTGCATGGAACATCCACCCTTGGTTTTGTACAAATTTCACACTGAGAAACGCTAAGGTACGCAATAAGTATTCTGCCCAAAATGGAGATGGACTAGATTTAGAATCCTGTAAAAATTGTGAAATCGCTGGAACAGTATTTGAGGTTGGAGATGATGGAATATGCATTAAATCCGGAAAAAATGCAGAGGGAAGATTGATAGAAGGCCCTTGCCAAAATGTTTGGATTCATGATTGTAAGGTTTTCGATGCTCATGGTGGATTTGTTGTAGGAAGTGAGATGAGTAGAGGCGTTAGGAATATCCTTGTAGAAAATTGCACCTTTATTGGAACAGATGTAGGGATTCGCTTTAAATCTGCCTTAGGCCGAGGGGGTGTAGTTGAGAATATTACAATTCAAAATATTCTAATGGCAAATATAGTAGAGGAGGCATTTATCTTTACTATGGGATATGTATTAAAAAATTTAGAAACAACAAAAACGGATGAAATGACAACTACCCTTAAAGAAGATATTCCTGAATTTAAAAATATTTATATGCAAGATATTTCCTGTGCAAATGCCAAGGTCGGAATAAAAATTGAAGGCTTATCCTGCCTTCCTATTCACCATTTATATTTTAAGAATATTGAGCTTACAGCAGAGGAGGCTCTAATGCTTCATTTTGCAGAGCATATTCATATGGATAACGTGCATATCCATACTCCACAGGAAGAGCATTGTTTGAATGAGGTACTCAAGGGATAAGCTATGAAAAATGTAATAGAACAAATTTTAGATGAGAAATATACAGGGAATATTCGCATTAAAGGCAATAATGGAGAAATTTTTACCTTTGAGCAGCTAGCTCTCATTTATTTAGAGGATTTTAGCTATACGATTCTTCATCCAATTGCAAAGGATGTTGAACCAGATGATGTACTTGTATTTCGAATAGACTATGACCAGGATATGGCTTCTTTAGTATTAGAAGAAAATGAAGAGGACATCCAAAATGTTTTTGATGAGTACTACCGACTATTAAAAAAGAATAAAAAATAGTTGAATTTAACTTGTTTATATGGTAAAATGTTAGAGCTGTTTAAAAAACAGTAAAGCACAATGCTCCGCTGGCAACATGGGATATATTAGGCTAAGAGCTTTGAAAGATAAGGAGTTGAGATTTATGGCAAACGCTAAAGGACAAGCTTTAATTAATGAAATTACTGCACAGTACCTACAGGAAAGACCAAAATTTCGTGCAGGAGACAATGTAAAGGTATTCGTTAAGATTATTGAAGGAGACACTCATCGTATTCAGATTTTTGAGGGTCTTGTAATTAAGCGTCAAGGTACAGGCATTGGTGAAACTTTTACAGTTCGTAAAATGTCTTACGGAATTGGTGTTGAACGTACATTCCCTGTTCATTCACCTAATATCGACCATATTGAAGTTACTAGAAAAGGTAAAGTACGTCGTGCTAGACTATTCTATATTCGTAACTTATCAGCTAAAGCTGCTCGTATTAAGGAACGTCGATAATCGGAAAGCCAACTTTTATAGTTGGTTTTTATTTTTGTTAAAATGTGGTAAAATATGGTATAAACTATGCTGGATTTTAGCTTCTATTTATATTATAATAGAAATAGAAAGAAAGGAGTGCCTATGAATATTATCACGCTTTTAACTCCAAAGGATAAAACCTTTTATTTAGATTCTCAAGCCACCATTCGCCAAGCTTTAGAAAAATATGACTATCATAAATTTACTGTGGTTCCCTTAATAGACAAGGAAGGCCACTATGTTACAACACTTTCAGAGGGAGATATTTTGAGATATATCAAAAACAATTGTAATTTTGATATTGAAATCGCAGAGACACACACAATAGACTTTATAGAAAAATATCGACCATACAAGGCACTCGATATAAGTAGTCCAATTCAAGAGGTAATTAAGCTTTCCTTTGAACAAAACTTTATTCCTATGGTGGATGATAGAGGAATGTATATAGGAATTATAAAAAGAAAAGGAATAATAAAGTATTTTTATGAAGATTTTAAAAGACACTACAACATATAAAATCTATACAGAGGGATCTTCCTTTTTAAAGGATTGGAGTCCTGTATTGAATAAAGATATAAACTCCCAGATTCAAACCACCTTTTTTATACTAAATGCGAATCACTATCACAGGCTAGATAAAAGGAATTATGCTATTAGCATTGAAAACGAAAAACAGTATTTATTGATTCTAAAATGTGAACCATATAATGCTTTAGTATATGGTTCTTTCGAATTGGTCGATTTTGCAGCTTCTATACTCATAGAACATCATTTTATAGTAGATAAAATTTTAGCAGAAGAAAAAGTAGGAAACTCCTTTTTGGAAGCCTATCAAAAAAGAGCAGGAGGGCAATATCATTTAGTCCATTCTATGCAAATCCTAGTGTTATCTGAGCTTACAAAGGTAGATACAAAAGGAGCGAGCATTTGTAAGCCTGAGGATTTAGACATCTTGGCACAAATGAATAAGTCCTTTTATAAAGAAGCATTACATCAAGAATTAAGTATTGAGGAAGCAAAGAAAAATTTAAAGGATAATGTAAAAAATTTCTTTGTATACAAGGTAAACGAAGCCATAGTCAGTATGGCATCTATTGTAAGAGGAATGGAAGGGCATTCCTGTATTTCACACGTATACACGCTTCCAGACTATAGAGGCTATGGGTATGCAAAAAAGGTAGTTGCTAGAACTTGTGAGGAAATACTTAAAAATAAAAAAATACCCTATTTGTTTGTAGATAATGCAAACCCCATTGCATATCATATCTATACGTCTTTAGGCTTTTCCTATTTGATAGATCAAGCAGAATATCAATATATAAAATAAAAAAACTATAAGCTATCAAAGGTCTTATAGTTTTTTTAATTTCGTACTATATTTATCTCCCAATAAACTCTAGTATAGTATAATGCACTTGAAAAAAATGTAGAAAAAAAGTCAATGCTACACTTTAACTTAAAAAAGTTATTGGGATATTTGCAAGAATAAAAGCCTAGGTGTTTTTCCTAGGCTATGCGTACATTTTTGGGGCATATAAAATGGATCATATTTATGGACATAAATTTGAAGAAAAGCACTAGTACACTAGACATTTACGAATGTAAAACGTTGCTAATAAGAAACCTAGGTATTAACGTTTTTTTAATATAGATTTACTACTTGAACGTAAAATTTATTTCTTTCTAGAAGATAATTTTTTAATGCATAGTAGAATTTACTATTTTTATAGTTATCTTCTTATTTACACCACTCATCAACTATTCTATAGAACTCTTTCTTCTATTGATTATGAACGAAAATATGAGAGGGAAAATCTTTAATATTTAAACTTAATCACAGAATATATAAAAGTATAATCATCTAACTCTATGTTTTGTTTAAAATATGTCGAATTTATCTTTTTATGTTTATTTAAAGCAGAAGGATAATACCATCCTTAGAATCATTACAATTATTATGATTTGTTTTATCGCTCTTTAAAAAAATGTAAAAAAGTGTAAAAAAAAGTTTACAAATTATGTGTTAAATGGTATTATATATATGAAGAGTGGTGATAAGATTGAAAATAACAGATATTATAACAGTTACAGAACTATCTAGGTTGACTCAAAGAACAAGACCAACAATTTATAAGTATATAAATGATTATCAACGTGCAAATTATGATGTAGTACCATTTAGTATTAAATCTTTGTTTGATATGATTTTAATTAATAATGCTTCTAAAGAGGATATTAGAACATATTGTTTAGAAAAATTTGGGCAATCACAAGAAACTGATGTTCATTTAACAGAAGTAATAAACATGTTAAAAGAAAATTCACAGCAATTAGATCTAAATGAAGTAATTAATTTTATTAAAGAGAGGTTAAAGAAAAATGGATAAAACTACAAAAAATTACCAAAATATATTTAAAAGTTTTCAATATTTTAGATTAAAAAAAGCAGCAGAAAAGCAGAAACATATTTTGGATTCAAATAAAATTGATACAGAAGTCTCTAAATATAATGTTGTTGGAAAATTGGCAAATTTCTATAAAGGGAAAAAAAGTGAAAAAACTCAAGAGAATTTAACTGATATAGAGCTTACTATCAAGGACTTTGAAGAAAAGAACAAAGAGTTTAATTATAAGCTTTATTACGAAAGTGGCTTAGAAAAAAACATTAATGAATTATTCAAAGAAGATAAATATGGATTATCAAAACTTTTATTTTCAATTAATGTTATTTTTGATCAAGATTTTGAATATGTCGAAAATGATGAAACATTCAAAGTGATGTCATCTGTCTTGTTTTACGATTCTACTAGGTTTGGAGAGATTGAAAAGCAATTCAAACAATTGTTTTTGTCAATTAATAGAAAAGAACTTTCAAAACTACAAAAGGGTATATTGATTGGACTAGGTGCTAGTTCAGTTGCTGCAGTGATTTTCTTGCCTATTTTAGCGGTGGGTGGGATTAATGCTTCAGCTGCAGTAACGACTGGAGCATTGGCAGCTATTGGACTTGGTGATATGCAATTAGGTGTAGGATTTGCTACAATGTATAGTTTAATTACAGGAATAGCTTTGTGTGGTCTTGGATATGGCAGTATGAGACTTATAAATAGAGATAAATTAAAACAAGAATTTTATAAATTAACAATGGAAGAATCAGCTATGCTTTTAACTATTAAAGCAATGTTGATTGCTGAAGCCAAAAAGAAAATGCCTAAAGATAAATTTAAAGAAGAAGTTAGTGCTATCTTAGAAATAATTGATGACTTGAAATCTGATACAGAATATTTATTATTTGCTGAAAATAATGATATAAACTTAAATAAAGAAAGAATTGGGCAATTTCATAGATGGGATAATGAATTGATCAGATTATTAAATCTTTAGAGAAAAAATATGATTTTATTCAATAAAAATAAGTACCTTTATAAATGCATTTCTTTATTAAAAGATGAAGAAGAGTTACTAATTAGAGACATTTATTATGAATATTTAAAAACTTCTACTGAAATTATTTCTAAAATATTAGAAGAAAATCCTAGAATTTTTTCTAAATTAACTTGTATAATTTGTCAGCAAGAGAATATTATTTTAAAGCAAAAAATTCCGTGGAAAATAATTTTAAATAAAAGCACAAGAGAGAAAATAGAAAACAAAAGTTCTCCGTTTGAAGACGACATTTATATGCAATATGGAAGGCATTTCAATAACAATTTTTTAAAAATGATAAATTCAAAGGAGTATATTCCTTTGGAGTCTAATATAGAGGAGCATAATAAAATACTTAAATTTTGTATTCCAAGAGATGAACAGGCAGTAAAGTCCTTTAAAAAAACAAGAAGAAATGAAGAGGATATAATATATTACATCTATAGTTTTTATACAAACTGGAAAAATTTAAGTGATACTATTATCTATAATGATAGTGATGAAGATAAAGAAATCAAACTAAATGGTAAATGGTATAGAGATATGGGGAGAGCAGATGATTATTATGCACGACAATCTTATATACCCGAATGGGACGAAGATTGTGAATCACTATTAGATCGTGGTTATTTGGATGATTTTGATTATTCAGAATGAAATTAAAGTATTTTTTAATTAATATTATATTTATAAACAACAAAAGTATTAGGTGGTTTCCGTAATAGAAATACCATAAATAGTGAAATAAATCATGAATGTGGTACGATTTGATGGTATGAAGTGACTCTGCTCTTTGTTTTAATACAGAAGAACGCAGAAAACAATTTAATCAACTAAACATGAACAACGTTTTACTTATAAAAACAATAAAAGGTCTAGGGAAATCCTTAGACCTTTCGTTTTAGTTTTGGGGCGCACAACAGGGATCGAACCTGCGCATGGCGGAGCCACAATCCGCTGTGTTAACCACTTCACCATGTGCGCCATATTCAAATTTTAAAATACGCATATAATATTATACTGATTTTCTTTGATTTGTAAAGGCTTATAGTTGATTTTTTTCCAAAAAAGGGTAAAATAGTATATATGAAAGGAATTTATTATTATGTGGAAAAAGGTATTATATTTAGGAATTGCTATAATATTAGGATTTATGGTATATATTATAAGCTACAATTCTAACCAAATGAATCATTTAGAGAGTTTAGTTAAAAATGCAATAGCGAGTGAAAAGTTTTATGAAGTGCCTATGGTTTGGGATGGTTGCTTTGATAAAAAGTCAATTATAGAAAATAATAGTGAAGAAATGGATATTGTTTTATACCCTGCAACCTCACAGACAGATATTTCTTATGGACCTGAAGATAATACTTCAAGATTTGTTAAATATGAAAAAGCCTATTATTTATATATTTTTAATACGAAATTTTCTTTAGAATCCGTAAAGACAGATTCTGAAAAAAGCTACAATCAATCCGGAATAGAATTTTCAAATGGAACAAATAAGTATAATTATTATTTTGTAGTTGATGATAAAATCAATAGTTCAAGCTATGTTGCATCACCTACAACAAAAGAAGAGGTAATGCTTAAAGGATCAAGAGATGTAACCAATACAAATCCAGTTTGGAATTTCATGAGAGTCACATTTACTGAGACAATGCTGAATCAAATTACTCAAGAATTAGATGGAAAAATTGAGACGATATCTATTAAAGATAGCGAAGGAAAGTCTCGTTATTCTTCTAAAGTAGATATGAGCTTTTCTCAAGCCTTCTTCACAGATGTAAAGGATTTATTTGACAATTACAATGTTTATTTAGATAGCTATGTTGAAGCTGATGGGAATAAGGATAAGATAAATGAAGCACAAGAAAAGTTTAATACATTCTATGATCCTTGGTATGACGATTTTGTTAGTAAAACAGAACAAACGGGCTATACCTTCCGTTTTGATAATGATGTATTAACGCCAAGCAAGCTTACATGGCAAACGTTAGGTGTTTTAGCGTTATATATTGTAGTGGTTGCGATATTATATGTATTGCTGTTCCATTTCAAGGCGATACGCAAAATATTTTCAAGGGATACATATAAAAAATATTCTAGTGATTCTAAAGTATTAGTGAATGGGAAATGGGTAGATCGTTCTAAAGCCAAATCTACCTCAAAGCCTGTTTCAGATAAGCCAGTGGTTGTAGTTGAGCCAGATACTACAGCGGATGCTACTTTAGAAACAGTTACAGCAGGGGATATAGTTTCAGATAATCAAACGGAAGCCCCTGAAATAGTAGAAATACAGCAAGAGGAAATACTTGAGCCTGTAGCTGATGAGAAAGAAGAGCCGTCTATTAAAGAAGAAGCTCCTCAAGAGGTAGAAGGGGTCACTTTAGCTTCAGAAGAAAAGGAACTTCTAGAAGCAGCTAAAGCAGAAAATCCAGAAAAAGAAGAAATGCAAGAGTCTGGAAATGCAGAAGTGGTGGAAGAAAAGAAAACAGCACCAAAGAAAGCACCTGTTAAAAAAACGACTACCTCTAAATCAACTACGAATAAGGATGCCTCAGTAAAGAAATCTGGAACAGCTTCTAAAACGGCTACATCTAAGAAATCAACCTCTTCTAAGACTTCTACAGTAAAGAAATCAACAGCAAAACCAAAGGAGAAGAAGGATGAAGCCAATTAAAAAGGCAGTTATTCCTGCCGCTGGATTTGGGACTCGCTTCTTACCCTTTACAAAAGCTGTTCCAAAGGAAATGCTTCCTATCGTAGATACTCCAACAATCGAATATATTGTTCGAGAAGCATTAGAAAGTGGTATAGAAGAAGTACTCATTATCATTAATTCTGAAAAGGAATGTATTCGTACGCATTTTGGTCATAATCGTTTGCTAGAAAGCTTTTTAGCTTCTAAAAATAAAACGGCTGAGCTAGAAATGGTAAAAGAATTGCCTAGCAAAATTAAAGTTGAATTTACATATCAGGAAGAACAATTGGGCTTGGGACATGCTGTATTATGTGCTGAAAGCTTTGCTAATGGTGAGCCGTTTGCCTTATTATTAGGAGATGACGTCTATGTGGGAAATACAATGCCTGCAACAAAGCAATTGATTCAAGCCTATAATCAAACCAATGCATCTGTATTAGGAACTATGGAGGTTTCTATGGAGGATGTTTCAAAATATGGGATATGTAAGCCTATCCAAAATGAAACAGGAAGCTTGCTTCAATTAGAAAGTGTTATAGAAAAACCAACTCCAGCTGAAGCACCCTCTAGATTGGCTATAGGTGGAAGATACATCCTAACGCCTCGTATTTTTGAATATTTAAAAACTCAAAAAAGAGGTGTAGGAGGAGAAATCCAGCTTACAGATTCCATTTTAAGCTTAATGTCAGAGGAAAAGGTATATTCCTTGGCTATTGATGGAAAGCGATATGATATTGGTTCTAAAAAGGGCTTTTTAGAGGCTACAATCGATTTTTCCTTACAACGTGAGGATTTATCCTCTGCTATGCAAGAATTAATAAATACACATAAGAAATAGAACCTCGGTTCTATTTTCTTTTTGAAAAAAATTGCATAAATCAACATTTTTTGCTACAATGGAATAGGTGGTATAAATGAATAAAACGATGCTTTGTATAGAAATATTACAGCTTCTTTCTGCAAAAAATATAATGAGTAAAAATGAGCTTGCAGAAATTTTAGAGACAAATCCAAGAAATGTGATTGAATATATCAAAACCTTGCAGGATAGTGGATATGATATAACATCTGTTCGCGGGAAATATGGTGGATATCATTTAAATAAGGATAGCCTTTTACCTACATCTAAGCTATCTCAAAAGGAGATTGAGGCAATTCAGGCTGGTTCAGTCTTTTTAGAGCACCAATCCGATTTTTTAGAATATCGTTCCTATCTTAAGGCAATCTCCAAAGTCCTTAGTACAAATATGGAGGCTTATAATACAGATATTAAAATTATTGATCGGTATCCCTTAGCTATGGACAAATCCGAGCTACTCAAACGTTATACAATTCTATCAGAAGCCTTAACTCTATTCAAAAAATGTGAGATTTTATATTTATCAACTAAAAATAAGGAGAATGCTCATATTATTCATCCTTATCAAATCTTTGTCTTTAATGGAGCTTGGATTGTTTTGGCATGGAATGAAACGGTTCATGATTATGGGTACTTCAAATTAAATCGTATACAGTCTATCAGGATATTATCTGAAAAGTTCACAAGACTAAAAACCTATCAAAGTTCAGATTTTGTAGATCAATATGGAATGAAGCAAAATGGTGAATATTATCAAATTAAATTAGAGCTTACAGATTTATATACTGTCATATCAGAACGCATTTATGGGAAAAATCAAAGCATCACTAAGCTAGATGAGCATAAAACGATATTAGAATGTAGTATGCAAAATAAGCAAATTATTCAAAGCTTTGTTTTAGGATTTGGTAGTAAGGCTAAGGTTTTAGAGCCTCAATGGTTAAAGGAACAAATACGAGATGAGGCTAAAAAAATATTAGGAGAAGAAGTATGAAAAAATATGTATTTTTGGATTTTAACGGAACAATCATAGATGATATTGATTTATGTTTAGATCTTTTAAATCAAATTTTAATTAAGCAGCATAAAAGGACTTTAACAAAGGAAGAATATAAGGATATTTTTACCTTTCCTGTGAAGATGTATTATGAACTGGCAGGAGTGGATTTTACAAGAGATTCCTTTGAGGATTTATCCTTATGGTTTATCCATGAATATCAGCCATTATCCTTACATTGTGGGTTATTTCCTCAAATAGAAGAAGCCTTTCAAAAAATGAAGGATAAGGGATATCATCTTGTGATTTTATCAGCAAGTGAAAAGAATAATCTTATAGAGCAATGTCAAAGCTATGGTATTGTATCCTATTTTGACGCAATTCTTGGAATTGATAATATTCATGCTGAATCAAAAATCAATATAGCGTTAGATTATATGAAGGAAAAGAACATCAAGGGAGAGGAAGTTCTATTTGTTGGGGATACCCTACATGATTTAGAGGTGGCTAAGGCAATGCATGCAAGCTGTATGCTAGTTTCTTGTGGGCATCAATCTGTACAAGTGTTGAAAAAGGGTGGAGTATCCATTATCCCTAACGTATATGCTTTAAGTGAATTGTTAGAAAATTTAAACTGATTTTATAGGTTTATAGCAAAAATCAAGAGAAAAAGCATTGATAAAATGTTTAATTTAAGATATAATATCTTTTAGATAATTATTATTTGGAGGCTTTACAATGAAGAAATTTTTAAAAGCTGTCAGTATAGTATCTTTCATGTTTGTTATGTTACTATCCATGGCTAGTTGTTCAGGATATAGTTTTTATAAGGATTTTAATGAAGCAGGAGCAAAAATAGAAGAAGAAAATATATTTGAGCTGATTACTTTAGAAGATGCAAAAAATAAAAAAGCAGCAGGAGAAACCTTTGTATTACTTTATGGCAATAGTACAAATTCAGAGTGTGTTTCTTTAGTCACTACTTTACAGGTACAAGCAGAGTATTTAGGAAATCCAGATGCAACAATTTACTTTTTAGATTCTAAGGACTATAAAACAAGTACAGATCGTAAAAGTGTAAGAGACGCGATTAATATGCATGATCCTTCTAGTAATGGCGAGCCTATTTTAATGACCTTCCGTTCAACCGCAGTAGATGTAGATACATCTAATAAGGATAAGGTAAAAACAAAGCAATTCATAAAGGATGGCGTTGTACAGTACGCTAGTTTATCCTCTTATATATTTAAAGACCTTTTAAAATAAAAATGCCTATCAAATTCCTAAAAAGGATTTATAAATATACAGGTGTGAAGCATTAGGTATGGCAGAAAGCCATGCCTTTTTTCTTGAATTCCTTTGAGAGGACAATAAAAAATCTCTGAACTTGGGTATCTAAGTTTAACAATTAGGAAGTTGTATAAAATGGTACAAAAGGGTATAATGAAAAGAGAACAGGCTATTGGAGGGAAGGGATGGCTTTGAATATAAATGATGGAATTAAGCCGAAAAATCATACGATTGCTCATATATTTGTAATGGCTTTAATGATTGTCTTGATGGGAATATTTATCAATGGACTTGTTTGTTCTTCAAAAGACTATTATATAAACACCCACGCAAATTATGTACAAGAATATGCAACGATTGTGCGATATGAAAAAGTTTTCGATGACAGAGTTGGGCACTATTCTTATACTACATACTATGAGTATGAGGCAGACGGCGGCGTTTATTACGGTATGTGGCAAAGGTTAATTTATGATGAGGAAGAAGCTAAAGCACAGGTTGGGAAGAAAGTACCCATATACGTTGACCATGCTTTGAAGCATCATACAAAAACTTTGAATTTTACAAGTAGTGCAATATGGTTTAGTGGATGCTTATCCCTTGTGTGCTGTTTGACTTTTTTGAATTCCTTTATTAGAGAAACTATTTTTATTGTTCGGTGGACAAAATATAAGCGTAAGCTCTCACAAGAACAAAATGTATAACAAAAGAAGCTCTTGGACCAATTGTCCAAGAGCTTTCTTCCTTTTTGTTAAAAATGCAGCTTTTCCTATTTTTTATTTCCTTTAAGATGCACTTTTGAACTTTATTTGCTTGTTCGACTAGGAAGCTTTAAAATGGCGAATAATAAAATAAAAAGTACTAATCCCATAATGATTTTTTCTTCCATAGTATCACCATTCATATTATATGCATTTCTCTTTAAAAAAGTAACTATTTTATGGAAGTATTGCATAGGATTTATTGGTGAGGAAATTGCGAATTATAAAAAATGAGGTCATAAAAAATAATTTAAAAACCATTCTTAAAACCAATCCAATTATGCTGGTTGTTAAGGATAATGCCTATGGATTTGGAATATGCAATATAGCTTCTATTGCGAAAGCATTGCATATTAGAGATTTTGCTGTTAAATCAATTTCAGAGGGGATATTCTTAAGAAGTCTTTATAAGGAAGCAAATATATTGATTTTAGGAAAAATAAAACCAACAGAACTAGAAGAAATAAAAAAATATAATCTGATGCCTACAATAAACGACTATGATGATTTCATTTTATTTAAGGAAAATCGCATTCCTTGTCATTTGGCAATTGATACAGGCATGAATCGTTTTGGAATGAAGAGTGGATATCTAGCCATCATAAATGACAGTATAGTTCAAGCAATCTATACACATTGCTATAATGAAGACAATAAAGGAAAAATTAAGGTATTAGAGCGTCTGTCTAAGGACTATCTTAAGCCAGTCCATATTGGAGGCAGTATAGCCTACCAGCAAACAAAGGAAATGCTACGCATTGGAAGAATTGCCTATGAAAATGCACTTTATTTTTATGGACATATTGTTAATATAAAGCATTTAAATAAAGGGGAAACCTTAGGCTATGATGGCTTGTATGAGGCTCAAGGAAAAACCATCATTGGTATTTGTAATATCGGATATAGTGATGGTTTAAATTTATTTTATCATGGGAATGTATGTATTAAAGGAAAATATTATTCTGTTATTGGCAAATGCTGTATGGATCATTGTTTTATTTTAATAGATGAGGATGTAAAATTATTTGATGAGGTTGAATTTTTTGGAAAAACAATTCTAGAAGATGATTTTATCAAGCTGAATCATATGACAAAATATGAAATGTTTTTACAAATCAATCGTCAGGGGCTTACAAAATAGCCCTTTTTTTGTTATAATAAATGAAGTGGGTGTTAAAATGATTTATATTTTATATAATAGCAAAAGCAATCGTGGTAAACCCATTTGGGTTGCACGAAAATTAGCACGAAAATTTAAAAGAAAAAAACAAGCAATACAATTGGTTAGCTTTTTAGAACTCAATGGCAAGATAAAGGGGTTTCATGATTCACTTGTAAAAGAGGATATTTTGTATTTGATTGGTGGAGACGGGACCTTTCATTATTACTTAAATCACGTTTATCCTAGTCCAATTACCTATAGAATTTTTATACTAGCAAGTGGTAGAGGAAACGATTTGGCAAGAGATTATCGAAGACACAAGCCATTTGAAATAACACATTTAGTCAATGAACTACCAACAATAACAATCAATCATGAGCTTCAATATGAATTTATCAATGGTATTGGTATGGGAGTCGATTCCTTTGTTTGTGATCGACAGCTCCAAAATGGGAAAAAGAAGAAAAAGGAATCCTATTTCAGGGTGGCTTTAAGTGTATTTAAGACCTTTAAGCCGTATCCCCTAGATATAGAAATTGATGGCATATCCTATCATTATGAAAAAGTTTGGTTCTTTGTATGTAACCATGGACGTTATTTTGGTGGTGGGATGAAAATTACACCTAAGGCGAAACGTGAGGATGATCATTTGGATGTTTGTATTGTCCATGGAATTAAGCTATGGAGCTTACTATTAGCTTTTCATTTAGTTTTTCTTGGACTGCATCGCTTTGTTAGAAAAAAATGGATTCATTTTTTTAAGGCAAAGCATATCATAGCTACGCCTTATCATTGCAATCTTTTACAAATGGATGGAGAGGTTGCATACAAGGTGACTCAAATTGAAGTCCACCGTCTAAAAAATGAGTAACTTAAAGAAAAGAATTTACTTTCGACAAATTCTTAGTCCTCCTTTTGTTAAATATATAAGCTAAAGGAGGAATCAAAATGAATATAACAGATATGATCTGTCAAACATCTAAGCTTTTAACAGAAATAAAAAAGTGCCAAAGTCTTTATACCTATTGTAAGGACAGGCATGTCATTTATCGTTTTATTGTTAAAGAAATTTATCGATTGAATAAGGTAGATATTTTATTGGTATTTTTAGAGGATGATTTGAGAGAAAATTGTAGTCTTGATGTTTTAAAGGAAGAATTATTAAAGCTTTATAAATTTCAATCTGAAGAATTTATTCATCATATCCAAAGCTTTAATAAGCAAACGGCTGGAGTTAAGATGTAAGTAGTATCTGTTGTATAGGTTATGGAGGTATTATGGAACCATCAGGAAATCTTAAAAGCCTTTTGGAAAGCATTCCTAAGGAGATAGCTATTGTTGCAGCAACCAAGTATGCTTGTGCTATGGATATGAAAAAGCTTCTAGCCTATGGAATCTGTAATTTTGGGGAAAATCGGGCTGATGTCTTTTTGCAAAAATATGATGAACTAAAAGAAGAAGAGATACTTTGGCATTTTATTGGTCATCTGCAAACCAATAAGGCAAAAGAGGTTTTACCCAAAATACATGTGCTCCATTCCTTGGATTCCTTAAGGCTTGCTCAAATTATTGAGAAGGTTAGAGAAGAGCCATTAGATTGCTATATAGAGGTTAATATAAATGAGGAAACTCAAAAAAATGGAATTCAGGTGCAAGACCTATCAGCCTTTATAAAGGCTTTAGAGGCATATCCTAAGGTGAATGTCATTGGATTGATGATGATGTCTACTAAAGAAGGGTCATCTCAGGAAAAGCTTCAGCAGTTTCTAGCATTAGCTAAGCTTAGGGATGCTATAAACCCTTCATTAGGCTTGTCTATGGGAATGAGTGATGACTATCAGGAGGCAATCCAGGCTAAGACTACAACCCTGCGATTGGGTAGAATATTATGGGAAATGAAGTAGAGTTTTTTATTAAGCAAATTGAATCCAACATTCGTAGAACTCAGCAGGGCAAAATAATCTATATGCCCTTTGTTGATGAGCAAAAGCAAGAGCTTGTAAAGCAGAAGCAACCGATGGATATAGATATTATCCTAGATGGTGGCTTTCTAGATGCAGAATATAAAAGAATTATATTTGTTCCAAAGACCTTCAATAGAGTGGATTCTAAAATTCGGGTATACCAAATTTTATATAATCCAAGATATGTAACACTTCATCATCGAAAGGTATTGGGAGCTTTACTTGGATTGGGTATTGAACGCTCTAGTATTGGGGATATCCTTTTTTTAGAGGATAAGGTTTATTTTGCTTGTACAGAGGAAATATCAGAATATATCTTGAATTCCTTTAAAACGATTGGTGGGGTTCCAATTGAGCTTGAAGAGAAACAAGAAAAGATTCAAGCTTTAAAAAATCTAAGAATAGAGCTGCATATTTTATCTAGCCTTAGATTAGATGTACTTGTTGCCTCTGCATATCACTTGTCTAGAGCAACGGCCTCTACTATGATTTTAGAAGGTCTTGTTTTATTGAATCATTTGGAATGCAAAAATAGTAGCAAGCAGGTCAATGAAAATGATATAATCAGTGTAAGACATAAGGGACGCTTTCGTCTTATGAAAATAGAAGGAAAAACAAGAAGTGAAAAAATAAAGGCCACCCTTGGCTTTTATATATGAGGTGAAAAGATGATTGGTATAATTGCTGCAATGGAAGAGGAAATGATAATATTAAAGGAAGCCTTTGAGAATCCTATAGAAACAAATCTTTTAGGAATTTCGTTTTATGAAGGTAAAATAGGAAAGCATGATATAGTATTATGTAGAAGTGGTGTAGGAAAGGTGAATGCCTCTATGGCAACTGCGTGTTTAATTCATGCATTTGAATGTAGCCTAATTATAAATACAGGTATCGCTGGAGGAATTACAGGAGTCGAGCCAGAGGATATTGTTCTTGTAGGTAGCTTATGCTATGCTGATGTGAATGTCTGCTCCTTTGGCTATGCCTTTGGCCAAATTCCAGGCATGCCAAATATCTATTATCCGAATATGAATTTATTGATTCAAGTGAAGCAAATATTAAAAAAATTAGGATACCCTTATAAGGAGGGAAGAGTATATACCTCCGATTCCTTTATATCCGATATAAATCAAATTGAAAGGGTGGACCGAACCCTCCTATGTGTAGCAGAAATGGAAGGAGCCGCTATTGCTCAGGTTTGTACAAAGGCTATGACCGATTTTATAGTACTGCGCTATGTTTCTGACATTGTTGGACATCCATCCCAAATCGATGATTATCAGCAATTTGAAAGCCAGATGGCAAGACGATCTAGTAAAATTTGTTTAGAAATTATTCGTAATTTAGAATAATTAGGGAATAAGCGTAAATAATAAAGATGGTGAGAATATGTATATAGCCATCTTTATTTTTGTTATCGCCATCGTTATTTTGGCAATGAGCATAGAACTTCATGTCAAGAGCGCCAATGATACCATTAAAATAGATGCTAAAATCGGACTAATAAGATTTGTTGTACCTCATCAAAGATTAATATCAAAGGCTCTTAAAAAAGAGCAGAATAAAACCAAACAAAAACAAAAGGATGATTTTAAGAAGCTATTTAAAAATAGAAGCTATTTAAATAGATTATTTAAACATTCTAGCTTAACTTTTGTTTACATAGCTAAGTTTACAAAAGAAGAACTTTATCTAAATCCTATACAAAATGGTGTCTATTTAATGTTATCGAATCAAATTCATGCTTATTTGAATCATCATTTTAAAATAGTAGATCAAAGAAATATAAAATTAATCTATGATGAACATTATGAAAATATCGATTACTATATTTGTTTAAAAACGGATCTTATTAGCATTCTTACCGCTATACTTATAAGGAAATGATAAAATGGGTAATATAGCAGATCTATTAAATGTATCGATGAATAAAATCAAAGAAATGATTGATGCTAATACAATCATAGGAACGCCTATTGTAGAGGGGAGTACAATGATTATTCCTGTTTCAAAGCTTCATTTAGGCTTTGTTAGTGGGGGTAGTGATATTAAACCAAACTCAAGTAAGGAAGAGGTTTTATTCGGTGGAGGCGCTGGTGGAGGCTTTGGAATCACACCGATTGCTTTTCTAGTAATAACAAATAATGAGGTCAATTTACTTTCTATTGATGAAAGCACACACATAGCAGAAAAGCTAATTGATCTAGTGCCAAAGACAATGGAGAAATGTAAAACTCTTTTTAAAAATAATGCACCTATTGAAAAAGTTTAAAAAATTTGGTAGTATTGATATGGTGATGCCTGTGAAATACTATGCAGTACGATATCAAGAAGAAAAAGAAATCTTCACCTCCTGGGAGGCTTGTAAGAATTATTTAATAGGTAAAAAAGGCTTTTCACAGAAAAGCTTTTTGTCGTTAGAGGAAGCACAAGCCTTTTTAAATGAGACCATCGATAGGTTTGAGTATACTTTGCCTACAGCCTATATTGATGGGTCTTATGATGCAAAAACAGGCTGTTATTCTTTTGGAGGAGTCCTGATTATAGAAAATAAGCAATATGAGTTTAAGAAGAGGTATGATCCAGATATGTATTCTACTTCTAGAAATGTAGCAGGAGAGATTAAAGGGGCAGGATTTATCATCCAATATGCAATTAAAGTAGGAATAAAGGAATTAAACATTATTTATGACTATGAAGGTATTGAAAAATGGTATACAGGCCAGTGGAAGGCAAATTCTGATATTGCAAAGGCCTATATTCAGTTCAAGCAAAACGTTGAAGATAAAATAAAGATTCACTTTATAAAGGTAAAGAGCCATAGTAATAACCCATATAATGATTTAGCTGATCAGCTAGCTAAAAGCGCCCTAGGCATCTAGGGCGTTTTTTAATAGAGTAAAATCATTATGCTTGAAATGAAGGTCATAAATTTGTTCTGTAGTTTCATTTCCTTTTCCTGTGATAACAATCACATCATTTGGCTTGGCTAAGTCAGCAGCAAGACGAATAGCCTCCTTACGACTTAAGGTCATATAATATTCCTTATTTTTCAGCTTAGAGGTCAAATCATATAAAATTCCAAATAAGCTTTCATGCTTTGGATCCTCTGAGGTAAAAATGGTAATGTCCGAATATTGGGTAGCAATATCTCCCATAAGATAGCGTTTGGTTTTATCCTTTTCTCCCTGAGCTCCTAATATGGATATGATACGTCCTTTTTTAAATTCACCTATATTTTCTAATAAATTGAATAAGGCATTCGGTGTATGCGCAAAGTCTACAATACCCGCCACATTGTTTTTATTTTTTATATGCATAAATCTTCCTTCTATAGGAGGTAAAGTAGAAATACTTTCCTTAATGATTTTTAAATCAATGCCTAATTCATTCGTATAGGCGATTGCAGCAAGTGCGTTATATATATTGTATTTTCCAAAGAGAGGAAGCTTAAAGTGAGCAAGAAAGAACCCCTTATAAAAAACATCAAACTCGGAATGTAACATATCCAAATGAATTTTTTTTGCTTGATACATCCCTGAATTAACTCCATAGGTGACAACACGGGCCTTCGTATAGGCGATTGCCTCTGTAGCGTAAAAGTCATCACTATTGATTACAGCTAACCCATTTTCCTTTAAGCGCTCAAAGAGCTTTACCTTTGTTTTAAAGTATTGTCCCATCGTCTTATGTGTATTCAAGTGTTCATGGGTTAAATTTGTAAAAATAGCTCCATCAAACTCCAATTTATCAATTCTACCATCTAATATTCCTTCACTAGATACCTCCATTACCAAATCGTTTATTTCGTGCTTTTTCAAAATATTATAGGCCTCATAGAATAAATCAGGTGTTGGCGTTGTATGCTTTGTTCTAATCTTTTTATTTAAATAGGAAATCCCATTTGTTCCGATATAGGCTGAGCTTTTTGCCACATTAAAGATATGATTCAAAATGGTTGCTGTCGTTGTTTTCCCATCGGTTCCTGTAATCCCTACAGTATAGATTTCATGATTATAGTGATAGAAGATTTGTAGCAGACGAATATATTCTGCCTTAGCATTTCGTACACGAATATGATTATAATTTTTGAATACCATTTGGTCTGTAACAATTAAACAGGCCCCATTATCTAAGGCCTCCTTAACGTACTTCATTCCATTCTGCCTCTGTCCTTTTATAGCAACAAAAATAAAGTTCTTTCGAACTCGCTTTGAATTTGCTGTTATTCCTAATACAGGGGCATTGATTTTAAGCTTTGGGTACAGTTCTATAAGGTTCATATTATCATCTCTTATCTTTAGTATTTTTTGATTTGCTCTTTTTATACTTTTCATAGAAGAAATATTGAAATATTCTGTTATATGACAGAAAAAATTCATAATGAAGTAAAGAATAAAAGTGTCGAAAAATGCATTCATTTATGATACAATTAAAATAAGGATGTGATAAACGTGAAAAAAGTAGAGGTTATTGTACGTGATAAAAATACTTTGGTTTTAGAAGAGGCAGCCCAAAAGGGAGATTATATTGATTTAACTAGCATTTCCAATGTGGATTATAGCCAAATTGAAGCAGTTATTTTATCAGGAAAGGATCAAATATATGAAAAAAAGCTTGAGGAATATAAAGAAAATTTCAAGTTTCAAATAGAACAAGAAATCAAGTCAAGGGAGGCTGGCTTTGCTCTAGAAAAACAAGCCCTTACCTCTCAGCTAGATATGATTAAAAAAGAATATCAAAATCAATTAGCTAAGGAAAAAGGAGAAGTCCTTCATCAGCATGAACTAGAGATTAAAGCACTAGAAAGCCAAATCCAAGCATTAAATCAAAAATATGCAAATGATTTATCTATTATTAAACAGGAAGAAGAAACAAAGCATTTAACAAAAATCCAGTCTTTAAGCTTAGAACTAGAACAAGTAAAATCTGCAAAGAATTCAGAATTGAAAGATGCTCAAATCAGTCATCAGTTGAAGGTGAAGGAGCTAGAAAATAAAATACTTTCTTTAAACACTTCTATAGAGGATAAATTAAAAACAAACCGCTTAGAGGTAGAAAATAGCTTTCATGAAAGGCTCAATTTGTTGAATCAGCAAATCGAGGAATTGAAGCATGATAAGGAAAAATTGGAGATAAGCCACCAATTGGAATTAGAAAAGGAAAAAAAGGAATTCAAGGAGCAAATCGATTCTTTAACACAAACAAATCTTCAATTGCAACGCCAAAAGGCTGCCTTAAATGTGAAACAAACTGGAGAGGATTTAGAGGTTTGGTGTGATAATGAGGTTAAAAGCTATATGCAAAACGGCTTAGAGAACTGTACATGGGAAAAGGATAATGTAGTTGTTCGCTATGATGATGAGACGAAGGGAAGTAAGGCAGATTATATCTTCCGAATTTATACGACAAAAGAAAAACAAGAGCTTCTTACAAGTGTATGCTTAGACATGAAGGATGAAAATCCGGATTCTGTGAATCGAAAGAAAAATTCAGATTATTTCAAGGCATTGGATAGCAATCGAAAGAAAAAGGATTGTAAATATGCTATTTTGGTTTCCAACCTTGAACTGGATAAGCCAAATGACCTTCCGATTTATAAGGTATTTGAATATGAGGATATGTATGTTGTTCGTCCTGCCTATCTAATGACCTTTTTAAATATGCTTGTTTCCTTGACAACGAGGTTTAAGGATTTGCTTCTAGCAAAAGAAAAGGAAAACTTAGAATTAAAATCCAAAAGAGATCTAGAGGAGGAATTCGAGAAATTAAAAAATACCTATTTGGATAAGCCTTTAGAAAGCTTAGAAAAAAACATCAATGAGCTGAAAAAGCAAAACGAAGGAATTGCAAAGGCCTCAAGAAAAATAGATGAGGTATGTGATACAATTATTAGAAGCTACTTAAATGAAATTACGAATAAGCTAGAGCGATTTGATATCAAATTAAATAAATTATATAGATAAAAGATATTGAGGTTAGGCAAGGTTTGCTTGACCTTTTTTGCTAAGTCAAAGAAATATATCAAAATAAAATAAATGTATTTCATTTTGGTTAAAAATAGATAAGATTATGTTATAATATAAAAAAATAGAAAGGATGAGTAGATATGTTTAAAATTGTATCCAATTACAAGCCTACAGGGGATCAGCCACAGGCCATAGAAACGATTGTAACAGGATTTGAAAATGGAATAGATAGACAGGTTCTTTTAGGCGCTACTGGAACGGGAAAGACCTTTACTATGTGTAATGTAATTGCAAAAATGAATAAGCCTACGCTTGTCCTTGCCCATAATAAAACTTTAGCAGGACAGCTATATAACGAGATAAAATCCATTTTCCCAAATAATCATGTAGAATATTTCATTTCCTATTATGATTATTATCAGCCAGAGGCTTATGTGGTTAGTAGTGATACGTATATTGAGAAGGACTCCAGTATTAATGAGGAAATTGATGAGATGAGACATAGTGCTACTGCGGCCCTAATGGATTACAAGGATGTCATTGTTGTGGCATCTGTATCCTGTATCTATGGAATTGGAGATCCAGATGATTATAGGGATTCCATGCTGAATATAAGAGTAGGGGAATCCTATAATAAAAAGGAGCTTTTAACTCGATTAGTAGAGCTGCAATTTGAAAGAAATGATATTGATTTTAAAAGAGGTAGCTTTCGGGTTCGAGGCGATGTGCTAGAAATAATACCCATTAATGAGCATGCTAGAGGGATTCGAATAGAATTTTTTGAAGAAGAGGTAGAACGAATTCGCACCTTTGATGTTACTACAGGAATGAAAATCGCAGATGTTGCCTTTGCCAATATTTTTGCTGCAACCCATTTTGTTACCAATAAGGAAAAGCTTGAGGAAGCGTTAAGAAGAATAAAGGCAGAGCTTCAAATCACACATAAGAAATTTATATTAGAGGGAAAGCCCTTAGAAGCAGAGCGTATAGAGCAAAGAACAAAATATGATTTAGAGATGCTAGAGCAAACAGGAACCTGTAGTGGTGTAGAAAATTACTCAAGGCACTTATCCTTAAGAGGTGAAGGAGAAACACCTGCTACATTGATAGATTTTTTTGGAGATGATTTTTTACTTATTGTAGATGAATCTCATGTTACTTTACCTCAGGTAAGAGGAATGTATAATGGAGATCGTTCTCGTAAGGAAACACTGGTTCAATATGGCTTTAGACTTCCATCCGCACTGGATAATCGACCTTTACGCTATGAAGAATTCGATAAAAAAATAAAACAGGCTCTTTTTGTTTCTGCAACCCCTGGAGATTATGAAAAGCAGTATCCCATCATTGAGCAGATTATTCGTCCTACAGGTCTTTTGGATCCCGTTGTCGAGGTGAGAAAATCTGAAGGACAGGTCGATGATATATATGCTGAAATTAGAAAAAGAATGGCTTTAAATGAGCGTGTTTTAGTCACTACACTTACCATTAAAATGAGTGAGGATTTAACGGCATATTTAAAGAAATTAGGACTTAAGGTAGCCTATCTTCACTCAGAAATAAAAGCCCTAGAGCGATTAGAGATTTTAAGAGATTTGCGTGCTGGTAAATATGATGTATTGGTAGGAATTAACCTTTTAAGAGAAGGGCTTGATTTACCAGAGGTATCCTTAGTGTGTATTTTAGATGCTGATAAGCAAGGATTTCTTAGAAGCTATAGAAGCCTAATTCAAACAATAGGCCGTGCCGCAAGAAATTCAAACGGGCGAGTTATTATGTATGCTGATTCTTTAAGTGAATCCATGGAGGAGGCAATCAATGAAACAGCACGTAGACGGGAAATTCAAATGGAGTATAACGAACGTTATGGTATTACGCCACAGACCATTGTTAAGGCTTTACCGGAATCTGTTAGCATAAAACGTCTAGAGGAAAAGAAACCAAAAGCTAAGAAAAAGCTATCTTTAGAGGAAAAAATAGATTTGATTAATGAGCTTGAGGAAGAAATGCACGCTTATGCAAAGGATTTAAACTTCGAAATGGCAGCCCAAATTCGAGATGCTATTTTGGAATTAAAGGCAGGAAAATAATATGTATTCAATTAAGGAATTATTTAAAATTGGAAATGGACCATCAAGTTCTCATACCATTGGGCCTTTCGTTGCCTCTAAAGAATTTTTAAAGAGGTATAAAGCTAATATAGATGAGATAAAGGTGGTTTTATATGGTTCTTTAGCCTTGACAGGTAGAGGACATTTAACGGATTATATAATTGAAAAAACGCTTCTTCCAATACCATGTCATATTGAATTTGATATGTTTACCGAAATGGAGCACCCCAATACTTTAGAATTTTATGGCTATATCCAGGGAAATAAAACCTGCTATATGAAGGTATATTCTATAGGTGGAGGTGCAATTAAAATTGCAGGAGAGGTAGAAGCAGCTAAGAAAAAGATTTATTCTCTAACCTCATATAAGGCAATCGCAGAATATTGTAAAAAAGAAAAAATAAGCTTATCTGAGTATGTTGATTTAGTAGAGGGGGATTCCATAAACGATTATATGGGATTGATTTATGAAACCATGCTAAAATCAATAGAGAATGGTTTATCTCATACAGGAGTTTTACCTGGAAAATTACAGGTAAAAAGAAAGGCCAATTATATCTTTGAACAAAATAGTAAGGATGCTTCTTATGATCTTTTAAGAAAGAAAACAATAGCCTATGCTTATGCTGTGAGTGAAGAAAATGCAAGTGGTGGAATTATTGTCACTGCTCCTACTTGTGGAGCCTCAGGTGTTTTACCAGCCTGCTTAAGATACGCTATTGAAGTCAATCAATATTCTTATAAGGAATGTATAGACGCATTAAAGGTGGCAGGATTAATTGGCAATTTGGTTAAAGAAAATGGATCAATCAGTGGAGCTGAGGCTGGCTGTCAAGCAGAGGTTGGAACTGCTTGTGCAATGGCTGCTGCCTTTTTAGCCTATTTAGATAATGGGCATGTTGATATCGTAGAGCGGGCAAGTGAAATAGCCTTAGAGCATCATCTTGGGTTGACCTGTGATCCGGTTTTAGGGTATGTTCAAATCCCTTGTATAGAACGGAATGCTGTAGCAGCATTAAGAGCTATAGATGCTGCAAAGCTTGCAACGTATTTGAATAGTAATGATTCTAAAATTTCCTTTGATTCTGTAGTAAAAACAATGCTAAACACAGGACATGATTTAAGAACCAGCTATAGAGAAACCGCAGAGGGTGGACTTGCAAAGCTATTTGAATAAAGCATAGGAGAGTATTTATGGAAGTAGGAAAGATTGTCAAATTGGAAATTGAAGGCTATGATATGAATGGATTAGGTGTAGCCAAGCTAGATGGAATTGTCATATTTGTTTCTAAAGCCTTAAAGGATGAGGTGGTTTTAGCACGCATCACAAATGTTCATAAAAAATATGCTTTTGCAGAAGCGACAAAAATCATACTTCCTTCTGTAGATCGTATATTAAGTCCATGTTCTTATTCAACAGGCTGTGGTGGATGTGATTTATTGCATATGAAATATAATGTTGAATGCCAAGTGAAGGAAGCTAAGGTAATCCATGCATTTCATCAAATCAATAAGGATAATTCTATACTTTTTAATCCAATCATAAAGAATAAAAATATTTTTGGTTATCGAAATAAAATCATGCTTCCCTTTGGGTATGATGAGGATGACAATGTAATCTATGGCTTTTATGAAAAATTATCGCATCATATAATTTCTATAGATAAATGTGAAATATCTAATCCTTATGTAAATGAGGTAGTAGAATTTATAAGAAGATATGTTAGTGTTTTTCATATTCAGGTGTATAATGAAGAAAAACATCAAGGGATTTTTAGAGGAATAATGGTTAGAAACAATTATAAAAATGAAATGATGGTAGTTTTAATTACTACAAAAGCCTATGATTTTTCAAATTTATTAACCTATTTTGAATCGGATTTTCCTTTAGTAAAATCAGTATATATGAATATTAATCCGAATAAAACAAATGTTATGCTTTCTAATGATTATATCCATATTTATAAGGAGAAAACCTTAATAGAGGATATTTTAGGAATTCAATTTAATGTTTCCGCTGGATCCTTTATGCAGGTTAATCATGATGCTTGTGAAAAGCTTTATTTAGAAGCATTGCGTATGGCTAACCTAACAAAGGAAATGAATGTTATTGATGCCTATTGTGGAATGGGAAGTATTACCTTAAGTATTGCAAAAAGAGTAAAGCATGTTTATGGGATAGAAATTGTAGAGGATGCAATCCTTAATGCGAATCAAAATAAAAAATTAAACAATATTACAAACGCAACCTTTATATGTGGACCATGTGAAGAAGAAATTAAGAAATTAGTGAATGTAGAGCAAATAGATTGTATATTTTTTGATCCACCGAGAAAAGGCTGTGAACAGGAATTCTTAGATACAGTTATAGAAATGAAAATTCCTAAAATAATTTATATTTCTTGCAATATAGCAACTGCTATTAGAGATATAAATTATTTAACAAAAAGCAACTATAAAGTTCTTGAAGTAACCCCCTGCGATATTTTCTCTAAAACTTCACATATTGAGACTATATGTCAGTTATCATTGAGAGATGAAACGAAACATATCCCCAAGTGATAATTATTATATATAATAATTAAAGTTGAAAAAAACAATTGATATATTTATTAATTAGAAATATGTTAAGAGCATTACTGCTCTATTTTGGACTGGTGCTATAGCCCCAAAATAAAGATATCAATACAAATTTAATAAATATATAATATTTAAGGGTACTCTAAATTTTGAAGTATGTGATAAAAAATAAAGCTTTAAGAAATAGAGTATGTAGCTATAAGAGGAAGAGTATGTCAAAAAAAACGGTCTAAAAAAATAGGCCGTTTTTAAATGGTTAAAAA
>CATKXV010000013.1 GCA_949840955.1 uncultured Anaeroplasmataceae bacterium | reverse complement strand
CAAATAATAATCTTATTTCTTTAACAATAAAGCTTACCAAACTATTTAAAATCCTTGCTCCTAAACTTACTTTATATTTTTTATTTTTGCCATTTACCCAGAAATTAAAGAATATTTTTATTATTAATATTAAAGGAAATAATATGGATGCTAATATCCAAAAAGTCATAGAAGTAAATAAACCAAAAATTCCTTTAACAAATTTTTTTAAATAGCTTACAAAATTACTGAAGAAATCTCCAAAAGAAGCAATAATACTATTATAATTATCATCTAAATTTGAAACCTCATAAAAGGCTATTAAACTGCCTTTCTGAGCCATTTCTATAATTCTAATAGAAATATACCTAATACAAAAACAAAAGCAAAAAAGGGATAATAAAATAATGATTATCCAATATACTTTTTTTCTCATATTTATTACCCCTTTCTTAAATTTTATTTATCTCTTATTTTTTTGATTAATTTATATAAACCTACTCCTAATAACACAAGCAAGAAGAAACTTAAAATTGTTAAAGGAATTGATAAAGCTAAATTTCCTTTATACTGATCTACAAAATTAGGTTTTTCTTGTTCAATAGGTGGAACTTTAGAAATATCATCCCCTACAACCTCAATCTTGCTTTCAAGAATTTTACCTTCAGTCATTAATCTCAAGGTATAAAACCCTGTTGCTGCATCAAGCTGTTCGAAATATGCTGAAGCTACCTCAACCGCTTCAGCCTCTTCTAAAGTCAACTGACCAGTTCTTATAAAGTAATTAATCACCTGTTCCTTTGTGATTTTATCTCCTTGATTTACTATCATAATATAGTCTGGATCAATCTTAATCGAAGGCATGTCCTTATCCTCATTAAGGAATGGGAAAATCTTTTCAATACTATTGCCTGCAGAGTCTGAAGCTACCACTTTAATTCGATATGTTCCTGCCACCTTCTTATGATTTAAATAATCGTCTAAATCTATCAATTCAAAGTTAGTAATATTGCCTTCCTTTTCGTCTGTTACTGTTACGTATGGTCTAAAGGAATCTAAGGTAAAATCATCCAGTGTAGTGATTTTTAGATTCTCAGGAACTACAAGGAATGGGGCCACATCATCAATAACATTAATGATAGAGGTTGCTGTTGCTTCATTCCCCTGTTGGTCTAGAACCTTAGCCGTTAAAGTATGCTTTCCTAATTCCTGATAAGTGCTAGTATAATCGTCCTCAACCCACCTAAAAATTAATTGATCCTTTGGTGTATAATTATCTGAATACGTAAACAATGCTTTCTTTTCAGCTTCAGTTAATAGCTTTTTATAGCTTACATTAATTGTTTTTCCTGTAATTGTTGGATCTGTATAATCCACCACATGGGCATAGTACATTTTAGTAGTAGTATTGCCAGCATTATCTGAAACACTAACTTTAAAGGAATACGTTCCACAAGCTATCTTTCCATTCGTTAAAATGTAGGTGTTATCTGTAAATGTTAATCTAGAAGTAATATCTCCATCAGTTTCATCTGTTGCAGTAAATCTACTTTTGATTTGTTCAAATGTCAAAGGATGATCTACGTTGATATAGATATTTTCTCCAACAATACTAGGAGCTGTAGTATCTAAAAACGGTGTTTGTTCTGAAGCAGATAATATACAGGTGCAGGATAGCATTTTTAAAAATAAGTAATCTAACTCCTTATCATAAGAAACATTGTTATAGATTTCGTCTTGGTCAATTTTGATATGATTCAGAAACATTCCTTCATCAAACCACATAGCGGATAATTTTGAAAAATTTTCATTGCTTTCTAAAGATTGTTCGATTGCCAAATTTTCAATATTATCTAAAGAACCACTTGAAGCAATAATCTTACCATCTTGAATAGTAGTTTCAAGAATTGTAGGATTATCTACACCAAAATTTAAATCAATACCATATGCGTCTAATTTCCTATTGCTGAAGTGAATATAAAAATCAAATCTAAACCACGATTGATAGCCATTAGCGTCTTCCGTCACAAATTCTCCCTCAGCTCTTATTGCAAAGCTTTGTTTATCTGTCTTGCTTAAAGCATAAGTTTTGAATTCATTATTTAATAATGAATTTAAACGGTCGACATTAAAATTATCTGTATGTAACCATTTTAAATTAATATTAGAATCAATCATATCTAGCCAACATTTATTGATACCGTCTGTAGATACTGAAGCTTGTTCAGCTACAGAAGACATTTTCATTTTCGTATTAGGAGATTCTTCATTAATAGTATCACATGAAGCTAGTCCTAATACACTGGCTATTCCAAATAAGAACAGCCCCATTTTTCTAAATAATTTCATTTCTTTTCATTCCTTTCTATTCTTTTGTTTTAAAAATATTTTGCATGATTTCTGACGGAAAGTCCGTTTCATTAATGCTCATAAGATTTGTGAAGGTTGCTGTAGAGGAAAGCAAATTTTCAGGGTTTAAATTTAGCTTATAATTAGAGAACATAAACGTCTGTTCTAAGCTCCACTCACGATAATCTGTCAAATCATATTCTTTAGAAGTTACCCAGGAGTATTTAGAATTATAGATTCCAACAAGATGAAATACATTATTTCTATATTCGTAAACCTCAGCTAATCCATTTAAATCCCCTATTAAATTACCACTAGAATCTCTTAATGGATCTGCCCAAACGTTAAGGTAGAATGTCTTTTTATCTAGTGTCTTTTCGTTTAAAAAATCAACTGCAAATAACAACATATCAAGTGGATCCTCATGATACTGACTTACATAGTCTCTATAGTTCCTATCCCATATATCATTAAGCGGATGTTTTCCATAGACAGCTTTATCATAGTTGTATGTGCAATCTGCAATCGCTTTTAATCCTTCTAAAGAGATAAGTTTTACTTCACCCACTGGAGCTGTAGTTTCGTCCTTGATTTCATCAATTTGAAACAGATCTGTAAATAATGAATCGCAAATCTTTTGAATGTCTGAGGCTGTATATTTAGCTACAGATACTCCAGTTAGATGGTTTTCACTATCTATAGTAACAATATCATCCACTTTTTCATTTCCCATATGATAAATATATTCCAAATCATAATCTTTCCATGGATTAGCTTCTCCACCCTGTTGTAGCTTTACTGTAGCCTTACTTTTATTTGTCACCTTAAAATTAGACCCTAGAAGCTTCTGAGAAGCTTTACCATAGGTAGTAATACCTTCAGAATACTTACCAATCAAATCACCGTTATACCATTTCAATTCGATTTCCTTAATTTTAGCTTTAGGTATATAATCTGGATCATATTCAAAAGAACTTTCTTTTTCAAAGGTAAAAGTAGCATAGATATACATTGATTTCTTTAAATCATTTTCCAGGTTAATATAAAGATTTAGTTTTTCCTCTACAGCATTCGTTTCGAAGATTCTAAGAGATCTATAGGCATCCTGATAAAGCTTTGTTACCTCTTTAGAGCTAGATAAGGTCTTATCTGTAAAATAGCTGTTTAAATTAGTTTGATTAATACTTAACTGAACCTTAGAATCCTGGTTGAAAAGCTCATCTGAAGTTAGTTTTGATAGGTCTATAAAGCCCTCTACCTTTGAAAACAAATCTTTTATAAAATCAATTGGTTTCTTGAAGCTATTTGTAATATTATCTTTTTCTTCTTTAGGCGCTACTGCATATGTAATACCTCCAGCAATAATTAGAATTAATAATATTGAAAATAATATTTTAAATACTTTTTTCATCTTTTTACCTCTTGAATAAATTAATAATTTTTTTAAAAAAACGAATAAAAACCATAAAAATAACAATTCCTATTATTAAAGAAAATATTATTGTAATCGTATCTAAAATCTTATTTAAAGTCTCTGATGCCGTTTTGAAGAAGGATGAACTTTCTATTTGGCCAACAAATTGATCCTCAGGCTGAACTAAATCTTTTCCTGTTTCATCTTCAATAATTCCATCGGCACCCATAGAATAATCATCTAGAGGATTTCCATTTGCGTCATAGATGCCTTTTAAAACACCATTCTCATCATACAGTGGATGGGCTCCATTTGGCATAAATGAGCTTGCCACCTCATTTCCTGTTTCTGGATCTAAATACCAAACATAAAGATAAACTATTTCAGAAACTTTAAAATTCCACATCCATTTAAAATTACATTCCTCAAAGTCTGTTTCAGCTTTATCAAAATCTTTAAATTTTTTTTTAAAACAAATATTATTATCTCTTTCTGTACATATTGTAAACTGTCCATCTTTAGAAAGTACATTGCCCATTGTGAACATATGATCTTGAAACCCTTTGTCAGATATATCTTTATTTCTTGTATATTTTTTACCATCAATAATATAACTAGCTTTTAATCTGGTCACATTAGTAATAAAATTACCTTTTTGATCTGTAATACGGATATAAGAAACTGTTCTAATCCCTCCAAATGGCGTAATTTTTCCGTAAATATTCCAATATTTAACATTTGCCTGAGTCCACTCAGTATTATATATTGATGGATCCTCTCCAGGCGCTAAACCTATTGAATCTGCATAAGTTGTCACCCCTTTTAACGAAAAAGAAAATAATCCTATTATCATTAAAAGAAGAACAGTTATTTTTTTGTTTAATTTTCTTTTCAAATTAATTTCCCCTTTCTATGGTGCATTCACACCTTCTTTTTTTCCACTTAAGTGGAAAATATTATTTTTATAGACAACTTGTCCTTTTACCATTTTTAAAAGTGCTAGCCGTCTTTCAATTATTCCTTTTACAAACGATAAATTTTGTTCTTGTTTTTTTGAACAATTAATATCATTTGCAAATCCATGAAACTGAACAATGTCCAAACGCATATTTAATTGTAAAGTGAATTGATTATCTAAAGATTTATCCTTATTAGAATCAACATAAACAATAATTGTGTTTTTATCTAAATATCTTTCATGATATTTTGCAGAGAATAAGCATTGCTTTAATTTTCTTCCTCTTATTTTAAAACTAATAGCATTTTTAGGTAGACTAAAAATATATCCTGCTTCTTCAAATTCTAATAAGGAATATGCTTCGCTTAAATTAATAAATTTTAATTCATTCACTTTAATTTCCTCTTCATTTAAACGTTCAACTAATTCATCATGAGCAACATCTAATTCTTTTGGATATAAAATTCTTTTATCCTTTAAATCTAAATTTAATTGTTTAGCCATTTTTATATAATCATCATACAAACTAAATGGTTGCTTAGACAAATATTTAACCATATCATGAGTTATATATTCTTTACGAACAGATAAATAATTCAACAAATGAATATCCTTAACATATGGTTTTCCTAATTTTAAATTTACTCTATAATAGCAAAAATCTAAAACATTTTTACCTACAGAAGTATAAATTTCTTTAAATAGCTCATATCTGTATTTTAAATAACCTTTATTAGTTTTTAAACAATCTAAAAGACTACTGAAAAAATCAGAAACATTATTTGTCCAGCAATATTTTTCTGACTTATACAACGTTTCTAAATTCGGATAAATATATAAACTTCTTAAAAAAGGAATAATTTTATAATTATAAACAAAATCCTTTTCTATTTGTTTTATGTCAAGATATTTCAAAAATTTACTTTTAATATTTGTAGTTATATATAAACCTCTTAAAAAGAAAACCTCTTCATATTTCCAATGATAAAATATATTTTGTTCTTCAAATGGATATCTAACATTCTTTGCATATGCTTCCTCAAAAGGAAATATATACTTATATCCCATATGAGCTTGATAAACATTAATGTTCATGAAACAATTCTTATTTGATATTAAATCATAAACCTCAGTTGATAATTTAAAAAAAGATTCTTTAAATTTCAAATATCCAGACTTAAAATCATAATAATGTGTTATGCAATACGTTTGATTAATTAAACAATTATCTTTATAATCCAAAATATCAAAAATAAATCGAATGATTCTTTCTTTCTTTACTCTATTAAAAATTCTTTCCACAAGAATAGATTTACCACATTCAAAACAATTTACTATCCCAGGTTCAGAAACATATCTTGATTCGTTTGCTAAAACTATTTTTTTACATCTAGGACAATAACAACGTTTTTTATATAAAACGGAATTTTTAATTTGCTTTTCAGCCTTATTCATAAGATATTTATAGACCTTTGGTTTCTCATAAATAAGAGAAGTAGTAAACTTTTTTAATTCATCTCTATTCACGAAAAAATATCCTCTAAAGAAACTTGAAAATCATCTATAGTTTTACTTTCTTTTATTTCTAAATATTCAAATGCAAGCTTCTTAAAACCATCAAATGGATCAATACAACAAACGCCCTTTGTTTGATTTTTCTTCGCATAAGAATACATGTAATCATACATTCCAGATACACTTTTATTTTCTGATATTTCAGCATCTGCGGGAATGTGCATTTTAAAACACTCTAATATTTGTTTAAGCATTGAATTATCAGAATCTTGTATATCTTCCTCTTGAAGCCTTAAAAAATCATTTTTTGTCATGTTTTATACTCCCTTCAAACAATTTGTTCAAAGCAATAAAACATTTGCTTTGAAAATCAATATCTAAAAATTCAAATACCATATTTTTTGTTTCTTTTATCACTTTTTCGAGTAAATTAAATTGAGCTTTAAATCGATTATAATCTTCATTAGAACTAAGAGACACTTTCTTTTTTAACGCCTCTATACTTGCTTCTAAATTTCTTTTTTCCTCAGTAGAAGATTTAAGACTTTTTTTAAGTTCATTAATGGTTTCTTTATCAGATGAATCCTTTAGCTTTTCAAGTTCAGAAGAAAGCTTTGCATTATTCTTTTCAGCTTTAGAAAGTTTTTCTTCTAAATCTTTAATTTTTGTTTCATCAAAAATTGGAACTTCCTTTATAACTTCCCTTATCTCAGGAGCTCCTGGATCTGCTTGTAAAGCTTCTATATCCATTTGTAATTGAATTATAATCGCTTCCTTATCTTCATCAATCTTTTTTAACTCATCAATTTTAGATTGAAGTTCTTTAACAGTCATCTCAGAAACATTGTTTTCTTTTACAAATTCCTTGATTTCTTTTTCATCACCGATAGAAGCTAACATATTAAATTTTGTAATCCCTAAATTTCCACTCGAGTGGAAAAAATCAGGACTATATGTTTCATATAGCTTAATATACTTATAAACTTGTGATTTTCCCATTCCATATACTTCTGAAGTATATTCATCCAAAGTCTCATATCCAGCAACTAAATATTTTTTAGTTTCATTTAATTGCTTAAGAACACCTCCAAATTCATATCCATATAAAGAAGAATATGTTGCAGCTTGATAAGCCTTATTATGAAGTTCTAAAAATTCCTGCTCCTCATTAGTTAATTCTTTTTTTGTAATTATTAAATCTAGTTTCATTTCCTTTTCCTTTCTACACACAGCACACAATTTTAAATATAAAAAGAGACCCGGAATCTTAAAGGATTCCAAGCCATCTCTACTAAAGCATTTTTACCTCATCATTATCTAATTCTTCTAAAGGTGTTATTTTTTCTAATATAACATCTAAAGCAGTTTTAGAATCACTACATGAATCAAGCAACATTTCAGTTTTAAGCGCTGATATAAAATCACTTATCCTAATTCGATCAGATATCAATACTTGACACCTAATATATGGAAGTCCATTACTTCCAACTCCATAAGTCAAACGAGTTCGTATATTTTGTTTCAAACTGGTATTTTTTCCACCTAAAACAGTTAATAAATTATTATTGTGATAATTTATATATTCTACTTGCTCATCGCTTAACATAAGAAGTAGTTCAATCTTTTTTCCTACCCCATTAGTTATAGTCTTATGGAGCCTATAATAGGAACTACTACGTCCTGACATCTTTTCAATCAGCCATGGTTCAACAACATAATCAAGAGTATATTTTTCACCCTCATTGTTTGTTAATTCAACTGGATATATTTTCTTTCCTCCAGCTATTAATTTTTCATTTTGAGATGCAACTACTGCATCAATCTTTTTTAAATCAAAATTCATTTTCCTTTTCCTCTTTCTTTCTGCACACAGCACACATTTTTACGTTTTTATTAGTCATGTCTGACTATTTTACTTTATAAAGATTTTCTAATTGTTTAGAAGTTAAAGCCTTATTAGTAGAAGTATTAACAGCCACATTAACAATTTTTACGCCATCAGGCATTTTCTCATTTGCCTTTAATCCAGCAGCAGTTTTAGCAGCAGCAGTACTTTCTTGACATCCAGCACTATATCCAGCTCTATAAGATTTCTCATGACGTGACAATTCTCTTACGACACCAGTTTCAGGATCCGAAATGACATTTCCATTTCTGTCATGAGCTACACCATTTTTTAAATCTTTAGCATATCTTTTTCGCTTATTATTAACTGCACCTGGATAAACTTTGCCTCTTTCCTTACGAATCATAGTTTTTTTCCTCCTTTCTTTTTTAATAAACTAATATACACTATGGAATATGATCACGTGGTTTGAACATTTTCAACACCCTTTCTTTTCAATTTCAAAATAAGGACACATTATTTCCTTATCTCCTTCAGCAAATTTATTTTTTTGCTGCAGATCAACGTTTACAATTTGAATAGAAGAAAATTCCTCTTTTAATACAATCAAATGCATCAATTCATAAATAGTTATTTTTTCAATTAAATCTTCTACTATGATTTTCTTTTTATTTTTAATTACATCTAGAACTTTCTTTTCTAATTCATCTATTTTCAATTTTTTCAAACCTCTATATCATTACCATTTTTAATTTGATCAAGTATAGAACTTAATTCAAACTTTAAATGAATTATTTGATTAATTAAACAATGATAGCCTATATACTCGGCTTCCCTATAAAAAGGACAATCGGTACAAGACATAGACGAACAATAAATAGGAGAATCTTCACTACCAATAGCACCAACACGCATATGTGCAGCAAGTCTTCCTAAAGCTCGCTTTTCATCATCACTTAATGTAACAACAACACTTTTTTTTATTTTCATAATTTAATCCGTTACCCTTTCCTTAAAATTTTCTTTTTTTATTTTCATAAAGGCTTTACCTCTTGAATGGATGATTTTTCAACAACAGAAGGAGAATTATCTAATAAAATAATTTTATTTTTTTCGTCTAATTCCTCTAAAATTAATTTAATTTCTTTATCAATTGTTTTTCGAGATTTTAATTCATCTTGATATACATTAGAACCGAATGCTTTCATTACCTGCATAAGAGCATATTTCTTACTGATCAAATCATAAAGAACAACTGTATCTATTTCTTCATCCTTTTTTACATCATCTATATCTCTTAATGTCATAAGTATTACTTCAGTAATTGCTTCAGTTAATTTCAAAGCTTCGTAATCAGTCAGCTTAAATTTATATTTACGTTTCTTAGACTTATTTTCTTTTTTTAAAAACATTATCTATACCTCCTGTTTTCCATATTAATAGATAATCTACATTCCAAACATGCTTTTAATCGTATATCGAAACCAAACAAACAAAACAATTAATCCTATTCCAATAAGAATAAATATCGTATTCCATACTATTTTAAAAAAACTTCATCTCTACACCTCACTTTTTCCACTCGAGTGGAAAATATCACTAAAAATTTTAAATACTCCAGGAACATTAACGTTTTACATACAACACACATATTTTTAAAAGAGAAGATATGAACAAAAGAATTCCTGGAGTATTTTATAAAAGGCAAAATTTTTGCATTAAAAAGTTTAAACGTACTTTAAAATATGTTATAATTACTTTGGTGAAATAATGAAATACTTACTTAAAGTCTCTTTTTATATGCAGACTACCTTTTTATGTTGTAAAAAGGTTCTTTTTACTTTTTACAAATGTAAACAATTGTTTACAAAAACATTATATCATTAAATAAAACGAAAGTAAACAATAATTTACACTTTTTCAAGAAAGGAGAAAATATGCTGACTGAAAACTTGATATTTCTATTTGAAAAAGAAAAAAAAGAAACAGGCAAATCTATCGCAGAAATATGTAATTGCATTGGAATAACAAAGCAAAATTATAATAGATATAAAAATGGGTCAGAACCAACTGCTACTTTTTTTTATAAAATTGCTAAATATTTTAATATTTCAATGGAAAATTTACTTATCACAGACTTATCAAAACAAAATTAAAAAAAAGAAGAGGAGTTAAAATAATGAAAAAGAATGAAAAAATTTTCAAAAACAAAATCTATTATATCATTCTTCCTAATAGTGAAATTAATATAATTCCAGCTACAGTAAAAAAAATTAATGATAAATACCTTTGCAAATCAATATCTGATTCTCCTGGTACTATAATTTGTGATGCTTGGCAAATATATAGTGATTTATTTGAATTGTTTAAAATGTATATTTTTCAAAAATATTCTTGGGAAATGTCTATCAAAATCACTAAAGAAATCAAGAATGAAATGAATACAAATTTAAAAAAAATATTTTCTCAAAAAAAAGCTTTAGCAGATATGGCTTTTGTAAAATATATGAAACAATTCTTAGATGAAAACGACATTTTTCACATTTAAATAATAAAGGCAATTATCTTGCAAAACATTTTTATATAATCTTTATACACAAAATATTTAAGGAGATTATAAAAATGAATTCACAAGAAATTTTAACTCAATTTGCAAATTTAATTTACAATACTAAAACCAAACTTTCAATTAATCAAGCCTATTTTAATATGCTTGAATATTCTAAGACTAGATGCAGAGCTGGAACTATTGAATACTATCAAAAAGTTTACAACAGCTTTAAAATGTGGTTTTCAGATAATAATATCAAATTTGTTGAAGATATTAATAAACAAAATCTAACTAGATATGTTTCTTATCTCAAAACTGTCAAAGAATATAAAAACAGTTCTATTAACAAACATATCGAAGTTATTAAACACATTTGTAAATACAATTTTGATAATGAGCTTAGTTCAGCCAACAACATTAGTAATTTCAAAAAATTAAAAAATGATACTTTAGAAACTATTACTATTCAAGAAAAACAAATTTTTAAAATTTTGGATTACTTGAATAATCTAAATCTAAAAAACATTGTTACACTAAGAAATGTTTTAACTATTTTTTTATTAAAAGATACAGGAGCACGCATCAATGAAATATTGCATATAGAATGTAAAAATATTTCACTTGAAACTAATCGTATTCTTTTATCTTTTACTAAAACTGGTTATCCTAGAAAAGTATATCTTTCTTCCAGAACAATCGAATTATTAACTGATTATCTATCTAGACCAGAATTAGAAGATAGTAAATTTCTTCTGATTAATTTTCAAACAAAAGAAATTGTTTTTAAATCAACTATTTATTTCTTTATTAATCAAATTAAAGAAGATCTAAATATCAATAATTCGATTAGTCCTCATAAGTGGAGACATACTCTTGCTAGTACTTTAGTTAATCAAAACGTAAATGTTTCTATCGTTCAAAAAGTATTAGGACATACCTCACTTGAAATTACTAAACGCTACCTTCATGCTGAAGAAGATTTTATTTCAAAAAGCGTTCTTAATGTCTTAGAACAAAAAAAAGATACAAGTTGCTAATACTTGTATCTTCACCTAAATATATCTATAAATTTCTCAAAACCCCCATAGCGTTGGGATAGAAAATTTATTGATATATCAATATTTTTATGGTGACCTGTACGGGGTTCGAACCCATAAATGCATGCGTGAAAGGCATGTGTGTTAACCGTTTCACCAACAGGCCATCTTGTTTTTGCTTTTTAATTATATCATAATTCAACTTCAAGTCAACACTTTTTTTATGATTTACCTAAAAAAGCGTAAATTTCCTAATTGAAAACACTTACATTTTTAAAATATTAATGATATAATATAAATAGAAGAAAATGAGGAGGAATCATTATGAAATATGTGATTACAATAAGCCGTGAATATGGTAGTGGAGGTAGATTTATCGGAAAGCTTATTGCTGAGAAACTTGGTATAGCTTTTTATGATTCTGAGCTTTTAACGAAGGCCTCTGACATGTCTGGAATCTCTAAAGCCTGCTTAGAAAATTATGACGAAACAAAGGAAAGTGCTTTTTCCTATGCACAGGGCTTGTATGGAATGGATATGTCATTAGGGCAAAAGGTTTTTCTAGCTCAGTTTGAGGCCATAAAGAAAATAGCAGCAGTGGAATCCTGTGTAATTGTAGGAAGATGTGCAGATTATGTATTAAAGGATAATCCAAATGTAGTTCGTGTTTTCATATGTGCACCCTTAGAGGATAAAATTGAACGTGCCATCACGTATTATAATATTAATCCAGCTAAGGCAGCTAGCATTATATCAAAGAAAAATAAGAAAAGACGCTCTTATTATAATTTTTATACCGATAAGGAATGGGGAAAACCGGATAGCTATGATTTATGCATCAATTCAAAAAATGGCATAGAAACAGCTGTAGAAGCTATTTGTGCTTACACTAAGCGTAGATTTGGATTGGAATAGAAGGGAATGCTCGCATATTGCGGGCTTTGTTTTTGTATGAATATTGTAATTCTTGGTTCTACAGGAGTGATCGGAAAAGCTCTTGTAAAACAGTACCAAAAGGAAAATTGTATAGAGGCTTCCAGAAAGGCAGTTTCTCCCAACATAGAGCTAGATTTATCTGATTTTGAAAGTATATTGTGCTTTTTAAAAAAGCTTGAGCATCACAAAATAGATATTTTATTCTTAAATGCTGCTACAACAAGAAAAGAAGAAACAAAGGATCATATGGAATATAGCTTTATGGTAAATGCCTTTAGCATGTATTATATTGCAAAGCATTTTACTATCTATCATAAGGAATGTAGAATTGTTTTTACCTCCTCGATTCGAATTTTGCATGCTAAGCAAAAAATTCAATCCAAAACGATATCAAGTGCTTATCGAAATACGAAGCTATTAGCTCATCTTTTATTAGCTCATCTCCAAGAGGAGGATCCCTTTGCTCAAATCGGCTTTTTCCATCCAGGAATTGTAGCCTCTAAGCTATCGCTTAGCTTACATCATCGATGGGTTCAATTTTTGATTAGGCATTTTGGCAATTCTTTAGAGCATGTTGTAGAAGGAGCACTTCTTGCAGCTGAAGCAACAAAGGTCAAGGGGAATTGGGTTTGTCCAAAGGGAGTCTTTGGATTAAAGGGGAAGCCTGTACTTAAAAAAGTAAATCGGTCTATGGTTTTGGATCAAAAAGTAAAACAATATGTTATAGAAAAGGAAAAGGAGTTAGAGAAAAAATATGGGATTTCATGCGTTAGATTATAGTGTAAGCGTAATTGCTTATGAAAAGGAAGAAAGAAGATATGGTATGAGCTGTGCATGGGCAATGCAGGTAGATTATGATAAGCTTCTATGTCTTTTAGGTGCCCAAAGTCAAACAGGTCAGCATTTGCAAAAAGGAGATAGGATTGGAATATCCGTTTTAGATAAACATCAAAAGGATATCGCGATGCATTTTGGGGATAGCCATTCCTTAGAAACAGACAAATTTAAGAATATAAAGTACAAGCAGGAGGGCTCAGTAATTCTTATACCTCAGGCTACTCGAGGCCTAGTATGCGAGGTTATCGATATTCTCCATTTAGATAAAATAGAAGAGGATCAGCTGATTTATGTTCAAATTGTATCATCTGAAGCTATGGGTGATGATTTTCTTCATTATGGAGATTTATGATGTATCAGGTGGATTTACATTTAAAAAATGAAACGACTGTAAGTGCTGTTTATAATTTGAAAGAATCAATTCGGCTTGCTAGAAGGTCAAAGGAAAGGGCTATTTGCTTTATTGTAGGCTATGGCAGCACTGGAGGCACACATAAAATACGCACAGCTGTGCTAGAGGAATTAGAACAGCTTTACGCTTCACATCAAATCAAAGGATATATTCTTGGATCAGAAATGGATATTTTTAATGTGAAATATCAAAACCTAAAGGGAAAGGAATATATTGACAAGGAAGCCATGAAAAGAAAAAACCCAGGGGAGGTCATTGTAATATTATGAGATATGAAACGAATATTGAGGGACTAGAAATTTTAGAGGCAAAAGAAGAGCATGTAGATGATATTTTGAATTTAATTTTAGAAATTGCTAAATACGAGAAGATGCTTTCAGAGGTTAAAGCAACCAAAAAAAGCCTGATGGAATCTTTATTTATTAAAAAAAGAGCCTATGTTCTTTTGGCTAAATATCATGAAAAAATCGTAGGCTATATGCTTTATTTTTATAATTACTCTACCTTTGTTGGAAATGCTAATCTTTATTTAGAGGATATATTTATCCTTAAGGAATATCGGCATTTGGGAATTGGGAAGACCTTCTTTAAAATCTTAGCTGAAATTGCAAAAAAGGAAAACTGTCATCGAATTGATTGGGTTTGCCTGAACTGGAATGAGCCTAGCCTAAAGTTTTATCAATCCATGGGTGCAAAAAAACTAGATGAATGGGTACTTCATCGATTAGAGGGGCAAGCCATTCAAAAACTATTAGATTAGCTCCTGTTAAAGCGTTTTATCAAAATTTACTATTTTCTCCTTTTATGGTATAATTTAGGGGTAAGTAAGGAAAAGTGATGGAAGAATGAAAGAAATAAAGCAATTTGATGTCATCATATTGGGTGGCGGATTGGCTGGAATCTATACAGCTTTAAATATAGATGCTTCATTACATGTTGGTATTTTTGTTAAGGATGCTCTTGCAAGAGGCTCTTCTAATTTAGCTCAGGGTGGAATTGCTGCTGAGGTCAATTGGGATGAGACCAAAATAGAAGAGCATTATGAGGATACCCTTCGTGCAGGGGCCTATGTAAACAATCCTCAAGCTACAAGAATTATGGTGGAAGAGGCTAGTAAAAATATAAAAAAGCTTATAGAAATTGGTGTACATTTTGATACAAATGAGGATGGAAGCCTTATAATGACACTTGAGGGTGGACATCGAAGTAGACGTATATTACATGCTGGTGGAGATGACACAGGGGCTCATATGATGCATGATTTAAGAAGTATACTAAATCAGCATCAAAACATCGATATATATGAGGATGAAATGGCTATCGAGATTCTTCATAATGACAATAAGGCCTTAGGGGTTATTGTCATCAATCAGCAAAATGAAGAGGTCTATGTTTTAGCCAATAAAATTGTTTTAGCTACAGGTGGCATTGGAGGAATATATAAAAAATCAACCAATGAAAAAATTGCTTGTGGCGATGGGATTGCTATGGCCTATCGTGCAGGTGTTACGATTAAAAATATGGAATTTGTTCAATTTCATCCGACTGGCTTTTATGTAGAGGATCAAATCGGGAAAACCTTTTTAATAAGTGAAGCTGTACGTGGCGAGGGTGGTATTCTACGTAATATTGAAGGAGTTCGCTTTATGGAGAAATACGACAAGGAGCGTATGGAGCTTGCACCAAGAGATGTTGTATCTCAGGCAATTCATCGGGAGATGTTTGATACCTGGAGTGACCATGTGTATTTAGATATCACCCATAAATCAAAGGAATTTTTAATGAATCGCTTTCCAACCATTTATCAGTATTGCTTAGAGCATGGAATAGATATTTCAAAGGAGTATATTCCTGTATCTCCAGTTGAGCATTTTTTATGTGGTGGCATTGATACGGATGTTTCTGGACATACAAGTATGCAAAATTTATATGCAATTGGTGAGTGTGCCAATACAGGTGTTCATGGAGCGAATCGATTAGCTTCAAATTCCTTATTGGAATGTATTGTCTTTGGTGGACGTGTTGCTGAAGAAATCAATCAGGAAAAGGATACCTTTGGTAAAATTAATGTTGTTTTGCCAGATTTGACCTTTACACATAAAAAATTTAATTTTAAGGACATCCGAGTTGAAATTCGAGATGTCATGAGTAAATATGGCTTTATTGTAAGAAAGGAAGAGGATCTCCTTTTAGCCAAAAAGCTTTTAACAAAGCATTATCATAATTTAAAAAAAATCAATGTGTTTTCAAGATATTATTATGAAACACTAAATATGGTTACGGTTGCTCTAATCATCATAGAACAAGCACTTGAAAGAAAGGAATCCATTGGCTGTCATTTTAGATTAAGCTAGGTAAAAAGAAATGAATGAAGAAATCAAGAAGATTATAAAAAACGCATTACAAGAGGATATGCCTCAAGGAGATATAACTACAGATAATTTAATTCCTTTACAGCATCAATCTAAGGCTTATTTCATCATGAAAGAGAATGGTATTTTATCTGGTATATCCTTGGTTGATGAGGTGTTTCGGCAGGTTGGGGGAGCCTATACACTTCAATTTCAGGCTAAGGATGGGGAATATGTAACCCAAAAACAAATCATTGGCACGGTTGAAGGGGATACAAGAACAATTTTAAAGGCAGAGCGTGTAGCCTTGAATTTATTACAGCGCATGAGTGGAATTGCCACAACAACTCATCAATATGTTTCAAAGCTTCAAGGAAACTGTAAAATATTAGATACAAGAAAAACGACACCTAACTTAAGAATTTTGGAAAAAAGGGCCGTTGTTGATGGGGGAGGAACAAATCATAGATACTGCCTATCTGATATGGTAATGATAAAGGATAATCATATAGATGCAGTTGGCTCTATCACAGAGGCTGTACGGCTTGCAAAGCTTAAAACGAAGAATGTTCGAATCGAGGTTGAGGTAGAAACCCTAGAACAGTTTAAGGAAGCCTTATCTACCGAATGTGATATTATCATGCTTGATAATATGTCAAATGCTTTAACAGAAGAATGTGTAAGGCTGAATGCTCATCGAAAGCTGCTAGAGGCTTCAGGAAATATGTGCCTAGAAAGAATTGAAGAGGTTTCTGCCCTTGGAGTGGATTTTATCTCTGTAGGGGCACTTACGCATTCGGTAAAGGCGCTAGATATATCCTTAAAATTTCATTAATGGAGACAATGGAATGAATTATATAGAAGAAATCAAACGATTAAAGAAAGAAAAAAATGCTTGTATTCTAGCTCACTATTATCAAGAACCAGAAATACAGGATATTGCTGATTATTTAGGAGATAGCTTAAAGCTTGCTCAAATAGCGATGACTACCTCAGCAGATATTATTGTTTTTTGTGGTGTACATTTTATGGCAGAAACGGCTAAAATTTTAAATCCAAAAAAGAAGGTATTGCTTCCTGTTTTACATGCGGGCTGTAAAATGGCAGATATGATATCTCCAAAAGAGATAGTAGAGTATAAAAAAGCTCATCCCAAGACAAAGATTATCACCTATGTCAATAGTACAGCAAGTGTAAAGGCATTAAGTGATTGTATTTGCACCTCCACTAATGCTTTAAAAATCATAAATCACTATCTAGAAAATGGAGATGAAATTTTATATTGTCCAGATCAAAATCTTGGGAAATATGCCATGAAGGAGGGCAATGTAGAATTTGAGGTTTGGAAAGGCTGCTGCCCAATTCATCATTTTTTAGATCCTAAAAAAATCATAGAAATGAAGCAGAAGCATCCCAAGGCTGTTGTCCTTGCCCATCCAGAATGTAAGCTAGATGTTTTAGACTTAGCTGATTATATTGGTTCTACAAAGCAGCTGCTAGAGTATACAAGGAATCAGGCAGCAGATGAGTTTATTGTTTGTACAGAAAAAGGAGTTATCCATGCAATGGAGAAGGCATCTCCACATAAAAAGTTTTATCTTGCTAGTGATACCCTTTCCTGCATGAGTATGAAATATACTACACTTAAGGATGTTTATGAGTGCTTAAGTAAGGAAAATAATGAAATAACCGTGGAGGAAGAAATTGCTGTAAAGGCAAAAATAGCATTAGATAAAATGCTAGAATTATCTTAAAGGGAACTGATTTTTCAGTTTCCTTCATTTTGTACTTAAGGAGAATTCAAATGAGTGTTTTAAAGGTTACAGACGTTTCTTTTTCCTTTGGAAATAGAACGATATTAGAAAATGCAAGCTTTGTTTTACAAAAAGGGGAGCATGTGGGATTAATTGGTTTAAATGGTGAAGGAAAGACCACCTTTATTAAAATGATTACAGGGGCATTATCTCCAGATCAGGGAAAAATAGAGTGGTGCAAAAGAATTACAACCGGATATTTAGATCAATATACTACCTTAACCAAGGGTAAGACCATTCGAGAGGTTTTAAGAGAAGCCTTTCAGCATATGTATGATTTGGAAAAAGAATTGAATGAATTATATGAGAAAATGTGTGCTGTGGATGAGGCTGAAATGGAGGCTCTGCTAGAGGAAACAGGTGAAATTCAGTCTGAGCTTGAGGCTTCTGGCTTTTATTCTTTAGAGGCAAAGATAGAAGAGGTAGCAAATGGCTTAGGCTTAGGAGAATTGGGCTTAGATCATGATGTCAGTATGCTATCTGGAGGACAACGCTCTAAGGTTTTACTAACGAAGCTATTGCTAGCACAGCCTATGATTTTAATTCTAGATGAGCCAACCAATTTTTTAGATGAGGCCCAAATCACTTGGCTGAAGAATTATTTATTTCATTATGAGAATGCCTTTATTTTAGTATCTCATGATGTTCCTTTTTTGAATAGTGTTGTCAATGTTATTTACCATATGGAGGATGGACAATTAACACGTTATTCTGGAAATTATGATGGCTTTATGGCTATGTACGAGCTAAAGAAAAGACAACAAAACATTGCCTATGAAAAGCAGCAAAAGGAAATCAAGGATTTAAAGGAATTTATTGCAAAAAATAAGGCAAGAGTTGCAACCACGGATTTAGCAAAATCTAGACAAAGACGATTAGATAAAATGGAAATCATAGATAAGGCAAAGGAGCAGGTGAAACCAAATTTCAAATTTAAGGAATGTGGAGCCTCTGGAAAATTTGTAATTACAGCAAGCGATCTTGTAATTGGCTATCATGATCCCTTATCCAAGCCATTAAATTTTACCATAGAACGAGGAAAAAAGGTGGCTATTAAAGGGGCTAATGGTATTGGAAAATCGACCCTTTTAAAAACTCTACTTGGAATATTGCTTCCCTTATCTGGAGAATGCAAATTGGATTATAATATCCATTATGGTTATTTTGCCCAAGAGGAATCCAATTCAAAAAATACAGCTCATGAGGAAATATGGCAGGAATATCCTTCTATGACCAATGCAGAGGTTCGGGGTGCCCTTGCAGCCTGTGGATTAAATAAGGATAAAATCGAATCCCTTATGATGGTATTATCAGGTGGTGAGGCTGCGAAGGTAAGATTATGTAAAATTATGCTGAAGGAATGTAATACGCTTATTTTAGATGAGCCTACAAACCATTTAGATGTTTTAGCAAAGGAGGCCTTAAAGGAAGCCTTGATTGCATTTAAGGGAACCCTAGTTTTGGTGTGTCATGAGCCAGAATTCTATGAAGGTCTAGTAACGGATATACTTGATGCAGAACAATGGACAACAAAGCTGATTTAAATGGAGGCTAAAACGATGCTAAAGGAATTTAAAAATGTAAAGGTGAATTATGAGGCAGATGCCATAATTGATATTGGTGGTAAGTCCTATAAGATTCACGACTGTATTGAGGGAGAAGACATTTTAGTAGAAACCGAAGGAAAATATCCTTCTCTTGCTAAAATTATTCAGCCTAGCTTATACCGAATCCAAGACGGATGTCCCTATCAGAAGGAATGTGGGGGATGCCAATTTATGCATATGGAATATCGATATGAGCTTGAACAAAAAAAGAAGTATTTAAATGAGCTTTTTAAAGGAATTAAGAATATTCCACCTATTGAAATAATACCTAGCTTTGAATACTATCATTATCGTAATAAAAGTCAAATGACCTATAAGCTTTCCAAAACTAAAAGGATCGTATGCGGATTTTATGAGGAATATTCTCATAGATTGATTACAGTTGATAATTGTATGCTACAAGCAGAGCGTGCAAATCTTGTCATTAGAGAATTAAATAAAATTTTATCGAAGCATAAAATACGCCCCTATGATGAAAAAACAAAAGAGGGAATATTAAGACATGTTCTTATACGATATGGCTATCAAACAAAGGAGCTAATGCTTGTTTTGGTTACAAATGGGGAAATGTTTCCAGGAAGAAATAATGTCATCAAGGATTTAATGAAATTAAACTTAAATATAACAACGATTGTACAAAATTTTAATGCTAGAGATACATCCATAGTATTAGGAGATAAGAATAAGGTATTATATGGCACGGGATATATTTATGAAAAGATAGGGGATTATCGCTTTAAAATTTCTCCAAATAGCTTTTTTCAGGTAAATTCTCTTAGTATGAAGAAGCTTTATACATTGGCTCTAAATCAAGCAAATATAAAGAAAACAGATATCGTTTTAGATGCCTATTGTGGTGTTGGAACCATTTCTATTTTTGCTTCAAAATACGCAAAAGAAGTCATTGGAGTTGAGCTTTCTAAATCAGCAATTCAAGATGCTATAGGAAATGTGAAAATGAATCATATAACGAATGTAAGCTTTATTTGTGATGATGCAACAAATTATATTACCCATGCAGCAAAGGCTAAAACCAATTTTGATATATTAATTATGGATCCTCCAAGAGAGGGCTCTACTCCACAATTTATAGAAGCCTTAAGCTATTTAAAGCCTAAAAAGGTCATCTATATTTCCTGTAATCCAATTACTTTGAAAAGAGATTTAAATATATTTAAGGACATCGATTATAAAATTACATCCATTTTAGGATTTGATAATTTTCCTAAAACCAAGCATATTGAGGTAATCACAGTACTAGAACTAAGAAAATGAAAACAAAACCTAAAAATACACCTGAATATCAAGATATTTTTAGGTTTTTTCTTTTGAAATGGAATCCTTTATTTTTCATCTGTTCTTAATGTAATACAATCAACCTCGTGTTGGTACCCCTCAAAAACAAATAGATAAAAGGCTTTAACCTTGTTCTACGGAATAGATAATGACTAGATGGAACTTCTAGTGTTTTTTAGAATATATACGAACATTGTATTACTTTAAAAACAAGATGTTATCTTTATTTGAGGAAAGTAATAAGCAAGTCTAATTATAGTTTAATAAAAAAACATCAAAATATAAAAAAGTTATATTTTTATAATTGCATATATGCAGTAATTGGTATATAATATAGATATAAGAAGTAAAATAAAAAACAAGGTTAGAGGAAACTCTAATGTTGTTTAAATTAACATCTTAGAAGAGTTCCTCATTAACTTGGTCGGTCAGAGGAACTTTTCTTTTGCTTAATAATGAAATTTACTATTTCAAAACTGATTCTTAGTAGTACATAAATTATATTTAAAATCAACAAAAGTATTTCCATCGGCTCTCACCTCATAGTCGAGAAATCCATTTCTGAAATTCATTTGAATCCATTATGGAACAACCTCACGGATTTTAGAGCCTCTCTAACCTTGTCCAAAGTTTTTTAAACCTTGTAGTCTTAAAGACCAATTTCTATTATACATATTTCGACTGGTTCTACAAGACAATTTTTGTGATTATTACTATATTTCTTAACTCATGATTTAAACCTGTAAATGCTATAAGATTTTTCTAGATTTTTATCAAAATTAAGAACTTGTTATTATTTCTTTCTTGAGAAAATTTGTTTGGCTTGCAAAAATAGTAAAAAAAGTGTAAAATATAATTACCATAAAGAGAACGGTTAGAGACAAGCTCGGAGCCGTCAGCAACCTATCTGAATAAGGACAAGGTGCTAATGCTTGTATGATGGGATATAATTAAAACAATTTTCTCTCATCATAGCGATGGGAGTTTTTTTCTCTTTATGGAATATCTGTAAGGAGGTGAGAATGATGCAGCAACTAACAACGAAAGAAAAGGAAGCCTTATCCATTTTATGCAAAAGTAATAATGCTACACTTAGAATTTATTTTTTTGAAAATAGGACAGATGTTTTTATAAAAAAGGATAAGGAGGAATATAAAAAAATAGTATTGGATTGTAATCCACTATTGAAATCGAATTTCATAGATCAAATAAGAAAATATATAAAATAAAAAGGAATTCATGAATTAAAAAATTAGAAAAGCTGAATTCGTTTTGAAAAGATAAGTATTTTATCATTCTAAGGTTTTTATATGGTTCAGATGTTATATTGAACTGATACTTAAAACTTTGCATAATAAGGAATTTCATTGAATACACTTAAATGGTGATACTATGCAATTGAATATTGAGAAACATAATTTTTGTCAGCTAGAAGGAATTTCCAACCTTAAAAATCATTTGGAAAAGTTAAAGGATGTTCAGATAGAAGAAACTACAGCTACAGGGACTATTGAGATGAATGTTTCCTATCTTGATCAAGATGGATTGGAATGCTTCAAGTCCATTGATTTTCCGTTTGATTTGGATTTGGATTCATTAAAAATTTTAGAAATTCTTATTGGTCATGTTGAGGTCTATTCAGTAGAAGGACAGGGATTAGATATCCATTATGAGCTTATCATTAATTATCTTTTACTTGACAAAGCTGAAGAAATCAAAGTGATTGAAGAAAAGGATATAGAAATTTTTCCAGAGTCCCCAAAAGAAATCAAGGTTGATGCACCAGTACAAATCCAGGAAACAAAAGAAGAAGCCTTAGAACAAATTAAAGAAGATATGATGGAATATTACGAGGATAAATTAGCTAGCAATTTAGGGCGTGAGGATAGAGTGATAACAACCAAGACACATGAAAACGTAAATTCCTTTTTGGATTTTTTTGACTCTAAGAATACCTATTTTAAGTTGAAATGCTTATATGTAGAAAGAGAAGAGGATTTAGAAGGGATTGCAAGGGAATATAAGGTAAGTTTAGAAAAACTTTTAGCAGGCTATGATAGACAATCTCACAAGGTCATATTTAGCATCAGCTAGTCTTCCTTTTCAAATTTCTTCTATAACCTCATATAGAGATTACGAATACATCAAAACTACTTCCCTAGAGGAATATATTGTGCGATATGTTACTTATAAGGAATATCAAATTTATCTTGAGCTTTTGAAATATACGAAGCATCTAAAGCAAGCAGTTTTTGAAATGAAGGCTCAGCAGGGCTATCTCTTATTTTTTGATTATGAGGCATTAACAGAAAAGGGAGTTAAGGCAGAGCGAATTTTACAAATTTTAAGAGAAATTCATGAAAAATCTAGCTTTGAAATTACTTTAAAAAAAGAGCATTTGGTCAATTTGAATCATATTTATAAGGTATTAGATCATAAATTTTCTTATTTAGAAATGCGTATTCGTGAAATAGAAACTAATCCAGTTAAAAACGATATTAGCTGGATTATTCTTTCTAAATATAACGTCATTTTAGATGCCAGATTATATTTATATGATTTACAAAGTGATATATTTAAGTCAATTGATCAAAAGTATATTGTACCCTATGGTCTTATATACAAAAAAATCGATTTAGAGTTATATAATAAGCAAAGGCTTTTGCCTTCCTTTGATCTATATTACGCCCCAATCTCTATGCTATATTGTAGATGCTTTTTAGAGCTGAATATTAACCCTATAGAAGAAATTAAGCGATTAGATAGCTTTAACCAAAAATATTTTTGCTTTATGTCCTTATATATTATGATACTCAATGTAAATCTAGATGTCATTCTAAATTCCTTTAGTATAGCAAATTATGTACTCTTAACCAAAAAAATAAGATGCTTTATTGCATCCTTTAAAGAATTTATGGAAAAGTAGAGAAATCTACTTTTATTTTTTGAAAAAATCAGAAATGGCATCTTTAAAATTTAGAACGATAATATATCCAGCAACAATTAAGGAAATTGCAGAAAGGATAACTAAATTTTGAGCAGAAAAGAAGAAAATTGTTAAAAACAATTGATAAATTAGAATCGTTCCAATAATAATTTTATAATTATCCTTGATATAATTTATAAGATTTGTCATTTGTATCACCACTATACATTATGCAGAAAAAAAACAAGATATGACAAGAATAATATTTATTTGCAAAAAAAATTGTTTTCTATTATAATATTAAACGAGGGGTGGTTATATGTATTGCAGATTTTGTGGAACAAAGCTAGAAGAGGATGAGCAGGTTTGTCCGAATTGTGGTAAGAGGGTTGATGAGCCATATGAGAATCCCACAGCCAAGCAAGAGGAAGCTAGTAAGAACAAAATAAAATACGATGAGGATAAAGTATTTCCACAGGAAAATATTTATGATAAGAGTCGCTATTCTTTTGAGCCTGACTATCATAACATCCAGCCAGAGAAGCCAATTGATACAGGATCCTTTGGATGGGCCATTTTAGGATTTTTCTTTCCTTTGGTTGGCTTTATATTATTTTTGATTTGGCGTAAGGATAAGCCTACATCAGCAAAGCATGCTGGAATTGGTACCTTAATTGGTTTTATTTTGTGGATAATTTTATCAATTATGATTATTTGCTGCTGCTCATCTATCGATTGGAATGAAATCAATCAGCAAATAAAAAATGGGAATTACGCTATGACCTATAAGTATGCTTAAGAATAAAGATATTCTTATTGAGAAGTATTTATGCCTTTTTGTACCCTTTTTAGGGCTGGCATGGTTTATCAAGGGAAGGTATCGATTTTTTAATTTGTTTGCCTTTTTTATAAACCTAAGCATATGGGTTGGACTAGGGATGCTTCTATGGAAATATGTTCCGTATTTGAATATTCGGTTTTCCTTTTTTGGGAAAAGACCCTTATGTAATCTAAATGCAGATCGTGCACCCCATATAGGAGGCTTTGTATTTATTTTATGCTATCGCTGTACCTTTTTAATACTTGGAATATTTTTATCCTTTTTCTTTTTTTATTTTAAAAGGGTTAAGGGAAATTTATACTTAATTCTTTTGAATGCTTTATGGATTCTTCCCTGCTTTTTCGATGGGATGCTACAATTAACCACCAGCTATGTTTCTACCAACGTAATCCGGTCTTGTACAGGGTTTATTGCAGGAATCGGAATAGGATATATTGCATATTATCCCTTTTATCGATGGAAGCTATTTTTATAAAATATTCTTGTTTTTTATTGAAAATTATGATAAAATAATTGAGTCAAACAGCTGAATTTAAGCGTAGAACTTTTGATGGTTCTACGCTTTTTTAATGGCTTTGACGTAGTTTTCATGTAGCTTTTCTCGGATAAAGACTCTAAAAAAATAGAAGAAGGAAGAGAAATATGGAACAAGAAAATTCATTTTTAGGTACAGAAAAAATATCAAAATTGCTATTGAAATTTTCTATACCTTGCATTTTATCCTTGTTGATAAGTGCTTTGTATAATATAGTAGATCAAATCTTTGTCGGGAATAGTGAGCTTGGCTATTTAGGAAATGCAGCAACAGGAATTGTATTTCCTATACTGATTATAGCTCAAGCCTTTGCTTGGTGCATTGGTGATGGTTCAGCAGCTTATATGAGCCTATGTCAGGGACGAAAGGATACGAAGAGTGCTCATCATTGCATTGGCTCAGGAATTACCATAACCAGTATATTGAGCTTGATTTTGCTTATTTTATTTTTATTTATAAAGGAGCCCTTGCTTAGACTATTTGGAGCATCTGATAATACCATAAATTTATCTATAGAGTATTTCGTGATTGTCATTCCATTTTTTCCAGTTTTTATGGTAATGAACATGATGAATTCTGTTATTCGTGCAGATGGAAGTCCTGGCTTTTCTATGCTCGCTATGGCTAGTGGGGCACTTGTCAATATTATTTTAGATCCCCTCTTTATATTTGTATGTCATTTTGGGATTGCTGGTGCTGCCTGGGCAACAGTTATTGGGCAAGCCGTTTCCTTTGCTTTAACCATAGTATATTGCTTTAAAACGAAAACCTTTAAATTTACTTTAATAAGCTTTATTCCTCAATTGAATTTGTTTAAAAATGCCTTAGTCTTAGGAATTTCAACCTTTATTACTCAAATGTCTATTGTAATGATTTCCTTGGTATGTAATATAATGCTAAAAAAATATGGGGAACTTTCCATTTATGGTCCGGACATTCCTATTTCAGCTATTAGCATTGAGACGAAGGTATTTACGATTATTATAAATATTGTTGTAGGAATTGTTCTAGGTAGTCAGCCAATCATAGGATATAATTATGGAGCAGGGTATACAGCCCGAGTAAAGAGAACCTATCTGCTCATTCTTTTAAGTAGCTTTATTGTGGGAATGCTCTCAACCTTTATCATAGAGGTGTTTCCAGAAGCCGTCATAGGAATCTTTGGCTCAACAGAGGATGCTCTATATGTGGCATTTGCTAAAAAGCTATTTCGGATTTTCCTTTCCCTAGTAACAGGAACCTGTCTCATTAAAATGACATCTATCTTTTTTCAGGCTGTTGGCCAAACCGTTAAGGCAACCATTGTATCCTTAACACGAGATATTTTCTGCTTTATTCCACTTGTTATCGGCTTACCCTTAGGCCTTGGAATAGAGGGAATTTTATATGCTGCTCCTATTGCCGATGCTGTAGGAATGGTGGTTTGTTTTATCCTTACAATTCTTTTCTTTAAAAATCTAAAGAAAAGGCAATTAAATCCCATGGATTAGATTTTTTTAGATAGAATCGTGGAAAAGGAGCTAAAACCCTTCATTTTTTTAAAGAAAATACAAAAGAAAACTTGACTATTTCAATAAAATATTATATCATTATACTGTTGTAACATGCACCACATAGAACAGGTCTTAAAGGATGAAAAATCTACCTTAATAGTGTGTCTTAAAAAAAATTATAGGAGGTAATACGACATGTATGCAATAATAGAAACTGGCGGTAAGCAAGTACAGGTAGAGGTTGGAGAAGCAATCTATGTTGAAAAGCTAGAGGTTGCTGAAGGAGAAACCTATACATTTGACAAGGTATTATATGTATCTGGAGAAAAGACTTTAGTTGGAGCTCCATATGTTAAGGGTGCTACTGTAACTGCAAAGTGTGAAAAACAAGGACGTGGCAAGAAGCTTATTGTTTTCAAATATCGTCCTAAGAAGCATTCTAAAACAAAAAAGGGTCATCGTCAATCCTTTACGAAGCTAGTTGTTGAAGCTATCAACGCTTAAGTATGACTACCTATCGTATCAAACGAAAAGGACAAGAAGCTCTTTTAGAGGTACAAGGACATGCGGGGTATGCATTATATGGTAATGATATCGTATGTGCAAGTATTTCTACAGCTTTAATATTTACTGCAAACCTAATCGAACGATTCCATTTAAGTTACAACATTTTGGATTTGGTTTGTGAGGAAGGGTATTTCCGTTTGCAGATTAAAACAACGGATGAAACTGCAAATGCTATATTTGAAAATTTGGAATATACATTAGAGGAAATATCTAAGCAATATCCGAAAAATTTAAAATTTATGAACTAGGAGGATTCTTTTATGCTAAAGCTTAATTTACAATTATTCGCATCTAAAAAGGGTGTTGGTTCTACAAAGAACGGCCGTGATTCAGAGGCAAAGCGCTTAGGTGCTAAGGCAAGTGACGGACAATATGTAACAGCAGGTTCAATTTTATATCGTCAAAGAGGTACAAAAATATTCCCAGGAAATAATGTTGGACGTGGTGGCGATGATACATTATATACTAAGGTAGCAGGTATCGTACGTTTCGAACGTAAGGGTCGCGACAAGAAGCAGGTTTCTGTTTATCCAATTGCTTAAATAAAAAGCTATAAGGTGCCCAAAGGGGGCACCTTTTTAATCTATATAAGGAGGCCAAAAATATGTTTGTTGATTTAGCCAAAATGGAAATTGAAGCAGGCAGTGGTGGTGACGGGATTGTTGCATATCGCCGTGAATTAAAGGTGGAAAAGGGAGGCCCCTTTGGTGGCTCTGGTGGAAAAGGGGCCTCCATCATCTTTGTTGGTGATGAGGGTCTATCTACACTGCTGGATTTGAGATATAATAAGGTTTTAAGGGGAAACCCAGGAGAAAAGGGACGTCATAAGGGAATGACGGGTGCTAATGCAGCGGACACCTATGTGAAGGTTCCTGTAGGTACTATAATTTTTGATGATGAAACAGGAAGAGTCATAGGGGATATTACCAAGCATAATCAGGAGGTCATCGCCTGTAAGGGTGGACGAGGTGGTAGAGGAAATATGGCCTTTGCTACAGGTGTTTTAAAGTGTCCAGATTTTTGTGAAAAGGGAGAACCTGGAGAAAAAAGAAGGGTTCGCTGTGAGCTAAAGATTTTAGCAGATTGTGGACTTGTAGGATTTCCAAGTGTTGGAAAGTCCACCTTAATTGCTGCCGTTTCTAAAGCAAGACCAAAGATAGCGGAATATCATTTTACGACCCTTGTACCAAATTTAGGTATGGTAGAGGTGCCAGATGGGAGAAGCTTTGTCATGGCAGATTTACCAGGAATTATTGAAGGTGCTCATCAAGGAGCTGGCTTAGGCTTACAGTTTTTACGTCATATTGAACGATGTAGGGTAATTGTGCATATCATAGATATGGCATCTGTAGATGGTAGAGATCCCTATTCAGATTATTTAATCATCAATCAAGAGCTTGCAAGCTATAAAATGAATTTAACAAAGCGTCCTATGATTATTGTCGCTAATAAAATGGATTTACCTGAGGCGAAAAAAAATCTAGAGGAATTTAAGAAAAAGGTGGATTTACCTATATATGAAATTTCAGCCTATACGAAATCCAATTTAAATGAGCTTTTATATAAAATTGCAGATACCTTAGCTGTCACAGAGGAATTCTCTTTATTTGAGGATGAGGAGCTAGAGGAGATTGAATATGGGTTAAAGGAGGAAGAGCCTTTCTTTACCATAGAAAAGCAATCCGATGGAATATATAACGTGACAGGAACAAAATTAAAGCGATTATTTGATATGACAGATTTTGATTCGGATTATGGTAGAATGCGTTTTGCAAGACAGCTTAGAACCTATGGCTTAGATGATTCCTTAAGAAAGCTGGGGGTACAAAATGGAGATACAGTTCGCATCTTTGATTTTGAGTTTGAATTCGTTGACTAATAAAGATATTATTCTTATCGTTTTAACTATAGTAGAGCTGGTAATGTCTTTGATTACTGCAATTGTCTATAAACATGATAAGGTAATGGCTAAAAAGGGATTATGGCGTACTAAAGAAAAAACACTTTTGATTCTTCCATGGCTTATGGGAGGATTAGGAGGTTTTATAGGGATTTATGCTGTAAGGCATAAAACACAGCATTGGTATTTTCCTCTAAATAATGTTTTAGCTTTAATTGTTCAGGCTTCCATTTTTATCAGCCTTGCTATTTTATTATAATGTCCTAAAGGTGTTCCTTTAGGATTTTTATTTGACTTTATGCTCCATCAATACTATAATACATGTAAAGATAAGAAGGTGAAGCTATGTCATATATTTTGATTATTGATCAAGGAACTACCTCAACTAGAGCGATTATTTATAATACAAAGGGGACTATGATCACGAGTTCACAGGAAGAATTTAAGCAGATTTACCCAAAACCAGGATATGTTGAGCATGATCCCATCGATATATTATCTAGTGTAAGAAGTGTCATCTCTACAGCCTTAACTAAAGCCAGAGTGAAATATTCTGAGCTATTATGCTTAGGGATAACCAATCAAAGAGAAACCATTGTTTTTTGGGATAAGGTCACAGGAGAACCAGTTTATAATGCCTTAGTCTGGCAATGTAGAAGAACAGCAGAGCGCTGTGTGGAGCTTGAAAATTTGGGCTATGCAGAGCAAATCAAAGCGAAGACAGGCTTACGTTTAGATGCTTATTTTTCAGCAAGTAAGATGGAATGGATCTTTCAAAATGTTCCTAAAGCAAATGAGCTCTTAAAGGCAAATCAGCTCCTGGTAGGAACAATAGATACCTATTTAATGTGGCAGCTGTCAGGAGGCAAAATCTATAAGACAGACTATACGAATGCCTCAAGAACCATGCTATTGAATATTCATGAGCTTTGTTGGGATAAAGAACTCTGTCAGCTTTTTTCCATTCCTATAGAAATTTTACCTCAGGTATGTCCATCTAGCCATTTTTTTGGATATACCGATAAAGAAATTTTAGGTTTTGAAATACCTATTTCTAGTGTTGCAGGAGATCAACAATCGGCTTTATTTGGACAATGCTGTTTTGATAAAGGAGATTTAAAGGTTACCTATGGCACAGGGTGCTTTCTTTTGTTAAATACAATGGAGGAGGCCTTGAGCTCCACGCATGGACTACTTACAACCTTAAGCTGCCAAACGATTCCCAATTCACCAGCTTATGCCTTAGAAGGAAGTGTTTTTGTAGGTGGAGCTGTGATTCAGTGGCTAAGAGATGAGCTGAAGCTGATTTCCTCTGCAAAGGAAACAGAGGAAATTGCTAAAAGTGTAAAAGATACAAATGGTGTTTTTCTAGTACCTGCCTTTGTCGGTCTTGGAGCTCCCTATTGGAATTTTGAAGCAGAAGGATTACTTACAGGAATTACAAGGGGAACAAACAAGGCTCATATTATCCGTGCCGCTTTAGAATCCATAGCCTATCAGGTTAATGATGTTATATCTTCTATGCATAGAGATTTGAAGAAAAGTGTAACAGCCATTACGGTTGATGGAGGCGCTGTTGAAAATAATTTTTTAATGGAATTTCAATCCGATATCACACAGGTACTCCTTCATCGTCCTTTAAATAAAGAGGTTACTGCGTTAGGTGCTTTTTATTTGGCAGCCCTAGAGCAAGGCATATATAAGAGCCTCGAGGATATTAAGCATATTAACCCTATAGAACGTACCTTCACTCCACAAATGATGGAAGAGGATAGAAATTTAAAAATAAATCAATGGAAAAAAGCAATCAGAAAATCTTTACTAAAGTAGAAATCTATGTTTTTTTAAAAAAACAATGGAATCTTTTTGATATTTAGTTTATAATATAGTTTGTGATTAAGGAGTGAAAATTTATGAAAAAACCAGTAATGTTAATTATAATGGATGGCTATGGTTTAGCGATTCCTTCCAATGGAAATGCTGTAAGCCTTGCAAAGCATCCAAACCTAGATCGTATTTTTAGTGAATATGATACGAAAACATTAAATGCAAGTGGTGAAGCTGTTGGATTACCTGAGGGTCAAATGGGAAACTCTGAGGTAGGCCATATGAATATTGGTGCAGGAAGAATTGTATGGCAGTCTTTATCTCGAATTAATAATTCCATCAAAACGGGTGAGTTTAATCATAATGAGGCTATTGTTGAGGCTATTCTTCGTGCAAAAAATACAAATAAAAAATTCCATATTTTTGGACTTTGTAGTGATGGTGGTGTTCATTCTCATACCTCTCATATTATAGCCATTGCCAAGCTTGCTCATTCTATGGGGGTTGAAAATGTTTATTATCATGCCTTTTTAGATGGAAGAGATGTTGCGCCAAAGAGTGCTAGCATTTATTTAAAGAAGATAGTAGAAGAAGGAAATGTTACAGTAGCCACTGTTGGTGGAAGATATTATGGTATGGACCGAGATAAGAATTATGATCGTATCCAGGTTGCCTATGATGCAATGACGATTGCGAAGGGAGAATATTATTCTAATCCTTTTGCAGGAATTGAGGCATCCTATACGAAGGGAGTTACAGATGAATTTATGGTTCCCTTTGTTAGCTCAAAGGACGGTATGGTAGAAAGCGGAGATTCTGTTGTTTTTGCAAACTTCAGACCAGATCGTGCAATTCAAATTTCAACCTGTATATCAAATCCAGAGGGAATTGTTTATAATGCAGAAAAGCCATATCGAATGAATTTATCTCATGCACCAAAGGATGTATTTTTTGTTTCAATGATGAAATATGCCGATAGTGTTAAGGGACCCTTAGCTTTTGGACTTCAAAAATTAGATAATTTGTTTGGTGATGTTGTATCAAAGGCAGGCTTAAAACAGCTCCGTATTGCTGAAACGGAAAAATATGCCCATGTAACTTTCTTCTTTGATGGTGGAGCAGATCGAGAAATCGAGGGAGCTGATCGTATTTTAGTGAACTCACCTAAGGTTGCTACCTATGATTTACAACCACAAATGAGCGCCTATGAGGTATGCGATAAGGTGGTTGCTGCAATTCATAGTAGGAAATATGATACAATTATATTAAACTTTGCAAACTGTGATATGGTAGGCCATACAGGAGTTATACCTGCTGCTATTCAAGCAGTAGAGGCTGTAGATGCTTGTGTTGGTCGATGTGTAGAAGCCTTAAATGAAGTGGGTGGTGTAGCATTAATTACTGCGGACCATGGAAATGCTGAAAAGCTATTAGATGAGGAAGGAAAACCATTTACAGCACATACAACCAATTTAGTACCGGTTGTTATTACAGATAAAAATATTAAATTAAGAGATGGTATTTTATCTGATATTGCTCCAACGTTACTTGAATTATTAGGGGTTGAGGTTCCTGTAGATATGACCTCTACATCTCTTATTGTAAAATAAAAGAAATTAAAAGCTAAATTTTACTGTTTTTTGTTTTAAAATTTAGCTTTTTTATTTATTTATTTATTCAAAAGTATAAAGGATTAGAGAAAAAAGAGTAAGAATAATTTTTTATTCATATAGTTCGGAGTAAAACCTCCTGAATATTCTTCTAGTTTGAAGTTGAATCATATTTTCCTATACAAAATAAAAAATATAGTCGAAGTAAGGCTTATAATATCAGCTGATTACTTTGAATCGATACAAAATTATTTATTCATATTATATCCAATTCCTAAGGATGAAACCAGCTCGAAGATGATGCTAACAGCTTATTCGTTAGTGAATGGTTTATCCAATGGAAATGTAAATTTATAAATTTTTTAAAGAAAAAGTAGTAAAAAACTTGACAAAAAAGTTTTGAATTTGTAAAATGAAATAAACTATATTACTTCAGGGTTTGGTGTAATTCCATACCGGCGGTAAAGTCCGCGAGCGTTGATGCATGAATAGGTGCGATTCCTATACCGACAGTTAGAGTCTGGATGAAAGAAGTAACAATAAATTTGTTTTTTAAATTTATTCCTTTTTATCCCTGTAGAAATATGGGGATTATTTTTATGAAAGGATAGAATTATGAAAAAAAATGCAATTAAAAGAATTTCCTTTGTTGCAATCTTTGCAGCAATATCAGCCATTTTATATTGCTATGTAAAATTTCCACTACCTATATTCCCATCATTTCTAGATATCAACTTTTCGATGATACCTATCTTGATTTGTGCATTTATGCTAGGACCATGGGATGCATGTGTATGTGTCATTTTACGATGCCTGTTAAAATGGATTTTACCTCCAGGAACTGGAACACAATATGTAGGGGAAATCGCTGATGTGCTTAATGGCTTAGCTGTTGTAATCCCCGCAGGACTTATCTATCAAAAAGCTAGCTTTAAATATAAGACCCTGCTTTCCTTTGGGGTAGTTGTTATCGCATGGGTTACTATGGCTATAATATCCAATATATTTATTAATATTCCATGGTTCACTCAGCTTTATTTTAAAGGGGATATGACACCTCTGATTGGTATGTCCAATACGGCATTTCAATTAATCAGCTTTGGTAGAATAGAAGCAACCCAAGAAACCTTTATGCTATGCTATGTATTTTTAGCTGTGATTCCCTTTAATTTACTGCTATCTGGAATTGTTGTCTTGATTACGGCTCTAATTCATAAAAGACTAAGAATTTTATATGATAGAATATAAAATTTGTTTGATATAGATAAAAAGCGTTTGACCTTGGCTTCAAACGCTTTTCTATTATTCCTGTCCGTTTTCTAAATGCTTGTTCATTTTTTTGATTTTTGCTTTTATTGAAAAATATATGGAGCACCACATAATCCCATATACCAAAGCAAAGCTACCTATATAGGCTAATGCCCCATAGAATTGATGGGGTAGCCAATTCATTCCATAGCCTACTCCAAAAAAAGGAATAGCAATGATGATAAAATGGAGTAGAGTTTGCTTAAGTAAGCTCCATCTATCCATCTCCCAAATGACAGAGGAACCTCCACATATTGCTCCTATCAACAAAGAACAAATCATTTGTACAATTACAGCTGTGATTTCATTTCCACACCCTTCAATTAGCTCTTGTGATGCAGGGAAATATTGACCTTCTCCCAAACAAAGAGAGAATAGAATGGTAATGATTAAGCTGATGGTTATACCAATAGGGGCACCTATCAGACTACGGAATAGTAATTTTTTTTTCATTTTTTCACCTCATATCCCTAATGTTTTTTTGATTTTTGTAACATATCGCCTAGAAACAAAGCTTACATCTCCATTTGAAAGACTTACACATATTGTACCTGCTATACTCAGGTCAAATTTTTTAGCCCTTTTGATATTGATTATTTCTGAATTTGAAATCCGGACAAAAGAGCTCCTATTCAATTTCTCTTCTACTTCATATAATCTTAAATGTAAGGTGTATTCCTTTTTTTCTGTGACCGCAAACACCTTACCAACAGCTGCATAGATTCGAACGATATGGGTTGGATCTAAGAGTATGGCAGAGGATCCATCAAACCCTACAATCCCAGGGGGCATATTGCTCGATAGTATTTCCATTATCTTGAATATTTCTTCGGTCTTTTCCTTTGCTATAATGATTATCCTTGGCTCTGTACAGCTTTCATCAAGCTTTAGCTCTATCTTCAAACTAGAAAACCTCCTTATGTTTTTTACAATGCTATTATACGTTGATTATGGCAATTGCACAATTGATTTTCAACAATCGGCTTTTTAGAGAGGATAAGTGGATGAAAATCAAGTCTCTTTTGAAGTATCCTTTTTTAAAATATAAAATCAATCTTTAGAAAAACAGAAGAAGTAAAACGTTTTCTTTCAAAATGAAAATTATTCTACTAGGAAAATCTATAGGAAATATTGTATAATATCTAATGGTAGAAAAATACTATAAAAAATATATTCTTAAGGAGATGTAAATTTTTATGCCATTTATTCAAAGCATTTATGCTAGAGAAGTATTAGACTCTCGTGGAAATCCTACAGTAGAGGTAGAGGTTGTAACAGAAAGTGGAGCATTTGGACGTGCTTTAGTGCCATCTGGTGCATCTACAGGTGAACATGAAGCTTTAGAGCTTCGCGATGGAGATAAGTCTCGTTATTTAGGAAAGGGTACGACTAAGGCAGTAGCAAATGTTAACGAAGTTATCGCACCACAATTAATTGGTTATGATGTAAGAAACCAAATCGTTATCGATAAGAAGATGATCGAAATTGACGGTACAGACAACAAGGGAAACCTAGGGGCTAACGCAACCTTAGGTGTATCTATGGCTTGTGCTCGTGCAGCTGCTGATTACTATGGAATGCCACTTTATAATTATTTTGGTGGATCTAATGCTAAGCAATTACCATTACCAATGATGAACATTTTAAATGGTGGTGCTCACGCAGATTTCTGTATTGATTTTCAAGAAATTATGATTTTACCTGTTGGCGCTCCTTCATTAAAGGAGGCTGTTCGTATGGGTGCAGAAGTATTCCATGCATTAAAGAAGATTTTAAAGGCTAACGGATATGTAACAAGCGTTGGTGATGAGGGTGGTTATGCACCTAAATTAGGTAGCAACACTGAAGCATTTGAGCGTGTTGTTGAGGCAATTAAGGCTGCTGGCTTTGAACCAGGAAAGGATATTTGTCTAGGAATCGATGTTGCTGCATCTGAATTCTATGATGAAAAGACAGGTCTTTATACCTTAAAGGCAGATGGTGGACAATTCACTGCTCAAGAAATGGTTGATAAATATTATTTACCATTAACTGAAAAGTTCCCTATTATCACAATTGAAGATGGTCTTGCAGAGGATGACTGGGGTGGCTGGAAGTATTTAACTGAAAAGCTAGGCTCTAAGATTCAATTGGTTGGAGATGATTTATTCGTTACCAATACAAAGCGTTTGGCTAAGGGAATTGAATTGGGTGTAGCTAATGCAATCCTAATTAAGGTTAACCAAATTGGTACTTTAACAGAAACCTTTGATGCTATTGAAATGGCTAAGCGTGCTGGTTATACTGCAATCGTAAGCCATAGATCTGGTGAAACTGAGGATACGACAATTGCTGATATTGTTGTTGGTTTAAATGCTGGACAAATTAAGACAGGTTCAGCAAGCCGTACAGACCGTGTTGCTAAGTATAACCAATTAATGCGTATCGAAGATGATTTAAATGGTCGTGGAGAATTCGTAGGTACATCTGTATTTGCTGGTAAGGATTCCATTTATTGCATTAAGTAAGAATTTAAAAAAATATACATAGAGGAGGATTTATCCTCCTTTTTGTTTGAGAGAAGGAAGTAGAATATGGTTTCAACAAATGATTTAAAAAATGGTATGGTTATTGAATATGATGGTAAGCTGATGCAAATTTTAGAATTTATGCATGTGCTTCAAAATAAGGTTGCTTATGTTCGAGTTAAGATGAAGGATTTAAGAACAGGAACGGTTACAGAAACAGCACTAAAGGGAAGTGAGTCTGCCTTTAAGCGTTGCTATATTGAGCGTAAGGAAATGCAGTATATCTATAATACAGGAGAAGCCCTTGCCTTTATGGATATGGAAACCTATGAGCAAATTGAAATTCCAGAGGCAAGATTAGAATGGGAAAAGAAATTTATGCTAGAAGGCTCTAATGTCCATATTACCTTTTATGAAGGTGAAATTCTAGGAGTTAGTCTACCAGATAAGGTAACACTAACGATTACAGAAACGACACCAGCTGTAAAAGGCTCCTCTACAGACCGTAAGAAGGCAACCTTGGAAACCGGCCTAGAAATTACTGTTCCAGCCTTTTTAGAAAATGGAACACAGGTCATTGTATCTACTCTAGATGGTACATATGTATCCAGGGCTTAAGAACTGAATATGTATAAGAAAAAACTCACTATATTTTGCATATGCTAAATCGTGAGTTTTTTAATGCTTTTCTAAGCTTGTATAAAAAAGAATAAAGTGTGTTTTTATAGGAAAATAGAATCTAATAAAAAAAGGAAAGCTGTGTTTGCTTTCCTTGAATACTCCCCAATGTATAGGGGAGGCTTTTTTTTGCTGGTGCTCACTGCCAGAATCGAACTAGCCTTTTATCCTTACCATGGATACGTTCTACCGATGAACTAAGCAAGCAACATATGGCAGCAGTTATAGGGATCGAACCTATGAATGACGGGGTCAGAGTCCGTTGCCTTACCGCTTGGCTAAACTGCTATATTAAATCCATATTGAATTTTATCACAAAATAACGGGATTGTAAAGTAAAAAAATAATTCCCCTCAAAAGCTTTCTTGATAAATGCATATTTTCTATGGTATAATAACGGAAAGAAGAAGGAAGTGGATGGTTTTGATTATTAAAAATACAACCGTATTATCTAGTGAAGAGGCAATCCATAGGATAACAGAGCTTTCAAGAAAGTACTATTATAAAAAATATATTTTTTCAGGAATTCTTATGGTGCTTGGTTTAACAATTTTACTTATTTCAGTTTTTGTAAAATCGGCTAATGATTCGAATATTATTGGGTATTTATTTTTGGCCTTTGGGTTCATCTTAACCGGAATAAACACCTTATCTATACTGACAATTCAAAAAAAGATTAAGAAGCAGAATCCTGGAATTATGGAATATGGAATGGTCAATTCCTTCACCTTTAAAGAAGAAAGCTTTCAATTACAGGTTAAGATAGGAGCTTCTGTAAATAAACTAGAATATCCATATAATGAATTAAAAAGTATAACAGAAACAGATGAATATATTACCTTTGCAATATCATCATTGGAGGCTTATCTTTGTAAAAAGGATTCCTTCCAAAGCAAGAAAGAGCTAGAGGTTTTCTTTTATGGACTTGCTAAGCATAAAACAAAGGTAAAGAAAAAGATGTCTAAAAATGCACGAAAATAGAAAAACGTGTATTTTTTTGTTTTACTCTTGTCCTACCTATGCTATAATAGAGTATATTCTAAAAAGGATAGGGAGCTATTATGAGATATATGAAGCTTATCGCTAAGGGTGCTGTAGTAGGTATTGGTATGATTATACCAGGTGTAAGTGGTGGCACTTTGGCTGTTTTATTAGGAATTTATGAGGAACTCATATTAAAAATAAGTAATTTAAGAAAATCATTTAAGGATAGTATTTTATTTCTTTTACCTTTTCTTTTAGGAATGATACTTGCCTTTATGGCAATGTATTTTCCTTTAAAATTAGCCTTAGAGCATATTCCTTTTGAATTATGCATGATATTTGTAGGGCTTATGCTTGTTTCAACACCAAGGATAGGAAAGGATGCCTATCAAACGGGATTTCATAAAATAGATCTTATATTTTCCATTGCTGCCTTTGGATTATGCTTTGGATTATGCTTCATTCCTATAGGAACAGAGCTTGTATTAAATTTACAAATGCCATGGTATATGTATATTATTTTACTATTGGTAGGTATTTTAGCCTCTGTTGCATTAGTTGTTCCAGGAATTAGTGGGTCTATGCTCTTATTGATTATAGGGCTATATAAGCCATTATTGGATACAATTTCAAATATAGTGGAGCATCCCTTAGATTCCATAGTGATTTTATTCATTTTTTCTGTTGGATTGTTGATAGGATTCTTTTCTATAGCAAAGCTTATGAAATATCTGCTTCATCGTTTTGAGCATCAAACCAAATGGGCAATACTCGGTTTTGTTTTTGCTTCCATCATAGCTCTATTTATAGCATTCGATTTTAAGGAGCTTCTTACTCCTTTGCATATTGGTATTGGGGTAGGATGCTTTCTGCTTATAGGAGCAGGGTATTTGGGAATTTATTTTTATCTCAGAGCTAGAGGGAAAAGGAATCCAGTAGAAGAGCAAGCCATTTCTATGGAGAATAATAAAATTTCATAAAGCTTACTTTATAAATAATGCAGTATTTTAAGTGAATACTGCATTATCTAATAATAGGGGATATAATGGAGTAGGAATGGAGGATATATGTCTTGGTTTAATTCTATAGGACTCATCGTACTTGTAGTAATGATGATACCAAATATAATATATGGAGTGAAGCATAGCCACAGCTTGCAAAACCGATCTGAGAATCCTTTGATTGAGGCTTTAGAACAAATTGGTAGGTATGGTTGCTTTATCTTGATGATGTTTAATATACCTTATACCTATTTTAATTTTTGGTTCAAAGGAGCTTTTCTTACATATGTAATCATAAATTTTTTCTTATGTGCAGGGTATTACGCTTGCTGGGTAATATTTTGGAAAAAGTCAAATTTGGCAAAGGCTATATCGTTATCACTTTTGCCGACCTTTATTTTCTTATTCAGCGGCATAATCCTAGCAAGCATTCCATTGATTCTATTTGCTATCCTATTTGGCTCATGTCATATTTTCATCAGCTGTAAAAATGTCATATAAGTAAAAATTAAAATTCCATTGACTAAAACCCTATAGGAACTTGTGTTTTTGTTCTATTTCAGTTTTTGCATCATATAATGTATTGGTGATATAAATGAAGAAACTCATATTTGCAATACTATTATTTACTAGCCTTGGAATCTTTTGTTTCAAGGGAAATGCTACTGTAGAAACAGAACCTGTCGATACGTCAACCCCTGATTTATGTAGTGGTAGTACTTCAGCTATTTTAATTGAGACGAGTACGAACAAAATTTTATTTCATAAAGAAAAGGATCGAAGACTTCCACCGGCTTCTATGACAAAAATTATGACCTTATTATTGATATATGAGGCATTAGAGGCAAAGCAGATTACCAAGGATACGATACTTACTATAACAGAAGAGCCAACTCAGGTTGAAGGATCAAAAGCCTTTTTATCGATTGGTGATCAAATTAATGTTGATGAACTCCTAAAATGCATTTGTATTGCCTCTGCGAATGATGCAGCAATTGCTATGGCAATCCATCTTGCTGGTTCAGAAGCTGAATTTGTACAGAAAATGAACGCTAAGGTAGAAAGCCTGGGTCTTAAAAATACTCATTTTTCAGATTGTACAGGATTATCCAGTAAAAACCACTATACCTCAGCTTACGATTTGGCTATGATATCCGATTATTTGATTGAGCATTATCCTGATGTTTTACACTATACAAATCTTCAAGAGGATTACATAAGAAAGGATTCTGTGAAGCCATTTTGGCTGGTAAATACCAATAAAATGATTGGTAGAGTTAAATATTTGGATGGACTAAAAACAGGGTATACCTCCTTTTCTAAATACTGTATAACCCTTCATATGAAGCAGGAGAATATGGGACTGATTACTGTAGTATTTGGTTATGATAAGCCAACCACAAGAAATGCGGAATCTCTAGAGCTTCTACGCTGGGGCTATGCAAATTATAAGCTAGAGAAGGTAGCTCAAAAGGATAAGGTTGTAGATTCTATTGATCATATATTATATAAAAATAGAATCAATGTAATTGTTGAAAAGGATTTATATTATTTATCTAAAAGAAGTGAGACCTTAGCGTTTGATGTAAAATATTCCTATGAAATAAAAAATGACGCTTGTACAGGTAAGGTTCAGGTCTATTTGAAGGATACCCTCATTCAGGAGGGAAATCTGGTTAGCAACGGAGATATCCAACGGAAAAATTTCTTTGAATTAATGAAATCCATTTTTATAAAAATCTTCATTTAGTTGAATACAAGCACAGGAGCTTTCCTGTGTTTTTTTTAAAGAAAAATTGATTTTTCTGGGAAAAACAAAAGGTTTTTATCGGCATTGCATATAAAATGTAAATCGTTTTTAAAAAACGACACCATTAATTTTTAAAAATAGACAAGGAAGGAGAGTATAATTTATTTCGATATAAGGAGAGATAATGTGAAAAGAATAATAAAAATACGTTGTATTAATCTATTAAAGCTAAGCATTCTATTGCTTTTGGGAATTCTTCCTTTAGCTAGCTGTAAGAAGGAGGTACTAGAAGAAGGACATACACATACCAAAATTCATGTTCCTGAACAAAAGGCTACCTGTGTGGAGGAAGGACACATAGAATACTGGTATTGCTCGAAATGTAAAAAAGTGTATAAGGATAGGGAAACAACCAAGGAAATTACGATAAATGATACCATATTGATGAAAATTGATCATACCATTGTAGAGGATGAGGAGCTACTCCCTACCTGTGATACAACAGGGTTTACCTCTGGAAGTCATTGCTCCTTTTGTGGTGAAATTATTGTAGCTCAGGAAAGCCTTCCAGAATTACATCATACCTTTGATTTAACAGAGGTAACATGGGTATGGCAGGACTATACCCAAGCTGAGCTTGTATTATCGTGTAAAAATAATGCAGAGCATAAAAAAAATCATAGAGCAACGATAACTAGTCAAACAGAGGAGGCAACCTGTACAGAGCCTGGAAAAATTACATATACGGCAAGCGTCCTTTTAGATGGAAAGGAATACACCAATCAAAGAGAGGATATTCTTTTACCAACCAACCATACCTTTGATTTAGAGGATATCTCCTGGATATGGGAAACTCCTACGACAGCTCATGTACAAATTCCATGTCGAAATAACCCAAAGCATATATTGAAATATGATGCAAGCATGAAGGAGGAAGTGATTCCTGCCACCTGTACTGCTCCTGGGAATCAAATTATAACGGCTACAATATATATTCAAGGACAAGCCTATACAGATGTCAATGAGGTGGAGCTTCCTGCATTGGGACATAGCTATGATTTTAGTAAAATCATTTGGACTTGGAATGAATATACCAGCGCAACAGCTACATTGATATGCAAAACAGATCCTACACATATCAAAACCATAGATGCTACTGTAACACAGGATATCCTTCCTGCAAGCTGTTTGACAGAGGGAACCATTACACATTATGCAACTCTAGATTACGAAGGAACAAGCTATACAAATCAGCTATCTGAAACCCTACCAGCGATAGGACATGCTTTTGATTATGAGCATGCTTCCTGGACATGGGAGGGGCATTCCAAGGCAAGTGCTTCCTTTACCTGCAAGCATGATGAAACCCATAAGGAAAGCTATATTGCAGAGCTTTCTAGTCAAACGATTCAAGCAACCTGTGTGTCCGAAGGAAAGGTTACATATACAGCAAGTCTAGGTCTACAGGATAGGAGATATGAGGATTTTCAATATGAGATTTTACCTATAGATCCAAGTCTACATGAATATGATGAAGAGGCTTTTCAATGGACATGGATTCCAATCGTAGAAGGGTATGAGGTTTCCATGTATATCCCTTGTAAATGTGGCCAGGATATACTTAGGTTTGAAAAGCTTCCAGTGCATAAAAAGACTACCTTAGCTACATTTATGGAAGAGGGAGCAATAGCGTATACTGTAGAGGTCGAATGGAATGGAAAACGATATAAGGACACAAAGGAAGAGAAATTACCGATGAAGCAATATGTTTCCACAGAGGAGGAATTTTTACTGGCTATAGCTCAGGATTCCTATGATTTGACCCTAAGCAAGGATATTTTACTATCAGAAGATGCTTGCCTCCAAGGAAACTATCTGGCTATTGATTTGAATGGCTATACCTTATCTATAGCAAAGAGTCTTACGGTATCTGCCACCCATGCCACTCTAGAAAATGGCTTTATAGCTGTAGATTTTCAAACCTATTTGGAATCATATGCTTTAACAATCCTAGATAATTCTAATGTATATCTTAAGGATATAGCTACATTAGGTGGGATTCATATCCAACAAGCAAAGGCTATTTTAAATGGTGCTGATATAACAGCAACCGATGGATATGTTCTATGGGCTTCTAAGGGATCTCATGTTCTTATGCAAAACAGTATTGGTCGAAAGCATATGCTATCTAAGGAGTATTCTGCATTCTTTTTCGTAGAAGAAGAGCTAAGCTTAGCACAGATGGAGCTTTATACAACGGTCAATCTCACATTATATAGTGAGGCAGGAATCTCTCCTGCATTTGAAGAGGAGCCCCTTCTACATTTACAAACAATTCAAGAATATTTAGAATCTCCAGTCGTATTGAAATGCTTAGCCCTATATGAGGATGTAACAATAACAGAAGAGGTTTTCATTGAAGGAAACCAGCTCCTATTGGATTTGAATGGCTATACCTTATCTGCTCCTACAAATTCATTTCGAATTTCTACCAAATTCTTCAAGGTATGTAATGGAAATCTAATGGCTGATTCAGCAATAGAATTAGCTACCGATGATTTTGTACTTAAGATAGAAAAGGATTGTAATGGAATAGTAGATACAATTTATACAAAAGGAAACATTAAGGTAGATCATGCCAAGGTATCCTTCTTTATGGTATATATTAATGCACTTTAATGGAAAGGGACTGTTAAGAAACTTATTCGTTTTTTAGCAGACCCTTTTCTATTTATGTTGGACTATCATAGCTATCAAAAGGAAACTAAAAATCTATGCTTTTAATTTTCATCTAAATCAGCTATAAAAATGACAGTAGTAATTTTCTTTTATTTTTTTCTTAAAAATGGAAGGTTTATTCGTTATATAAAGTGAAGAGGTAAAATTAGGAGGTTTTGTCGTATGAAAATGATTATGATGTTTCTGTTTATTCTTTTAGATGTCATTATGTTTCCCTTTTCTTGTGTGGAGGACAAAAATAAAAATCAGTATATATTTGCGATAGAAATCATAGATGATGAAGCAGAATATTCTTATTACAAAGAAATTGTTGGTGCAATTCCAAAAAATCATTGTATCTCTTTTCCATTAGAACTAGAAGGCTTTACCATAGACCAATATAGAATCACAGGCTGGGTTATTTATGAGTATACAGTTGAATTAGAGCAATGTAAAGAGGTACAATTTCCCTATATCCTAGAGGAAGAGGATTATTTAAAATATTATAGAGGACATAAGCAAAGCGTTGTATTTATGGCCAAATGGGAATATATAGAGTATGCTTAATTTAAAAAATTATCAAAGAACATTTCTTTATACCCTGCTTCATTTTGCTGTAGATGGAATATGCTCAGCTATCATATTTTCCTATTTATATTCAGAGCAATATTGGAATACACTTGTTGTATTTATTTTATATAATAGCTTAGCCTTTTTAGGTCAGCCCTTAGTTGGATTTCTTATAGATAAGTATAATCAGCCTAGGCTATTTCTACTAGTTTCTATCCTCGCCTTAAGTCTTGGCTTTCTAGTGAAATTCCAAAGCATGCTATCGGCCATTTTTTTAGGAATAGGAAATGCAGTATTCCATATTTGTGGTGGAAAGGATATTACGATACATACAAATAATGAAATCATTTCCTTAGGTGTATTTGTTTCTACAGGGGCAATAGGACTTATGCTGGGACAAAGCTTTTTTTCCTTGCTTTTGCTAAATTTTTTATATGCTATCTTATTTATATGTTCCTTGGTATTTTTCTTATCAGCAGAGGAAAAACCATGCTTGAAACAGAAGTCGATGTCTATTTCAAGAAAAAATAGTTTTTTATTTCTTTTGATACTTTCGGGTGCTGTAGCCATCCGGTCCTTTGTGGGAAAAATTCCAATTCTTGATTTTTCTGTTACGAATGGAATCTTAGCTCTTATTTCCCTTTCAACCTGCTTGGGAAAAATGGTTGGGGGAGTGCTTGCAAAATGGATTGGCATAGGAAAGACAATTTTTTGTTCTGTGATGGTATCTATTCTTTGCCTTGTTTTTGGAAATACCAATCCATATACCCTATGTCTTGGAATATTTTGTTTTAATTTTTCTATGCCCATTACGTTATACTATGCCCACTATTTTTCTAAAGGAAAAGAGGGGTTTGCCTTTGGATTACTTGCAGCCTTTCTTTTTATTGGATATATCCTTGGAATGCCCAAGTATTCTCCTATGACATCTAAGGCTCTTACACTAATTTTAAGTATTCTTTCGGCGATTGCTATACTCTTTATAACTAACAAAAAGAAGAGGTATGACAATGCTTAATTTCTTATTTTATCCTCTAATTATAACCTTAGGAATTGAGGAGCTTATCCTAGTATTGCTTAAGGAAAAAAGAATAAAAGTTCACATTTTAGCTTTTTTTATGAATTGCTGTACAAATATTTCTATAAATTTGATTGCCTATGCTTTACATTTTGAATCATTAGTGTTATATATGGTATATGTAATTATAGCAGAGGCAATGGTTTGGTTTTTAGAAGGAATGGGCTATTTTATCCTATTGAGGGATGCTTCTAAGGCAGTAAAGTATACCCTTCTGTGTAATAGCATAAGTTTAACAGTAGGTTTTTTTGTCCAAGGCTTAAGTCAAATTTGGAGGTGATTTTGATGCCATTTTTAGATGTGATACAGGAGCCCCTTGATATAGGAGCAATTGCTAGTATTGGCATTGCTTGTGGGATCATTCTTTTTATTTTGTTGTTTTGTGGGATATATGTTTTGCTTAAGTATTTAAAGAATAGGAATAAGAAGTAGTATGGAACGATATAAGGAAATAGAACGAACCATTATTAAAACATATCGAGCTCATTTGTGGGCTCCCTTTGTTAAGGCCCTAAAGGAATTTCAGCTGCTTATGCCAGGGGATTCTGTATGTGTCTGCATATCTGGAGGAAAGGATTCTATGCTTCTAGCTAAGCTTTTTCAAGAATTGAAAAGACATTCTGACTTTGATTTTGAAGTGAAGTATTTGGTAATGAATCCAGGCTATAATGAGGAAAATATCCGTTTGATTCAGCAGAATTTAGAGCTGATGCAAATTCCAGCTATGATTAGGAATACGGATATTTTTGAAGTTGCGTATGCCCAAACCAAAACACCATGTTATCTTTGTGCAAAAATGCGAAGGGGAGCCCTTTATAAGCTTGCAAAGGAGATAGGCTGTAATAAAATAGCCTTAGGCCACCATTATGATGATGTGATAGAAACAACGCTTATGAATATGCTCAATAATGGCTCCTTCCAAACGATGCTTCCTAAGCTTCATTCTGAAAATTATGAAGGTATGGAGCTCATTCGACCTTTATATTACATAAGAGAAAAGGACATTGTCCGTTGGGTCAGATACAATGAATTAAAATTTTTAAATTGTGCATGTAAATTTACAGAAGGCATAGATAAGTCTAAGGATTTAACAGGCTCTAAGCGCTATGATACAAAGCAGCTAATTCAAAGCCTATTACAATATAACCCCTTTGTTGAAAAAAATATATTTAAGGCACCATTTAATGTGAATGCTGATAAAATACTAGGATATAAGTTAAAGAATAAAGAAATATCATTTTTAGATGATTATGATAAAATAAAGCAAAAAGAAGAATAAGTTCAACATTTTCTTTTAAAATTTTGTTCATTTTTTGATAAAAAATGATATAATATGTATGGAGGATAAACTTATGAAAAAATTGATTTTTTGTTTTAGTATTTTATTTGGCTTATTCGCTTTAACTTCCTGTGAGGAATCAGCAAGCATTACTTATGTTGATTCTAATGGAGAAACACAAACGGTTAAAGTGACAGCAACAGAGGATAAGGGAACCATTCAGGCTATACTCGATTATTCTAGCCTAGCTAATTATGATGACGTAACTAGCTTTACACTAAAGGAAAAGATGTCCTTGGCTTGTTCTTTAACGAAGGATACGAATGAGAGCTTAGGATTGGATTCTAAGACAAAGCTCTCAGGAAAAGCGGATATGACGATTAATCTTAGTGCCGCAGAGGGACTAGATGTTTCTGTATCTGGAGATCTTTCTTTTGGAAAGGATTATGGAGCAAGTGTGTCTGCCAATACAATTTATGAGGGTAAGCTGGATCAAATGTTTGCAAAGGATAATCTTATATATGTGGATGCAGGCTATGATGTAAAAAGTGCTGGAAGCTCTTCTAAAGCTTCAATAAAGCAGGCATACTCTACAGCAGATATATTTGAGGAGATTGAGGATATTCTAGAGCAGTTTTATCCTGAAAATGGACCATCTGATGCTACGCCTGATGCCTTTACAGTAGAAGAGTTTTACAAGACCTTTACAAATTCAAAGATGGTGATTTCAGAAGTAAAAAATGATGTTATTTATTTAGAAATGAATTTGGCATTAAAGGATTTACTGGGATATGTTGACCCAGATAATGAGGAACTCAAGCCACTACTTAGCTTAGATACTAGCTTTATCTTTACTTATGGAATTGAAGCTTCTACAGGAAGATTCCGTGAATTAAGCTTTAGATTTGATGATGTTAAGCTTTTAAACCTTATTTTTCTAACCCTAATTTCTGAGGAGTATCCTGATTTAAAGCCATTACTTTCTAGTGAGCTGATTCAAACCTTCCAATTTGAAAGCAAGCTGACCATAGAATATAATAAGGCGAAAATTAGAAAATTATCTGCCGCAGAAAAAGAAAAATATACTACAGCACTTCTATAAAAATTTCGATTAAGGCTCATCTTTAAGATGAGCTTTATTTTTCTTAGTAAATAGAGGCACTTTTACAAAGGACTACAAAAATAGTCCTTTTTTCTTTAAAAATAACAAAAAAAGAAAAGAATTTATAGCCAATTATATTGCCATATATAGAAGAATTATCAAGCATAAAATACATATGCATAAAAAGTAGCACTTGTCAAGACCTAATTTAGGACCTTAAAAAATGAAAAAGTATGCTACACTAAAAATATATTAGGTCGCTCCTAATATGAAATTTAAGATCTTAAATATAAAAAAAGAAAGAAGGAAAGAAAAATGGCAAATCAAGGCTTAAAAAGCCATACCAAACAA
>CATKXV010000012.1 GCA_949840955.1 uncultured Anaeroplasmataceae bacterium | reverse complement strand
ATTGATGAAAAAGTTTCATTTGAACCCGACTATTCAAAAATAAAAGAACAAGTGAATATCAAAACTAAAAAGACAAAACAAAAAAGCTGGATATGGCCTAGCCTAAGTATAGGTCTTGTATGTATTGTAGTTATTGTAGCAAATATTGTTTCTTTAAGCCTAAGAAGCGATCCTAATCCTACACCAAACCCTACTTATGATGGAGTACATTTTAATAATTATACTAGCAATGGAAGTGGAAGTGGTGATGGAGAACCATTACCTCCACCACCAATGGTTTCCTATTCCATTGATGTTGAAAAGGATAATTATGAGTATAATGAGGAATTTATTATAAAATATACAATTGCTGGTTTACGTAATCTCGGTGGGAATGATGATTATATCGACCCTTGTAATAATTTAAATGTTAAAATTGTTTCTGATAAATTTGAATTCCTATCTCCAACAGAATATCATTTTGATTTAGAAACAGATGTCAGTATCTATGGAAATGTTCTTTCCTTTAAAAATGAGGAAAAGAATTCTGTTTTCCCTAATTCTATTTTCCCTATTGAAATGGAATTAAAAGTAAAAGCAAAAGAACAAAGTGAGACAGTTGATAGCATCTTATTTTTATTAGAATTTCCTCTAAAGGATTCTTTTAAAGAAAAGTTACTTCAAAATGATTCTTATGATAAAGGGGAAACTTATCAATATATGCTAGATGAATTCACAAAGGACTTTAAGTGGATTCATAGATTCTATTATTTAAATGATGAGCTTGGAACATTATTAGTTGATGATAGTAAGAAATTTGAATATCCAAATACAAATCCGAAATGGTCTGAAACCATAACTGTATCTGCTAAAACAGAAATAATGTATCGCAGTTTAAATCGTCTATATAGTAATAATTTAATCTCTGAAAAGAATTATATGAAGAGATTAATAATCTATTTTACGGATAATATGACATATTTAGATTGGGAAGGAACTTATGTTCAGGATAAACATATTGTTTCTTATCAATATTATTCTAGAAATTTTAGAGTTTATTTTGATTTGAATGATGAATATGATTATCTTTTTGAACTCTATCGAAAAGATCAAGAAAGTCGCATTCAAGCAGCAAAGGAGCTTGTGAGAATTCTTTATGAGGAAGAAAAAATCACTTTAGAGGAATATAATAATGAAATTTCGTTAATTGATAAAGAGGGAATGCTTCGAGATGATAGTTGGCAAGGTTTCTTTTATGAATATAATGAAGTGCTTGTCCCTTTTGAAAAGTATAAAGAATATTATTTTGATTTTTATATAGAAATATAAGAATAGTTGGGAGTGTGAAATATGATGGTTCATTAGATTTATATGATTTGTAGAATATAGGCTTATTTAAAATAAGAATAGGAGGAGATAAAATATGAAAAAAATAACAAGTCTAATTATTTTATTATTTACTTTCATTATAGGAATGAGTATTACTAGTGAAGCTTCAATTTCACATCCGACTGAGGAAGATTCTTCTCAGGAAACACAAGAGTTCAATGTAAATGAAGCACAATTATACTTTGAATCGGAAATCTATGATGTGAATTCTGTTATTGATTTATCTATTATTCTTGATTTGAGTAATGAAATGTTGGATTATGATTTAGAATGTAATGGATTTGAAGTTGTAAAAAATATTTTAGTATCTGATGATAAAATTACTTTTTCAATTAAATATATAGTGGATGAAAAAAAGCCATTTCTAGAATTTTCGTTAAACTTAATTGATAATGTTGATTTAAGTTTATCATTATATGGTTATATACGAGAGGATAAATTATTTTTAAGTAGGTCATCTTTTAAAGATGCAGAAGAGGTTTATTTATATTATTTGCAACAAAATGATACAGAATCATATGAATGTATAAGAAGTGAAAGAATGGTTTGTAATGACCCTATAAAGCCTTCAAATTTTATGAAACGTCCGTCAGCGTCTCTTTTAGCAAGCAACCCAGATACTTATGTTCAAGGTACTTTTCGATGGTTTGAAGATGGGGATACAGCAAAAAGAAATCCTCATCCATTACAATTCAATCGCGTTGAGTTATGGGATAAAGAACCAATTGGGGAAACATTAATGACTTATACATATACCGATGAGAATGGCTTTTATCGTTTTGAATTTAATAACGCAGATAATTTTATTGAATTTGAAAATGGTGGTTATGATGTATTTGTAAGATTATTACCTATGGGTGAAAATACTAGAGTTTATAGAGGCAATGGATCAAGTTATCAAGTAGATTTAGGTTTTTATGAGAATATTCCTACAGGAACAGTTCATATTGTTTCAAAAGATTATCATATGAAAGAAGACACTTTTTCACAAGCATTACAAGTTTCACAAGCAGCAATCTTTGCTTCAAAGTATGTAAAAGAAATGAACAATGGAAAAAATATAGCTTCAGTTTCAATAAGATATCCACATGATGAAAGTTCCACGGGATGTTTTTACAGAAGAAGTAATAAAACGTTGTATATAAGAAAACCTGAAACAAGTCAAACCTTAAAAAGTTACGCTTCTTGGGATGTAATAATGCATGAGTATGGTCATCATGTACAATATGAATTTGATATAAGCAACAGTCCAGCAGGAACACATTGGATAGGTAGGAGAATGGGAGACCATTACAAAAGCCATTACAATGGAGTTGATGGAGCAAATTGTGGATGCTCTTGGAAGAACTTTTCTGAAAGTGAATGTAAATTGCAAGGAAATAGACTTGTATGGGGAGAAGGATGGCCAACTTATTTTGGCACAGTAGCTCAGCAATATTTTTCTTCTAATCTTAGCAATATTAGAACAGTTGGTGATTCTAAATATACCTCTTATAATGGAGTTGACTATAGTTTGACAGATGGAGAAAATGAAGAAGAACATTTTAGAAATGGAGATGATTGTGAAGGAACTGTGCAATCTATATTATATGAAATGTATGATAATAGTAGTGATGACGCAGCTAGAGATTCTCTTTCTTTAGGACATAAGGTAATGTGGGATATGACAATAGGAAGCAAGGCAAAAACTTTCCAAGAATTTGACATATACTTTAGAGCAAATTATTCTGACAAATCAAACTTGAAATATTACGGAAGAATATTGGAATACTATAATTTGGCACCATCTGCTCCTATTGCAACTTCAACAATATCTCAAGATACCCCAACTTTCACTTGGTCATGGAATCCGTCAAACCCATCTACATATTTCAATAATATATATTATGAACTAAACTTTTATGACTGTGAGTACAATCTAATTGGAACTAGCAGATCTTATAATACTAGTCATTCACCAAGCGAGAGTTTATGGACAGAAGTTATTAATTCAGGATATATGTTCTATGTTTCTGTTACAAGATATGAGAATAATTCTCCGGTATCTAGTTATGAAGGAGAATGGAATTCATATCCAAGACCATCAGCTATTCAGATGTCTTTATTTGGAAAATATACAAGAGAACTTAGAACTGGAGACTACTATTGGTTTGTTTTTACAGCACCTCAAACTGCTACGTTTGTTTTTGAAACAACAGGAAGTACAGATACATATGGAGAACTGTTTTCTAAAATGGTAAGTGGTAGAGCAAGCAATTATCAAATTACTTATAATGATGATGGTGGAGAAGGTAATAACTTTAAAATTTCTTATTCAATGAACAAAGGTGATATAGTATATTTACGCGTTAGAGGATATAATTGGGATAGAGTTGGAGAGTTTACTTTATCAATGTCATCTCCAGACCATGTACATGAATATACTTACTCATATACAAGCATAAATGATAGATACCATATTGCAAGATGTAGTTGTGGAGAAGTCGTTCAAGAAAGTCATTATTACCTGACTGAGAAGTTAGGTAATAGGTGTAAGTATTGCAGGCATTATACTGAAGGACCTGTACTTACGCCAGGACCTATTCTAAGTCTAGCTGATATTGAAAATGTTGTTTATTTAAATAAAAAGGAAAATGTTTTTTCTTAATATTAATTTTAAAAGGTTTGGCTTTTGATATGATATCTCCAAAGTAGACAAATAAAATAATTAAAGGAATAAAGAACAATCCCCATAGGGATTCGGAACCTCTAAATTATAAGTCTACAATGGAGGTATTTTTTTATTTATAAAAAGACTTACAATAAATAAAGCAAGGATAAGATGGAAGAATAAAGATAAGATAAGGAAAAATAAATTTACCAAAGAAGCTGTATAGTAAATTTAAGGATATTGTGTTATAATTTTGAAATATAAGGAAAGTGATATAAAATGATACATGCCAATTATCATAGTCATTTGGTTTATTGTAACCATGCCATAGGACATGCTGAGGATTATATCGAGGTTGCCTTAGCTCATCATTTTCGAGAGCTTGGCATATCAGATCATGCCCCTTTATTGCCATGCTTTATGAGTGCTAAGGAGTATGAACGCTTTGGAAAACGATATAACACGATGACATTAGATACAGCTTTAACAAAATATTTACCTGAGCTAGAGGCTGCAAAGAAAAAATATGAAGGAAAAATAAAAATTTTATCTGCGTTTGAAATTGAATATTTTTCTACCAGTGAATTTTTTGCACGTCATCTAAGGAAGAAGGTTGATTATTTAAATCTTGGAATTCATATGTTTGAGCATAAAGATTCTATTTTAAATAGCTACTCTGATGTGAATCCTATAACGATTTATTCCTATTTAGAAGCCTGTGTTAGGGGAATGAAAACGGGCTTATTTAATACGCTAGTACATCCAGATTTGTTTATGTATCGTTATAAAGATAAAAATGGAAAGAGAAGCTTTGATGAGCATTGTCAATATGTTAGTGAAAAAATTATAGAGGCTGCCATCGAAAACGATGTCTATCTTGAGCTTAATGCCAATGGGATCAATAACTCAAGATTTTCTCCAGAGTGGCTTTATCCATATAAGGCCTTTTGGGAAATTGCGAAAGGATATCCTGAGCTGAAAATTATTATTGGAGCTGATGCACATACTCCAGATGCGTTGGTTTGTGATTACATTACGCAAACCGAGGAGTTTGCTAGGAAGCTGGGGCTTTCAATTTGTGATACAATGGAGGTAAAGCATTAATGGAAAAAACGAAAGTAAAGGATCATTACGAATATTGGTATTTTGAAAACCAGCTAGAGTTCTTTGAATGCTTAGATGAAATGCTTGAGGATGGATATGAGATTACAGATTCTATTCATTTATGTGTAGAGCTTACCAAGGAAGGCCAGAGGGTTCTATTATCCTATATTGCTGTACCCGAGGTCAATGAAAACATCAAGGAGACACTTCATGCTATGGATGAAGACTATAAAAAGGTTTATCCGAATTATGAAGCCTGTATGCTAAATACGATTTCCTCAATAAGAAAAAGCTTTGGAGGAGAGGCAGAGTATACAACGGATTTTCATATGGATGAAATTCTTAAGGAGAAGTCCTATAAAAATGTAATTATTATGCTGCTAGATGGGTTAGGAGAAAATATTTTAGAAAGCCATTTAAATCAGGATTCCTTTTTGAAAATGCATCATGAATATACCAACACTGCAATCTATCCTTCGACAACAGCGGCTTCAACGACTGCTACAATTTGTGGAAAGTCTCCCATTCGTACGGCCTGGCTTGGATGGAATAATTACTTTAAAGAGATAAAAAGAAACATTATCTTATTTACAGGTGTAGATTATTATACCAATGAAAGGACAAGCTTTAGTGCCTATGAGGCATTACCCTATAAGCCCTTTTATGAGGATTTAGGAGTGAATGGGTCAATCCATCAGCCTAATTTTTCTAAAAAGAAGTATCCCTTTAAAAAGGTTTTAAAACGGAGTTTAAAGGCATTAAAAAGAAAAAAGAAAAATATACAATACGTTTATGATACCAATCCAGATCATCTTTTACATGAAAATGGATGTTGCCACAAGGTGATTCAGGATAAGCTAGTAGAAATGGATCAGGAGTTGCAATGGTATGCGAAGAAATTACCTAAGGATACCTTGCTCATTATTAGTGCAGACCATGGGCATATTGATGTAGAGCCAATTCGCTTATATGCTTGTAAAACCCTACAAAAAATGCTTAAAAGGCCACCATCTAATGATTCTAGATGTATTACCTTTTGTGTTCTAGATGAATATAAGAAGGAATTTCCAATTGTTTTTGAGCAATTATTTGGATATGCGTTTGAAATTTATTCCTCAGGAGATGCCATACACAAGGGTTTTTTTGGAGCGAAGGAGGATATTCCATGTTCTCGTTCCTATGATTTCTTAGCGGACTATGTTGCTGTAGCTAAAAATAAGTATTATTTTAATTATGAAGGCCCTGCTAACTTTGATTTTAAAAGCCATCATGCAGGAATTACAGCTGAGGAAATGCTGGTTCCAGTAATTGTGTTTAGGAAGTGAAATTATGAATTGCTATACAGGAGAGGTTTTATCTGAAGGTATTGCTTTAGGAAAAGCACATAGGATTTATTTAAATCAAAGTGAAGAGAGAAGCTTTTCTATTGAAGAGGAGCAAGACAAATTCGAACAAGCCTTAAAGACCTCTATTGCTGAATTAAAGGAAATTAGAGAAGCTCATCAGGAAAACTATGAGTATCTTTCAATGCAGATTCTATTACTAGAGGATCCGAATTTAAAGGAAAAATCATTACAAGAAATTGAACGGGGAGCCTCAGCAATAGAAGCAATTACCCATGTCATATGTGAATATATGAATTCATTATTAGATGCAACAAGCAGCTATCTAAAGGAACGTGTATTGGATTTATCCGATGTTAAAAATAGAGTATTACGTCATCTTTCAGGTACTAAAGTACAACGATTGGATGCTCCTTTTATTCTCATTTCAGAGGAATTGCATCCCTCCTTCTTAATTCAAAATAAAGAGCATATATTGGGCATTATAACCTCTAAAGGAGGATATAGCTCCCATGGAGCGATTTTATGTAGACAATTTAATATTCCCTATATGGTCGCATCCATAGAGGCTGAGGAAAATTCAATACTCATTCTAGATACACGAAAGAAAAGAATTTTAACAGCTCCGACAAGCGAAGAGGTTGAATATTACGATACACTTTTAAAAAGCTTATCCGAGGAAAAATTTTTCGCTGTTTCTCATCCTAATTTTCAATTTTTGGCTAATGTTTCTGATAATATTGAGCTAGATAAGGTCGTAAGCTATGGATTTGATGGAATTGGATTATATCGAACAGAAATGATTTTTATGAATAGTGATCGCCCATTTACTTTAGATGAGCAATATGAAATTTATAGTATGGCGATAGAACAGATGAAGGGCAAAAGGGTATGCTTTAGAACCTTTGATATTGGAGATGATAAGCAGCTTGCTTATGTAAAGGCCTCCAAAAAGGGAATTGATAATTATATCCATAATCCGATTTTGTTTAAAACACAAATAGAAGCTTTATTAAAGGCCAATTCCTATAATACTATGAGAATTATGTTTCCGATGATTCGAAGTGCTCAGGAGTTTGAATTTTTAAAAAAATGGGTTTTGCATATTCAAAAGGAGATGAAAAATACATCTCATGTTGAATTTGGAATCATGCTGGAAACCAAAGAGGCGTTAGAGGATATAGAAACCTTTCAGGATGTCCATTTCATTTCTGTAGGAACCAATGACTTAATCTATTCCATTTATCATATACATCGCGATAAGCAAAAAAATGAATTAGAGCAGTATTTAAATGATTTGCTGTTCCAGCTGAGCCGTGTTGTACAGTTTTGTAGTAAGGAGGGCATTGATTTGTCTATCTGTGGTGAGCTTGCCGCTATAGGTCCTGCTCTTCGTGAATTTGTCAAAATCGGAGTAAAATCCTTTTCTGTTGCTGCCCCTGCAATTAAGGTTTTAAATCATATTTATAAAGAATTTTTCTAAAAATGTTTAAAAATGTAAATTTTTGTAAATACTAACACATGGATGTGATATGTATGAGAACTATGGGCATCGTTAGAAGAATCGATGAACTAGGAAGAATCGTTATTCCAAAGGAAGTTCGCAAAAGACTTCGCATGGATAGTGGTGATTTGGTAGATATTAGCATAGAAGAAGAAAATGTCGTCTTATCTAAATTTCATCCATTAACCCATGATCAGGAGCTAATTGAATCCTTTTGTACTTCAATTAAGGAAAGCTATCAAACGGATCTCATTGTAACGAATCTTCAAAAAGTAATTTTTTCCACATTGGAATATAACCTAAAGGATGAGGCTTTAGATTCTGAGTTTTTAAAGAGAATTCATTCTTATTTAGATAAGGAGCTATCTGCACTAAATAAGATGACACTTACAAAAGACTATATCATTGATCGAGAATCCATTTGTTTTGAAATAAAAATTGATAATGAATTATTTGGATATCTCATTTTATTGGATGGAATGATTAGTAAAAAACAAAAGGATTTGGCTGTTTTCATTTTAAATTACTTTGATAAATTATTTAGATCGTTTTAGGAAGACCATATTTTATGGTTTTCTTTCTTTTTATTCAATAAAATAAAGAAAAATATTTATTCTTAAATAAAAAAAGTATATAATATTAAATAGTGGACTTTGAGGAGGAAGAAAAATGAAAAAAGTAATGAATCGAATTTTACATCCAAGAACTACAAAATGGTTTTGGACGTATATCGTTTTAGGTATCCTAGGATTAGTAGCAGGCATACTGCTTATGCCTGTATGGCCAGACTGGGCTCCTTGGCAGGATTGGGGTATGAAAATAGTCAATATGATTATTTGTGCATGTATTGTGCTTTACCTATGTTTATATCTTGTGAACAAGATTATGTCTAGGTCAAATAGTGTTGTTAAGGTACTTACGATTATTGAATTTATTTTATTAGCCTTAATTGCTTTAGGCTGTGTTTTACAACAATTTAAGGTAATCAATATTGCTAATGGAGCTTGTGCAATATTAGGTCTTGCTATGTGGTGTAGAGGTGTTGTTGAGGTATTTAGAGCCTACTATCATCAAAAAGGAAACAATGACCGTTATCCAATATGGTGGCTTGCTATCGCTATATGCTTAGTTAGCTTTGGTGTTTACCTATTTGCAAAGCCTTTATTCTCTGATGTTGTTGTATTATGGATTTTTGTAGTATTAATTTTATTGGTTTCTTTAATTTTAATAACAGATGGAATCCTAGCAAAACCAGCATCTTCTAAAACAAAAAAGGTTAAAGAAAAGAAAAAGAAGAAAGAATAATATGCAATAAAAGTAACTATGAAACGTAAAGCATAGTTACTTTTTGTTTTTATAGGAAAGAGAAAAGCACTTGTGAATAAAATGTTGTATGAAATTTCTTATTTTATCTAAAACTATAATTGGTGATTTTATTTATGGAAGAAGAAGGCTTGTCTTTACTTGATTTATGGAAAATGATTGTGAAAAAAAGAAGGCTTGCTTATATCGTATTTGGTGTAACAACTCTTTTCATCCTGCTTTTCATTCTTTTGGTTTATAATCCTTTACGTGAATCCTATGAGGTTTCTTTTTCATATCAGTGGGAAGGAATAGAAAATAACAAATATGCCAATGGGGTTATTTTTAATGAATATGATATCATTTCACTTAAAAATCTAAATGAGGTTAAGGAAAGCCATATCGATTTTGAGCATATCAATACCACCCAATTGCAAGAAAAAATGAGATTGGAAAAAAAGGAAGAGGAGGGAATCTATATCCTAAAGGTTCCTGGAGCTCCTTTTAAAAGCGATTCAATAGCTAGACGCTTTATAGAACAACTTGTAAATCTACCCTATCTAAAGGCCTTGAATTTGGATTTTGATTTTACTGCGCATCTTTCAGGATATACGCGATCTGTTAAGATTTCAAATAAGCTTACCTATTTACAAAATCAACTCAATTTAATTCTAACAGGCTATCAAAGCATGATTTCCCATTTTGGTGATATTCAAATTGGAGATGCTCATTTGAGCAGCTTAATGCGCAAGGCAGAGGTTTTTCAGGCCAATAACGATTTGAAAATATTTGAATACCAAGCCTATAAAAATGCTTATATGACGAAAGAGGAATATCAAGCTATAGTAAAGGAAAAGGAAGTTTTACTGACTGAGCAGGAATTGCTGCGAAATCGTAAAAGTATTTTGCTAGAATCGTTAAAAAATATATACAGTAATTCCAATGGAAATACCTATTTGGACACCTCTATCGCAAACTATTTAAATCATTTGCATACGCTTGATACAAGATTAATGAAAATCAATGAGGATTTAAAATTATATGATTCTGCCAGCTTGGGAATCTATAATGAGGAAGCAAGTGCAGCCTTTGTGAAGGACTTAGATGCATATAAAGCTAAACTAGAGGAAGTAACAGGAGAATATACCTCTACAGTAAAAGAGGTTCTAAAGGAAAATACGATACTTCATATAGAGCCTATCAAGGTACTATCAAGAATTCATCCTATTTTTGCAGGCTTCCTTAGTGTTTTCATAGGGATTTTTACAGCGATGGCTTTAGCACTTGCGTGGGCCTATATACAAGAAAATAAAATAAAGGAGAAGGCCTTGGAATAAGGCTTTTTTCTTTGAAAAAAAGGTAGTGAAAAACTGAAATGTTTGTAGTATAATAGATACAATAGAAGGAGTGATATTATGGAAAAGAAGTTTTATCTAACGACTGCAATAGCCTATACCTCATCGAATCCCCATATTGGAAATGTTTATGAGGCTATCTTAGCAGATTCCATTGTACGATATAAAAAGAAATGTGGCTTTGATACGTATTTTCAAACAGGTACAGATGAGCATGGTCAAAAAATAGAGCTTAAGGCCAAATCCTTACATATAACCCCTCAGCAGCATGTGGATCATATTTCTAATGAAATCAAAAGAATCTATAAGCTTGTGGATGTGGAATATGATCATTTTGTTCGAACAACAGATGCTTATCATATCCAAGAGGTGGCTAAAGTATTTGAAAGGCTATATCAAAAAGGAGACATTTATAAGGGGTCCTATGAAGGAAATTATTGTGTGGCTTGTGAGTCCTTTTTCACTTCTAAGGATTTAAAGGATGGATGCTGCCCAGATTGTGGAGCTAAAGTGCAAATCATGAAAGAGGAGGCTTATTTTTTAAAGCTTTCTCCTTATCAAAATCGACTGATAGAGTATATTCATGAGCATCCTGATTTTATACAGCCTGAGTCTAGAAAAAATGAAATGCTGAATAACTTCCTAAGTGCTCCACTCCCGGATTTATGTGTTTCACGGACCTCCTATACATGGGGAATTCCAGTGAATTTTGACTCTAAGCATGTAATTTATGTATGGATTGATGCTTTATTAAATTATGTTACAGGAATTGGATTTCATTTGGATGGGTCTAGTGGTGAATTATACCAAAAATATTGGCCTTGTGATGTGCATTTGATAGGAAAGGATATTTTACGCTTTCATACCATTTATTGGCCTATTCTACTGATGGCCTTAGATATGCCTCTTCCAAAACAAATCTTTGGACATCCTTGGGTTCTTATGAATCATAATAAAATGTCTAAATCCAAAGGAAATGTGATTTATACAGATGATTTGGTAGATTTGTTTGGTGTGGATGCTGTACGATATTATGTATTGCACGAAATTCCTTTTGCATCTGATGGTAATTTAACCTATGAGCTTGTATGTGAAAAGACCAATTCCGATTTAGCAAATACCTATGGAAATTTAGTAAATCGTACGATGGCTATGGGAAAGAAGTATTTTGATGGAATTCTTCATCCTAATGCCCCTACAGCCTTTGATAAGGCTTTAGAGGATTTACTACAAAATACAGTAGAAGAATATAAATCTTTCATGGATAAATTCCGAGTGGCAGATGCGATAGAGGTTGTGATGAATCTTTTACGTGCTGCAAACAAGTATATCGATGAGGTTGCTCCTTGGGTTCTTGCTAAGGACGAAACGAAAAAGGGTGTGCTAGAGGGAGCCTTATATCATTTGTTTGAGGTAATCCGTATTGCAACCATTCTGTTAGAGCCGATTATGCCTTCCTGTGCTCAAAAAGTATATAAGCAAATCCATACAGAAAATACGCAATTTGATAAGCTAAGCTTTGGAGCACAAGAGGTCTACAAGATTCAAGAAGCTCAGGTGCTATTTAAGCGCTTAGATGTTGAAAAGGATGTTCTTGCCCGTGTTTTAGCGAAAGAGGAGCCTAAGGAAGAAATAAAGGAACAAGAGCCTCAAAAGGAACAGATTACCATAGATGAATTTGATAAGCTTGATTTAGTTGTTGGAAAAATTCTAGAGGCTAAAAAGCATCCTAAAGCAGATAAGCTATTGGTATTTCAGGTGGATTTAGGCTCTGAGACTCGTCAAATTGTTTCCGGAATTGCCAAGCACTATCAGCCAGAAGACCTAATTGGGAAAAAGGTAGTTGTTGTCAAGAATTTAAAGCCAATTCTTCTTAGAGGAGAAGAATCCCATGGAATGCTTTTATGTGCATCTAAGGATGAACAAATTGAGCTATTAAATGTAGCTCAGCTGAACCCAGGTGCTAAGGTAAGCTAAAATGAAAAAAGAGCAGTTACTGGATGATTTATTTCGTGTTGCTGTTGTTATTTTCACCTCAACACTCTATTCTCTATCCGTTATATGGTTTTTGGAGCCTGCGAATTTACTTGCTATCGGTATAACGGCTGTAGGTCAGCTTTTAAATCGAGCATTTAATCTTGCTCAAATTTCCATTCCTATTGGTGTTTTTACACTAATTTTCAATATCCCCTTATGTATTTATGGGTGGAAAAGTGTTTCTAAGCGATTTGTATTTTATTCTGTTTTATCCATTTTGGTGCAGTCCTTTTGGATGATGGATTGGAAATGGGTACGAGTAGATTTTGGTATAAATCCGAACGATCGTTTCTTTTTAGGCGTTATTGCAGGACTTCTTTGTGGTAGTGCAATAGGGCTTGCACTACGCTATGGAACCTCTACAGGAGGAATGGATATTATAGGACAGGCCTTGGCATTAAAGAAAAATGTTTCCATTGGAATGTTTTCTAGCGTTGTAAATATCATATTAGCTATCCTTGCCGGTGGGTTAATAGAAAGATCTTGGGATATTACACTGTATACCTTTATCTTTATTATCATATTCCAATCTCGTTGTGGATAAAATTCATACAGCATATAATTATTTACGAGTGGATGTGATTTCAGAGCATTCAGAAGAAATCGCAACGGCTCTACTAGAGGGAATCAAAAGAGGCTGTACAATATCAACGGTTCAGGGAGCCTATACTCATCAGCAGAAGTATGATATTTTTATGATTATTTCCTCCTATGAATTACAAAAGGCAGCTGAAATTGTAAAAACTACAGATCCGAATGCTTTTATGACCGTATCACCGATTAAGAAAATTTTTGGTAAATTCTTCAAGCATACGATTGTATAAGAATCAATTGATTAGACTCCTAAGGATAGCTCTTTAGGAGTTTTTGACTTGACTATTTTTGATTTTAAGTATATACTTTAAACAAGAAGGTTATGATTTAAGTGAAGGTGTAACTATGTTTTCAAAATTAAAAAAATATTTTAAGGATAAGAATAATACCATCCACGAACGAGCTATACCAAGAGCTCAAATTATTAAACAAATCAATCGATACATTAAAAGGGTAGGCAATTTTGGAACAGCAACTTTAATTTTAATTGATATAGATGCTTATCACAATTTATTAGAGGCCTATGGAGAGGATATCTATTTTGAAATCATGAAGGAAACAGCCTCACGTATGGTTGGTCTTTTACCAGAAAATGCAGCCTTAAGCCAAATTCGGGAGGAAGGTATTTTAATCTTTATTCCGAATGAAGGAACACAAAGTAAAATCGAGAAATTATGTAAAAAATTATTAGAAAGCACACATATTCCTTTTGAAAGTGAAGCGATTAAGGATATCCATATTACGACCTCTATAGGGGTTTGTACCTATCCACAGTCAGGAAGTGTTGTCAAGGAATTGTTAGATAATTTAGACCTTGCCTCCTTTGTATCTAAGCGGAGTGGAGGCGATAAGGTAACGAGCTATTATGCTACCTTATCTGATGATGAGCGTGATAATAAGATCTATTATGAGGAAATACGTACGGCTATTCAAAGAAGAGAATTCGTATTATATTATCATCCCATTATTGATTTTGAAAACAAAACCATCTTTGGAGCTGAGGCTCTAATGCGTTGGAACCATCCTACCAAGGGGGTATTACCACCACAAGACTTTATACAGCTTATGGAACAGACAGGAGATATCCATTGGGTTGGTAAATGGGGTATCGATCAAATGATTCAGTTTCAGCAGCAAATGCAAAGAGAGTTTCCTAGCTTTAAGCTTGTTTTCTCATTGAATTTAAGCTTAAAACAGCTATTGAATCCTAATCTTGCTCGTCAATTGATTGAGATTGCAAAGGGTTTATCAGCTGATCCAAGCAGAATCATGCTAGAAATAACCAATTGTATGGTTTATGATAAAATGAAGGTAGTAGAAGCCAATCTTACAAGATTAAAGGCTTTTGGTTTTTTGATTGCTGTTGATGGCTTTCCTCTAGATCAGCAATCTATTTTGGCAATTCAAAATACTACAATTGATGTTATTAAGCTCGGACGAACCTTTTTAAAGGATATAACCAATAATTTCTCTCAGGAAAAATTGCTTGTTTTACTCTTGGATTATTGTAAGAAAAATAAAAAGACTTTAGTATGTGAGGGAATTGAAACAAAGGAATTGCTGCAATATGTAAAAAATCAGAATGTAGGCTTTGGCTCAGGATTCTATTTTGCTAGACCTTTAGCTCCTGAAAATCTAAAAAAATATATAGAGGAGCATCAGTGGAAGGATAAGCTTTTACCTGAAGCAGAATAAGCGTGTTTCACTTTTTTCGAAAACTATATTCCAATATTGAAAAAAATCGTGTTATGTTGTATAATTGAAAGGTAAAAATCTGAAAGGTTGTGTTTATTATGGGAAGAGCGCATGAGGTTCGTGCAGCATCTATGGCTAAAACAGCAGCAATGAAGTCTGCTAAATATGCAAAATGGGGGAAGGAAATTTTTATTGCCGCTAAATCTGGTGTTCCTGATCCTGAGATGAATCAAAGCTTAAAAAGAGTTATTGAACGTGCGAAAAAGGATCAGTGTCCTGCTGATGTTATAAAGCGTGCGATTGCTAAAGCAGCAGGTGTTGCTTCAGGAGCATCTAAAGAGAAGACATATGAGGGATATGGACCTGGGAATGTAGCGATGATTGTAGAATGTACTACAGATAATGATAATCGTACTTTTACGGATGTCCGTACAGCATTTAATAAAACAGGAGGTCAAATTGGAACTTCTGTAGGCTATTTGTTTAGCCGTAAAGCTAAGTTTGTATTTGGTGGAATGTCAGAGGATGAGGCAATGGAGGCCTTAATGATGGCAGATGCTGATTGTGAGGAAATCAAAACAGATGAAGACGGAAATACGTTAATTTTAGCTGATCCTAAGGACTTTGAGGCGATTAAAGCTGCATTAGAGGGAGCAAATCCTGAGCTTGAATTTGAGGAATCTGCTGTTACTCTAGTTCCTTCAAATTATGTAGATTTAGATGAGGATCATGAGGCAAAGTTTAGAAGATTATTGGATTTACTTTCTGAATTAGATGATGTTCAGGATGTATATCATAATGCTAATATTTCTTTAGACGATGAGGAATAAAAGAGAATGGGTCTAGAAATTCTAGGCCTATTTTTATCCTTTTTGAAAAATGTTTTTAAAATTCTAGTTTATTAATAAACTAGATTTTTTTTTACAATTTTTTTCGAAAAAAATCTATTTTCTTTTTCTTTTTATTTGCTATAATAAAATAAAAAAGAAGAATAAAAGGAGCTAGATGAAATATGAAACCAACATTAGTAGTAATGGCGGCAGGTATGGGAAGCCGATTTGGAGGATTAAAGCAAGCAGAGCCAATCACAGAGGATGGTAAGGGAATTTTAGATTTTTCTGTGTATGATGCAAAAAAGGCTGGTTTTGGTAAGGTAATCTTCATTCTTAGAGAGGATATGGCTGAGGATTTTAAGCAGCTGATTGGAAATCGAATTGCTAAAACAATTCCTGTAGAATATGTTATGCAATCTATGGAGGGTGTTCCAAGTGGAAGAACTAAGCCTTTTGGTACAGGACATGCTATTCTGTGCTGTAAGGATGTAGTTCATGAGCCTTTTGCGATTATTAATGCGGATGATTATTATGGACAAAATGCGTTCTTTGAGATTGGGAAGCATTTATCTACTGCAAAAAAAGGAGAATATGCCATGACAGCATACCTTTTAGCAAATACCCTAAGTAAAAATGGAACGGTTTCTAGAGGTGTATGCCAAATAGAAAACGGATATTTAAAGCAGGTTTGTGAGTATACAAAGATTGCCTCTGATTGTTCCTATGAGGATAAAATTTTATCAAAGGATACACCTGTATCTATGAACCTATGGGGATTAACACCAGATATCTTCCCTTTTCTTGAAGCAGAATATAAGAAATTCTTACAAACAGCAAACCTTTTAAAGGATGAATTTTATATTCCTCTTGTGATTTCTGATGCAGTTCATCAAGGACTTGCTAGTGTAAAGGTCTATGAAAATAAGGATAAATGGTATGGAATAACCTATCGAGAGGATTTAGCTGAAATTAAGGAAGCGATTGGAGGATATATTCAGGATGGATTATATAAAGGAATTTAACCCCGTTTTATGTGAATTTTCTTTAGAGGGAGCTGTAGAGGATATAAGACCTTATGGAGAAGGACATATCAACCAAACCTTTTTGGTTACAACCTCTCAAAAAAAATATATCTTACAGGTAATGAATACACATGTATTTCAGGATCCAGATTCCTTAATGAAAAATATCTGCTATGTAACGAAGCATTTAGAATCAAAGGGAATCGAAACGCTTCATGTTGTGCCTACAAAAAAGAATGAAGCCTTCTTAAAGCTTCATCAAGGAAATACAGTTCACTGTTACCGTATCTATGATTTTATAGAAAATACAATTACCTTCCAAAAGGCAACAGACAAAAAGGTTTTTTATAATTCTGGAAAAGCCTTTGGTGAATTTCAAAATTTCTTAAAGGAATTTGATGCTTCTAAGTTGACAGAAACCATTCCTGACTTTCACAATACTCCAAAACGATATCAGGATTTCTTAGAGGTGCTTCATAAGGATTGCATCCAAAGAAAAGATACTTGTTTAAAGGAAATTGAATTTCTGCAAAGTCAGAAGGATAATCTAGATGTGGTAGTTCATGGATTAAAGGATGGAAGTATTCCTTTAAGAGTAACCCACAATGATACGAAATTAAATAACATTTTAATGGATAGTGAAACCTTAGAGGCTCGTGCAGTGATTGATTTGGATACCATTATGCCAGGTTCTATGCTATACGATTTTGGAGACTCTATCCGATTTGGTGCCTCAACAGCAGCAGAGGATGAAAAAAATTTAGATCTTGTTCATTTTGATATCGAGCTATTTGAGGCTTATACAGAGGGATACTATTCCTCAGTGAAAAATTCAATAACACCAAGGGAGCTAGAATTACTACCCTATAGTGCCTATTTGCTAACTATGGAATGTGGAATGCGCTTTTTAACAGATTATTTAGCAGGGGATGTCTATTTTGCAACGAAATATGAGGATCACAATTTGGTGCGCTGCCGCACACAATTTAAGCTTGCTAGAGAAATCTATGAAAAGCTAAAGGATTTAAATGAAATTGTTCAGCAAATTCAAAAATAATAGCTAGGGACTTATCCGATGGATAAGTCTTTTTTTATGATAAAGCTATAAGTATTTCCTAATTTGGAGTAAATTCCACAAAAATAAGAAAAAATGGTTGATTTGTTCCAAAAATATGTTATAATAGAGCTATAATAGGATATCGCATTAGAAAGAAAACGCTTTCTACATTATCGGGAGGGATAAAATGTTGAAAATAAAAGTAATTAATGCACAAAATAATGAACTTTATATCGGTAAAGCAGTAGAAAAGCCTTGTTGTATTTATAATTATCCATATCAGGATGGAGATTGGATTATTGTAGATTGTGATAAAAAGGGCGGGTATTATAAGATACAATTTGAGGATACGATAGAAGCCTCTATTGTATATGTACCAGGCTCTACCATCATCTATCATATTCCAGCAGCAAATCAGAGACTGAACTATTCTCCTAAGTCCTTTTATGGAGATTGTCATTTGATTTCCATAGAAGAGGCTAAGGAGGAAGAAATCTATCAACGTAGAAATTTGGCATTGAATCCATATGACCAGCATGAAAATGATACGTATTTCCCTCATTCCTCTGCGAATGTAGAAACCAGAAATGAATGTGTATTTGCGAGTAGAAATGCAATTGATGGTTTTTTCTTTAACGAATCTCATGGAGCATTCCCTTACCAAAGCTGGGGGATTAATAAAAACCCAAATGCTGAGTTCAAGCTTGATTTTGGTCGAGATGTTTTGATTGATGAGGTTGTATTAACCTTACGGGCAGACTTTCCACATGATAGCTACTGGACCTCTGCTGAGCTTGCCTTTTCCGATGGGTCAAGCATAAAGATGAAACTAGAAAAAACAGCTCAGAGGCAAAGTATTCAATTTGAGCCTAAAAGGGTAAATTCAATTGTATTAAGAAAGCTAATAAAAGCAAATGATGTTTCTGAATTTCCTGCTTTAACGCAATTTGAAGCATGGGGATTAGAGATAAAATCTTAAGGAAAGGAGAACACTATGAGTAAAGTCATTTTAGAAGAAATTAAAAACAAGGAGTTTTATTCAACACCCAACTTTACTAAGGCAGAGGTTGCTGAAACCTTAGATAAGGTTGTACATATTGTGGATCATATGATGTTAAAATTTCATGATGATTCTTTTCCAAGAGCCTGTAGTAAGGATTATGTCTATGGAAGTGTAGGGAATTTAGAATGGGATGCATCCAATAATGAAAGTATTTGGACAACCTCCTTTTGGACAGGAATCCTTTGGCTTATGTATGAATATACAGGAAATGAAAAATACATGCTAGAGGCAAAAAAGCATTCTGAATCCTTTAGAGAGCGTATCGATCGGTATTACAATGAAGATCAAAATAAGGCTGGATTAAATCATCACGATTTAGGCTTCCTATATAGCTTGTCTACCGTAGCGGATTACAAGGTAACAGGGTCTAAAAGAGCGTTAGAAACCTCTTTGATGGCTGCAAAGCTATTATCCAATCGATACATTGATAAAGCAAAAATCTTGCAGGCATGGGGAGATATGAATGATGAAAACCAAAGAGGAAGAATGATTATTGATTGTAATTTAAATATCCCTTTGTTATATTTCGCAGATCAATTTGAGCCAGATAAGCAGTATTATCAAATGGCGTATAATCATGCAACTACAGCAAGTCAATACATCATAAGAGAAGATGCTTCTACGTATCATACGTTCCATATGGATACAGAAACAGGAAAGCCAAGATTTGGATCTACTCATCAAGGCTATTCTGATGAATCCTGCTGGGCTAGAGGACAGGCATGGGGAATTATGGGCTTCCCAATATCCTATACCTACACCAAGGATAAGATATTTTTAGAAAAAGCAAAGTGCCTAGCAAACTACTTTTTAAATCGATTACCAAAGGATAAGGTATGTAATTGGGATTTAATCTTCACAGAGGATGATGGACAAAGAGATACCAGTGCAGCAGCTATTGCAGCTATAGGATTATTGGAGTTATCCAATAGCCTAGAGGAAACAGATGAGTTAAAAAAGGTCTATTATAATGCTTGTCTTGCCATAACGAAAGCGCTATCCCAAAAATATTTAGGTACAAATCAAGAGGGTATCTTAAAAAGTGGAGTATATTTCTATCATGGAAATTTAGGAATAGAAGAATATGTAATTTTTGGAGATTACTTCTTTGTAGAATTATTGATGAGACTATATAAGGATTGGAATCCATATTGGTAGGAGGTATTATGGAAGCAGAAATCTTAGAAAACAATCAAGAAGAAAAAGTAAATAAGTTTAAAGAGAAAATGACAAATTTTGGAATGGATTTCAAAAAGCATATGAAATACAACTGGCAGATTTATATTTTATTTCTACCAGCCTTGATTTGGATGATTATGTTTGTGTTCATTCCATTTATTTCCAATGTTTTAATGTCATTTCAGGATTATAGTACAACTAAGGGGGTTTTTGGATCCAAATTCATAGGTCTAACGAATTATATTGAATTCTTCACTATGGATGGGTTTTGGTCCTTACTTGGAAATACCCTGTTGCTGAATGTTTTGGTTTTGGTTATTGGTTTCCCAGCAGCAATCTTACTTGCTATAATGATTTATGAATCCAAGAGTAGGGTTGTTAAGGGTGTCGCACAAACAACAACCTTCCTACCATTCTTTATTTCAGCAGTTGTTGTCTGCAATATGACAATTGAATTTTTAAAAGCAGATACAGGTATGATTATTAATATTCTTTCATGGTTTGGTGTACCAAGACAGAATTTATTAAATAATACAGCAGCCTTCCGATGGATTTATGCCATTATGGAGCTGTGGCAGACGATTGGATATAATTCCTTGATTTATCTTGCAGCATTGTCTGCAATTGATACATCCCTTTATGAGGCTGCATCTATGGATGGTGCTGGTAAATTCCGACAAATTTTCCATGTAACCCTTCCAGGAATTGCACCAACGATTATCATTACCTTGATATTGAAGATTGGTAAATTATTATCTATGGGATACGAAAAGGTTCTATTGCTTCAAACAATTGACAATAAGCCAGTTTCTGAAATTATATCTACGTATGTGTATAATGTCAGCTTAAGTCCACAGGTTGGACAGCCTAATTATGGTATGGCAGCAACCATAGGACTATTTGATGCTGTTGTAGCGATTGTTTTAGTAACCATTGTTAACCGTATCGCGAAAAAAGTATCAGATACTCAATTATGGTAAAGGAGGGGATAAGATGAAAAATATTTTTGCAAAGCACAAATCTACAAGTGCAAATCAAGCTACAGCAATGGAACGCTTTAAGAAAAAGCTAACGGCAGACTACATCTTAGGTGTTATCAACAACGTATTGCTGATTGTTCTTTCCCTAGTTATGCTTTATCCGATATTTTATATATTTATTTCCGCTGTAAGTAATCCTGTGAATTTTAGAGAAGCAATCAATGCAAGAAAGTTTTTAATCATTCCACAAGGATTTACAATGGAATATATTGTAGAGCATTTAACAAATCGAGATATTTGGAGAGCCTATGGAAATACAGCCCTATATACCCTTTTAGGTACGGCAATCAGTTTATTCTTAAGTATAACCTGTGCCTATGTATTATCCAGAAGAGGCTTAAAGGTAATAAAGGTATTTACCATTATCGTAGTATTAACCATGTGGCTTAAGCCAGGTATGATAGCAACCTATACCAATATTGATAACTTAGGACTTATGGGAAATATGCTAGGTATCCTCATTCCTTTTGCATTCTCGGCCTACAATGTTATATTACTTCGAACGTATTTTGCGGCAATACCAACGGATATTGATGAATCAGCACAGCTAGATGGAGCATCTCACTTCAGAATGCTTACAAGTATATATATTCCAGCAAGTGGACCTGCCATTACAACTGTAGGCTTATTCTATGCGATTGATCGTTGGAATGGTTATTTCTGGGCAGAGCTTGTATTGCAAAAGGATAAGCTTTATCCATTACAGGTATTAGTAAAGAAATTGCTTCAAAACACAGGCGATTCAGGGAACTTATTTGAAGGTACCGTTTCAGCCTATGCATTGATAATTATAGCTATTGTCCCAATCATGATAATCTTCCCATTCATACAAAAGTATTTCAAAAAGGGAGTTATGGTTGGATCAGTTAAATAAAAAGGAAAGGTGAGAACGAGAAAATAACTAAACAATTCAAGCAAAAAAATCAAAAAAGAAAGGAAAAGAAAAAAATGAAAAAATTCAAAAAATTATTTTTAAGTGCAGCAATGCTAAGTGCACTTTGTGCCCTAGGGGGGGGTCTAACATCTAACGCAGAAGATGCTACAGAGCCTTCAACTCCAGAAGTTCCCTCATTAACTGAAAATTTCAGTTTTGCTGAAGAGTTTGACTATGGTGATGGAACAATTGATGCTTATGGTGGAGCAAACAATCATAATATTTATGCAAATAATAAGCAAGCATTAATTTCAACCAAACTAGAGAAAAAAGATGATTTAGAAGTTTTGACAATAAACACGTTAAAAGACGGAAGTCAAAGTGGTAAGATAAGCTTCCGTGATAATGCAGCAGCACCTAATTTATATAATAAAGAGGGTGGTGCCATGGTATTAAAGTTTAAGTTTAATATTGATCATGGTAGAGAACAACAATTTGGTCTATATTTTCATGCAAATGATGGTTTAGGAGCTGCTAAATCATATGAATTATTAAGAATGCGAGATAATGGAACCTTTTATCGTGTAAAAGCAGGAGATAATAGTGCATGGATACAAATCACCACACTGAAAGATAGAGTAACTAAAAATGCATGGCATGAGGCCACATTTATCTTACAGGATAAAGGTGATTTGTTGCCAGATGGAAAATCTCAAGATAAAATTATTGGATTTTTAGATGGACAATTTATTTATGAAACCAATTTTGGAGATGGTGATAATTTCCAAGGAAAGCTAACAGAATTTTTCTATAACCTACCAACAAGTAATACCTCTGCGGATATAAATGCTTATATTGATTATATAAGAATAGGGGATTATAATGCCCCTGTAGCTACTGCTCCAACAGTAGAAGATGTTAAGGTAAGTATTCCATTTGATTTAGAGCCTACAATTACAGGATCTGATTCAAATTATTTACCTTCTGTAGTTCCAGGATATACCATTGATTTTAGTTTAAATGATACAAAGCTTACTTCATCAACAGAGAATGGAGTTACCGTTTATAAATCTGGAGAAGAGGCTATTATTCAATGTGAAAATGGAAAATATGTTGGTTTAAAAACGGTAGAAAATTTAAAGGCAACCTTTACTTTTGATGCTGACTTTATCAATCCTGTAGATGTTACCTTTGATGTAGCTGAAAATCGTGATCCAATTCCTGTAACGGATATTACTACAGATAAGGTTGTTATCAACGATACAATTACATTAGGTGTTGGTGAATCCTTTGACTTATCCAAGATTTTCAAAGCTTATCCAACTACAGCAGATGATATTACATTAGAGTATACAAATTCTGATGATACAGTTGTTGGTTTAGATAATTATATTTTAACAGGTGTTGCAACAGGAACTGCTAAGGTAACTGTTACAGCTCTAGGTGGAGAAAATGTAACAAAGGAGATTACAGTCGTTGTTACAAAGGGTGTTTATGATGCATTGAATGGATATACTTTAGAGGATGTTTGGGATGAACCAAATAAGACCTTACATGGATATACTAGTAAAACTCATAAGAATAAGCAATATTCTCATACCAATGTAGTGGCAGATGATTTATTTGGCTTAGCTATTAAAATCGCAGGAACTGGTGGTGCAAATCAAGGAGGATCTCATTTGGATTTACACCTTCCATTAGCTAATTTAACAGCAAATAAGGATTATAAGCTGACTGGATGGGTTAAGATGGATATAACTGCTGCTAGCCCTACGGGAAGAATTGATTTCAAGCTATATAATTATTTTGATGCTGGTAAAGGAAATTACGAATATTCTCCAATGAGTGCTCCTTATTATGTAATCAAGAAAAATGAAATCGGTGAAACGAAAAATGGTTGGGTATATGTTGAAACTGGTCCAATTAATTTTGATCCAAATGCCTTAGATCGTGATTATATTGGTTTGAAGATTGAATTAGGTACATGGGATACACAAACAGGTGTAGATGCTTATATTACCCATTTGAATTTAGTTGAATTAGATGATGTAAAGACTACAGGCTGGGAAATTACAGATTCAAGCAATAAAATTATTGTTACAGATAATGCCATTACTCAAAAAGTTGGATCTACATATCAAATCAATGCTGTACCTGTTCCTTCTGCTGGTGTTGTAAATGCAACCTATGCTTCAAGTGATGAAACCATTGCTACAGTAGATGCTACTGGATTAGTAACCTTCCTTGATAAATCTGGAAATGTAACAATTACAATAACCAATGGTGATGTAAAGAAGACAGTTTCCTTTGTAGTAAATAAGCCAGCAACAGAAGTAACAGTAGATGCGTCTGTTGAATTAAGCTTAGGAGATGTATTCAAGGAATTGAATATAACCGTTACTCCTGCTGATGCTACATCTATCTTATCTGCTGAGGTTGCAGATGATACTATTTGTGCTGTAGATATTACAGGTGGAAAGCTTCAAATCGTTCCAATGGCTATAGGATCTACAACCATTACAATTCTTGTAAGTGATAATCCATCCTTAACAAAAACTGTTACAGTTGTAGTAAAGGGATATACAGTTACATTTGATGTGAAGGGACACGGAACTGCTCCTGAAAAAGTTGAAAATGTTACTCAATTACCTGCTGAATTGACCTCTTTAACAGCAGAAGGCTGGATATTTGGTGGCTGGTTCTTAGATGAGGATTGCACACAAGCAGCTGAAGCTAATGCAGCAATCGAAGCCAACGTAACACTTTATGCAAAATGGACTGCTGAAGCACCAACTACATTTACAGTAACTTACAATGTAAATGGACATGGTACAGCTCCAGCTAAGGCTGAAAATGTAACAGCTTTACCTCAAACTTTACCTACAGTAACAGCAGAAGGATATACCTTTGATGGTTGGTATGTAGATGCTGAGTGTACTACAAAGGCTACTGCAGGTGCTGAATTAACTTCTGATGTAACCTTATATGCAAAGTGGACAAAGGTGCCTACTGAAACCCCAGGAGAAGATGATCCAACTCCAACTCCAAATCCAACGCCTGATACACCTAAGGATTCTAGTGTAAATGTTGTAGCAATCGTTGTACCAATTGTAGTAGTTGTTGTACTTGCTGTTGCAGGTGTATTGGTATATTTCTTTGTATTCAAGAAAAAGGAACCAAAGGATAAGGAGTAAAATTATATGAAGAAAAAAGTTATAACAATTGGAACTTTCTTTCTTCTTATCCTTTCGTTATTTGCAAGTACTGCTGTATTTCTAAATTCATTCTATGAAGAAGGCAGCAGTACTTCTTCTAGTAAGCTAAATCAAACCGATCGCTTGGCTGTTGTTAAGCAAACTGAAATTACTTTAGATGTTGGAGAGGAAATAAACTTTGAAACAAATAAAGATTTCGGCTTTATGATTTATGTAAAGGATTCGGAAAAAGAAAAGCTTAGCTTTGAAGTTGAAGATGAAAGTATTATTTATTATACAGAGTATAAATATAAGATTATAGCATTAAAGACTGGAACCTCCAAGCTAACCATATCCTCTGATAAATATTATTCTGAGGTTCAAGTTACTGTTGCAGAAAAGAATTTCTGTACAGATGGTGATTTTGAAAATATTCCAGTAGGTACCAAATGGACCTATTCCAATGATACCCAATATACATGGAGGCTTTACACAGGAAATACTGCTGTAAAAGAAAGTCAGATTATTGAAATTACAGAAGAGGATGGGAATCATATTGTACATTATTCTCATCCAGAAATAGCCTATTCTTGTATTTACAAAAGCTATGATGTAGAACCAGGACAATACTATGTAACTACAAGAATGAAGGGAGAAAATGTTGATAAGGACGTATATGTTCGTATCAATCAAGGAAACTTCTATGGCTTAAATCAAACAACTAAGGTTAAAGGAACCTTTGATTGGACGACCTTTGAATCTGAAATTGTTCGAGTTCAGCCTAAGGAAAGCCTAAAAATCGAATTGTATTTTGCAAACAATACAGGAGATGTATGGTTTGATGATATTAAAATTTATCGAATCATTACTACAGATTATACATCTATCGCTGTAGAAAATCCCGCAGTAGAATTAGCTGTTGGTGCTGAATCACAAATTGTTTGTGACACTGTACCATCCTCTATCGTTGATTTTAATTATAGCTATGAATCCTTAGATGATTCTATAGCTCATGTAGATAAATTAGGAAAAATTACAGGTGTGAAGTCTGGAATTACAACCGTGATTGTGAAGGATAAGCTTCATGGCTTTGAAAAGAAAATTACAGTGATTGTTGGAACAAAGGATGGAATATCTGCTGTTGTAGAGGATAATAATTTTATTACAGTTCAAGAGGATTCTAGAAACACCTTTGAGGTTGTTGTAGAAAACTCAACCAATTATAATGTGGTTAAATATAGTGAGCCATCCTATGGTAGCTATTATATTAAAAACAATAAAATTATATATTCACCAAATCGTGATTTCTATACAATAGAAGAAAATTATGATACCTTTAAGGTTGTTGTTGTAGATGTAGAAAAGGGCTACCAAATCATTGAAGTACAGGTTAAAATTGATCCAATTCATGATCAATGTAGCGTAACCGATTTCTGGTTATCTACGCCTAAGAATACGAAGCTAGAGTGGCAGGAAACAGCCTCCTCTGTGATTTATTCTGCGGGAGAATATTATTACAATAATAAAGCCTCCCTCCTATATAATGGTGGATACATTCAAATCAATTGCCGTGATGTTGAGGTTTTATATCCAGAAACAAAGCGAGCAAATATGACTGTAGCTGAGCGTGAGGCAAAAGCTAAGCTTTATCAAGCGATATATGGTACAGCTAAGGATAATACCTTCACCCTTACGACAGAGCATGGGGGTAGTGTTGAAATTCTAAATCAAGGAATTGTATCTGAAATTCAGGATCGGTATTATAACACAACTGGAAAAATCATTCATGGTGTATTATATAACTATACACCAAAGGAAGGATTTACAGGATATGATCATTTTGATATCGTTATCCATAATGGAGAAGAGGTTACAGAGGCTCATATTACGGTCTATGTATTACCTGGAGTAGAGGACTATCGTTTTGATCGTTTGAAATCTGAGGGTAAATTAGATGGTGTTTATGTTTTAACAAACAATGAATGGTTAGATGAAGTTCGTCAAGGCTATTTAACTAAAGAGGAATACATCACACGCTGGGTAGAATATTATGAGGCTCAATTATCTCGTAAGGAGCCTACAGCTGTTCCAGCCAATGCTAGAAGTGCAATGGAGCAATTTGCAATATTATATCAGGTAACAGGGAAAAAGGAATATGCAGATCGCTGCTGGGAGCAAATGTGGTGGATTGTTAAGGATGAAGAATTTAGTGGTGATGGTACAAGAAGATTATCCTGGGGTGAGGACAGCAATGGCTTCCTAGACGCTGCCATGGTAACCTATAGTGTAGCTTTCTCTTATAATTATATTAAGGACACATTAGATGCAGATAAGCAGAAGATGATTGTTAAGGCACTGTATGAGGAAGGCTTCTATTACTTTGAAAATCTAACCAATGTGAATGTTTTATTACATGGAAATAACCATAGCTTATTGATTTGTGGAGATTTAGCTATCGCAGCATTCTCTGTTTTAAGCTATGATGGTGGTCCAATTGATGTAACAGTAAGAGGAGAATCCTTTACGGTAAATGTACAAGAAATGGCTGCCAATGTGATTACAGAGGCTTTCCGTTTATTACAGATTGCGTTAGTACATTACTCTCCATCTGGAGGTTGGCCAGAGGGTCCTTCCTATTCTATCTATGCTCATAGAAATATGGTTTATTTGTTAGCAACACTTCGTAATATTTATGGAGAAACCGATGGAAATATCAACTCCTTTGGATTATGGGATGTAGAGGGGATCCAGAATTATATTAATTATCCATTATTTACATCTAGTCCAAATTATAATGCTTTCTTTTATGCGGAAAGTGAATATTCCAATAATCAGCCAGCCTTATTATGGTATACAAGAATTGATGAGGATAATATCAATGCTGCCATTCTAAGTAAGCTTGCGGATGATAATGAGCAATATAATATCATGAATTTATTATGGTATCAGCCAGGATTGTTTGATAAGATGAATTTGCATTCTATGGAGGAATTGGATTTCCTATTAGAGGAGCATGAGCTTGCAACCTTCCGTTCATCCTTTGGAGATGAAATGGCCTTATTTACAGGCTTAAAGGGAGTAGATGGATTAGCCTATGATAATGCCCATAGAAATCTAGATAGTGGTACCTTTGAAATTTATGCTTTAGGAGAGCGCTTCATCGGAAATTATTGTAATGAGGAATATAATGTAGTTGTTCCAAACGGCTTCTGGGATTATGATTATCAAAGATGGACCTATTATAAGAAAAATGCTCAAGGACAAAATACGCTCGTATTTAATCCTGAAAAGAATCCAGTTCTTCAGCAAAGTCCATATGAAAATGCTCCAATTATTTCCTTTGATTCTAATAGCTCAGGTGGCTATTCTGTTGTTGACTTAACAAACGTATATAAGGCAGATGTTTTATCTGCTTATCGTGGATTAAAGCTGTTTAATAACAGAAGTGCTGTTTTAATTCAGGATGAATTTGAATTAAGAGATGAATCCATTGTTTACTGGAGTGCTCATACAGAGGCAAGAATTGAAATTATTCATGACAAGCTTGCAAGACTGGTTATGAATGGTAAGAGCCTATATGCTTATATTACAAGCGAGCAAGGTGAATTTAGTGTAATGCCAGCAACAGCTCTTCCAGGAACCATTGGTGAATTCTGTAATTTAGATAATCGTGGTGTAAATAAGCTTGTGATTAAGCTTGAGGGAATTACCTCTGGTGTTCTAAGTGTAGTATTTGTTCCAACTATGGAGGAAATAGAGGATTTCAGCTCTTATAAAAATGAATTTGTTTCTGTTTTAAATTGGAATTTAGATAATTTAACTCCAAAGGCAGATATTGCTGTTGAGCATATTGAGATTGAAGCTGAGCTTGGAGATAAATTCAGATATATTTTCAATCCATATACCTATGATTATGTGATACCTCTAGATAAAAATGTGAAGGAGGTTCCAAATTTAAAGGTTACCTATGATGAATCCAAATATAAGGTAACCGTTGAAAAATCCAAGCTATTTAATCAAATAACCAAGGTTATTGTAGAGGATTTAGCAACCAATGAAAAACGTATCTATCAGTATAAGTTTATTGTAGATACGATTATTGAGGGCTTTGAGGAGTATACATCAATTCCTGTAGTTAAGGTAACAGGCTCAGCAGGAGTGGAAAAGCTTCTTGATGGAGATAGAAATTCTATTTTCAGTTCTACAGAAAAAGAGACTGTAATTTTTGAATTTGAGGATGTAACAACCTTTACAAATGTATTAATTCGTTTCTCTGGTGGTTTATTAAATAAATATTATTTTGATATTTATACAAGCCAGGATGGAACGACATGGGAATGCTGTTATTTCTCTGGTAGCAGTACAAATCAAATGGGAGATGAGGTATATACCTTAGGATTTGTAGATGCAAAATACGTGAAGATTGTATTCAACGGAAATAACAATGATGATAAAATTTCAGTATCTAAGGTTGAATTCTATCACAACAATTATAAGCCGTTATCCAATCAAGGTGGATCCTCTGTACTTCCTATCGTTTTAGGATGTGTAGGTGGTGTACTAGGGGTAGTTGTCCTTGTTGGTGTTATTTTAATTATCGTAAAAAAAGGAGGAAAAAAAGATGAAGAAAAAGATTCTAGCGACAGCACTATTAGCGACTAGCTTAGTAACACTTGCATCCTGTGGTGGGGGAACAAGTGAATTATCCATTTTCTTATATCAGGATGGTCATATTTATAATTCTGATATGGATGTTTATAAAAAGGCAAATGAATATGCCGGTATATCTTTAGAGGGTGTTTTACAAAAATATGATACAAACTATGATAGTATCTATAATTTAAGAGGAAAGGATGCCAATCTTGTTGTCAATGACCAGGATACAATTGAGGCAACTGCATTAAAGGATGGTATCTTTTTAGATTTAGCTCCTTTGATTGATGAGCATGCTCCAAATTTAAAGAAATTCTTTGATGAAAATCCAGAAAAGAAGGCTTGGGCTACTGCCTCTGATGGAAAAATTTATGGAATTCCATTTTATACAGATGGTCAAACAGCAAAGGCATTCTTTGTAAGACAGGATTGGATTAACACCTTAGATACGAATAAAAAATTACCTAAGGGGATTGATAAATCTAAATTGAATGATTTAACGGTTGAGCAATTCCATGATTTATTACGTGCGTTTAAAAATAATAAAAATTTATTAACTACAGCAGATAATATCTATCCATATTTTGATAGAGATTCTGATTTTGCAATTTCTGAGTTAGCTTCTTTATGGGGAGCTACGGCAGAATATTATTTGGATGGTACAACTGTTAAATATGGTGCAATTCAGCCAGAATTTAGAAAGGCTATGGAAAATATTGCCCAGTGGTATAAGGAGGGTCTAATTGAACCAGATATCCTTAATAAATCCACAGAGGATAAGCGTGTTACCCTATTTGCTCAAAATAGTGGTGGTGCGACCCATGACTGGTTAGGTACAACCTATTCCTTTAATGATGATGTATATAAAGCGAATTTAGTAGAAGGCTTTGAGGTGGTTTGCATTGCTCCTCCAACGAGAAGTGATGGAACAAAGCATGAGCCAACCATTCGTAAGCAAATTGGTACAGTAACTGCAATTAATTCCTCTACAAGTGAAGAGGATCAAATTAAGCTGATGCGTTGGATTGACTATTGGTTTACAGATGAGGGGCATGACACCTTGAATTTTGGTATAGAGAATGTTCACTTCACAAAGAATGGCTCAACCTATACCTTTACAGATAAAATTATAAATGATAGAAATACAGCATTAACGAACCTTTATAATATAGGTGCTCAGCTACAAAGCCCAGGCTGTCAGACCTTTACCTATGAGGAAGCATGGCTTTCTGAGGAAGCTAAGACAGCGATGTCCTTATATCAGGATAGCAAAAATGCAGATGGTACACCTTATTTAAATGTGAACTATAATAAGCTGATTTATCCAAACATTAAATTAACAAATGAGGATTATCAAAAGGTAAATACCTCAAGAAGTGGTGTAAATAATGTTTATTTAGAGCAAATCAATAAATGGTTAAAGGGAACTCAGCAAATCAATGATCAAACCTGGGATGCTTATGTATCAGCAATGCAGAAGGCAGGTACAGATACCATTACATCAACCATTCAAAAATACGTAAAATAATTCAAAAATCAAGGAAGAGGGGGTGAAGATGTGGAGTTTAACAATTCAAAGCAGGAGGAATACAATTTATTCATAGAGGTACTAAAGGATGTAGAGGTACAAACCCTCAATATTCGACTAGATGGAGTGGATCAGAAGATCCTAATATCCAACCAAGGCTCCTATGCAGTATATTTGGGAAAATTCCAAACCTGTATTGTTGAGGATAATGAAGCATGCACCTTCTCTTTTCAACCACAAAATAAATTTTATGAGGAGATTATACATAGCTATAGTCATTCCTTATTGGATTCATTTACAGAAGAAATTTCTAAGGAATCGCTATATGAAGCTCTTCCTAAGGAAAATACAGAAAGGCTTTATACCATATTGAAGCGATTGCTGGCTCTTAGTAAAAAAGCGGTAATCGAGCAGGATGCTTCTTTAAAAAATTGGATTGTAAAGGAAGTAAGGGAATTTATATCCAAGGAATATTCGGGTACGAAGAATTATATAGGAAACTGGTGGATTTATGAAATAGGAATTCCAAGGTGCCTTAATGAAATGATATTCTTGCTTTATGATATAATGGATAAGGAAGAAATATGTCGAATGATGGCTATTGAAAATTTCTATATTCCTCAGGCAGAATATGAGTATTATAGAAGAAACTATCCCGATATTCATCGAATTCAAACCGATTATGCCAATTTATCTGATACCATATATATCTGTTTGCTAAGAAGTATACTCTTACAGGATGAAAAGGAAATTCAGAGATTAGCTAGCCTTCTTCCACAAATCCTAAAGCTTACAGAAAGCGGAAATGGCTTTTATCTAGATGGAAGCTTCCTATATCATACAACGGTTCCTTATAATGCATCCTATGGTGAGGTTTTGTTGTTTTCTATAACGAAAATTATAGAAATATTTCATATGCTGAATATAGATATTAGACAGTCTATGGATGTTTTATATGAACGAATTGAGCAATCCTATTTACCATTTTTATATCACGAGCGTGCATTAGATTGTGTACGAGGCCGAGCAAGCAGTCGACGGGCGGATGGGAATTATAGCTATAAGCGCATTATGGATTCTTTGCATAGGCTTTCTAAATTATATTATAGACCAGGCTTATTAGATAAAATCTATAATGAAGAAGAAATATTCCATTATGAACCTCAAGCCAAAGCCTTTAATTCAATGAATCGGTATATAAAAAGGAATCAGGAGTATTTAATTGCAATATCAGCCTGCTCTTCCTATATTTCAAATTATGAAAGTATAAACAATGAAAATATATTAGGAAGCTATCAAGGAAATTTCGTCTATGATGTTTACTATAATCGAGCACCAGAAAAGAATGAGGTGCTCAAGCAGAATCCATTGTACCGAATGGGCTCTACCAATATTCTTCAGTTAGAGGAGCCCAATCAAATTATGGAAAATGATATTACAGCAGGGGTATCCTATAAGGATGTACTAAATACCTGCTTTCATCAAAAAAATGAAGTAGAGGGCTACTTTTCCAAATTTGTTTTAAAGAATTCCTTAGTGGCTGTTGGAACACATATCCAGTCTAAGGAGGAGTATATATCGACTCTATATGTCTTTGAGGACACCTACAGCATCAACAAAAAAACGATAGAAACCAAGGAGGCTAAGCTCATCTTCAAAGACAAGCCTCAAATAGAACAGGTTTTAGAGACAAGATCCTATCACGATTTGAATGACAATGAAGCAGATGTTCCGATTCATTTTAGACAAACAAGAGTGTATTATAAGAATCCTAAGGAATATGCTTATCAGCTTTATCCAAGGAAAATGGCGGTTGTTGATGAATATAAGCTTCATATTGTAGATACTGCTCATATTGTAGAGTATTTGAATATGGTTCTTATCAATTGCTTTACCGATGCTCCAGTTGCCTTCAATGACATAAGAATTACGGGACGTGGTAGCTATATCCTTGTAAGAAATCAGGATCAAATAGAGCTTTATTTTGCCTCAAATCCAAATCAGAAAATAGGAATCCATATTCTAGGCTATGAAGAAATTCAGGTAGAGGTAAAGGATCGCTTAGAACAAAAAATGACAGTGAGGAGAAGGCTATGAGAAAGTATTTCATTATTTTAGGTCTTATGGTGCTTTGTTTGTTTTCTATCTCTATTTATGCCGATTCTAGTGAGAGCTATCTCAATGCCTCAGAATATCAGGTTGATGTGGAGGCTAGTGATGTTACAGCCTCTGTTCAAAGCTTTTTAACCACCTGTAAAAATCAAAAAAAGAATGCATTTTTTCCAAAAGGAATTTATAGGTTTGATGCCGATTTGTATTTAATCCATGGTGTAGATATTCTTGGAGAAGAGGGAACTGTATTTCAAGCCGTTACCAAGCAAAGGTATATTACCAGCAAAGTCTCTGTGAATAGCATCAAAATTGAGCATATCATATTCGATAATATGTCCATTTGGTGTAAGCAGGGCTCTTCTGGCTGGGAAATACGCTATAATGGCTTTATCCATGCATCTGATGTGGATGTATCTATGGGCTGTAAGCCAGATTCAAATGGTAAAAATGGTGGTCCTGCGACAGGATATTACATCCATAACAATCGAGGCTCTATGACGGTTGAATCCAATATGTTTCTTAGAGATGCCCAGAGCCTTGGACGAGGAATTGCCACATATTATTCAGAAAACGTAGTGATTCAGGATAATTATTTTGGAAGATTAGAGGATGTAGAATCTAGTATTGTTTCTGAAAAAACAAAGGCTTTAAAGTCTACAATTCTTTCTACAAATTTAATTGATGAAGCAACGGATCAGGGCTATTTCATGACAGGCATTAACATTTTAAATTCAGATGTGAATGCGAAAATTATTGGAAATTATATGAGCTTTAATACCCATATCACAGAGGCTCAATATGAGGATGGATCTCAATCCACAAAGGGATATAATCGAGATCATTTCATATATGCTAAAGCATTTCAGGGGCTAGATATTGTTGGCAATTATTTCAAAGGAATGAACAAAAACCAAGATGGTGGAATTAAATGCCGTAATGGGGAAGATCTTTTGATTCATAAAAATGTATTAGAGGATACTCTGATTCTACTGTATGTACAAAATGATGCGACTGGACCAAAGCTTAAAAATGTAGAAATTTCAGAAAACATATTCATCAATAAGGATTTTTCTAAGGAGCTTGTTCAAATTCCCTATGGAAACAATCAAATGCTTAATAAATATTTGACGGTAGATTATTCTATTTTATTTTTAAACTATGTTTCAACAGCAGAGGTTGATTCTATATCCATCACCTCCAATCTGTATTATTCAGATGGGCTTGCCAATGAGCAAATTCGAATCGATAATGGAGATATTGCGTATCATACGCCAACCAATATTTATATAGAGGATAACAAAAATATTTTAGGAGAGCCATCTAGAATTACGATAAGAAGATTTTCTGGAAAATCCACTTTTCTAGATACTAAGCAGGATTGGAATAATGGAAGTCAGTACACTTCGAATCGAACGGTAGGCTATAAGGATATTCTTGTAGAGAAGCTTGCTTCTATAAAGGAAATACCGTATACAATAGAACAGGGTAAAATTAAATCCTTTGCAGAAAAAATCTATGTGAATGGCGTCTTATATCAAGAAGAGGCTTTACCTCATGGAGAATATCAAATCTTTTTATCTAAAGCTAGTACCAATTCAATTTTAGTAGAGGACACCATTAAGACCGTTCCATCTCATTTATATACGATAGATACCATTGAAATAAAAGATTCCTATACCCTTACCTTTGATCATAAAGGACATGGAAAAAAACCAGATAGTCTAAAGGATTTGATCTATATTCCTAAGGAGCTACCCATCCTTGCAGAGGAAGGCTATACGTTTGAAGGCTGGTATATGGATGAGGCTTTGACAGAAAAAGCAGTAGCCAATCAAGCTTTATATAAGGATATCGTTCTTTATGCAAAATGGACAAGAGTGTCCTATACTGTTTCCTTTGATGCCTCAGATATAGAACCTGTTCAAGTGTATTATAATGAAAAGCTTTCCAAGCCAAATGAACCTATCCGTGAAGGGTATACGTTTGAAGGCTGGTATAAGGATAAAGAATGTAAAATCCCTTGGAATTTTACTGTAGATGTTGTATATGAAACCATCACTCTATATCCAAAATGGATATCAAATCCATATAAAATCACCTTTAACGCATGTGGACATGGAATAACTCCACCACAAGAGGAAACCTATGAAAAGCTTCCTATTTTATTACCTCAGCTAGAGGAGGCTGGCTATACGTTTGAAGGCTGGTATATCGATGAAGCCTATACAACCAAGGCTGTTCCTGGGGCAAGGGTAGAAATGGATATCATTCTTTACGCAAAATGGGTAAAGAAAATCTATAAGGTATATTTTGCCTATGTCGATATAGATCCAGTTCCTATTGGATATAACGAAAAGGTTGTTCAGCCTGAAAATCCAACGCAGGCAGGCTTCATCTTTGAAGGCTGGTATAAGGAAAAGGAATGCCAAACTCGTTGGAATTTTGATGAGGATGTCATTACGAAAAATACAACATTGTACCCCAAATGGATTAAGCAAGAGGCTCCCAAGCCAGCTCTTTATATAGTTGAGTTTCAAACCAAGGGTGGAAGTCCAATCGCATCTCAGGAAATTCAAGAGGGAGCTAAGGCTGTTCAGCCAATAGATCCAACACAGGAGGGGTATACCTTTGAAGGCTGGTATAAGGATGAGAAGTATCAGGAAAAATGGAGCTTTGAAGAAGCTGTAACAAAGGATATTACGCTTTATGCCAAATGGGAAAGGGTAACACCAGTAGAAGTACCAGCTCAAAATCATGTACTTCCTATCATAAGCATAGCCGTATCTTTAGGAATAGGAATTATAGGAATTTGTATTTTAGTAATTCTTGTCATAAAAAAGAAGAAATCGTAGTACTTTCATTTTTTGTCAATTTTTGATATAATAGTAAGGCATTATGTAAAAATAAAAAAAGGCTGTGAGTTAAATGGTAATTGATAAAATTAAATTGGAAAGTGTACTCGTTAAGGAACGAATTACCTTTTCCAAAACAGAAAAAATCATACATAAATATATAATGGAAAATCCAGAGCAAATCATTTATGATACCCTAAGCAGTATCACGATGCGTCTACATGTTGGAGAAGCCTCTATTGTAAGATATTTTAAAAAGCTGGGATATTCTAATTTTACAGCTTTTAAAATGGATATTTATAAGGCTATACAAGAAATCAGTATCCGCTCAGAATTACCCTTTGTGGATAATGTTACAGAAAATATGATGAATGTTATACAAAAAACAAAAGCATCCATTGATATGAAGGCTATTGAGGCTGCAACAGGTTTGATTTTAGCCTCTAAGCAGGTTCTTATCGCCGGAATGGGAACAAGCCATACAACAGCACTGGATATGTTTAGTAAGATCATTCGAGTAGGTGTAAATGCAATCGTAATCAATGATAGTCATTTTACTTATATGTATACGGCTATTTTAAATGAAGATTCCTGCGCTATTATTTATTCTTTTAGTGGTGAAACAGAAGAAATGATAAAATTTGCCAAGAATTGTAAGGATAAAAATGTAAAGATTATTGTGATTTCTAACTACACCAATTCCACTCTAGCAACATTAGCTGATGTATTTTTAAAAACCAATGGCTTTGAAAATGAAATCAGCGGAGGCTTCTTTTGTTCTAAAATATCCCAGGTTTATGTGTGTGATATTTTAGTTACAAGCTGTGCCTTAAAGGACATTGAAAAAACAAAAATTTATACGCAAAGTGTAACAAATACAGTACTTAAATAAAGGAGATACAATGTTTCAGATAAAGAATGATACTTTTTGTTTGAATATCTCAAATATAGGTGCGGAATTAGAAAAGCTATGGGTTCATGATGTCAACATATTATGGGAAAAAAATGATCTTTGGAGCAATCAAAGTCCAATTCTATTTCCTATTGTTGGTAGAATGAAGGATGGCTATTACCTATATAATCATCAGAAATATGAAATTCCTCCTCATGGCTTTATAAAGGAACAAAGCTTTGAGGCAAGTGTAATCCAAAAGGATTTCATTCGTCTAACCTCTACATATAATGAGAAAACTTTAAAAATGTATCCTTTTCGATATGAATTTAGTATTACCTATGCGCTTTTAGCAGATCGAATAAAAATCGGTATAGAAATAAAAAATTTGGATGACAAGGAAATGTATTTTTCCTGTGGACTCCATCCAGGCTTTTCTTATCAAGGCTTACAGGAGCTTTTAGGAGATTTCAGATATGAATTTGATCCAACTCTTGTGAAATCTGTTTCCTTCGATCCTTGTTATGTTACAGACATTCAGGAGCAAAGGCTTCAAAGCACACTTCAGCCTGAGGAGTTATCGAAGCAATTAGAACAGGCGAAAACACTTTGTTATCAGGGATTATCTCATATAGCATTGAGATCAAAAACAAAAATTTTAAAAATAAACAATTCAATGCCTTATACTGCATTTTGGCAGGCAATGCCCAATCAGCCTAAGTTTATTTGTATTGAGCCATGGTATGGTTTGCCAGATGATGTTCACACAAATCATGAGCTGATACAAAAAAGGGATATCCTAACCCTTATGCCAGGAAAGACATTTGAAACACACATAGAAATAAGTATTATGGAGGCATAATTATGGAAATTATTCAATGTAAGGATTATAATGAGGCAAGTAAGGTAGCAGGAGAGATTCTATCAAATGCAATCCTTGCAAAACCAAATATTGTGTTGGGTTTAGCAACAGGCTCATCTCCGATTGGAATTTATAATACCCTAATCAATGATTATAAAAATCATAAGATTAGCTTTAAGGATGTAAAAACCTATAATTTAGATGAATATGTAGGATTAGATAGAGATTGTCCTCAAAGCTATTATTATTTTATGAATGAGCATCTTTTTGATCATATTGATATCAAAAAGGAAAATGTACATATTCCTTATGCTGATCCTTCTCAGCTAGAGGAATCCTGTAAAAAGTATTCTGAGCAATTAGAAAAGACAACCGTAGATATTCAGCTTTTAGGAATTGGGGCAAACGGACATATTGGCTTCAATGAGCCAAAAACCTCCTTCGACCAGAAAACCTTTATTGTTCATCTAACAGAAAAAACAAGAGAGGATAATAAACGATTCTTTAATTCCTTAGATGAGGTTCCTACCAAGGCAATAACCATGGGAATCAAAGAGATCATGAATGCGAAAAAGATCGTTTTGATTGCTACAGGAAAAAATAAAGCTGAGGCTATGAAAAAATTATTGTCTGGAGAAATAACAACGGATTTTCCTGCAAGCATTCTTCATAAGCATAAGGATGTTGTTGTTGTAACCGATGAAGAAGCGTTAAGCTTAGTTAAGTCATTATGATAAAGGGTTTTAGGAATACAAACATTTATGTCTATGGAAAAGGCATAATTCAAACAAATTTATCAATCGCTCTAGGGAAAATCAAGGAGATAGGAGATATAATATGTGAGGATGATTTCCTTCAATTGGATGACTCATATATTGTTATTCCTGGATTTGTAGATAAGCATACCCATGGCGCCAATGGTTCTGATTTTATGAGGCCTGATAAAAAGAATTTACAGCAGATTGTAACAACAATTCCAAGGGAAGGAACAACCAGCTGCTTAGCTACTACGATGACAGAAGCTAAGGATACGATTCATAAGGCCTTAGAAAACATTGCAGAGTTTATGGAAGAGGAATATGAGGGAGCAGAGATTCTTGGTATCCATTTAGAAGGACCTTTTGTGAGTCCTACCTTTGCTGGAGCTCAGCCGTTACAATATATTATTCCTTGCGATATTCCTACATTTGATTCTTTTAACCAAAGTGCAAAAGGAAACATTAAGCAGGTAACGCTAGCAGTAGAAGAAAATGGCTTTCCTTTGATAAACCATTTACTTCAAAAAAATATAATTGTTTCCTTAGGACATTCCAATGCCACCCATGAGGAGGCAAGAAAAGCCATCCAGGCAGGAGCTACTTCCATTACGCATACCTTTAATGCAATGAGCCCATTCCATCATAGGGATATAGGCCTTGTAGGGACAGCGCTATTCGATACAGTTAGCTGTGAACTAATTTGTGATTTGATTCATGTTTCTCCTTCGGCAGTAGCGCTATTATACAAAAATAAAGGGAAGGAACAAATCTGCTTGATCACAGATTCAATGGAGGCAAAATATATGCCAGAGGGCAGATATGAGCTTGGAGGACAAGAGGTATTTGTCAAAGGGAATGAGGCTAGGCTAAAGGATGGTACCTTGGCTGGGTCAACATTAAAAATGAATGAAGCGGTAAGAAATTTTAAAAATACGACAGGTGTATCCTTCACAGATGCTGTCGATTGTGCAACAATATATCCTGCTCGGTGTATCCATGTGGATGATAAAAAGGGAAGTATTGAAATGGGGAAGGATGCAGATTTTACAGTTGTAGATAAGGATTTTAATGTATATATGACAATCTGTAGAGGTAAGGTTGTTTATTCAAGGAGCTGATAAAATGATTCTTTTTGGAATTGATATAGGGGGAACCACTGTAAAAATAGGAGCCTTTAAAGAGGATCGAACATTAATTGAAAAATGGGAAATCCCTACAAAATCCAATAGCGTATTGGAGGATATATCCCAAGCAATTCATACATTTCTTCAAAAGGAAAGCATTTCAATAGAAGAAATCTATGGCTTTGGTATTGGAATTCCAGGTATTGTTAAGGATGGCATTGCCGTAAGCTGTGTAAATTTGGGGTGGCAAAATCGAAATATAAAGCAAGAATTTGAAAAGGCCTTAGGCTTTCAAAAACCAATTATTGTTTTAAATGATGCCAATATGGCAGCCTATGGAGAAGCCGCTTTTTGTGATTTAAAGCTGGCCTCTGCAATCTTTATAACATTAGGAACAGGTGTTGGTGGAGGAATTATTGTCCATAATCAAATCCTTGAAGGAACGATGGGTCTGGCAGGAGAGCTAGGACACATTCTTATTGATTCAACCTATAATTTTCAATGCTCCTGTGGAGCTATAGGCTGTCTAGAAACCTTAGCTTCTACAAAAGGGATGAGGAATTTAGTTCAGTTTTACCAAAAGAAATATTCAACAAGGCTAATCCTAAATGAATCCTTAACTACTAAAGATATTATTGATGCTGCAAAGGAAGGAGATCCTTTAGCACATCAGGTATTTGAAGAGGCTATGAATGCTCTTGCAAGAGCCTTAGCATCCTTATCTGTAATTATTAATCCAGATGCCTTTATTATAGGTGGTGGAATTAGTAATGCAAAGGATTTCTTATTAAACACGATAACGAAGAAATATAAAGAGGTTTGTATTAAACAAGCCCAAGACATTCCAATTTATTTAGCAAAACTGAAAAATGATGCAGGCATATTTGGTGCTTGTGCTTATTTAATACAAAAGAAATTCGAGGTAGAAAGAAATGGCAAATGTTAGTTTAAAAAATATCAACAAAATTTATCCAAACGGAGTACAAGCAGTATTTGATTTTAATTTAGAAATTGAGGATAAGGATTTTATTGTTCTAGTTGGTCCATCTGGCTGTGGGAAATCTACAACCCTAAGAATGGTTGCCGGCTTAGAAGAAATCTCTAGTGGAGATTTATTAATTGATGGAGAGCGTGTGAATGATGTTCCTTCTAAGAACAGAAGTATTGCGATGGTTTTCCAATCCTATGCTTTATATCCTCATATGACTGTTTTTGATAATATGGCCTTCGGTTTAAAATTAAGAAAAATACCAAAGGATGAAATCAAAAGAAGAATAGAAGAGGTTGCAGAGACTTTGGGATTAAGTCAGTATTTGGATCGTAAGCCAAAGGCCTTATCTGGTGGTCAAAGACAAAGAGTTGCCTTAGGTAGAGCCATTGTAAGGGATGCTAAGGTATTCTTATTTGATGAGCCACTTTCCAATTTGGATGCGAAATTAAGAGTACAAATGCGTACAGAAATTGCTAGAATTCATAAAAATATAGGAGCTACTTCATTGTATGTAACCCATGATCAAATAGAGGCTATGACTATGGCATCTAAAATTGTAGTAATGAAGGATGGTAAAATTCAGCAAATTGGTACTCCAAAGGAAATTTATAATTCTCCTGCAAATGTGTTTGTAGGAAGCTTTATAGGAACACCTTCTATGAATTTCCTAAATGGTAAAATCAATGAAGAGGGTTTATTTGTAACTCAAGGAGGACAATATACCTTTGTACTATCTAAAAAGCAGCAAGCCCTTATTCAGGAGCAAGGCTTACATGGGAAGGAAGTTATTTTAGGAATTCGTCCTGAGGATGTAGTTCTAGAACAAGGGAAGCCTAAGGAAAATAGTGTTGAGGTTGAGGTTGATCTTTGCGAAATGCTTGGACATGAAGCCAATATGTACTTTAATTTAGAGGAAACCCCTATGATAAGTATTCTCAACTCTAGAATTGTTGTTGAAGAAAAATCAAAGGTCAATGTTACTTTTGATATAGAGCACAGTCATTTATTTGATAAAGAAACAGAATTAAAAATAGATTAGAGTTTAGGGCTTATAGAATGGGGTATCCCGTTTTATAGGCCTTTTTTTAGTGATAATACAGGGTTTAACAAAATTTTAACATTTTTTATACAAAATGCTAATAAGACCATGCTATAATAAAATAAATTGTAAAAAAAGGAGATTCACTATGGTTCAGATTTTATTAGTAGAGGATGATAAAGCCTTAAATAGTTTAGTTTATTCCTGTCTTATAGAAAAAGGATATGCAGTGGAGCCTTGCTTTAATGGAAAAGAGGCCTTAAGGGTATTTGAAAATAAGGATATAGATTTAATATTAACCGATATTATGATGCCTCAAATGGATGGCTTTGAGCTGACCCGAAGTATTCGACAAATGGATGATAAAATTCCTATTTTATTTATGACAGCACTAGATGATAAGCCCTCAAAGCAGGTAGGATATAAATTAGGGATAGATGATTATGTGGTTAAGCCATTTGATATGGATCTATTGATTCTACGAATTGAAGCCCTGCTGAGAAGAGCTAATATTGCACGATGTAAGGAATTGGTGGCAGGAAATTTAAGAATGAATCAGGAGGAGCATACAGCGTATATGAATCAAGAGGAGATCCCTCTTACAGTAAAAGAATTTGACTTGCTTTTTAAACTATTATCCTTTCCTAAAAGAACCTTTACTAGAGCACAGCTTATGGTAGAATTTTGGGACTATGATTCCTCTGCTACATCTAGAACAGTGGATGTCTATATGGCTAAGCTTAGAGAAAAAACAAAGGAATGCACTGGCTTTGAAATTGTTACGGTGCATGGTCTTGGATATAAGGCGATTTTAAAATGAGAAAGGAAAGAAAAATACTTTCAACTCTTTTAGGTGCAGGATTGTTCTTTTTAACAATTTCAGTGAGTGTTGGCTTTGGTATAGGGATTTATAATGCTGTAATTCAAAAAACAAAAAATCCCTTTATCCTTGTCTTAGTTATGCTAGTTGCTATTGGTTTTTTAACCTTGTTGGCAACATTAATTGATTATTTTAGAAGAAAAATAACTGTTGACCGACCGGTTAAGGATATATTACAGGCTACGGATAAAATTTCATCTGGCGATTTTTCAATAAGATTAAAGGTAAACCATAGCTATAAAAAGTACAATGAGTTTGATTTTATAAAAGAAAATTTAAATAAAATGACAAGTGAGCTTTCTAAAACAGAGGTGTTGCATCAGGACTTTATCTCCAATGTTTCTCATGAGCTAAAAACACCACTTTCTATTATTCAAAATTATGCGATTTCCTTACAAAATCCCACGTTAGATGAAAATACAAAAAGGAATTATACTCAAACATTGGTTCAAACCTCTAAAAGATTGACCGAGCTGATTACCAATATATTAAAGCTCAATAAATTAGAAAATCAAGAGCTTTCCTTAGAATATGAAAAAATCCGGCTTGATGAAATGCTTACAGAAAGCATTCTTTCCTTTGAGGAATTTATGGAGAATAAAAGTATCACATTAGAATGTGATTTAGAAGAAATTGAGATGGTAACCTGTCCAATGTATTTAGAAATTGTATGGAATAATCTTTTATCTAATGCTATTAAGTTTTCTAATACCAATGGGCTCATTCGTGTTTCATTAAAAAGGAAGCTGAATAAGGCAATTGTTCAAATAGAGGATCATGGATGTGGTATTTCTAATGAAATTGGAGAGCATATTTTTGAAAAATTTTATCAAGGGGATACCTCTCATACCCAAGAAGGAAATGGCCTTGGACTTGCCTTAGTAAAAAAAGTGATTGATGTTATGGGTGGAAAAATTACAGTAGAAAGTCAAGTGGGAATAGGGACAACCTTTACGGTATGTTTAGATTTGGAGCAAGGAGGAAACTAAAATGAATCAGCAAGATAATAAATTCAATTATACGTATTCTGCACCTACAGAAAAGGAACGAAAGGAAGTAGAAGATATCCGAAGAAGATATTTATCCTCTAATGATAATACCCAGAAGCTAGAAAGACTTCGACAGCTAGATGCCAAGGTAAGAAACAGAGCTAAAATAATTGGAATAACGATAGGGGTTATAGGGATTCTAATCTTTGGTCTAGGTATGTCTATGGCCTTGGTTTGGGAATTATTTATCTGGGGAAGCATTGTTGCTGGAGTTGGACTCCTTCCAATGGCTTTTGCCTATCCTTTATTTAATAAGGTATTAGAGCTCCAAAAAAAGAAATATAAGGATGAAATACTAACCCTTTCTAACGAATTATTAAATGAGAATTGATTTAGGTTATTATTTTTAACCTTCTTATGGTAGAATAGAATATAAAGGAGTGTGATACTAATGGTAGAGGATGAGGATATCCAAAAAATGTGGGTTGGTATAAAGGAACCGAGTCATATCATTAATAAAACAAAAAAGATTATGTGGTCTATGGTACAATTTAAGGAATTACAGATGATGTATATATGTGCTTTAAAGGAGATAAGAACAAAATTTGAAATCTTAGATACAGATTTTAATTTGTTATATAAAAGAAATCCAATCAATTCAATTCATACTCGATTAAAAAGCCTAGAAAGTATTCTTGATAAATTAACTCGTCATAATTATGATATTACCCTAGAAAGTGTCATAGAAAATATCCATGATGTTGCAGGAATACGAGTTGTATGCTCGTATATTGATGATATATATAAGATTGCCGATGCGTTGATTCAACAGGATGATATCACCTTGATAAAAAGAAAGGATTATATAAAAAATCCGAAACCCAATGGATATAGAAGCCTACATTTAATTGTTGAGGTACCTGTATTTTTTGCAGAGCATAAGAAAAATGTGAAAGTAGAGGTGCAAATTCGTACCATAGCAATGGATTTTTGGGCAAGCCTGGAGCATCAACTCAAATATAAAAAAGAAATAGAAAACCAAGCTTCCATTTGTAATGAATTAAAGGAATGTGCGGATGTAATCTCAGCAACGGATGAAAAAATGCTGAAGCTTCGCATAAAAATAGATCAAGCGGCAAAGGAGCCTACAGAGGAAGATATTTTACTGGATAAATTTAAAAAATTGGATATGCCTATCGGATAAATTGCTCAGTTCTTGGAATTGGGCTTTTTTATTATTTGGAAATCCACAAAGTATAACTGGTTTACGATTAAGTTTACAATACTTTCTTGACAAAGTTTACGATGAGGTTTATAATGAAAAAAAGGAAGACTGATAGTATGAATTCAAAATATGAAAATATTCTTATTTCTGCACTAAGAGAAAAGCATTATTATACGAGCGAAGACATAAGAATGAATAAAAAATATGGCTTTTTGCTTTCCAATTCGGAATTGAATGAATATTTAACCTTTAAAGAAGACTATTTATCTAAATTTAAGCATGAATTACCTCTAAAATCTTTTAACTCTAAGAAAATATTTTATTATGATGCTTCTGAATTGCTGAATTCCATAGCTGATTATAATTATTTCTTTTTAAATGATATTGAAAATAAAAATAGCACAATAGTAACCGAAAATTATGGTGAAATGATTTTATCTAGAATTGCTTCTGAATTAGATGGGAGTTTGAAAATAGAAGGTGTTCATACAACTAGAAAAAAGATATTAGAAATAATGGAATCTCAAAAAGCAAATGATACAAATGAGCAAATTATTTTTAACATGATTCAAGGGTATAAGTTTATTTCCTCAAAACCAAATTTTAGCAAGGAAAATTTATTGAAGCTATATCATCTGTTAAGTCAGAACTCTTTAAAAAAAGAAGATGAATTAAAAGGATATTATAGAGAGGAAATGGTTGAAGTAGGAGGCCATGATGGTTGCAAAGTTGATGAAATAGATGAGTGTATGAACTCATTATTTGATTTTATAAATGATAATTTAAATGGCAACAAGATGCATTTATCTATGCTATTGCCATTTATTGCTCATTATTATATTTTATATATTCATCCATATATGGATTTTAATGGTAGAACTGCTAGAATGGTTTCATTATGGATTAGTTTACTGATGGAAAAAGCTGAAATATTACCAACCTATATTAGTGAGGCAATAAATGATGATAAAAATAATTATTATAGAGCAATAGACAATACAAGGAATTCTCATAATGATTTAACATATTTCTTTATATATCTATGTCAACTTGCTAACCGGTATTATTTGGTCTATAAGAATGTTACAGCAATTAAAGAAGATTTGGCATTGCTTGGAGAGTCCATTACTGGTACTGAAGCACATTACTTAAAAAAAATAATAGTAAATAAGAAAAAAGGTTGGTTTAATTATAAAGGATTCATAGAATTTTGTAATTTACATATTACCAAGCAAGGAGCACTTAAGATATTAAATCATTTTTTGAAATTAAATATATTAATATCTAAATCGAATTCGAAAAGAGAAAAAATCTTTCTTTTGAATGAAGATGTGATTCAGTATGAATTAAAATAAAATAGTAAAACTCAAGTTTATACAGCAATGAAAGGAATAAAAGTATTTTGCTCAATATTTTTTCTTAATGAATTTTACAGTCAAAGGATGGGAAAAATGAAAAAGAAAAATGGAACAAGTTTATACACAGATTCTTGTAATACCTATTTGCTTTGCGAAAAGGAAATCATGATTTTTGATAAGGAGATTAAAAAGCTTTACAAAGTTCTTGATATCAAACATCCTTATTCGATCAAAGATTTTAGGCTTTATATGAATATTGAGTTGGGAATGAAATCTTCCAGTTCTAATTTTATTTACGATGAAACCAAGTTATATATTTTTGCTTCAAATACGAATTTAGATACAAAGCAATTCACATTATTTAAAATCGACTTGAAAACGAAAGAAATAACATCTAAAGCTTTTAATCGTTTTTCTTTAGCTATTCTTTGCTCTATTCAGCAAGATAAATTGCTTATGATAGAAGAGGAGATTGATGATGAACCAAAAGAAGTTTCTTTAGTGACTTTGAATGTATCTGATTTTTCTTTGAATGAAGTAGAAAAAACAGCATATAAAATTGGTCCATTGCAAAGAATATCTAGAAAATATTGTTACGATTTTTTTGGACTATTTGATTTTATAGAAAAAAAGTATTATACTTTTAATGAGTTAGGTGTTCATATTCGTGCTGCTCAAAAAGTCAAATATTACAAAGAGCAATTTTATATATTTGCTGGTCGTGATACATATATATTATCTAAGGAGTTAAAGGTTGTTGAGCATCTTTACAATGAAGACATAGAAGAATGGATTTTAGATATGCTCATTGAGGATACTTATAGATTTATGATTAAAACAGAGGGCTTACTAAAGATTATGAATTAAGGCTTGGCTTATGCTAAGCCTTTTTTATAACAAAAATTTAACAAAACTTATACAAAACTTATACATTTTTTTTGTAAAGCTTTAACACTTCTTTTTTATAATATAAATATAAAAAAAGGAGAAAGATAAAATGGAAACAAAAAAAAGAAAGTATGTAGAACAAATTCAAAAGCAATATGAACCGGAAGACTTTTCCAAAGTAGACGAAATTCGTCAATTAGACAAAAAGGTAAAGTGCCCTGCCCAAGTTCTTGCTTATATATTAGGAAGTGCTGGAACATTGCTTTTAGGAACAGGAATGTGTCTAGCAATGCAGGTTATTGGGGATACCTTATCCTATGGTATGGCATTGGGCATTGTTATAGGACTTATGGGTATTCTTATGATGTCGATAACCTATACGATTTATAAGGTTGTTTTAAGGTCACGTAAGCTAAAGTATTCTGAGCAAATCGTAGCTTTAAGCAATGAAGTGTTAAACCAATAAGAAAGGAGTGCAAGCCTATGTCAAATTTTCATCCATTTCGGGATATGAAGGAAAGTGCTAAGGCACAGCATCAGGTGGATAAGGCTAATTTTGAAGCTGCAAGAGCAGAGGCTAAAGCAAGCTGGGCTGAGGCTAGACTAAAGCCAAAGGAGCAGCAAGCATTGATTCAAAAAAAGCGGGAAGAACAAATACAGAATGCTAATGCTAGAAAAGAAGCAGCTGAAGCACGTATTGCGAAAGCAAAGGCTACAAAATAGAAGAAATCCCTATAAAATCATCCAAGGTATACTGGATGATTTTTCTTTATATAATTTAATATACATAGGCAAAAAATGTTGACTATATTTATTAATTTTGAAATTTAAGAAAGTTGATTTTTATAATTGTCGCGACACGTCGCGACAATTCATTTTCACTATCGATTTTTTTGTTTCCTTATGATATAATTTTATTAAAATCAACCAAATCATAACCACCCTTCAAAAGGGTGGTTTGCACTAAGCCTATAAGGCTTTAATACCGACCAGCGCCTAAAGACGCTGGCTTTTACTTTGTTCAAGCCTCTATTGTCTTTGCCTCTTTTGCTACT
>CATKXV010000011.1 GCA_949840955.1 uncultured Anaeroplasmataceae bacterium | reverse complement strand
TGTGAAAATAATTGATTTTATTTTAAACGGAAATAAATTTGTTTTATCATTTATTTTAATTATTGTATATTTAAAAGTAGTTGAGCATTTAGCTTTTAAAAAGTGTAATAGGAATTGGGCTTGTTTTAAAAGATTAATTGCAAATTCTGCAACTGTAAATGTTATTGATGGTGAACCTGGAGCAGGAAAAACATTAACGCTTTCTCAAGCTGCATTAGCATCTACTGAAAATTTTTTAGATGAATACGAAAAAGCAATGACAGAGTTTGAGATAAAGTATCCTAATTTTAATTTTGCAAAGATTAGGCTATTATTAAAAATATTTTATTTGGACTTTAAATTAGAAGAATTAGATAATGTAATAAAATCAGCTCCTAATATCTTATTTGATTTATTCCGTTTATATGATTATGTTAATTCAGAAGTATCAAGAATGTTTTTTAATGAATATTATCGAGGAACAAATATTGTGGGTTTAATTCCAATAAATGATCCTTATTATTCTTCTTTCTGTCGGATTGGTTCTGTAGATTCTATGAGATTTTTTAAGAAGCTTGATTCTTTTCCGTATGAGCCAGATATGACATTGATATTTCCTGAATACGATAAGGAATTTAATTCACATGACGATAAAAAGACTGTAGGAGATGATGGAACATTTGCTTTCTTTGCTCTTCTATCACATTTATTAGAAAGACATGGTTCAGCATGGTTAGATGGTCAAGATAAGGATCAGGGCATCAAACGTATTAGAGGTGTAGCAGGAGGATATTATCATTTAGAGAAGAAAAAAGTATGTATGCCGTTTTTAATTCAAGTAATTTATAAACCTATTCTATGGTTTTATAATCGACTGTTAAAACTTGTTTTAGCTTATTTAGGATATCGTCCAAAAACGGAAAAAAAGTGGACTTCTAGACGTAAGCAGGTGGTTTATAAAAAGAATAATGTTGGATTTCTATATCAATTAATAAAATATGTAATATTTGTATTAAATAAAATCGTTTCTCATTTTGAAAAATTTCAATATTTTAAAATTTATGCTGAGTATGCAACAAATGATGAATTTAGAAATTCAAAGATGATACATTATTCTTTAAATGTTATGGATTTTGATCATGAAGGAAACTTAATATATAATTCTACGCCTTTTAAAAAGTTTTATGATGATTTAAAGGGAGTGCTTTATAAAGAAAAAGGAATAAAACAAAATTTATTAATGCTTGAAACATGGACAAGTTTAGAACCAGATTTAATAGAATATTCTAAAACAGGTTTAAGAAATTATTCAAAAATTGTTCAAGCACAATTTGATTCTGAAGAAAGTGAGGATGTGTAATATGTGGAAAAAATAGATGACGTTCAAATCCATATGGATTATATGTCCTTTACAATTCCTTTAGAAAGTCAAATTGATGTTAAAATCGCTTTTGAAGAGCTTCAGGAAGAATTGGCAAATCTTTTTTATATGACTAGTATTAATTATGGTCAAATATCTGACTGGGCGCATGATGGATATCAATATCAACTTTCTTTAGGAGAAAACATAATTATTCGTTTTGGTGGAGATCGTAATGCTATGAAGAAAATAATTGATTGGGATGACAGAATAAAGTCTGATGATAAGTATGATTCTTTAATGGTGGAATTAAAAGGACAAGCTTGTAGAGAGATTGAATTTTTATCGGACGGAACTATTGATTATTTAAATATTATTTCTTGGGTAGAAAAGCATGGAGGAAAGTTTACACGCATAGATATTGCAATAGATGATATGAAAGGTAATGTGATTAAACTTTCTAAAATACTTGATCTAGTTGCAAAAGGTTTATATACTTCTTCTTTTAGAAGTGTACCTTTTTTAAATGATTCTGCGCTGCGAAAAAACAATTATAAAGATATTGATGTTGATGAAGAGCCTTGCTCATTATATTTTGGAAAAAATACAAGTGATAAGCAGCTTTGTATCTATAATAAAAAAGCTGAACGCAAAAATAAAAATGATTCCTGGGATGGTGAGTATTGGACTAGATTTGAGATGCGTTTTAGACATGATGCTGCTGATAATTTAGCTTATTTTATGATGAAAAATAATTTAAATAACATAGGTAAGTTTTCATGTGAGCAATTAAAGAATTTGTTTATATTAAAATATCCTTATTATAATGGAAAGAAAAGTGAGATGAAGGATGTTAGAAAGTTGGATGTTTATCCTCCATGGGAAAAATTTTTAAATTGTGTGAAAGGAACTTCTTTTAGTTTGCGTCCAGTTCTTGAAAGTACAATTGAAACTAAAGTATCTTGGAGAACATATTCTCTTTCTAGGATGGATATTATTTTAGAAATTGCTAATGCATATGAAGATGATGATTGGGTTTTTTCGGGTGCCGGAAAGATTTATAAAGAAAAGCTTGATAAATTAAATTATTTAAAAGAGAAACGAGATCGTATAACTGGCAAAGACATTGCAATGATTAATAATTATAGACGTAAAAATTGGAAATCAGGACTATTTTATGAATTAACTCAATCTGATATTGATGAATATATGAAACAATTGGAAATAGAAATTAAAAATTTCGAATCAAAATATCGTTTACCATTTTAAAAATGGTTTTCCACTCGAGTGGAAAAAGAAAGGATAAAATTTATGTTATTAAAAGATATTAAAGATTTTATTAATCCTATTTATAAATTTTCTTATATTGTTGATTTGTTAAACAAAGAAATATTTTATGTATCAAAATGGGATAAAGTTATGAAATTGAAAATTTGTAATATTTTAATTAATAAAAAAGAATCTGGTGACATATTATTAGAATTAATATGTATACCAATAAATACTATATTATGTCCTGTTTATAATTATGATGATATTATTCTTGATTATGATGACTTATCTAAAATATGGTTTTTTTCATTTTCAGAGGCAAAAAGGTCTTTAACAAAAATAAAAGAATCAAGGCAAATTAATTTATTTGATGTTTTCTAAGGCAAAAAAATTGCGTTAAAATTTGATATATTAAGAATAGCAAAGGTTAATTAAAATAAGTGGTTGCCCTTTTTAGGAGGTGATATATTTTTATGTTATACTCTTTAGAAAGGTTAATAATGATTAATGGCTATAATCACCTTAATTTTGGCTATATTGAATGTTTTCATTAGCTTAGTTAGATTGATAGTTCTTCTAATTAAAAAGAAAAACAACCGCTGATTTGACGCTCTAGCGATTGTTTTTATGAACAATATTTAGGGTAATCATTGATTAACCTTTGTATTTTTATTATATTTGATTTTTAGAAAAAATACAAGTAGATTTTAAGATTAATTTTAGAAAGTTATTAAAAACGATTAAATTGAGTTTATAGCATTCTATAATAAATTGATAGTCTAAAGTAGGATCATTGCTATTAAGTTTTTTTAATGTATCTTGAATGTATATGAGATATCTATTTGTTCTGTATTGTAATTCTTTTGTTAAGACTTGATGTAAGGTGCTAAAAGTGCAATACCAGTATTTTAGCATCTTTTTTTCTTCTTTGAAGTCTTGCATTTTAGCACCTCTTCCTTTATAATTTAATTACCTTATGCATACAGCACACAATTTTAATGCATAGGTGCCAGGAGTTAATTACTCCTGGTCTTTTTTCTTTTTTGTTTTTTCTTTTTGTAAACCTTCCTTTGTATGATTTTATAATTTTTGATTGCAAGATTTTTGCCTTTGATATTAATTCCTTATCAAGAGACAATCTCTAAAACTAGATATATCTAATTTTAAAGATTGTACTACTTGATAACTAATTTACATTATGTTATAATCCATAATGTAAATATTCTACTATGTGCCAACCATTCAACATATAATGCTGAAGGACTGCAATAGTAGTGGTTTTTAGGTTGAGGATGGTTTTGGCATCCTCTTTTTTTAATGCCACAAACACAGTTTTCACCTCCTTTCATGTCAACCCTAAAGGGTTAGCAAGAAATCTCAAGTTGAGAAGAACCAAGGAAACTTACTTCGGTTTCCAAGAGCGGCTAAAAAAGCAAACTGTTTTTTAGTGTGCAGATATTCTTCATCTCCTAAGATTTCTTACTTCGTATTTTCCTTCGAGCTGGCAGCCCATAGGGGAACATACCAGTCATTGAAAATCAATGGGTTTTTGCTTTGGCAAAAAAAGGAAGATTTTTTTATTTTCATCGTTTTTGTGAAAATAAAAAAATACTCTTACTTGATTTTTAATGATGGATATGTTAGCTTTAGCCTGCAAGATCGAATGATAATACGCAAGTAAGCTTCAGGTAGAAGAAAATCTGCATGCGTTAAGAAAAACAGTTCAAGAAAAAAGCCTCCAAGATTGGAGGTTTGGTGGTTGATTGAAGGGAAGTCCCCATGAATGGGGATTTAGGGGTAGATTGAAAGGAAAACTCAATGATGAGAATCAGCTGCACATAAAAGGAGCATCTGCAAAATGCTCCTTTTATCTTTTTCGCTCCACTCCAAAAAAAGAAGGTAAAAAATGCGTTTTTTCAAGTGTAGCAAGAACTTTAGAGGGGGGGCTACACTAATAGCCCCCCTAACGGAGAATAGAAAGTTTAAAATACATTGAAATATCAAGCAATTTCGTAATTTTAAAAAATAAGGTGCCATTCTCCGTTAACCCCCGGTATTTGACACCTTAAAATTCAATATTTATATGTAATAATTTATTAATAGAATTTACTATTTCATAATATTATTTTACACTACTTTTAAATTAAATTCAATAAAAATAAAATAATTTTTTAAAAGGCAAAAAAATTGCCGAATTTTGTTGTATTATTCAGTTGAAGGTGGTGAAATAATGAAATCTGTAAATATAATAAGACTTTATATTGATCTTGTAGAGGAAAAAAAAGACTTACCATAGAACATTTGCAAAGTGAATATGGAATTTGTGAAAGAACACTAAGATATTATCAAGCAACAATGAATGAAGTTTTAATTGTAAAGGACTTGCAAGTAGTGATAATTAATGGTGTTATGCAAGTGATAAAAGCAAAGGCAATTAAATAGCAAGTAATTTATATAATCTTTTAAAAAAGTTGCTAAATCGGGTTCGAACCCCGTACAGGTCACCATTAAAATATGGATATATCAATGAATTTCAGATCTCATCACTACGGGGGTTTTGAGAAATTTATAGATGTATTTAAATAAAGATACAGGTTCTATCTTGTATCTTTTTATTTTCAAAAAAAGGAGTTTGAAAAGCAATGGGAAATTATATAAAGGATTTAAGAAAAAAAATAGGTCATGAAACGATCATTATGCCCTGTGCATGTGTAATCATAGGCGATGGAAAGGGCAATATTTTACTTCAGCAAAGAAAAGACGATGGAAAATGGGGACATCATGGAGGTGCCATAGAAATCGATGAAAACACCATAGATGCTGCCAAAAGAGAAATAAAAGAGGAGTTAAATTTAGATTTAGAGGAGCTAGAGCTTTTAGGCGTATATTCTGGGAAAAAATATCATCATGTATACCCAAATCAGGATGAAACCTCCTGTATTGATATTGTTTATGTTTGCCATAAGTACCATGGAGATGTAAGCCATACAGATGGAGAGGTTCAACAAGCCCAATGGTTCAATAAGGACAATCTCCCTACCAATTTAAGTGATAATCCAAAGGATGCCATTCAAGATTATTTTAAAAAATATTTTAATGTAGAAATAACGCTTTAAAGCACATAAAGTAAAATTAATATAAGGGTTCCAATTATAGCACTACCAAACATAAGAAGCTTAGAGATCCATTGGACCCTTCTTCTTTTATATGCATCTGTAAAGTAACTATACTCTTTGTAAAAGGATAAAGCCTCAAGATATTCTAGGGATTTTTTCTTTTTAGAATAAAAAATAAGATCCTCTAAACAATCAATACACTCATTTTCATATTGCTTACTATCCATATACTCCATTTGAGAAAATAGCTTTAATGCCTCAACAAACTCTTTTTTTTCAAAGTATTCCTTTGCTTTGATATATGCTTCTTCTACCATCTTATACACTCCAATCCAAATACGATATAGCCAAGCATTAATGCATAGGCAAATAGGATTAAAATCATCATTAGAGCTTCCCTTCTTGTTTCTTTATATCGCATTAAATATACAATACCCAAGCCAGAATTAATGCTTAACCCTGTCAGCAAGGCTCCAAAGGATAAGCCATCCATAAGAAATAATTTACTCATTAAAACACTTGATGCACAATTTGGAATTAGACCGATGATTCCAGCCAAGCAGGGTCCGAAGAAGGAATTGCTTTTTAAAAAGGAAAGGATTGCCTCTTCTGTTATATAATAAACCAAAATACCAAAAATAAGATTAACGATAAATACATAGATAAAGATTTTTAAGCAATGCAGGAGGGGGTGAAGGAAATGCTCTTCTATCTTGCTGTGCTCCTTATGCTCATGACTGCAACAATCCAATTTTAAGTTTTTTTCTTCTACTAGAGTTTCTTTTTTCTTATAAGCTCTATCTACAATCGTTCCTAAAAGAAATCCAAAAAGAAACTTTATAGCCAAGAGGGGGATCACATAGATCAATTTCTGATAATCTGCTAATAATATAAATAAAGCCTCATCCGAACATGCAAAGAAAATAGCCAGTATAGTTCCCATACTGATTTCTTTTTTATGATACATATCTGCACCCACAATAGAAATCCCACATTCAGGAATTAAGCCAAAGGCTGATCCAAGTAAAGGAGAAAGCTTTTTATGCTTATGTATACTTTCTGTCACTTTAGAATGAACAAAGGAAAAAATAAAATAAAGCACAAAAGCAATTCCAAATACCTTTAAGCTATCTAGGAATGCATCAAAAAACACATCAAGCATGAGGAGCACACTCCTTACATAATCCAAAGAGAATGGTATTGCCTTGATCAATCAAAAACATATGCTCCTTAAGGATATGCTGTATAAAATTACTTGAGGTAGTACAGGTAAGATGTGTAATCTTCCCACAGGTCTTACAAACAAGATGCAAATGATTTTCACAATCCACAGAGCATTGGTATTCATAGCATTTTTTATTCGGATTATAGCTTTTTCTTATTAGCTTATGCTCCTCTAAGCTTTTTAAATTACGATAGATGGTTGCCTTATTTATCGAATTTTTAAAAGCAAGGATTAATGCCTTTGCGGTAAAGGGATATTCTGGATTTTGTTGAAATAATGTCAAAATTTCTTTATGGTGATTTGTCTGATACATAGGAACCTCTTTTGCGACTCAGTCGCATTTGTTATTATTATACCTCTTTTTTTAATAATTTCAAGAGATAGCACATAAAATTGAAAGGTGATGCATGTGAAAAAATACGTAATCCTTTATCTCTCAGTGCTTTTTACCATTATTGGAATAGGTTTGATTATGATCTATTCTGCCTCAAGTATATGGGCAGAATATAAGACAGGAAATCCCTATTATTATTTATTACGACAGGGATTATTTTTTGGAGTAGGCTTCGTTGGCTTTATTATTGCAGCAAAAATTCCTTATACATTTTGGTTGAAGCAAGCGAATAAAATATTTTTTGCATGCTTAATCCTTTTGATTCTAGTATTAATTCCGGGGATAGGACTCGTACGAGGTGGTGCTCGCTCATGGATCGGTATTGGTGATTTTTCGATTCAGCCTGCGGAATTTATGAAGCTTGGACTGATTATCTTTACAGCTAAATTTCTATCCAAAAACAAGGGTATTTTGAAAAAGAATCGCTATTTTTATGCTTATATGCTTTTTGTTGGCATAATCTTTGGGTTAATTCTCCTTCAGCCGGATTTTGGAAGTGGCTTAATTATGGTAATGAGCATTGTAATGCTATTATTTATTGGAGAATTTCAAATAAAGAATATTGTGATTGGCGTTTTAGCAGCAACAGCTGGACTTACACTTATGATTCTTGCTGCTCCATACCGATTAGAACGAATCATTTCCTTTTTAGACCCATGGAGTGATCCATTAGGAAGTGGCTTTCAGATTATCCAATCCCTATATGCTATTTCTCCTGCCTCCTTATTTGGCTATGGACTATTCCAATCGAAGCAAAAATACTTCTATCTTCCAGAGCCTGGAAATGATTTCATCTTTGCTATTATTGTTGAAGAACTAGGAATTCTTGGGGGAATTCTAATCATTCTTCTCTTTGGAATCCTTATATATCTAGGCTTTACCCTGGCAAAGGCTAGTAAAGATTCCTTTGCTAGCTATTTGGTTTTTGGATTCACTTCTCTTTTAATGATCCAGGTTTTCATCAATATTGCAGTTGTTATAGGCTTAATTCCTGTAACAGGGGTTACACTTCCGTTTGTTTCCTATGGGGGCTCTAGCTTAGTTATTTCTATGTTTATGATGGGCATGATCTTCAATGTCATGACAACTGTGGATAAGGATTTATCCTTTGAGTTTGGGTATAAAAAGAAAAAGCCCAAACGGGCTAATCGATAAGCATTTTTTCATCTATAGGCTCCTTTTGAGTCAAATCCAAGAAGCATTCCTTTATTGGGTCCTTCGTTTTATAGATGGCACGAACAAAGAGCTCTGCAACCATTAATGCGCCCTCCATAACCAAATGAGAATGATCCTCCTTTGCTGCTGGATGAGCACTATAGGTCCCCGCATCAAAAATCATATGAAACTTTTTAGATGCTTCTTCTCCAAGCTTGGTATATAAATCCATCGTTAGAGCATTTAAATCAATACAGGTATAGCCATTCTTTTTTGCAAACTCAAGCATAGCCTTTGGATAATCCTGATGAGAATTGATACATTTTCCATTTTCAAATTTATGTCTTGTAATGGAGGTTGCATAAACAATATGTCCTCCTTTTTTTTCTACCTCTTGAGCAAAATAGGCTAAATTCCTTTGATAGGTATCATATGGTGTGGTATAGCGTGTAGGATCTGCAATTTTTTCATCATTATGTCCAAACTGACAGATGACATAATCTCCTTGATTCATTTTACCTAGGATAACATCAAATCTTCCCTCATTAATAAAGCTTTTTGTACTTCTCCCATTTTCGGCGTGATCCTCAATAAGACAATTGTTTTTCGCAAACAAATGAAGTACCTGACCCCATCCCACCTGTGGGTAGGAATATATGTTATTGTATTTCATGGTTGAATCACCCATCATAAATAGTTTCATTATTTCTCTCCTTTCAAGAATAAAAGGGCATAAATGCCCTCATCTTACTTATATTTCTTGCGTGCCTCTTGACGTTTTTGTTTACGTACATCACTAGGTTTAAGATAATATTGACGCTTTTTCGCCTCTTGAAGGTTACCAGATCTAGAAACATCGCGTTTAAAACGACGTAATGCATCTTCGATGCTTTCTTTTTCACGTACAACAGTTTTTGGCATGACTAAGCCTCCTTCCAAGGACGAATTCCTATAATATTATACATAATTCAAAATCAAATGTAAAGATATTTTTATAAAAAATAATCTCATTTTGTAAAAAATATGAAATATTAGGGAAAATGACTAAAAAGAAAAGGAAAAACTATAAAATTTTCCCATAAATTTTTCCATTTTCCATAGCTTCTATTACTACAGAAGCATTTTTCTTAAGATACCTCTCATCCTTTAAGATATAGACCTCTATATAATTACTAGAATGTCCTATCATATAGGCTTGATCTATTTCCTTTTCAATGATGACATCCAAAACCATTCCTATAAATTTTTTCGCATAGGCCTCCTCTAATTCCTTAGAAAGCTGTAAAAGATAGCTTGTACGCTCTTTTTTAATTCTATCCTGAACCTGTGGATAAGAGCATGCCTTGGTTCCTTTTCTCATGGAATAAGGAAAGACATGAAGCTTACTAAAGTTTACCCTTTGAATAAACTCTACAGACCTATGAAATTCTTTTTCATCCTCATATGGAAAGCCAACAATCACATCTGTTGTCAAGGATATATTGGGACGTACTGCCCTGATTTTTTGAATTTTATCATAGAAAAAGGCTGTATCATACTTACGTTCCATTTTTTCTAAAATCATATCACTACCAGATTGTAAGGGCAAATGGAGATGATCCGCAAGTACACAAGAGGATTCCATTAGCTTTAAAAAATGATCATCAATCTCATTAATCTCAATGGAAGATAATCTCAAGCGCTTGAGCTTAGGAACCTCCTTTAAAATGAGTTCAATTAAATCGGATAAATGCAAGCCCTGGCTTTCATATCTACCCGTATGAATTCCAGCTAAAACTACCTCCTCATAGCCCTCATTGGTTATGCGCTTGATTTCCCTTATCACATCACCAAATGGCTTAGATCGTACAGGTCCTCTAGCATAAGGAATGATACAATAGGTACAAAAATTTTCGCAGCCATCCTCTATTTTAACAAAGGCTCTGGTATGATCGTAGGTTGTAACCTCTAAGGGTTCATAGGCCCTATGATTCAAGATATCAAGAAGCTGAACTCTTTTTTTTATGGATCGATCTAGAAGCTTATCCTCAAGCATTGGAATCACATCTAGCTTATTTCCATTTCCAACAATAATATCAACACCCTCTAGCTCTAATGCCTCTGGATTGGTTTGGGAGTAGCAGCCCATAACACATAAGACAGCCTCTGGATTCAGCTTCGCAAGGCGATGAATCATTTTTCTACTTTTCGCATCTGCCATGTTGGTTACAGAACAAGTATTGATAATAAAGGCAGCTGAGTCCTTTTCAGGCTCTCCAACAAAATAGCCTCTTTGAATTAGTTCATTTTTCAAAGCATTGGATTCATATATATTCACTTTGCAGCCTAAAGTAATAAAACCTATTTTTTTCATCATTTCAATTCCCATTCATAGCTCATTGCTGATAATATATAATAAATTACGGTTTCTGTTCTTAAAATGCGGGGACCTAATCCAACCTCAATAAAGCCCATACGAACTAAAGAATCCCTTTCCTCTGTCGTTATTCCCCCCTCTGGTCCAACAACAACAGCGATTCGATCCTTTGGTGTTGCTTCCTGAATGGCTTTTTTAAAGGCAGCCTGTTCCCCCTTCTTGGCACTTTCCTCATAGCATAAAATTTTTATTGTAAAGCTTGAAAAATCAATTTCATTTAAAGCCCTGATATCCCAAACTCTGGGTATTCTATTTCGAAAGGACTGCTCAGCAGCCTCCTTTGCTATTTTATTAAACCGTTCAACTTTGGTATTTTTCTTCCCTGGATCAATCTTAACTATAGAACGCTTCATAAGGATAGGATGAATCTCAGATATTCCAAGCTGAGTTCCATATTTGATAATAGATTCTAGCTTATCAGATTTCGGATACCCCTGAAATAAAGAAACAAAGACTGGCAATTCAAAATTGCCAGTCACTTCCTTAACAACTCTAAATTTTATCTCTTTGTTTTCAAATGCTTCAATCTCTGCTAAATATGTTTTCGGTTCTATTCCTAAAAGGAAGGTATCCTTTATCTTTCCTCGAAGTACATTTTTTATTTGGAAGGCTGTATCGCCTTTCAAATATCCACTTTGAAATTCCTCTAAAGAAATAAAATACTTTTGCATATTAATTCGCCTTAAATTTATGATATTTCATCATTAAAATAGGAAGGAAAATCGTGGATAAAACAACAGCGCCCCACATGCTACCACAGAATAATGGAACATTGATAAAGGAATCCTTGGTGATTAGATAAATGCTTGTTCCTAGAGTTACTACAAATAAGAGAATATATAGAACAATAGCCAAATGATAGGCAATAGGAATCCAAAGATTTTTTTCATGGATTGCTGCCTCCAAAACAAATTTATAGCATTCCTCATCTAAATATTCAATATATAAAACATCATAGGCATATGGAGTTAAATCCTTGCGCTCATTATAATCATTTTTATTATTTTCAATTAAAGGACAAACCATAGCAAGCTCAAAGGTTTCATTATGCTGGTATAAATCATAAAGTCCTTTATACTTCTTTCCATAGGTCATTTTAGTATAGGCTGTAAAATCAAAGGACTGCTCCTCCTTTTGCTCAAAAAGACCTAATTTGATTTCTGTTACTGCCTTTTGAGTTTCCTTTCTTTTTCGTTCTTCGAATAAAAGCTTTTCATATTCTTTCATCAAAATCAATCCTCCTTAGCTCATTAACATATCTATTATAACAATTTATAAAAAAAAAGAAAAGGGCTAACCTTTAGAATTAGCCCATTTTTTTATTGAAAAAGCTTTTTAAATTTTTCCCACGGAGATTTTTTCTCTGTTTTTTGTACATTTCCCAACTTTTCTAAAAGCTCTTTTTCCTCAACTGTTAAATTTGTAGGGGTTTCAACATGGACAATAACATACTGATCTCCACGAGAGGAGGAAGAGGATTTAGGATTCTTTGTTCCCTTTCCTCTTAAGCGAAACCGGGTTTCTGTTTGGGTTCCTGCTGGGATTTTAAGCATTACAGGAGCATCAATGGTTGGAACCTCAATTGAATCTCCCAGGGCAGCCTGAGTAAAGCTAATGGGTACATTCAATATAATATCTGATCCATCTCGAATGAAGTTCTTATGAGGTGTCACTGTAAAGGTAATATATAAATCTCCAGGAGCACCACCATTGAGTCCAGCCTCTCCATAGCCACCCATACGCAAGGTCATTCCTGTATCTATACCAGCTGGAATTGTAACCTCTACATCCTTGGTTTTTCTGGTTCTTCCTTTTCCACCACAAACCTCACATTTCTTTAATACGACCTTGCCTAGTCCATTACATTCTGGACAGGACGTTTGTACAGTGGATTGACCAAATATCGTTTGCTGACGGACAAAGACTCTTCCCTGTCCCTTACATTTTGGACAAGTCTTAATATCATTTTTAGAATACGCTCCTGTACCTCCACAAGAAGTACATTCCTCATCCACAGTTAACCGAATTTTCTTTTTACAGCCATATACCGCATCCTCAAAGCTTATGGTCATTGTCTTTTCTACGTCCTTGCCCTGATGAGGTCCATTTTGCTGATTTCTAGAGCCTCCTCCAAAAAAGGAAGAAAAGATATCCTCAAAGCCTCCAAAGCCTCCTGAAAAGCCACCAAAACCACCAAAGCCTGAGCCTCCAGCTCCACCCATTGGATCATCAAAGCCAAATTGATCATAGCGTGCCTTCTTTTGCTCATCAGAAAGGGTATCATAGGCTTCATTTATTTCTTTAAATTTTTCCTCAGCACCTGGTTCCTTATTGATGTCGGGATGATATTTTTTTGCAAGCTGACGATAAGCTCTCTTAATTTCATCCTGACTTGCTCCCTTAGATAGACCAAGTACCTCATAATAATCACGTTTTGCCATAGCTCACCTCATAAACATGAAGGGGCCAATGGTCCCTTCCTTCCTTTAAAATTCTTATTGAACGTCTGAGAAATCCGCATCAACTGTATTATCTCTTTTTGTAGAGTCCTCTGCTGAAGCATCCTGATTTGGCTGGGCTCCTTGAGTTTGCTGATAAGCCTTAACTGCAATATCCTGTGCAACCTTTTCTAGCGCTTCCTTCTTTTCCTTAATATCAGCCATATCATTCTTATCTAACGCCTTTTGTAAATCCTCACAAAGCTTTTCTGCATTTTCCTTTTCTGTAGGGTCAACATTTTGAAGCTCAGACAATGCCTTCTTCGTTTGGAAAATCAACTGATTGGCTTCATTTACTAAATCAGCCTCTTCCTTACGCTTCTTATCAGATTCTGCATTTTCTTCTGCTTCCTTAACCATTCTTTCAATTTCAGCATCAGATAATCCTGAGCCACCTTGAATTGTAATCTTTTGTTCCTTACCTGTTCCTAAATTCTTTGCAGAAACATTTACAATACCATTTGCATCAATATCAAATTTAACTTCAATTTGAGGAACACCACGTGGTGCAGCAGGAATATCTCCTAATTGGAAACGACCCAACGTTTTATTATCGGCAGCCATTGGTCTTTCTCCCTGAAGTACATGAATATCAACAGCTGGCTGATTATCTGCAGCAGTAGAGAATACCTGACTCTTAGAGCAAGGAATCGTTGTATTTCTTTCAATAAGCTTTGTAAATACGCCTCCTAGGGTTTCGATACCTAAGGATAGTGGTGTAACATCTAGTAATAATACATCCTTTACATCTCCAGTTAATACTCCACCTTGAATTGCAGCACCCATAGCAACAACCTCGTCTGGATTAACACTCTTATTTGGCTCCTTACCTAATTCCTTCTTAACTAAATCCTGAACCGCAGGAATACGAGTTGATCCACCAACCAATAATACCTGATCTAAATCCTTAGCTGTAAGCTTTGCATCCTTTAATGCACGACGAACTGGTCCTAAGCAGCGTTCTACCAAATTTGCAGTTAATTCATTAAATTTTGTTCTAGATAAACTACGATTTAAGTGAAGAGGTCCTGCCGCTCCCATAGAAATAAATGGTAAGCTGATTTCTACAGAGGTAACTCCAGATAAATCCTTCTTTGCTTTTTCTGCTGCATCCTTTAAGCGCTGTAAAGCCATTTTATCCTGATTTAAATCAACGCCACTTTCTGTTTTGAATTCTGCAACAAGCCAATCCATAATGGCCTTATCAAAATCATCTCCACCTAATACATTATCTCCAGCAGTTGATAAAACCTCAAAGGTTCCATCAGCTAAAGAAAGGATAGATACATCAAATGTACCACCACCAAGGTCAAACACTAAAACGGTTTGTTCCTTATCTGTTTTATCAATACCATAAGCTAAAGCAGCAGCGGTTGGTTCATTGATAATACGTAATACCTCTAAGCCTGCAATCTTACCTGCATCCTTCGTTGCCTGACGTTGAGCATCATTAAAGTAAGCTGGAACTGTGATAACAGCCTTATCCACCTTTTCTCCTAAATAGCTTTCTGCCGTTTTCTTAAGATTTTGTAAAACCATTGCAGAAATCTCCTGTGGCGTATATTTCTTTCCATTGATATCCACACGATAATTTGCATCCCCCATATGACGCTTAATGGAGCTTACTGTATTCGGATTTGTGATAGATTGACGCTTTGCAACATCACCAACCTGAATTTCATCTCCCTTAAAAGCAACTACAGAAGGGGTGGTTCTAACTCCCTCAGCATTGGTAATAACCTTTGCTTCTCCTGCTTCCATAACACTAACACATGAATTTGTTGTACCTAAATCAATACCTATAACCTTATTTGACATCTTCGTTTTCCTCCTGTTTTTCTTCTTTTTTATTTATTTTATTTACAACAACCATTGCTGGTCTTAATACACGATCCTTATACATATATCCTGTTTGCATAACCTTTAGAACACAATTATCCTCAAAATCAGGGTTTTCTTCTGTTGACATAGCCTGCATAAGCATAGGATCAAATTCCTTATGCAAGGCTTCAATTTCCAATAAGCCTTCTCCCTTTAAAATGTCCATAAGCTGATTGGTAATCATCTGAAAGCCAATTAAGTAGTTGGCAATTTCAGGAGAGGGTGCCTCAGAATTTACGATCTTGCAAAGCATATCAATTGGATTAATTAATTCTCCTATAACCTTTTGAGAGGCATACCTTCTATCCTTAATCGCTTCATCCTTTAATCTACGCTTTGTATTCTCCATTTCAGCAAAAACCTTAAGATATTCATTATGCTGCTCCTTCAGCTGCGCCTCAAGCTTAGAAATTTGTTCCTTTAATTTATTGTCTCTTTTTTCCTTTTTTGCCTTAGGCTCCTCTTGAATGGTTTCTTCTGTTTTTGTATTCATTTGTTCTTCTTTTACTTCTTCTTTCATTTCTTCTGTCAATTTCATTACCTACCTATTATATAATTTTGGCATACTTTTTGCTACATATTCTAAAAGTGGAACAACTCCTCGATAATTCATACGGGTTGGTCCAACTAATATCAATGTACCATATTCATTATCATCAATATAATAAGGAATTGTAACAATGGAGCAATCCTCTAGCCCACTAGTATTTTCCTTACCAATATGTATTTTCAAATTTCCAGCTGAGGTTTGAGCAAAATCTGTGATAGCCTCATCATCAATAGCTCTCAATATCTTTTGCATGATTTGATAATCCTGAAATTCAGGCTGATTGAACAATCTAGATAATCCTGAATCATAGGTTTCCGTATTTAAAAATCTTGAAAATCCCTTAATCATAAAATTTAAGATATCATCCTTAAAATCAACCATCTGTCTGATTCTAGGCTTTGAGGCCTCCTTCGACAATACCTCACGAATTTCATATACAGAGTGATCATACATTGCATTATCAAACATCTGTATAATCTTTAGCAAATCATCCTGATTATATCCCTCGGGAATCGTAATTTTCTGTGACTGTACCTGACCTGTATTGGTAACAATTAGCATGACTGCCTCTCGATTAGAAAGTGGAACAATCTCCATTTTCATAACCTTAGCAAAATCAGCACTTGATCCTAATATGATAGAATAATAGCCTGTAAGCTCACTTAGAAAATCAGCAATCTTTTTTAGAGCATCCTCCTTAGCTAATTTTTTATTATCCAGAATGTCATCTAGATATTTAAAATATTCTAATACAGTATCATCACGGATGATTAAATGATCTACATAGTAGCGATATCCCACTTGAGAGGGAATTCTTCCTGAGGAGGTATGGGTCTTTTCTAAATAGCCCTTTTCCTCTAAATCCTGCATGTCATATCGTATCGTCGCAGAGGAAAAGTCCAAATACGGCTTTTCAGTTAAGGACTTTGAACCTACAGGCTCATTACTAGTCACATATTCCTCAATGATCGCTTTAAGAATTAATTTTTGTCGATCCGTTAGCATGAAATCACCTCGTTTTTGCACTCTTCTTTCCTTAGTGCAACACTATTATATAACAATCATTTGGCACTGTCAACGAAAAAGTGCTAAAAAATTAATCAAAAAGAAAAAAACTCAAAAATCGAGTTTCTTTCTTATGAAATATGAGTACACAAGGGAATTAAAAATTCCCTTACATACATTTTACAAATAAGGATTGTTTTTTCTTTCAAAACCAATCGTAGTTTTTTCATTATGGCCAGGGTATACCTCTGTTAGATCAGGAAAGGTCTCTATAATTTTTTTCAGACTATCTCTCATCCTTTTCATATCCCCTGTAGGAAAATCCGTTCTTCCTATACTTTGATGAAACAAGGTATCTCCACTAATAAGCTTATTCTTATAGCTATAAACGACACTTCCCCTGGTATGTCCAGGAGTGTGCATCACTTTAAATGTATAGCCAATGAGCTCTAGCTCCATTCCGTCCCTCAATGGGACAATATTCAGCTTTTCCTTTTGAAATGGAATACGATTTCCAAACATGCGATATAAGGAAAGGCTCGCATCCTCTAAAAATTGAACTTCTGCCTCATGAATATAGATGGGAGCAGTAAAATACCTTATTCCATCGATATGATCCATATGTCCATGAGTTAAAAGGATCCCTTCAATATCATACATATCCTTTAGCCTTGTTGCCGTATTTTCAAAGTCTAAGCCTGGGTCAACGATTACACATTTCCCTTGATTTGTTATGATATAGGTATTGGTTTCAAAGTCCCCCGTAACTATTTTTTCTATCATATTTTTAATAGAATAAAGAAAAAAAGCTTTTACAAGCTTATTTCTTTTCCTTATGTGATGTATGTTTACGGCAAAAAGGACAATATTTTTTAATCTCCATTCTTTCAGGAGTTGTCTTCTTATTTTTGTCTGTATAGTAATTTTCATTCTTGCATTCAGAACAAACTAATTTTACTAAATCACGCATTCTTATTTTCCCTCCAGACTTAAAGATTACTTCCTTTAGAATTATACCAAATAAAATAATTTTATGCAACTACTTTTTTTCTTTTCTTTCGTTTGATATAATAGAATTGGTGATAAAAATGTTTAAACGAGAGGAAACAAAGCAGTTTTTGCTAAAAAATTTGAAATTTGGTGGAAATGATCATATTTATATACAAAGTATGTGTAATACAAAAACGAAGGATACAGAGGCAACGATAAAGCAAATTCTTGAATTGGAAGCCTTAGGCTGTGAAATCGTTCGTGTAGCTGTTTTAGATCAAGAGGATGCCTATAGCTTATCTAAAATTTTAGATAAAATCCATATCCCCTTGGTTGCTGATATACACTTTGATCCTGAGCTAGCCATCATAGCCATAAAGGAGGGTGTAGATAAAATCCGCTTAAATCCAGGGAATATTTCAAATAAGGAGAAAATCATTGAAATTGTTGATTTATGCAAAAGGAAGGGAATTCCGATTCGAATCGGGGTAAATGGGGGCTCTTTACCTAAGGATATTGCCAAGCCAACACCTGAGCATATGATTGAGGCAGCAAAAAGACATATTTCCATTTTAGAGGAGCTCGGCTTTTATAATATTTGTCTATCCTTAAAATGCTCTTCAATTGATTTAACCTTAGAGGCATATAAGCTTGCTAGTCAAACCTTTCCTTACCCACTTCATATAGGAATTACAGAAGCAGGCACTTCCTTTAAGGGGCTAATTAAATCGAGTATAGGTATATCTAAAATTTTAGACTTAGGAATTGGAAATACACTTCGTGTTTCTTTAACAGATGATCCCAAATATGAGGTTATTGCTGCAAAAGAAATATTAAAGGAATTGCATTACATTCAAAATTTGCCTACCTTTACTTCTTGTCCTACCTGTGGAAGGACTGCCTATGATATGATTCCCATCGCAAAAGAAATTGAGGATTATCTAAATTCTGTGAATAAGAAAATTCATGTTGCTGTAATGGGCTGTGCTGTAAATGGTCCAGGGGAGGCAAAAGAGGCTGATTTAGGAATTGCTGGTGGAATGCATGAGGCAGTTCTATTTAAAAAGGGTAAAATTATAAGAAAAATAAAGGAAGAACAGCTTTTAGAGGAGCTAAAAAAGGAAATAGATGCTTTTTAATCTTTACATTTGGACATAGATATGTTAAAATGACTAACGCTATGAAAGCCTCGTATTTTTTTGTTTCGGAGTAAACCAAACAAACATACGAGGCTATTTTTTTATGGAACGGAGTGGTGCATATGAAAGAAAATAAAGTTTTATCTCTAATCATTAAGATGAGCATTCCCCCTGCATTATCTATGATTATTCAATCCTTATATAACCTAATTGATTCTATGTATATTACAAGCTATGATCCTAAGGCTATGGAGGCTATATCGATCGTATATCCTATACAAAATCTGATATTGGCCCTATCGGTTGGAGTTGGAGTTGGTATGAATGCATGTATTGCAATGAAATTGGGTCAAAAAAAGCACAAGGAAGCAGAAAATGCTGCTACCTTAGGGATGATTCTTTCTTTTTTTCATTATATCATCGTTTTAGGGCTAGGACTGGGACTATCTAAAATATTCATAGAAAGCTTTACAAATGAAGCTCTTGTCATTGATTATGGGACTACCTATATTCATATGATCATCATTTTTAGCTTTACAACGATTTTTCAAATTGCTATGGAAAAAATATTACAGGCGGATGGCAAAATGCTTTTACCTATGTTCTCTTTGCTAACTGGAGTAATTATCAATATCGTTTTAGATCCTATACTTATTTTTAACTGTAATATGGGAGTCTTTGGTGCTGCATTGGCTACTGTAATAGCCCAGGTACTTGCTACCATGGTTATGCTATATTTTATTCTATCTAAGAGAAATCGTGTACGACTTCAAATTAAAGGCTTTTATTTTGACAAGTCCAATCTAATTTCTATCTATAGGATTGGTATCCCTTCCTTTTTTATGAATGCAATTCCTTCATTTATGGTAACCATAATGAATTATATTCTTATAACCATAAATGAAATGGCCATTACCACCTTTGGTATTTATTATAAGCTACAATACTTTGTCTATATGGGGGTTAGTGGTGTTGCCCAAGGAACAATGCCTTTAATGAGCTATAGCTTTGGAGCTAGGGATGAAAAAAGGTTACAGGTGCTTTTAAAGGATTCTATTTTATTGTCCTTAGGTATTGGGGCTATAGCCACTCTAATCTTTATGGGGATACCGAATTTGTTAATGATGATGTTTTATGAGGATCAACAGCTGATAGCCCAAACCAATACATTTTTACGATTAGCATCCATCGGCTTTTGCTTTGGGTGTATCAACTATATCATGGCCTCCTATTTTCAATCCATTCAAAGAGGAATAACCTCTTTATTCTTAAGCCTATTAAGACAGCTCTTCCTTCTTCTTCCCTTAGCTTACCTTCTAAGTATGCTTTTAGATGAAAATGGAGTATATTTATCTATTGCACTTTCTGAGATTACAACCACCCTACTTGTTTTTTCATCTATATTTATAAAAAAAAGAATACGAAATAAGCATGATAAATAAAGCACACCCATATTTTTATATAGGTGATAAATTTGAAAAAAAGAATCGGTATCGTAATCATAGGATTTCTTCTTCTATTTAGTGCTCTTGTCATTAAATTAGGCTATATAACTTTTATTGATTCAAATAAAATTAATATTTTGGCTGACGAATTATGGAAAAGAGATATTCCTGTTCAAAGCAGTAGGGGCTTAATTTATGATCGAAATGGAACGGTAATTGTTGGAAATAAGCTGGCATATACAGTTGCTTCTATTAATCGACAGGTAAAGGATAAGGAAGCTACTGCAAAAACCTTAGCAGAAATTTTAAATTGTAATGCAAAGGATATTCTTCGTCATTTAACAAAGAACAACAGCTTAGAAATCATAAAGCCTGAAGGAAGACGGATTACTGACGAGCAAGCAAAGGCCATCAATGCATTAGGTTTACCTGGAATTTACCTGACAGCAGATTCAAAGCGATATTATCCCTATGGAGCTACACTGGGACAGGTTTTAGGCTTCTGCGGTATAGATATGCAAGGGTTGTCTGGTATTGAATATCAATATAATGATTATTTAACAAGTCAAACAGGTGCTTTATCCATTTACACAGATGCTAAAGGAAATCTGATGCATGACACTACCTCAGTTTATAAAGCTGCCACCCCTGGAATGAATCTTTATTTGACAATAGATTTAAATCTTCAATTCATTTTAGATAGCGTAATTCAAAATGCTATAACGCAATATGATCCCGAGCAGGTTATGGGACTCATTGTTGATACACAAACAGGAGAGGTTTTAGCAATGACCTCTTACCCTTATTTTGAGCCAAGTCATTATCAGGATTATGATTCAAGTATCTATAATCGAATTCTTCCTATCTTCTACTCCTTTGAATTGGGATCTACCTTTAAAGTCTTTACCTATAGTGTTGCTTTAGAATTAGGTCTTTTTGACATGAATAGCTTTTTTTATTGTGGCGGGAGTACGACAGTAGCCGATCGTAAAATACGATGCTGGAAGGCAGGAGGGCATGGCTCACAAACCTTTCTTGAGGTAATTCAAAATTCCTGTAACCCAGGCTTTATGGAGCTTGGAAGACGGATTGGTGTAGAAAATTTTTATAAGTATTTAAAGCTATATGGCTTCACAGAAAAAACAGGAATTGATATTCAAGGGGAGTCCAAGGGGATTGTTATGAGTCAAAAGAATTGTGGACCTGTAGAGCTTGCAACACAAAGCTTTGGGCAAACCAGTGCTTATACACCTATTCAGCTGGTTATGGCTTCTATTGCTGCTACAAATGGGGGCTCTTTACTACAGCCATATCTTTTAAAGGAAATTCATACCTATACAGATGAGGTTTTATATCAAAAGGAAAAGAAGGTTAAACGACAGGTCATATCAGAAAAAACATCCAACTTAATGCGATATGCTTTAGAAAACGTATGTGCATTAGGGACAGGTAGGAATGCTTTTATTGAGGGGTATAGAGTAGGGGGAAAAACAGGAACTGCTCAAAAAATATCCGCTTCTGGCGGTTATATTCAAGGAGAATATATTCTTTCCTTCTTAGGCTTAGCACCAATGAATAACCCTAGAATTGCTGTATATCTCGCAATAGATCATCCAAAAAATGTTGTTCAATATGGTGGAACAGTGGCAGCACCTCTTGTTGGAGAAATCATAGAACAATCCTTAAATTATCTTGGAGTAGAAAGAGACTATGAAAATCAGATTGAAAAAAATTTAAGATGGTTTTTAGATACACCAACCTACAAGGTAGATAATTATATAGGCAAAACCAAAAAGGAAATTAAAGGCTCTTCCTTTTATAACTATGTGTTTTATGGGGATGGAAATCAGGTAATCTATCAGTCCCCTGATGCTGGTGAAAAAATAAAAGAAGGCGATTCTATCCTTCTTTATTTGGGTTGATTTAATTTTTAAGCCTGGAATCAATTCAATTTAGGCATTCCGTAATTTTTCTATAGCCTCAAATAAACCATTGAGGTAGGCAGCACCAAGTGCTCTATCATATAGCCCATACCCAGGCTTACCATCTTCGCCCCAGATATTTCTTCCATGATCTGGGCGAACATACCCATCAAATCCATAATCAACTAAAGCTTTGACTATAGCAAATATGTCTAGGCTCCCTGTTTTTGTCATATGACCTGCCTCTATGAAATCCATTTCATTTGTATATTGGATTTGTCTTAAATGAACAAAAAATATACGATCTGAATATTCCTTAATCATTTGAGGCAGATTGTTTTTTCTTCCTGCACCTAAGCTTCCCGTACAAAAGGTAAAGCCATTATGAGGATTAGGAACCGCCTTGACGAGTCTAGCATAGCTATCGATTCCTGTTATAATTCTAGGAAGACCAAACATATCCCATGGTGGATCATCTGGGTGTATCGCCATACGAATTCCTGTTTCATCACAAGCTGGCATGATTCCATTTAAAAAATATATAAGGTTATCAAATAACTGTTCGTGTGTAATATCCTTATATTCCTCTAATAAATGATATAGCTCCTCAGATGTGTAGCTCTCATCCCAGCCTGGAAGATGTAAATTTTTAGGATTGAGCTTCATTAATATATCATGAGTATAGGCTAAGCTATTACTTCCATCTGGATTACTTCTTTTTAAATCCGTTCTTAGCCAATCAAAGACAGGCATAAAATTATAGCAAATGCATCGAACCCCTACCTTCCCCAAATTTCGTATGGTTTGGGCATAATTTGCTATCCATTGATCTCTTGAAGGCTTTCCTAGCTTAATATCCTCATGAACTGGAACTGATTCAATAACTTCCATTTCAAGATTTGCTTGTTCACAAAGCTCTTTCAGTCTTTTGATTTTTTCAAGCTCCCATATTTGTCCAACAGGTGTATCGTAAACAGCTGTTACAACTCCACTCATATTGGGAATTTGCTTAATAAATTCAAGTGGAATGGAGTCCTTTTCTCCATACCAGCGAAATGTCAGCTTCATAGATGCCCCTCCTTTGACTACATTTTACACTTCTTTAATAAATATAATACCCTAAAAAAAGAAAATTGTAAACTTCTTTCATAAAAAATAAATTTCTTATATAAAAGATTCTTAAATCAAACCATTAATCACTATGATCCTTTATCAAGGTATCATTTGTAATCTCATGAAAAGAATAAAAATCATTTAAGCTTATATTAAGTACCTTTGCAATACGATAAATGATAATTGCATTTGGAGAACATTTTCCATTTTCGATTTCACTTAAAGATCTAGGAGCTATTCTTATTCTATCCGCTAGCTCTTCTTGTGTAATACCAAAGATATGTCTAAGCTCTACAATTCTCTTTCCTAGGTTTCTCTTATGATTAAATTCTTCTTCTGTGTATTTTATTATGCTCACTTTCCTCACCGATTTTATTATCATATAAGTTGAGGTTAAACTCCACGAGGTTAACATCGTATTTTATAAAAAAATGGGAAATCATTTGAATTTTACTGGCATTTCTTATGGTTTTTGAGACAATTATAGAAAACAATGAATAAAAACAAAGGCACTACCTTCAATCCATTTTTAGTAGTGCCCTTATTTCTCTATAGGCTTCATAATACAAAGCTATACCTTTAGAAAAACTACGTTAAGTCAACACATTCATTTTCGCCATTTCTGTCATATGTGTTTCCTATTGTAGAAATTTCTGATTTGTTGTGTCCTTGTCCTTGAATTACTACAAAAAATAGTAATGCAAAAACAAAAGCCATCATAAAAACCTTTAAAGCCTTTTTCATGCATTTCACCTCCTTTAAGTTCGTATTTTATTCATTTATAAATAAAATGCAAATGCTTAAAGGTGCAAAAAAATCGACGTTTCACTCTATGGCTAAGCATAAAAAAAAGAAACGTTATTCTTTCCTTAACGTTTCCATAAATATTTCAATTGATCAATGGCTATGTGTCGAGTTTTAAACTTTCGGCAATTTTTTTAAAATAATAGGTGGAATATACTTTCAACTCCTTCATTTTGGATGTAGAAATTTTTTTATCTAACATGAGAATGAAAAGCTGAATGGTTTCATCCTTTTCTATAATCTCATCAAATATAGGATTAAAATCCTTAAATGAACAGTTGAGCTTTCGTGCAGCAAGAATTCCTATAAGAATTGAATTCATATGTAATACATCAGGTGTAATCACAATAATATTAAAGAACTGCTGGATTTCCTCATATCGCCCAAGCATATATAAAGAAAACAAATAATGCGTAGAAAGAAAGTTCTGCCACTTTGGTTCTGCTTCTTGATAAAAGGTATGCTGCAAAATGATACTTGATTTTTCTATGCTGAGCTCATATTGCTCATGTGCATTGTGCAAAAAGGCTAGGGTATTGATGGTAGAAACTATCCTAGAAATATTAAAGCTTTCCTTATAGTCCTTTAAGCACATTTCATAATAGACAATTGCTTCATAATCATTTTGATTCAAATAGGCTTTATTGCCTTTAAAAAAGCTATATAGCCATGATAGCTCTACATACTTGAGGGAATCGTTTTTTAATTTTATTTCATCGACCTTGCGATTAAAGTAAAATTGAATCATAGATACTATATATCCAATTTTAGGATCGTAATAGTCTTCTGGAAAAAGATTTAAATAATCTAATTTAGGCCCAACAATCTCTAACAATACATGATAATCCCCAATCGTTCCAATATCTAAAATAATTTGAAATATTGTAAAAATAGGCTTCAAATAATTATTTTGTAGGATGAATTCCTCTATGTCCTTTTGTAGCTTCGGGATAGAACTGGATTCTTTATAATAAAAGGCATACATTATTTTTGCAAAGCAGGTTTCATATACTTCTCTTGGATACATCAATGTATCATAATGAAAATAGTTCAATAAAATAAAATGATTATTATTTTTAACATAATTTTTTGATCTGTTTGTTCTATAGGTTGAATCTGGAATATTTAAACTATCCAGTATATCCTTTTTTATTCCTTCCTCTAATTTAAATAAGCCATCAAAAAAATAATAGTATTTTTTAGTTTGTATGTAATAATCTTCTATATTGAAGGAAAAGTGTTTCATTGATTATCCTCAAATAGATAAAGCTCATTTAATTTGATACCCAGTGCCTTTGCAATTAGATAAGCTGTCGTTTGTTGACAATCTGTTTTACCATTTTCAATATCACTTAATGTTTGAGTTGTCATACCCATTCTAAATGCAAGCTCTGCTTGAGTTAGATTTAATTTTTCTCTTATATTTTTAACATTTTTTCCAAACCGCTTCAAAAATAATTTTTCTTCATCAGAATGTATTTTTTTGCCCATATAATCCATCACCGATTATATTATCTTATTTCTTCAAGCCAGACACCATCAAGCACGCTTGATATTTGCCAAAAAATTACATATTTTTAGAAAAAATCATGAAAATCTACTTAAAAATTGAGAATTCTTTATTTCTTTTATAAAAAAGAGGTTCTTTTAATTTATCTTTAATTTCTTCTATGTTTTCTTATATTTTAGGATAAACAATTCTTTTTATTGATTCCAATCTCATTATATTTTCGCCAACAAAAGAAGTTACATTTATTATTGAACTCATAGCACTATACAAAAAAGCAGCACCAAAATGCTCATTTTAATAGCATAATCTAAACCTTCAAAGAGGAATAGCGCTTGGTTTATATTAAAACTCATTTGATTTATCGGCTAATTACTAACTTTTTATTTTCTATTGATACTTTAATAATGGTTCTAAATGATATGACGCTATTACGTTTTACACATAATAATATTTCTTGCTTGACCATTGGAATCACTTTGTGTTTAAATTCTTCCCTAATTTCTTCTGTAACATCTTTTGCCTTAATTGGATAAAAACTAAACCAAAGATTAGGTCCGTTATGATATTTACTGATAATTTTAGGCGTACAAGATGTATATTCAAATCTAAAAATTGGTTTTGTTCCATCATAACACCTTGAAATGTATAATCCCATATCAATAACCACTCTATAATTGTCATCTAAAGATAATGTGCTTAACATATTTTTAATATCTTTTTCACTTCCACAAAAGCACTCATCTTTATTTAAACCTCTTTTTCCAGTTTCTATCTTCATTTTTAAAATCTCCTTTTTTATTCTTTAAAATCATTAGATTTTTATGCCTCATAATAGAACTTCCATTCCTCGACAAGATATAATTTTTTTAAATTCATAAGGACCTCCTACTAAAAACTTTTACATTCTATAGATTATTTTTCTAATTATCCTATCCAACCCTTTTTATAGCATTATGTTTTTGTCCAGCGCCTTTACTCCAAGCCCTTCCACAATTATTCATAATTTCAATTGTAGCTTTATGTGCATCTCCATTATATTTTTTCATTACATCAATTCCTTCTTGTTGCGTAGTCCATAAAAATAGTGGTTTGTTTTTCATTTTGGGCTCTTTTTTGGAAAACATATAGTTTAATCCAGCAATAACCCCAGTTGTTGTTAAAACTTGAGCCCCAGTAATAGTTACTAATTTTGTACCAGTAACACCAATTATTAAAGTGCCATTTGAATTAACAAACCCTAATGTTGGTATTGATGTGGTAAAGCTTATACTCGCAAAAGCTCCTAGTAGTGTCCCCTAATAATCCACCATCAAGTACTCCTAGTGTTGTCCATCCTGCAAGTTCCCATCCTTTGGCACCTTTTTCTTTGGCATATTCATATGTGCCTCCTCTAACAAGAACAGCGCCAAATTGTGCCTATGTTTTTTAAATGTACAATTATTCTATAGTGTTTGTAGTATCAATCATCAATATATTTCTTCTTTTTATTTTGTGTTTTTTTCTGTTTTTCAAAATTGTAATGAAGACATCATTATAATCTGTTAAAATACAATCAAAATAATATTTTCTTTTTCTAGTTTTAATATAAAGAGGAAATTTATTTTCTTTAATATAATCCAAAAATTCTTGATTATCTTTAAAGATATGTTCATGTTCTATTTTTTCATAAGTGGAAATATAAGTGGTTCGAAAACGAAAATAATCTATGCATGAACGTTTTATTAAAACAAAACCTTCCTTATCTCCATTTAAATTTATGCTATTAATTATGAAACAATCTTTATCTATGATATGTGGTATTCCAAGCATGAATCCTTCTTTGTTTAATACATATATTTCACACATTTCTTGACCATGATTAATTATATTAAATGAAATAGTTAAATCAATATCTATATCTTTTTTATTGGTCATTTTTTCTAATCTCTTTTCTTGATCACTATCCCAATCAAATCGATCAATAAAATCTTTTTTTAAAACCGTATATCCATCGAAGGTTCCATCCACAACATTTACATTTTGTATTAGAATCAAATCATCATTTGTATCACAAACATATCCTGTTTCTTCTTTAGAACAAAGTGAAATTGTAACTATCCTTTGCTCAATCTTAATATAATTTAAAAAATCTAAAATAGTTTCAAATGAATGACTGACTGGATAATTTATAGTTTTTTGAAGCTTATGAAATCTATTTAGTTTTGAAAACAAAATTTTTGATCCTAGATAATGATTATACCTGTCAATTTCTATAAAGTATGAAAAGTCTTCTATATCTGCTATAAACATATTCTGTTTTTGGGAACAATTAATCCTATAAATGTTATTTTTTTTCATATTTATATAATCTCCTATTTGTTTAAAAATATTTAACTATACTTTTTAAGTTTTTCTGCCCCTTAGATTTTGTATACCATTTATCTTTTTTTGTTCTTCTTTCATCTCCTTTTTTCCCACCTTTGTCTCTTCGTTTACGTGCCTGTCCATTTTGATGCGTTTCTAGATTATGAGACGTGCGATTCTTTCTGTGTTCTGCCTCCTCATGTCTTTTGCTCTTTCACAATACATTTTTCTAATTACGGAAAAGCATGCTTCTATATTCTGCAATTTTAAGGACGATTTAAATTTCAGCTTTTTAAATCATTTTTATCTGATAACCATTCATGAAGCAGATATCCAGCCCATTTGTTAGCTTCAATTTCTAGACTTCGATTAGTTCTATGATCATCTTCTTTAAAATACCATTGATAATAATGGGTTAATTCGTGAAGAAGGGTAAAAAATATATCAACAATGGGATTTTCTTTTCTCTCATTTGCAGCAACGAATATTTTGGGATATGTGAATTTTTTGCAATCCATCTCATCATAAAAAACTCCATAAAACTTATGACCATCTTTATTTGAAATATAATAAGTATCATTAGAAAAATATATATTACATCTAATAGGAAAATAATATCTTTTCCTTATATCAGCTATAAACCGCTTAATATTTGTTATAGTTTCTTCATTTATATCTCCATAAAATATTCTTAATCCATTTGCTTTTGCACTATTTATATAATACTTTTTTTCCTTCTTCTCTATCCACATATTAAAATCTCTCTAAACCTTTCGATAATAAAAATAGTAAAATTACTTTAAAGAACTTCCTATGATCTTTTCCTGGTGTATGCTTTTTTCTTTTTCTGGGATTTCTGTAATTATTTCTTGATTCCCAATTATCCTTATATCTGGCTTTATTTCCTTCTTCTCGACCTTGCTTTTTTCGATCTGGACGTTTATTTGGATTTGGGTTTGCTTTCTTACTCATCATCACATTGTCTAAAGCAACAAAAGTAAGCATATATGGGATACTAGTCATAACAATTGTTTCAGTTACTGATTTGACAATAAAATCGCCAAAAGACTTCAGTCCAGATTCTATATCTGGTGCTAAACCACTTGAGATTTCTGACTTAGTCATCGCAACTGTGGCCATAGCGAACAAGGCAACAAGTCCAAATGCAATAGCAACACCAATAGAAATTGCAAAATCTCCTTCTTCATCAACAAGTCTAAATAACAAATTAAATTTGTCCCATTGATGTCTTTCAAATCAAGATAACAAATAGAATCTCCGTTTAACCACCTAGACCACTCTAGTACATAATATCTACTTGTTGATGAAAGTGTTCCTGTAATGCTTTTAATTATACCATAAGCTGTATAATCATATTTTACCACAAGACTTTCTGTTTTGTCTATAATACCTAATATATTTTGCAGATATAGTTGTAGAAGTCAAAGGTTAGAACTAAACATTCCTACTGATTAGATAGAAAAGAAAAAGCAAATACTAGTCTCATATAGAGACTTAAATATTTGCTTATTTTATTTCATCTACTTTCTTTAATAATTGCTAGTTTGCCATTTTTAGTTGAAACTTTAATCACGGAAACAAACTCAACTATATGATTTCTCTTTATACACGATAATATTTCTGACTTTAGTAGAGGAATAACTTCACTTTTAAACTCTTCCTTTAGTTCTTCTGTAATATTTTTTTTCTTGATAGGATAAAAACTAAACCAAATGTTTTTTCGATAACTATAATCACTTATATCTTGATGAGGTCTTGAACTATAGCTAAATTTAAAAATATAATTCATTCCATTTTTATCTCTAGAAATAATTTTACCCATATTCACTACTCCATTATAAGTATCATCTAAGGATAGCATCTCTAACATAATTTTTATATCTTTCTCACTACCACAAAAACATTCATCCTTATTTAATCCTCTTCTTAAAGTCTCAATTTTCATTTTCAATATCTCCTTATTATTTCATGCATTAGCAAAGAAAGTGAAAGCCCATATGTTATATATTTAAAATACTTGTCAACTGTAATCTTAATACTGTTTTTTAATACATATACTTTTGTTTTTTCTAAATTGATATATTTCAAGAAAAAGGGATTTGATGTAATCATACTTGCAACTTCATCCTTGAATATTTCATTTAATTTACGTTGAAGCTTAAATCTTTTTTCTTTCTCTCCAAACTTTAAATCATATACTTTTGAAATTAAATAAAAGTATGATCCAGCAATATAAATTTCTTTCACATCATCATATTTGGTTTCTTTTCTTTTACAAAAAGATTTTTGTAATATTTTTTCATCATCATAATAAGTAACAATAAATACATTATTCTGTAATAAAAGTAGCAATAAAATTGAGATAAAGATAACACACGCCAAAGTTATACACATAACTGCTGTACCAATTAAATCTCCTACAAAACCACTTATTGCCTAAATAGCATAATCTAAACCTTCACAGGGGAATAGTGCTTGGGTTATGTTAAAACTTATTTGATTTATCGGCTAATTACTAACTTTTTATTTTCTATTGATACTTTAATAATGGATCTAAATGATATGACGCTATTACGTTTTACACATAATAATATTTCTTGCTTGACCATCGGAATCACTTTGTGTTTAAATTCTTCCCTAATTTCTTCTGTAACATCTTTTGCCTTAATTGGATAAAAACTAAACCAAAGCTCAGGTCCGTTATGATATTTACTAATAATTTCAGGCGTACAAGATGTATATTCAAATTCAAAAATTGGTTTTGATCCATCATAACACCTTGAAATGTATAATCCCATATCAATAACTGCTCTATAGTTGTCATCTAAAGATAGTGTGCTTAACATATTTTTAATATCTTTTTCACTTCCACAAAAACACTCATCTTTATTTAAGCCTCTTTTTCCAGTTTTTATCTTCATTTTTAAAATCTCCTTATTATTTCATGAATTAGTAAAGAAAGCAAAAGCCCATATGTTATAAAGAAAATGAGCATTTGCTTTTCTACTAAGAATATTTAAAATACTTGTCAACTGTAATCTTAATACTGTTTTTTAATACATATACTTTTGTTTTTTCTAAATTGATATATTTCAAGAAAAAGGGATTTGATGTAATCATAATTGCAACTTCATTCTTTAATATCTTATTTACCTTGCGTTGAAGTTTAAATCCTTTTTCTTTTTCATCAAACTTTAAACTATATACTTTTGAAGTCAAATAAATGTATGATCCTGAAATATAAATCTCTTTTATATCCTCATACTTGATTTGTTTTCTTTTACATAAAGATTTTTGTAAAATTTTTTCATCATCATAATAAGTGACAATAAAAACATTATTCTGTAATAAAAGTAGCAATAAAATTGAGATAAAGATAACACATGCCAAAGTTATACACATAACTACTGTACCAATTAAATCTCCATTATAGAAAACACATCCCAATATGATTTCAGCTAAACATTACAGGAAATTGGATTATCTTTTCATATTAATCTGTATACAATTAATTTAGAAATATATTTTACTAAATCAATTAATACACTTCACCCCTTTTTATTTTTCAATAACCAGTTGATAATTTTTGATTTTTTTAATTGTATTATTAATGCATATCATATCCCCAAGTTATTTCTACTCCTATAGTTGGTATCCTTATAATAAGTCTGTACCTAATGAAACAAGTGAATCAATCACTGAAATATTTGACCCATTTATTTATTCTAAAGTCTATCCTCTATCATAGTAATTTATTTCGTATTGCTTAAAGAATTAAAAATATATCTACATTCATTTAGAGTTTATGTTTCATTAAAATGTTTATCTATTATGACATCGGCATATCCACCTCTATCATATAATACAATAGGTTCTATATTGTATTTTGCTATAAACTTTAAAAAGTTTGCATCTGGTTTATTTATGATAACTATTGTTTCTTTTTTTAAAATTCTATATACTTTATATTTTATAAAAAAGTTTTTCTTTAAATCTAACTTCCAAAGTTTTGTTGTAAAATAAACATAGTTGTTTACTACATATATTTCTTTAATATCTGAATAATTTAATGTTTTCTTCTTCCAAAAAAATTTTTGTACTAATTTATTTTCATCATAGTATGTTGTCATAAAAGCATCTTTTTGTAAGAATATATACAAAGAAAAAATTAAAAGTGGTAATAGAAAAACCATTAAGCAAAATAGTATTTTTTCTATTACATTTTCATCCCAAATTATATATACTAATATAAAAATAACAGCATATAAAATTGTACAAAATGGAAAATAAAATCTAGTTATTTTAGTAGCTTCATTTTTATATATTTTCATACTAACCTCCAACTATCAAGAAAAATATTTATTGAGTATTTTAGATATATTATTTTTGAAAATATATATTTGTATATTTTCCAATGGAATATTTTTTATAAAATTCACTTCCTGAGAATTAATCATAACTAACATCTCATTTTTTAGAGTCTTATAAAGTATCTTATGAAGTTTAGGCTCTTTAGAATCTAAATTAAGGTTATAATTTTTTGATGAAATATAAATATAAGAATTGATTATATAAATTTCTTTAACATCATTATATTGAATTTTCTTCTTTCTCCAAAGAAAGTTTTGCTTAATTTGTTCATTATCATAATATGTTCTTATTAAATGGTTTGGAAATAAAATAGTAAAGAGATATAGTATTAAGATAATCCCTGCAGAAAAGCACATAATAATCATTCCATCAAAATTACCTTTACATAGAACTACACAACCAATAATAAAATATATACTAAAACATATAAATACTGTTGCAAAACAAGTAATATAAAAATATGCTAGATTGTAATATCTCCTCACTATTTATCCCTCCATATAATATTAATATATTATCAACATATTATTATTTTTTTTCTTGATGGCATTATTAATCATATGATAACACCAATTTTTAAATATTCTTATTCTTTTCATAAGATATCTTCCTTTAAAAAATGATAAACTTTATTATAAATACCAACATATATTTTTATTATACGAAATAACATTTAAATATATTTATTTCAATGAGTTGACCCATTTCATTAAATTATTTTTGCCATTATAAATATTCAACAAAATGTCTCCATTCATTTTCATCCAGTGTAATACCACTTGCAACTCCCAGTCCTGCTCCTATTAAGGCACCTACTCCTACAGCTGCCCCCGCCGTAGCGAATGCAAGACCAATAACTGTCACACCAATTAACACTTTTAACCAGTTAGGCATATTTCCATTTGGATCAAAGTACATTACTGGGTTATTATAGCAATAGCTAAATAGATTTAATCCATTAATGTTTTGGGGGGTTAAGCAACTTACACTATCCCCGTTTAACCATCTACACCAATCCGGTACATAATATCTACTCTTACAATAATACATAAAAGTTTCACTATCATAGTAATATCCTTTGTATCTAAATGGATTGGTATTTCCTATAAAACTAACTGATGTGTTTTTATTTTAATGTAAAAACCAATTGGCAAAAACACAATTGATTATCATTTTATTAAATCAACTATTCTTAGCGGAAAGTATTTTTCTACTATCTCTACAATTTTAGAACATATCTTTAACTTGACAGTCGAATTACTTTCGAGTATCAATAACATCAATTTCCTTAATTGAAAGTTTCCTTTTTCTACCATTTTGGCAAAAAAAGATAGATGAGTCATTAAAATCAGTTAAAATATTATCCCAATATTCTTTACCTTTATAATCTGATAAGAAAAACTCCTCCTTTGAATTCTTTAAATGTTCTAAAAATGAAACCAGTGTTTCCCATTCATTTTCACTTTTCCCAAATTGATATAATTTTATGTATTTAGTTCTAAAACTAAAATAATCTACTAATTGTTTATGAATTAAAACATAGCCGTTAGGATTTCCTAAAAGATCTATGCTTTCTATTAAAAAATAATCTTCATTTAGTTCTTTGCTCAAACCAACCAAAAAGGTATTAATATTTCCTTGACGATATATTTCACATATTTCTGCTTTGTTGGAACATAAATTCAATATATCCTTTAGATCATATTGCTGTTTCTTATAATTTGAAAACTTTTCAAGTTTCTTTTCATGCATACCATCCCAACTAATATCATCAACTTCAGAAAGAGGAATCAAAGAAATGCCATTTTGTTCAGCTGTAAACTCAAACGTATCTAATAAAATATAACCATCGCTGAAATTATTGACAATTCCCGAAATTTCATAATGATTCAAATATAGAGTTACAAACATTGCTGTCTCTATACAATACTGGAAAAAGTCTTCTACCGAACCAAAGCTGCTTTTATCAACAAAATCCGATTGTTTATTTATTTTTTTGAACTCTTTGAATTTGGTGTTTCTAACCAAGTATTTTCTTATACACTCATTTTTCTTATTTAATTCTATAAAGTAATTAAAGTCCTTAAAAATTTCTTGTAGCCGAAAGTGATATAAATAATCTTTTCTTTCATACATTCCATACTTTTTCATCTCTTTATTCCTCACTTTTTAAAAAAATTTAGCTATACTATTTACAATTTTTTTTAAGTCTTTCTGAAACTTAGGAGTCGTGTACCATTTGTTTTTCTTCTTTCTTCTTTTATCTCCCTTTTCCCCACCTTTGTCCCTTTGTTTACGTGCCTGTCCTTTTTGATGTGTTTCCAGGTTATGAGGCTGGGAATTCTTTTTATGTTCTGCCTCTTTATGTTTCTTGCCCATCATAACATTGTCTAAAGCAACAAAAGTAAGCATATATGGGATACTAGTCATAACAATTGTTTCAGTTACTGATTTGACAATAATATCGCCAAAAGACTTCAGTCCAGATTCTATATCTGATGTTAAACCACTTGAGATTTCTGACTTAGTCATCGCAACTGTGGCCATAGCGAACAAGGCAACAAGTCCAAATGCAATAGCAACACCAATAGAAATTGCAAAATCTCCTTCTTCATCAACTAGTATAACAGGATTATTTTCACAATAACTGAACAAATTCAAGCCATCAAGATCTTCTGGATTTAAATGTCCAACATGGTCTCCATTTAACCATCTACACCACTCTGGCACATAATATCTACTCTTACAATAATACATAGAAGTTTCTTTATCATAATAGTATCCCTTATATCGAAATGGATTTTCATTTCCTATTGTTGATGAAAGTGTTCCTGTAATGCTTTTGATTATACCATAAGCTGTATAATCATATTTTACCACAAGACCTCCTGTTTTGTCTATAATGCCCAAAATGTTTTGCATAAAATCTCTTACATAGAAATACTTATCTGTATTATCTTTAATAAACCCATATAACTGATTATTTTCATCATATAAGAAATCAAGTCTACAGGTTGGATTAATTTCTGTGATAAGGTTATCTCCATCATAATAGTAATGTGTTTTACTAGATTCCTTTGTATTCAAATTAGTTTTTTCTTTACTGATTCTTAATCCATTTGAATTATATTCATAAGAATACTTAAAGCTTCCTCTTTCATTTATAGAAGTTAACCTTCTTCCTTCAAAGGTATATGCTAAACCATTATAGCTTTCTGGATTAAGTGGATTAGATCCATAGGTAATTTCTTTATCATCAACTTTAATTAATCTATCTTTGATAGTTGTATCATAGGTATATGTGCTTTTCCCTACCTTTGTGATATTCCCATTACCATCATATTGATATTCCATGGAATCTTCTTTTGTTAAGAAGCCTCTTGCATTATATGTATATGAATGAGATCCAAAGGTAGAATCTGTAACAGATGTTACATTCCCTAAGGCATCGATTCCATAGCTTCGATTTGCCTTTGTAGAGCCATATTGTATTATCTCTGTATCTATATGTTTTGAAATGCAACTTGAATTTGAACTTCTCTTCTTATAGCTAAAGGTATTTGTTAAAATGTCCTTTTCCTCATATCTTATAGCCTTTTTCTGTAACATTCCTAGTTCATCATATTCATTTCTTTTTGTTACTGATTTAAGCTCCTTAGATAACGTATTTAATGTTGAAACTTCACAATATGCGCCTCGAATAGCTACCATTTCTATTTGTCCTAATAATGGGTAATAGGTTAAATAATCTCCAAAATTATTTACAATTTTTACAGAGGAAATTTTTCTACCAATAGATACTGTTAAATTACCAAAGCTTGTAGAAATCGTATTATCAATTGTTACTGTATTTCCGTCCTTATATACTCTTATAGATATATATTTTTCGTTTCCTAAGGAGTTTGAAATCGTTTTTTCGGTAAAGGACAGTCCAATAGTATGCCATTTTTTATTATCCAAAACATAATTTGTTGCTGTAGATGAACCGTTAACCTCTACAAATAAATAATGACTATCTGTTCGATATAATCCTACTGTATTTCCAGAGCTATCCTTACATTCTAGCAAATATTGTCTATCTGCATTTTCTTTGATGTAGGTTCTCATCATGATTGTTCCTGTGGATGAATTCAGCTCATATTCTAATCGATTACCATCAGCTACATATGCATATCGCTTGATTTGGTTATTATAGTTAAATGTTCTATCCTTATCTGTTTTACTTACACATCTTAAATCAAAGCCTTTTGGCTTTTTTCCCTTTAAGGACATTACATCATTTTGTAATGGATATATATCAAATTGGTTCAGCATATTTTCTGATAAATTATAGGTGGTTGTTGCACTAAAATCAACAGAGAAGTCATCTAAATAGGAATCTCCTATCAAATAATCTTTTGTATAATTATAAAAATTTTGCATATCCTGGCTTGTTATTGGCAACCTACATCCTATCATTAATGCTGTAATTATGGTATTTAAAGCATCAAATCCACTAGTCCCATTAAAACGATACCCTATATGATATGCTGATGCTGAACCTGTTTGAATTGTTACACCCGCCAAATTTTCTTTAATGCATTTTCCATTCAAATATAATTCATAGCTGAAAATTTTAGCATAGCCTTGACCATCATCGCGATACATAAAATTTAAGCCAAAGAAATTCCAATCACAAATGGATACTTCGTTATATGTTTTTTTAGTAATAATATTATTCTTCCCATCTTTTAATTCTAAAACTAATTTATTTGAGCTATTCATATATACAGAAACACAATCGGGAAGTGTTCTATGCTTTACACAAAATAGATACATTTTATCGCTTTCTGTTGGAGCAGACGTTGGGTAAAACCAAAAGCCTACACATCCAGAATCCTCAATATAAGAATTTCCCATTGGTGGATAATAGCTGATTGGGTTCCATAAATTACAATCTACACATGTCAGCTTACTTTTGCTAGTAAAACTTGGATTAGTTACATCATTCGTTTTATAGTTGTATGGTTTACAAACATAATTCTTATTTTTAATTTCTGCACTGCCATTAAATAAAGTTCCTAAAAAATTCTCTTTATTTTGCAGAAAGCCTATCAAATTATCTGGACTAAACCCCTTAGATCTGGATATAGAATCAAAGGACTCATATATCGATTTTGAATTTAAAGTTCTCTTTCTTTGATTTACTTCTCCTAAACTACTGTAGTTATATTCTATAGTTGCCCCATTTTCAACAGTCTTTGTAATTTGGCCATCATTATCATAAGTGAACGTTTTTAATACTGTACTTCCTCCATCCTTTACTTGAAGTAACTGATCAAAATCATCATACATATATTGATACTTTAATTCTCCATTAATTTTGATTTGACTTATATTATGTTTATCATTATAGATGAAATCAAAGGAATCACCAGAGGAACCATATTTTTGATTTGTGATTAATCCTGTTTTTAAATCATATGTAAATGATACAATCAATACTCCGTTCATAGATACAGTATTCAGATTATTATTAGCATCATAGCCAAAACTGTAGATTGTTCCATTAGGTAGTGTAGCAGTTTTGAATTTGTTTTGTGCATCATAGGTATAACTAGCAGAAACAGAATGATTCAATAGAATTTTTGTTAAGTTATCAAATGCATCATAACTATATTCTGTTATATGATTTAAGGCATCTGTAATCTTTTTAATTTTACCAAAGGAATCATAAGTATAACTCGTAGTATTTCCAAGTTCATCTGTTTCACTCGTAATAAACCTACCCTTCTCATATGTCTTTGTTGTCTCTAATCTCTTTGTTCCTACCATATTAGACACCAAGTTTTTTGTGATGTTATTGTAGGAATCATAGGTATTTTCAATCTTTGCTCCATAACCAGTTTGGGCAGATATCATATTTCCTTTTTCATCATATCGAAAATTGTAAAGTGTAGAATCTTTCCCTACTGACCTTTCTTGTAGTCCCTTTGAATTATAGGTATTGGACACTGTCCCTGTTCCACTCTCTGCACTAATTACATTTCCATTTACGTCATATTGATAAAACGCTCCAAAGTCTTTTTTTAAAAGTTGAATTCCACCAATTTCTATTTCTGTATTTCCAGTTAATGTTATAGTAAGAGTGATTTTGGAATAACTCTTAATCGCATTAACACCTAATGTCATCATATCAAATTGATTATCAACTACTGTTTTCTTAAATTCATCTGAATCGCTTCCATCTGCTGTTAAAGTTACTTTTACCTTAGATGAACTTGTATATCCCTTTTTTTGTCTACCCCAAATAACTGCCATAATAGTGTCGCTTCCAAGGCCTTGTGTTGTATAAGTATATTGCATACTTCCTGTACCACTAACTTTATATACTGTTCCTAATACCCCTGATAAGACTGCATCATTAATAGAAACAACTGATGTGGAAATTCCGCTATCTTTTGAAAAATTACCAATATTGATAGTACATAAATTCTCCAGTTTTTTCTTAGTTGGGATTGTTGAGCTTTTTGCTGTTAACTTCTTTGTAGTTGCATCATATTCTGTTTCTACTGCGTTTCCATCTTCATCTATTTCAAATAATGGGAAATTATTATTATCAAAGTAAATATACACCTTTCTTCCATCATTATCTGTAAGAATAGTTCTTCTATCCTCATAAGAAATAGAAGTCTCTACTGCGTTCTCTAAATTATTGTTGAGTACCTCTACGATTTTAGTAACACAGTTTCCACTGAATGTATATTTCGCATAATCCTTTGATACTTCATCCTTAACAGTAATTTCATTTGTTCCATAAGAAATAGATAGATGCTTTACAAGTTTAGATTCCTTAAAGTGCTTTACAGCTGTTATTCTTTGATTAGAATCATATGTAAAATCCACATAGTATAATGTTGTTCCATCTTGAGTATAAGTGGTTTTAGACATAACTCGATTTGACTCTGTAAAGTTTACCTTAGCACCTCTACCATTATCCATATTGATGCCATTAAACGTTGTCTTTTCCCCATTAACATAATTTATACTAGTAGGAAAATAAGTATTTCCATTATCATAATGAATTGTATTTCCTTGTTGATCTTTAAATTCATAGGTATATTCATCACTATCTCCAGGAACTAATATTGTATTTTTTACTATGGTTATATTATTCTCATCTGATGTAAAATCATCAAATCCTTTCTCATCCCAATAGGATAAGTAGCTTCCATCTGCTTCTTTTACACTAATATAATTCTCATTATCTGAAAAATCTCGATAGGTATTTATATTACATCCTTTTCCAAAAAAACCGAATCTATCTCTATCCTGATAATTCCATATTAAACTCAAATCCATTGGGTTAGGTCCTAACGTTTGAAACAGTGGGATTAGGATATGCATATTGGCATCCGTTTTGTTCACATTCACGGATACCTTTGCAACTTCTCCTATCGTTTGACTGATTTGTTTGGTATGGCCTTTTAAGCCTTTATTTGCCATTTTTTCTTTCCTTCTTTCTTTTTAAATTAATCTTTTTGTAGTTCTTGCTTCCTTGATAATGTCATCATCTAGATATTCTACTATTTCATGAATATCTATCATTCTTTTGAATCTATCAAAGAAGACTTGCTTTAATTCTTCAATTAAGGCTAGCTTTTCTTCCTGAAGTAAGTCTAAGCTCATTTCAATAAAGAAATCCAAATCGGAATCCATTCGCTCTATTCTTTTGGCAATAGAGCCATGAATCCATAAGCCTTTAATTTGATATTTTGTTTTAAATTCCTCTTTTCTTTCCTCAACAAAATGAATGATGTCGGACAGAGTTACAGGAATCAAATCCTTATAAAATTGTTTATCCATATAGGGATTGTTTTTTAAAAGCTTTAAAGTAAATTCTAGCATGGGATGCTTATCTCCACTGAAGAAAGACTCTCGTGCTTTCATATACTCTTTAAATTCCTTCCTGAAAAATTGTACACAAGGAATTTGATTTTTTACAAGAATATAATTGAAAATCATTAATGATAGCATCAATCTATCCTCTTCCTTTAAATCCTTGAATTCCTGATATACATATAAGTGATATTCTATTGCCTGTTCAATGGGTGCTAAATGATTTAAGTGAAAGTACTTTGTTGATAGCTTTATGCTTAAAAACTGTTCAAGCTCCTCTTCTTTATAGATATAATAAAACTTCTTCCATAGGCTTTTTGATATCATATTTTTATCATTGCTTAATAGATAAATATAAGCATCATAAGAGCTTTTAATTTTTTCTTCTACTGGTGTTCTATATTCATCCTCACTATAAATGATCTTTTTAAATACATCATGATCAAAATCATAGCCACAGTATCGTAAGGATTTTTCTAAGAAATTAGCTATCTTTTTTCTTACGAATATTCTTTTATTTTTCGTTAGTTCATAGATTTCTTCCACTGGATTTCACCTGCAACTTTCTTCATTGTTTTTTTCATTCCTATAGTAAGCTCATGATCCATATCCTCTACTGTGGTTACTTTAATATCTATAGGAATCGGTATAAATTTTTTGAAGAATTGTTTTGTTATTCTTCTTACCCTTCTTTTATCATAGGGATTTTGAACAACCACCATTAAGTCCAGATCACTATACTCATTGGTTGTTCCTAAAGCAAAGGATCCATACACCCCTAATCCTATAAAGCCTGTTTGTTTTAGAAATGCTTTACCTAGTATTTTAAGTAAAGGTAAAATGACGGGATGGATGGAGGTATCATGCTTTTGGTTAGAATGCTTTGTTTTTCTTTTGAAATAAGAAATACTATCTCTTACCTCTTCTATTGAGGAGGATTGAAGGAGCTTCTTTATTCCTTTGGTATAGGGAATGATGAGTTCTTTCCTTTCCTTTGTATAACAGATTACAAATAAGAAACGAAAAATAGCTTCCTTATCCTTTAGCTCTTGAGCCAAATGAAGAATTTGTTCTTCTAATGTATTTCCTTGAAGACCCTTAAACTCATAGTCCCAGTTCATCAATAAAAGAAATGCGTCTATTTCTTTAGGTGTAAGGGTTAGAATATTATGCTGATAAAAGAAATTTCTTATCATACAAAGATTTAATTCTATTTCATTTTTACAGGAAGCCTTATTGAAGAAGCAATCTCTTAAATGATTTTCATCTACTTGATCTTGATACTCATTTAAAATACACTTACAAACCATATAGTCAATCTTTGGATTATAAGGATTTTCATTTCTTAAAATCATTTCTTTTCCTCCTCCTTTTTTAAGATTTGCTTGACTAGCTCATTTCCTCCTGTAGATGCAAGTCCGCTTATGATTCCTATAGCGATGGCTACAAAGGGATTTGTTATGTTGAGCAGTAATTCTGGACTAATAAAATAAATCATAAGCCCAAGTACCCCTCCTATGCCCCCGACAATTATAGGTATATATTTGTATCTTTTTTTCTTTCTTAAGATGATTAATTTAAAGAATTCTCCTAGTAAATAACAGATGATGGTTATTACAGGTATACTTATAATTTCCATAATTATCCTTTATTTGAATGTTCTAGTCTTTTTTCTAAGGAGCTTTGGGCTTCCTCTACTCGTATTAATCTTGAGAGTAGATCCTGATAATTGGTTTCAACCTTATCTAGCTTTCCTTCCATCCGGTCAATAGAAGATTTAATATAACCAATATCACTAATCAATACACCTTCTGCCTTACCATCTTTTTTAGTATCACTTGTATGATTTCTTCTAAAGGCTAGATAGGCAAAACAGATGCTAGATAGTGTTCCTAATAGTCCGATAACTCCTACTACTATTTCATTCATTGCTTTTCTCCTTTCTTTCGTTTTTATATTTAAGATCTTAAATTTCATATTAGGAGCGACCTAATATATTTTAAGTGTAGCATACTTTTTCAATTTTTAAGGTCCTAAATTAGGTCTTGACAAATGTCACTTTTTATGCATATGTACTTTAAGCTTACTAAATCTTCTATGAACAGCAATATAATTGGGTACAAATTCTTCTATTTTATTAATAAATTTTTTAACGATTTTAACGTCGATATGTAAAATATCCGATATTTCTATATTGGTATATCTTTTTTTTGATGAATCATAGAGTAAGTTAAATAATTGAATATATATCTCATTATGCTCATATAATGACATATTTTGAAAGAATTCCTTCAACTCGTCAAATAAAAGTTGAATCATAGAGGACAATTCCTTGGGAACTTCTTCTTCTAGCTTTTTAAAAATATTTCTTCTTTCCTTCATATTTTGTCCTTTCTAAAATAAAAAAAAGACAAAGACAAGTGAAAGTAGAATCACTCAAGTCTTTGTCTGTGTCTTCAATTTATAATTTAGATGAACTTCTATGGAATACTGCCGCTAAGGTACAAATATCTCAATTCAATTGCTGACACAGCAAATTTGAGGTATCTCCCAATTTCAGGCATTTTTACCACCTCGTAGAAAGATAATACCATAAATGAAGTAATGAAGTAAAATGTCGAATTGTCGTTTTTTTTCAACGCTTTTACTCAACAGAAAATCAAATATGTCTCATCGTCAATGCTTATAGTAACATTCCTTTCTACACAAGAGAAATCTATCAAAAAAAGTCGAATTATGGAAATGAACTAAAAAAGCATAAAAGACATCATACGATATGCATGATGCCTTTTAGGAGGAAAGAATATAACAACAAGGAAATCCTTGATTGTTATCTTTTTAAATGCTTTGTATAAAGGAGTAATCCCACATACAAATCTGGGTTTTTATCTATTCTAAAGGAGTAATTTTCATCCTTTTGATTTTTTACATTAACAATCATTTCTGTATTTAAATCGAAGATTTTTTCTATTTTAAAATACTTATTTTTACAAAAATCCTTATTGGAATCTAAAATATAATACTCCTTACCAATCGTGGTTAAAGAAATTACTTGAATTGGCTTGAAAATCGGATCATTAATTGTAATCTTCAGCATGGAAGCATCATAAATGCTGAGTTTTTTGGATGGAAAATAAATTTTAACCTGGTCTCCCTTGGTTAAATTTTCATTTCGTTTGCTAAAGAAGGTAATTCTTGATTCTTCTTCATTGAAAAGCTTAGAATAGTAAACCTTTTTATCAGAATAGGCATCAAAGGCTCTGATTTCTACTTCAAGCTCTATATCATCCTCTGATTGCTTTACTAAAGAAAAATCCTGTGATGGCAATGCCATATAGCCATGAAACTCAGCGGGGATATTTTCATCAACACACTGATTTACAAAGTTTTGGTATCGAAATTGATGATTAAGGATTGCATCCTCCTTATCTAAGCTGATCTTGGTTTTTATGAAATTAATTTCATTTATTTTTAATATGGATTCTTCATCTCTATTGAATAAATGAAGCTTTTCTTTGTCTATTTTCAAATAGACATCCTCAGATAAATCATCTGTTATATTAATATGGATGGAGGCAACGGTAGATTCCTCTCTTCCTGGCATCTGAAAATAAAGTAAGGTTTCACTGCCAAGCTTTTCGATTAAGTCTACCTTGACATGGATATCATAATCCTTTGCATTACCTAAGCTAAAATCATTCGGCCGGATTCCTAAATAAATCTCCTGATTCTCATATCCTGAAATCAATTTATTTCGTATTTTTTCAGAAAGCTGAAGGCTCAGCGTATCATGAAGTATAACCTTATCCTCAAGCAAATGACCTTGAAATATATTCATTTGTGGACTTCCTAAAAAGGTTGCCACAAAAATGTTTACTGGATGCTCATATAGATTTACTGGAGTATCTACCTGCTGGATAAGGCCATCCTTCATGACAACAATACGATCTCCCATAGTCATTGCTTCCGTTTGATCATGCGTAACATAGATAAAGGTTCCATTCACCTTTTTATGCAATTTGGATATCTCACTACGCATAGTAACTCTAAGCTTTGCATCTAGATTGGATAGTGGCTCATCAAACAAAAATACCTTTGGGTTTCTAATAAGGCAACGTCCTAAAGCAACTCTTTGCCGTTGTCCTCCAGATAGCTCCTTTGGCTTCCTCAAAAGATATTCCTTGATATCTAGAATTTCAGCTACCTCTTCTACCTTTTGCTTTATCGTCACCTTGTCTACTCGGTGACATTTCAAAGAGTAAGCAAGGTTTTCAAAAACACTCATATGCGGATATAGTGCATAATTTTGAAATACCATAGCAATATCTCTATCCTTAGGCTCTAAGTGGTTGATTAGCTTATCCTCAATATATATTTTACCACTTGTAATATCCTCTAAGCCTGCAATCATTCTTAAGGTTGTTGATTTACCACAGCCTGAGGGTCCTACAAATACTAAAAACTCCCCATCTCGAATCTCTAAATTAAAATCCTTAACTGCTTTAACGTTTCCTTTATATACTTTACATACATCAATTAAATTTAAATTCGCCATATCTATTACCCCTTCACGGCTCCGCTTGTTAAGCCTGTAACCATATTTTTTATTAAAACGATATATAACACGATAATAGGAACTGCAATAAATACAGATCCTGCTGCAAATCGAGCAAATTCATTTTGCCCGAGCTGAATTAGCCCTACCGCAACAGTCCAATTATCCTTATCAATCAGTAAAAGCCTTGGAAGTACAAAATCACTCCATGGCCAAGTGAATGAGGTCAGAGCAGTATAGACAATGATCGGCTTGGCTAAAGGCAGGGTGATGGTTCTAAATATCCTAAAATTTGTAGCTCCATCCATTTTTGCCGCCTCATATATGGATTGAGAAATTGTATCAAAGAAGCCCTTTTGAACTAAATATCCTAAGGGTGCTGTACAGGAATAGATAACTACAAGTCCCCATAGATTATTTACAAATTTAAATTGTGTCATCAATAAATATACTGCTGTCATACCCATAAAGAGGGGAACATAGATAGGATTAAGGTTATCTTCATCAAGGGCTTTCTTGCTTTAAATTGAAAATAGGACATGACATATGCTGTTCCTATAATCAATAGGGTTGAAAAAATACAGCTCATAACAGCAACCAAAAGCGTATTTCCCAGCCATTTTGGATAATCATAAATCTGCGTATCGGTAAATAGCTTTATAAAGGAATCAAAGGAATATGCCTTTGGAAAAAAGCCATTAAAATCATAAAGACTTCCTGTTTTAGAAAAACTAGATAAAATAATCCATATGCAGGGAAAAAAGAAAACAAAGGCCACTACTATTAAACAGGTATAAATCAAAGCATAATTCAAAATTTTCTTTACTTTTGTGTTCATTATCTAAAGGTATCCTCCTTCTTATAAGCTGGAGATTTAATATAAATAATTAGAGAAATACTAGAGGTGATTATAAAAATGATTAAAGAAATCGCTGCACCTATAGAATAATAATTATTATCTATGGATAATCGATATAGCCAGTTGATAAGTAAATCCGTATCACTTGCTGAAAAATACCCATCACTCATTACATTGGATCTTAAGAAATAAAATACTCCAAAATTATTAAAATTCCCAATAAAGGATGTAATTAGAGTTGGTGTTGTTGCAAAAACAACAAAGGGTAGGGTAATGTCTCTAAATTGCTTGGGCTTTGATGCTCCATCAATTCTTGCTGCCTCATATAAATCATTGCTGATATTGGATAAAATTCCTGTAGCTAGCAGCATTACATTAGGAATAGTGAGCCATGCGTTTACAAATAATCCAATGATTCTTGCTGACCATGTTCCATCCTTAGATAAGAAGCCAATAGCCTCCATTCCATTTTTTTGTAAAATTTGATTGATTGGACCTCCTAAGGAAAATAAGAATTTAAAGCCCGAAAGCATTATAAATCCAGGAATCGCATAGGCCAAAACTGGAAAAAATCTCCAAAAGGCCTTTCCTTTAACTAATTTACTATTTAAAAGGAGAGCCAGTAATAAACCTAAAATATAATTGATTAGGGTTGTAGAAAATGCCCATAATAAATTCCATCCTAATATTTTAAAGAAGGTTGGTCCTATATCTCCAATTGAAAATATCTTTACAAAATTATCAAAGCCAACCCAATCTACCAGTACAGGAGGTAAAACCTTATCTCCATAGTTGGTAAAGGCAATCAATATCATAAATACAATCGGCAAAATGGAAAATATTAAGGTACCTATAATGGGAATAAATAAGACTGATTTATAAAATTTCTTATCCAGTAAATCTAGAAGCTCCTCCTTGAATTTTTTAGGAGTCTTCCCATAGATGATATCCTTTCCTGTATGGTTGGCATCCTTGATATTTGAGATATATAAAAAGAGGAATAGGAATAGTATGAATAAAGAAAATATTCCCAAAAGCATAAATATAACGGAGTTATCTCCTTCTACTCCGATCCATGGATCAGCCTCTACAGTTCCTAAGGTAAATAGTCCTACAAGCCAAGAAAAGCCAAATAGAGTAAAAAATAGAATAAATAATATCTCAATTGCCAAATAAAGAATTCCTTTTCCAATTTGATGATACATCAATTGTCCTAAGCCCATAACACACATAGAGGCCTTTGTGTTGATGTTGCTTACCTTAAAGAAATTTTTAAAGGATATCCATTTGTTTTTTATTTTAGTAAATAGATCCGTAAAATAATGCTTAACCCTAACCATATTAGCTACCTATTGTATGAATAGAATCATAGATTTCTTTACTTGTTTTCTCTAGTGCAGCCTGAAGCTTTTCTAATGTATCATACTTTGGAGCTGCTCTTCTAGGATCAGCTGCTACATCTGCAAAAAAGGATTGAGTTGGTGTCCAAATGGCAGACACTGCACTGATAGAAGGCATTATGGATATTTTACCTTCTACTACCCTATCAAATAAGGCCTGAGACAGAGTATCACTTTCATTGCTAACATCACTTCTACAAGGAGCAATACCTAAAATACTTTGACGGAGCTTTACCATTTCATAGCTTGTAGCAAAATTGATAAAGGCTAAGGATGCTACTGGACTTTTGGTATAGGAGGAAATAGCATAGCCATTAATTCCACCCATTTGTACACAATCAATCATTTTGGTACTAGGATTTTCTAAATCTCCATTTTCAGGAATCTTAGGGAAGGGTACTCCAATGATATTTTCTTCTGCCTTCTTTGTCGCTTCCTCTAGGCTCAATTTTAAGCTGGATACATATTCCTTTGCTAAAGCATCTACAATGACACTTCTCACATCTGGTGTAGTGATAGAAGCAAAATATTTTCCACTAGCCATATTTCCACTAATCGCAAGCTTTGCACTATCATCCTGACAGGATACACTCATAACAGAAGCAAGCTGACGAATCAGCTGAGCTCCTAGCTTAGCATTTGAAGCATGAATTCCGATATCGGTATTATCTGTATTATTGCTTCCAAAAACATATCCTCCATAGCTAAATAAGAAGCCACTAGAAAAATAAAAGTCATTTATGGAATATTCAAAGCCATATTGATCCTTATTCTCTTGGTTTCTTTGCTTAGAAAATTGATATAAATCCACCAAATTTTCTACCATATCGGGTATATCATTTTGATCCTTATCCCAGGTCTCCTTCCAGTTTTCAGGAAGTAAATCCTTTCTATAATATAATAGACCAGACTGAATATTTAATGGAATACCAAACGTATAGCTATTCTTATCCACCTTTGCTTCATAGGCCTTCCAAGCCTCATCTGGGATTAAATCATAGGCTTCAATTTTATTTGTTGGAAGGGGTGTGATATGCTTTTGATCTACATATTTCATAATCACATCATTTGCCTGATATATGACATCTGGCCCATAGCCATAGGGTCCACTATTTGCCAAATCAGAAAATTCACCTTGATTCGCATCAATAGCTGTTATACCATAGTCCTTATATTTTTCATTAAAGGCATCCAGCATTTCCTTAAAATATCCCATTTTAATAGCTGTATCATTTTCCAAAACCTTTATGGTTACATTTTTCTCTAATTCCTTATTGAATTTATCAAAAATCTGATTTTCATTCTTAGGGGAATTATCCTTTTTCTTATCACAGGATGCTAGGCTGAAGCACAAAACCAAGCCTAAGAATAGTAAAATACTTTTTTTCATGAGTTCTTCTCCTCTCTTATAATTACAAATCCTTTTGGATATAAAATATTATCCTTATATTGATTTTCTAATACAATCTCTGTTTCCTTTATAAAATGAGATTTTTCACTTAAATTCATATATAGCTTTAAAACTCTACCCATCTTTTGCCGAGTTAAACAAATCATTTCATGGATGACATCAATGGAATACTCCATTTCATTGATCCTATATTTTTTATGAATTGAAATTAAGCCCTTTATTTTTTTATGGATTCTTTTATTCCACTGCTCCTCCTCCCAAAGAAAACAGCGTCTATTATCTGGGTCATAGTTTCCTTCTAATCCGATTTCATCCCCATAATAGATACATGGGACTCCAATATGCATAAAGATAAAAGCGTATCCTAAAAGAAATAAATCCTCATCCTTTTTACACTCTGTATAAAAGCGATGTACATCATGAGATGAAAGTAAATTGAACATATTATAATTCACATTGGATTTATATCTCATCAAATTGGAGATGATATGATTTTTAAATTCGAATGCTGTATAGTTGCCCCAAGCAACATAATTTAAAACCTCTTTGGTTATAGAATAGTTCATAATAGAATCAAATTCATATCCACTATTTAAAAAGCTGTGAGCATTATGCCAGTTTTCTCCAATGAATATAAAATCCTTCTTCCTTTGTAAAATCTTCTCTTTTAAGCGAATCCAAAAGCGATGAGGGATTTCATCAGAAACATCTAACCGTAAGCCATCAATATCATATTCTTCTACATAATGCAAGCAGACTTGAATGATATATGCCTCAACCTCAGGATGATTTAGATTGAGCCTTGGCATCCCTAGGTCATCTGCAAAGCGCTCATAGTTGTTCGATTTCAGATCTAAATCATCTCCATGAATAAAGAACCAGTGAAAATATGTAGAAGCTCTTCCCTTCTCCATAACATCTAAAAACAATTCATTATCCTTAGAAATATGGTTGAATACCCCGTCCAATACTATGATCATTTGATTTCGATGAGCCTCTTCTACTAAAGCCTTTAGATCCTCTTCATTTCCGAAATCCTTAGCAATCGTAAAATAATCCTTAATGTTATATTTATGATTAGAATCAGACTCAAAAATAGGAGTAAGATATAGTGCATCAATCCCTAAATCCTTAAGGTAATTTATTTTTTGACAGATTCCCTTTAAATTTCCTCCAGCTAAAGAATGCTGGGTAACTGGTGCCCCCCAAGGAATATTGATCCTTGAATTTTTATTGTCCTCTGATTTATAAAACCGGTCCACAAAAATTTGATAGAAAACTCGATTTTGTATCAAGCTTGATTTTTGAACTAAATCCAATTCATTTATATAGGATACCTGAAAAAAGTCATAAAATCCCTTTGTTATATCATATTGGGTGGTTATTCCCGATTCACTAAAATAATATTCCTTATAATCTTGGGTGGTTATCTTAAAGACATAGGCGAATCGCAAATCCTTTAATTTTACTATTTCTATATAATAGTCATATACTGCATCGCTATATTTTTTATAGATTTCCTTTAAATATACCTTCTCATGAAATTTATATTTATCATTATACATCAGTTCAACCTTTAAAATGTCATCATCCTTTTTCGTTAAAAGCCTAAGCTCTATTTCATTTTCATTTAAAGGAAAAGAGTATATAGAATCACTTTTATGGATTAAAGCTGATTTTTCCAATCTATCACTTCCTTACTTGATTTTTTGTTGTATTTTTACTATAATTAAGGTATTATGAAAAAAATAACAACATTATCCGAACTAGCCAAGGTCTGTGGCTGTAGTCCTGCAACGGTTTCTTATGTTCTCAATGGTCGAGAGGATCAAAGAATCAGTGAAGAAACGAAGCAGAAAATTCTACAAATGGCCAATTTATTTCAATATCGTATTAATCCCTATGCCAAAGCTCTAGCAAAGGGAGAGGTGCATAACATTATGTTTTTTTATGCATGCTCTGATTTTTCATTAGCTAAATCAGATACCTTAAATTTTATCAATGAATTGTCTTTCTTTTTAAAGGAAAATCAATTCAATGTTATTATTGCTCCTACGGATCAGATCCAAAAATTTGAATTTGTAGATGCCGTTATCACATATAGAATTTCAAAAAAGGCATTTAAGGAGCTATCGAATAAGAACTATGTACCTGTAATAGCAATTGATACAATGCTACACGATGACCTTTTTTATGAAATCGTAAACTCATTTGATGAATTGATTTCAGATGCTTCTACTGTATATATTTCTACACCCTATGATGATACTGAAATCAATGAAGAGCTGAAGGCTAAGGCTCATATCGAATTTGTAGAATCCTTTACAGACTTAAAGCAAAGTATTTTAAAGCATTCAGGCAAAAGAATGATTACCTTTAATATTGAGATTCAGAAATATCTGAAATGCTTTCAGCTGGATATTGAGTATCATTCCCTAAATCCAAAGGAAAAGTATGAAGCTATTCTAGAGGCAATTCAGGACTCTATTGCTAGAAATGAAGATAAAAATCATCAAATAAGAGTAAAAAGCTAGGTGCGTATGGTTTGCACCTAGCCTTCTTTTTTTATTCAGCAGGTGTTAAAGTAAGTAAATGACTATAACTATTAAATGTGACAGTATATGTACCTGCTACCTTTGCCTTGGCATTTGCACCTGAGGTCAAATCGAAATTTGCATTGCTTACCATATTCTTCGCTGAAAAGAAACCATTATATTGATTCAAAGCCTTATTATAATATTGAATGCCGATTTCATCATTTTCAGCTAGGGTTATTTTACCAAAGGTGTATAGATGAGGATTTTCAGCATCTTGAGTTAGAAGATATTTGTCATCATTCACACCCTGCCATTCAATGAAGGAACCGTCGATATAATAAGCCCCTGCCTTAGGTGTATATTCTACCTTTGTAACGGATAATTCTTCTTTTTCTATATCATAAACAAACGTATAATATCCATCCTCTACAACCTTCATATTGGCTGTACCTGTAACCAATGCCTTACTTGCCTCAGTTAAATTAGCACCTCTAATATAGCTATTTCCATCAGATAAAGTTCCTGTCGCAACATCCTTATTTTTGCTTGCAAACATAAATTCATCCTCTTTTACTAAATAAACATTTGCTAGAGTTGCCTTTCCGTTATCATTTTTCAAGGCAGTGAAGTCATTTACATAATCTCCCCAGCCAGTGATTAAAGCCCCCTTCATGTAGAAAATTGTTTCTACCTCAGCACGAACCTCTTCACATTCACCTAACCAGGTATAGGTAATTTTATCATAATAGCTTCTATTGTCATATAAATTGGTTGTCCCATCCTTTTGGAAATCTCCCTTTGGATAGGTTGTCAAAACAAATTCATATTTTCCATCCTTCGCTACAGTAATATTTGCTGTAGAATTATCTCCACCTAGAGAGCCTCCTACAGAAAAGTATTCCACATCATTTTTTGTTGGTTCAGCGATGTATTTCGCTCCTCTTTGATGTCCCCAGGAAACACTATCCTCTGTAATGACTGGATCTGTAAATTGGAATTGATCTCCTGCAAATAGATTCACCGTCATTTTAAAGATGTTTTTTGTTGCTGTAGATGCATTTGTCATATAATGCTCTGGATTATATACCTTGCCCCAGTTAGAGGATGCTAGAATAGATGAGGTTCCAGAACCAGCAATAGCCCACTTTCTTTCATCCTTTTGATATCCAACAAATGAACCAAAAATGGTTGTATTTTCACTGACAGCCTTTGTAAAATCAAATTCATGAGTTAGAGTTGGCTCAGCAAACCAACCAAAAAATTCATCAGATACTGTACTTTTAGGATCCCAGGCTGTTATCGTTACTCCCTTCTTTACACTATCCTCCTTTAAAACTGTATCTCCATTTTTATAGGTTACAGTTACAGTTTCATCCACTGGCTTATCTTCTTCCTTAGGTCCACAGGCTGCTAGGGTTAAAAACAAACCAAGTGTTCCCAATACTAAACCAAATGAAAGTAAAATTTTCCCTTTTTTCATTTTAAAAACCTCCTACGTTTTCGTTTGCTTAAGGGCTTAAGCAATTTCTAATTTGATTATAAACCTTAATTTATAAATTTGCAATAGTTTTTTGTCAAAAAAGTGAAAACGCATACAAAAAAATCATTTTTTTTGAAAAAAATAGAAAAAAGGACTGGATTTCCAGTCCTAAGAACCCTATTTTGTAGGATATTTTTCTCTATTTGCATTATAGGATGTATGTAATAATTCCTCTGCCTTATGGGATAATGGCTTGCCTAAGAAATCCTCATAAAGCTTTTGGATTTGAGGATTTAAGTGACTTCTACGAAGAGGTCGATTTTCATCCTCATGATATAATACCTTAGCACGCTTTTCAATATAGGTGTCTAGGATTTCATCCTCTTCATTTGGTAAGAATACCTGCTTCACAAATGGCTGTCCACCACCATTGATACAGCCTCCTGGACAACACATGATTTCAATGAATTGATATTTGGATTTTCCATTTTTAATATCCTCTAAAAGAGGCTTAGCATGCTTCATTCCAGATGCCATTGCGATGTTTAGTACAGTACCATTGATCTTAACAGTAGCTTCCTTAACACCCTCAAGTCCACGGCATGGAGTAAGAACGACAGGCTCCATTTCTTCTCCTGTAAGGGTATGATATGCTGTACGAATGGCAGCCTCCATAACTCCTCCAGTAACACCAAAGATAACGCCAGCACCGGTATAATCACCAATTAAATCATGGTCGAATTCTTCATCAGGAAGCTTCTTCCAGTCAATACCATTTCTCCTGATTAATCTTGCAAGCTCACGGGTTGTAATAGAAATATCCACATTTGGTAAATCTCCATTTTGTAGCGCTGGACGCTCAACCTCATATTTCTTTGCAGTACAAGGCATAATGGATACAACAAAGATATCCTTTGGATCGATATGATTTTTCTCTGCATAATAGGATTTAATAATCGCACCTAGCATTGCCTGAGGAGATTTAGAGGTAGATAAATTTGGAATTAATTCTGGATAGAAATACTCACAATAATTGATCCAGCCTGGAGAACAGGAGGTAATCATTGGAATTGGACCTGTATTCTTTGTCAAACGCTCTAAAAGCTCACTTGCTTCCTCCATTATAGTCAAATCAGCACCAAAGTTCGTATCAAATACACGGTAGAAGCCTAAACGATGAAGGGCTGCTACCATTTTTCCAGTACATGGTGTACCTATAGGTAATCCAAATTCCTCTCCTATTGCTGCACGAACGGCAGGAGCTACCTGGACAATAACCTTCTTCCCTGATTTTAAAGCCTCATCTAAGCGATCAATTTGGCTATGCTCCATTAAAGCACTTGTTGGACAAACATTGACACATTGACCACACTGTAAGCATGGAGAATCTGCAAAGCTTCTGTTTCCAGCAGGTCCAACAATGGTATTAAAGCCACGATTTTCAAAGCCTAAAATACCAATACCATGTGCTTCCTTACAAGCCTCGATACATCTACCACATAAAATACATTTGGATGTATCGCGAACAATCGATGGAGCTACCTTATCATAGGTTGCTGGAGTTTGGCTTCCCCCATAGAAATGAGGTCTTGCCATAACCAAATGGGCAACCTCTAAAAGCTCACAATCTCCATTTTTATAGCATTCCTGACAGCTACGATTATGGTTAGATAATAATAACTCTACACTGGTTCTTCTAGCGATTACTGCATCAGGATCTGAAATATGAATGCTCATACCATCCCGAACAGGATACACACAGGAGGCAACCAAATCACGAACGCCATCTACTCTTACTAAGCAAACTCTACAGCTTGCTACAGAGCATTTTCCATTTTTAAATGAACATAAAGAAGGAATATTATATCCACATTTACGACAAGCCTGTAAAACCGTTAAGGACTCATCAACCAAATATGGGAAGCCTTCAATTTTTATATTAACTAATGCCATAATCCTTCCTCCTAGCCCTTATAAATTGCATTAAACTTACATGTTGCAATACATGTACCACACTTGATACATTTATTGATATTGATTACATATGGCTCTTTTCCTGGAACACCTGAAATGGCATTGGTTGGACAAACACGAGCACACATAGAGCATTTCTTACATCTTTCAGGATTAATATGGTAATCGATCAAACTCTTACATACACCTGCTGGACATCTCTTATCTACGATATGAGCCATATATTCCTCTTTAAATTTTAATAGAGTAGAAAGTACAGGGTTGGCAGCAGTTTTACCTAAACCACAAAGTGCTCCAACCTTGATCGTACTAGAAAGGCTTTCTAGCTTATCAATGTCCTCTACCTCTCCTTGACCCTCTGTAATCTTATTCAAAAATTCTAATAAACGCTTTGTACCAATTCGGCATTGTGTACATTTACCACAGGATTCATCACAAATAAATTCCATATAGAATTTAGCAACATCAACCATACAGTTGTCTTCATCCATAACAATAGCTCCACCAGAACCCATCATAGAGCCCGCAGCTACAAGGTTATCATAATCAATTGGAGTATCTAGATCATCCTTCGTTAAGCATCCACCAGATGGACCGCCCGTTTGAATTGCCTTAAAGGCTTTTCCATTAGGGATTCCTCCACCAATATCATAAATCAGCTCACGAAGCGTAGTTCCCATAGGAACCTCAACTAAGCCTACATTGTTGACTTTACCACCTAAGGCAAATACCTTAGTTCCCTTGGAGCCATCCGTTCCAATAGCGCTGAACACCTTTGATCCTTCACGTAGGATATAAGGAACACAAGCAAGCGTTTCAACATTATTAATAATCGTAGGCTTTCCCCATAAGCCCTTTACAGCTGGGAATGGTGGTCTTGGCCGTGGATTACCACGTTCTCCCTCAATAGAATTCAATAAGGCTGTTTCCTCACCACATACAAACGCACCAGCACCCAAACGGATACCAATATGGAAATTAAAGCCTGTTCCTAGGATATTATCTCCTAAAAGTCCAAGCTGTTCTGCCTGTTCAATCGCAATTTTTAAACGAGAAATGGCTACTGGATATTCTGCACGAACATAGAAATAGCCCTGAGATGCTCCAATAGCATAGCCTGCAATCATCATACCCTCAATTACAGCTAAAGGATTTCCTTCTAGAATGGAACGATCCATAAATGCACCTGGATCTCCCTCATCGCCATTACAAACTACATATTTTATATCACTTGTAACATCATGAGCAAATTGCCATTTCTTACCTGTAGGGAAGCCTGCACCACCTCTACCACGTAAGCCTGCCGCTAACACCTCATCAATAACCTCCTGAGGCTTCATAGATAAGGCCTTTAGCATTCCCTTAAATCCATCATAGCCTAAGGCTTCTTCGATGTTTTCAGGGTCTATAACAGAACATCCATGTAAAGCAATACGCTTTTGCTTCTTATAGAAATTAATCTCATCCTGTTTCACAACCTTCTTTTGTGTCTGAGGATCAACATATAATAAATCCTCAACGATTTTATGGCCTAAAAGATCTTCCTTTACTATTTTATCTACATCAGAAACCGTAACTGTACGATAAAGGGTATCCTCAGGCATAATCTTAACAAAAGGTCCCTGAGAACAGAAGCCAAAGCAGCCTACCTGATTTACCTCTACCGTATCCTCAAGTCCATTTGCCTTAATTTCTTCTCGAATTTTTTCTAGAATTTCTTTAGATTCATTGGCTAAGCATCCTGTACCTCCACAAATCAATACAGAACGTTTTCCCTTAGAATTTAATTTTTTATTTAAGCATTCAGCACAATGTGAAATGTGCTCCTGTAATTGCTCTGTTGATTTAATTTGCTCCATTTAAAGCTGCCTCCTTCTTATAGGAATCAATAATTTTTGCAACCTCATCTACAGTAACCTTGGAATACACCTTCCCATTGATAGATACGGCAGGGGCTATACCACAAGCTCCAATGCATCTTAAGGAATCCAATGTAAATAATCCATCCTCAGTCGTTTCTCCAGACTTAATGCCCAATAATGTTGCAAACTTATCCAACACATTTTGACCGCCCTTAACATAACAAGCCGTTCCTAAGCATACACCGATTACATACTTTCCCTTTGGCGTTAAAGAGAAAAAGGAATAGAACGTAACAACACCATAGATTTCAGAAACAGGCATACCTAGCTTCTCAGAAACAAGCTCTTGAACCTCTAAAGGAATATAGCCATACTCCTTTTGAATGTCACTTAATACAAGCATAAGTGGCGTTGGTTCGTTCTTGTACCGATCACATATGCTTTCAATCAGCTTTACAGCTTCATGTCTTAATTTCAAATTCAACACATCCTTTTAATTTTTTAAAAAATATTTTCACATACAAAATAATTATATCATAGAACGTCTTTAAGAAAAAGACCAAAAAATAACAATTTTTGAGTAAAATATAGGGGATTTCCTATTTTATAGCGAAAAAGACCCAAGAGATAGGAGTCAATCCATACCTATGTATATTCCTGATTTAAAAAAATCATGCAAGCAAATAAAAAAATAGAAATCCAAGCCCATCTGGATTTCTATTCTTCTTTTCTTATTTTCCTAAATGACAAATAGCTAGCATTCCAGGTCCTGTGTGTGCCCCAATAATTGGGCAAAGTGTACTATGCTTTATGGTAATCTGTGGATATTTTTCCTTTACCTCTAAAGATAAGGCTTGAGCTAGCTCCTTACAATCGGCATCACAAATATAAACCGTTTGGGTTAGAGCTTCATCCATATTCGCCACAAAATCCTCAAATAGCGCATGTACAGCTGCCTTATTTCCATGCTTTTTAGCAATCGTCGTCAGCTTTCCCTGTTCATCTATCTTTAATATAGGCTTAATGTTTAGCATAGAACCAACAAAGGCTGTGGTAGAGGATACTCTTCCACCACGCTTTAAATAATTCAAATCCTGAACTAAAAACCAATGCTTTATTTTAGGAACTAAAGCTTCTATGGCACGCACATTATCCTCTAATGACATGCCAGAGGCTCTATTTTTTAAAGCCTCTTCTATTAAAACACCCATACCTCCAGTTGCTGCTAAGGAATCGATTGGAAAAACATCAAGCTCAGGATACTTCTCCTTTAGGCTTTCACTTGCTAGACATGCAGCGCTATAGGTAGAGGACAATCCACTAGATAAGGCCAAATACAATATAGAAAAGCCTTCCTTTAAATATGGCTCAAAATATTCTTCATATTGAAATGGGGTAATC
>CATKXV010000010.1 GCA_949840955.1 uncultured Anaeroplasmataceae bacterium | reverse complement strand
TCCCACACCCTTTTTCTTTTTAAAAACAAAAAAATAAGAGGGGAACACATTTCCCCTCACCCCCCTTTGTTAACATACTCTATATTTTATAGCTGATATGCACATACTCGTTTAATTAGATTACTAAAATAGCTCCTTTTTGTTTTAAATTGATGAAAATATCTTTTTCAATCGCATATATTTAAACTATGGTGATACGATGAGAATTGGTATAATTGATAGTGGAAAAGGTGGTCTTGCTGTTGCTAAAAAAATAAAAAAAGAAGAGGATCAGCTTTGTATAATCCTAGACCAAGGCTTTTTTCCTTATGGGAATAAGTCCAAGGAATTTCTTTTAAAGCGTTCCTTTTATCTTGCAAATATTTTGGTAGAAATGGGAAATGAACTGATTATATTAGCATGTAATACTTTATCCATTGTAGCTTTAAGCTTTTTAAGGAGTTGCTTTAATATACCCATTTTGGGAGTTTTTGAATATTTTATTCCTTATCTAACAGAAGAATATACCTTGATAGGCTCCAAAGCAACCATAGCTTATGCTAAGGAAAAGTATAATGCTTTAGTATATGATGGCACAAGGTTTATTGAAGCTATTGAAAAAAATCAAGACATTTCCTTTTACACAAATGATCTTAAAAAAATAAAGAGTAAGGCCTTACTTTTGGGATGTACTCATTTTTTATCCTTGAGTGATTTCGTTTTTCCCATTCCTGTAATTCAGCAAATGGAAAACCTAAAAAAAGATATTGAAAAATATAGAACAGAAGAAAAAGAACCCTAATAGATAGAGTTCCTTTTGATAGTTAATTTTTATTATCTCCATTTATCGTCATAAAGATAGGTATGACGATAGGCTTACGATCTGTTTTTGTATAGATTAAATGATTTAAGAATTCAGTCAAGCTATATTTTAGAGTATTTAAATTTAATACTCTCATTTTTTTCATTTCTGCAAGTAAAAATTTTTGTGCTTCATTGACGATGGATTTTGTTAATTCCTCACTATCCTTCATATAAATAAAACCACGAGAAACAACCTGTGAATCCAAAGGAATATCCTTTTTTTGTACATCAATTGTTATAACTAAAGCAAACATTCCATCCTCAGAAAGGTATTTTCTTTCTTTGATAATATTTGAGGATATATCCCCAATACCTGCTCCATCGATATAAACCTCTCCAGACGGAACCTTTCCAGCAATTCTTGCTCCAGCTTCATTTATCGTTAAAACATCTCCATTTTCTAATACAAATACATTCTCTGGCTTAACTCCACATTCAATAGCTGTATTTCCATGTACCTTTTGCATACGATATTCTCCGTGAATTGGCAAGAAATATTTTGGACGTATCAAGGAAAGCATTAACTTTTGTTCTCCCATAGAGGCATGCCCTGAGGTATGAGTATCTGTAATAGGAGAGTGGGTAATTACATTTGCTCCATTTTTGAATAAAAGATTAATGGTACGGTTTACCCCCTCTTGATTTCCAGGAATTGGACTAGAGGAGAAGATAATCGTGTCCCCAGGAATAAGCTTGATGGTTTTATGAGATCCATTTGCTACTCTAGATAAAGCAGCTAAAGGCTCTCCTTGGGAGCCTGTACATAAAAAGCATAGCTCATGAGGCTTATATTTATGTATTTCTGAGGTTTCAATGATTGTTCCCTTTGGTGGCTTTATATAGCCAATTTGCTGTCCGATTTCAATTGCCTTTTCCATAGAACGACCAAAGATAGCAATATGACGCTTTGCCTCAACACAAGCCTCTATAATTTGTTCAATTCTAAAAATGTTTGAGGCAAATGTTGCAACAATGATACGACTATCCACCTTAGAGAATAAATCCTTTATGGAGGCTCCAATCTTTTTTTCGGATTCTGTGAAGCCCTCTCGTAACGAATTTGTTGAATCAGCAAGTAAGCATAAAACACCCTTTTGTCCTAAAGAAGCTAGCTTTTCATATTCAGCAGCAGGGCCTACAGGGGTAAAATCAATCTTGAAATCTCCAGTATGCATAATGATACCCAAGCTCGTGGTAAATACAATTGCATATGCATCTGGGATAGAATGATTTAATCGAATAAAGGATACTTCAACACCTCTAAATTTATATGTGAAATGTGCTTTAAATTCCACAATTTGTATTTTAGAAAATAAATCTGGATATTCACTTAATTTATTTTCAATTAAATCGACTGCAACCCCAGCAGCAAATATTTTAGGAATACTCACCTTTTTTAGAAGAAAAGGGATTCCTCCAATATGGTCCTCATGTCCATGCGTAATGAAAAGACCGACAATCCTCTGCTGATTTTGTTCTAAATATGTATAATCAGGAATAACATAATCTACTCCTAATAGGTGCTCATCAGGAAATAATATACCAGAATCAATGATAAAAATTTGGTTCAAATATTCTATACAGTACATATTTTTCCCGACCTCACCAAGTCCTCCTAGGGCAAAAATACCCAATTCATTTTTGGCAATAATTTTATCCATAAATTTCCTCCATCGCGAAATCTTTATATTATTTTACTATATATTTTATAAAATGAAAAGAAAAAGTGTGAAAAAGTTTTAAGAAAATGCTTTTATATGAATAGATTTTATACATATAGTATGGTATAATTTGTTGTGTTTTATAAAAAAGGAAGTGTAAAAATTTATGAAAGCAAGTAAAATGTTAATTTCAACCTTAAAGGAAGCCCCTCAGGAAGCTAAAATTGACTCCCATATTTTATTGCTTCGTTCAGGAATGGTAAAAGCTCAGGTTGCAGGAGTTTATCAGTTTTTGCCTTTAGGATTACGTGTTTTACATAAAATAGAGAATATTATACGAGAGGAAATGGATGCCTCAGGAGCAATCGAAATATTATGCTCTGCTTTACAGCCAAAGGAGCTTTGGGTAGAATCTGGTCGTTGGAGTAAATATGGACCAGAATTGATGAGATTGTCTGACCGACATGAGCGTGAATTTTGCTTAGGTCCAACGCATGAAGAGGTATTTACAGCATTAATCCGAGATTTGGTAAAATCTAGTAAAAATCTCCCTTTAAATGTATATCAAATTCAAACAAAGTATCGTGATGAAAGACGTCCTCGTTTTGGCTTGATGAGAGGAAGAGAGTTTTTAATGAAGGATGCATATTCCTTTGACAAGGATGAGGAAGGATTAAATCAGTCTTATCAAATAATGTATGATACCTATTCTAAAATATTCACCCGATTGGGACTCCATTATCAGGTTGTTTTAGCTGATACAGGAAATATTGGTGGAAATGGATCACATCAATTTATGGCCTTATCTGATGTTGGAGAATCTGAAATTGTATATTGTGATGCCTGTGGCTATGCAGCAGATGTAGAAAAAGCTACAGCTAAGCCTATTTCTGTTGAAAAGGAAAAGGCCCTACCTATAGAAAAGGTTCATACGCCAAATCAAAGAACGATTGAAGAAATATCTAGCTATTTGAATGTGGATGCAAAAAAGACAGCAAAGACATTAATTTATCATGATTATGTAAATGAAAAGCTAGTGGCAGTTGTTGTTAGAGGGGACCGAGAAGTTAATGAAATAAAGCTTGTGAATGCTTTAAATTCAAATGAAAACTTTTTAGAACTTGCAAATGATACGGAAATAGAAAGTTTACATAGCATTCATGGCTTTGTCGGACCTATAGATTTACCTTGCGAGGTATATGTGGATGAAGAGGTTATAGAGCTATCTAACTTCGTTATTGGCGCAAATGAAAAGGACTATCACTATAAGAATGTAAATTATGGACGAGATTTTACAGGAGTCGTATGTGATTTAAGAAAAAATGTTGCTGGAGATCTTTGCCCTATTTGTGGTAAGCCTATGGGCCAGGAGCGTGGAATTGAGGTTGGACAAATTTTTAAGCTTCAAACAAAGTATAGCGAGCCAATGAACTGCTGTTATGTGAATGAGCTAGGAAAAAATGTACCTATGGCTATGGGCTGTTATGGAATTGGTGTTTCAAGAACCTTACAGTCTATTGTTGAACAGTATCATGATGAAGCAGGAATTGTTTGGCCAATGGCTGTTGCGCCATATCACGCTGTAATTGTTCCAATTAATTATAATGATATAGAACAGCAATCCTTGAGTGATGAAATCTATCAATCCTTACTTGGACAGGTTGAAGTTGTATTAGATGACCGTAATGCAAAGCCAGGTTTCAAATTTAAGGATTGGGAGCTAATTGGTATTCCTTATATGATTATCTGTGGTAAAAGGAGTAAGGAAGGTTTTGTTGAATTCAAAAATAGAAGAACCATGGAAAAACAGGAGCTACCGAAAGAGGAGGCTATCCGTATTCTTCTCCAAGCTGTTAAAAATATATAATATGGATTAAAAGTCTTTGATTTTCTCAAAGACTTTTTTTCGATTTTAGGGTATTTTTTTCCATGAATTGGAAAACACTAAATATAATGATAAAATAAATATAGGTATGGAGAAGTAGATATGAAAACAAGATTAGGTGAACTTATAGAATCAAAAGGATTAGAGAGAAAACAGGTGGCAAAAGATCTTCATATAGAAAGAAGGACACTAGATAATTATATCAATGAATATACACTTATGAATAGTGATATCATCAGGCGACTTGCCCAATATTTCAATGTATCCACGGATTATTTATTAGGTATTGATCATTTAGATGATGAATTTCTTAATAAAAAAATTGACAACATTAGTAAAGAACTAAAGGAAATTGTATATCATTTAAACAAGAAATCTTAAATTTTTTATAGTTTAAGATTTTTTCTTTTTTAAAAAAAGGGAATATTGGGTAATACTTATAGCAGGAGGAAGAAAAATGATTTGCTATAATTGTAGAAATAAATTCTATATAAAAAGAAATTTTTTAAGCTTATTTGAAACAAAGCAATACTATATTTGTGATGCCTGTAAAAAAAACTATCCTATAGAGCTATCCTTTGAAGATATCCCATTAGAGTCTTTTGGCTTGCGTATTGTATCCATATGGAAATTTTTATATCGCTTAAATTTAGATGCCTATTCCTCTGAAATTTCTAGAATTGTTGAGAAAATACTAAATCTCCATCCGAATTTCTTTTTCATCTATTTTGATTCTTTTAGGCTTACGGATTTTACATTAGAAATAGTAAGCTTTCTAGCAGATACCGAAGGAAAAAATATTTTATTGATATGTGGTGAATTAAAAAAATAGTCGTTTTTTTTGGTATCATTTTTATTGAAAATGCACATGTAAAAGGGTATGATTATATTAGAATTTTTAAGGGAGGTAAAAGGATATGCTAGTCGGTAAAGTTAAATGGTTTAACAACGAGAAGGGCTATGGTTTTATTATCAAGGAAAACTATGATGATATCTTTGTTCATTATAGTAGCATCTTGGATGATGGTTTTAAAACCTTAAATGAAGGCCAATTGGTTGAGTTTGACTTGGTTGTTGGTGAAAAAGGGTTACAAGCACAGAATGTATATAAGCTATAGCCACTTGAAAACGTTTTAGACTTATGCTATAATTATAGTAGAAAAGGAGTGATATTTATGAAGGTAGAAATTGTTGGAAAAAATGGGTTTACTCCCTCTGATGCAAACAAGGAGTATGCATTAAAAAAGCTTGCAAAGCTTGAAGGCTTATTGCCAGATTATGAGAATTTATCTGCTCGTGTGGTTTGCAAGGTTTATAAGGCCTTTCATAAGGTTGAAGTAACAATTCCGGCTAAAAATATCATACTTCGTGCAGAAGTAGAAGAAATGGATATCTATGCAGCTATTGATGGTGCCATGGATAAGCTAGTAAGACAGGTTCGTCATTATAACGATCGTATGAAGGACAAGCTAGGTAAAAAAGGAATTCGTACTCATGATGCGAAGCCTGAAACAGAGCGTATTGTCCGTGATAAAAATGTTGATTTGGAGCCAATGACTCGAGAAGAGGCAATCGATCAAATGGAGCTTTTAGGTCATGATTTCTTTATTTACCTTGATAAGGAAACGCGTAAAACAAATGTAGTTTATATTCGAAATGATGGCAATTATGCCGTAATTGAAACAACAGCAAAATAAAAAATCATAAGAAGGGAAGGGCTTATTGAAAAATATGAGCCCTTTCTTTACTTTTTATCTCTATAAAATAGGGTTCAATCTTGAAAAAAAATGAAGTTTATAGTATTATAATATGTAGTATTTTCGAAGGAAGGAAGAGGAATATCCTCTAAAGTGAAGCATATGGGATTAAAGAAATTATTAGATTCTGGTTATAAAGAAATGAAGCGATGTGCTAAAATTGCTTTAAAGATTGAAGCATTGGAGCCAAGCCTCCAAGCCTTATCGGATTCTGAATTGAAAAATAAAACAAATGAACTAAAGGACCAACTAAGCAGAGGGAAGACTCTAGATGATATTTTAGTTGAGGCCTATGCAGTGGCAAGAGAAGCTGCCTATCGTGTGACTGGAATGAAGCCTTTCCATGTACAGCTCATAGGAGCTATAGCAATTCATGGTGGAAATATTGCGGAAATGAAAACTGGTGAAGGAAAAACGTTAACAGCAGTTATGCCAGCCTATTTGAACGCCTTGAGTGGAAGGGGAGTACATATTGTTACAGTAAATGAGTATCTAGCACGACGTGAGGTAGAAGGCGAAATTGGGGAGATTTACCGCTTTTTAGGCTTAAGTGTTGGGTTAAATGTAAGAGAGCTAACCACTGAGGAAAAACGAGCTGCCTATTCCTGTGATATTTTATATTCTACAAATAGTGAGCTAGGCTTTGACTATTTGCGTGATAATATGGTTCGTAATGAGAATCAGATCACTCAGGTTAAGGGATTAAATTATGCAATTATCGATGAGGTTGACTCTATTTTGGTTGATGAGGCTAGAACGCCATTGATTATATCAGGGGCTCCTAAAAATAACTCCTCCCTATATTTAAGAGCTGATACCTTTGCTAAGCGTCTTACAGAAGAGGATTATGAAATTGATATAGAATCTAGACATGTTCAGCTTACCCCTTCAGGAATGGCAAAGGCGGAGCAGGTATTTAATGTAAGTAACATCTATGACTTACAATATGTTGAATTAGTTCATGCGATAAATAATGCTATGAAGGCCAATTATATCTTTGCAAATGGCAAGGAATATGTTGTTCAAGATGGAGAGGTATTAATTGTCGATTCTTTTACGGGACGTATTTTAAAGGGTAGACAATATTCTGAGGGCTTACATCAGGCAATAGAAGCAAAAGAGAATGTTGAAATCAAAAAGGAAACACAAACGGTTGCAACTATAACCTATCAAAATTTCTTTAGAATGTATAATAAGCTTTCTGGTATGACAGGTACAGCTAAAACAGAGGAAGAAGAATTTAGAAACATCTATAATATGTATGTTGTAGAGGTGCCAACCAATTTACCTGTAATACGTAAGGATATGCCAGATTTAATCTTTGTCTCTCAAAAGGCTAAATTTAATGCATTAGTTGCAGAGGTAAAGCGTTTATATGAAATTGGACAGCCTGTATTGGTAGGTACAGCCAATGTTGAGACCTCTGAGCTTGTTTCTGCAATGCTTAGGAAAATGGGGGTTCCTCATGAAATTCTAAATGCGAAAAATAATGAGCGTGAGGCAGAAATTGTTGCTAAGGCTGGACAATTAAAGAGCGTAACTATATCCACCAACATGGCTGGTCGTGGTACGGATATTAAATTGGGCGAGGGTGTTAAAGAATTAGGCGGTTTGGTTGTTTTAGGCACAGAGCGTCATGAATCTCGTCGTATTGATAATCAGCTAAGGGGTCGTTCTGGTCGTCAAGGAGATCCAGGCTTTTCTCAATTCTATATTTCAACAGAGGATGATTTGATTCAACGCTTTGGTGGAGATACCTTCAAAAACCGACTTGCAATGATTATCAATTTAATGAATAAGGATACTGGGGATTTAGATGCACCAATTACCTCTAAAATGGTATCTAGAGCTGTTACTAGTGCTCAAACAAGAGTGGAAGGAAACAATTTTGATTCCCGTAAGAACGTATTAAAATATGATGATGTAATTCGTAGACAAAGAGAAATCTTCTATGAGCAAAGAATGCAGGTTGTAAAGGTTCAAAACCTAGAAGAGCTTGTTAAAAATATGATCAAACGAGCTGTAGAAAATGTGTGCTATTCCCATATGAAGCAAATCTCATCTAAAAAATTTGAAATTGATGATGATGCTATTGCTCAGGGCTTCAATGGAACCATCCTTCCTCCAAACTCAGTTGATGTCAATGTATTAAAAACCTTAGATGATGAACAAATTATTGAATATATTTCAAATCAGGCATATGCGTTTATGGAAGCAAATAAAAATGTGGCAAAGGAAGCAAGAGAAAAATATCATCTTGATTTGCCAGAAAATTTATTTGAAATTTATTTAAAGGACGTTTCCTTAAGGGTACTAGATCAATATTGGATGAAGCATATTGATGATATGCAGGGCTTACGTCAGGGTGTTGTATTACAATCCTATGCACAAACCAATCCACTTGAGATTTATCAGCAGGAGGGATATGCTCGCTTCCAAAAATTAAATGAGAATATCAACCTTGAAATATTGAAGTATATAACTCATACAAAGATTCAAATTCAGCTTCCAAAGGAAGAGGAGGACCCAATGAAGGGACTTACTACAAATGAGGTTAAGGATGAATCTGTAAAAAGGAAGCCTGTTGAAAAAAAGGTTCATATTGGGCCTAATGATCCATGTCCATGTGGAAGTGGAAAGAAATATAAATATTGTCATGGATTAAAATAAGAATACTTTCTAGAATAAAAAAGGATATGATTTTTAGGAATTATATCCTTTTTTGCTATATATTGGAGTAAAAGAGTGAAATCAGGAGATAATAAAATTGCTTTAATGATAAGGCTTTCATTGACAAATTATGGAAATCAATTTATAATAGAAATAGAATATTTCATTGAATGAAATAAAAGAGAAAGAGGTATTTTGTAAAATGAAAAAATTTGATGTATTAAACAAAATTTCTGAAGTAGGTGTTGTAGCAGTTGTTCGTGCTGAAAGTACAGAAAAAGGTTTAAAAATTTCAGAAGCGTGTATTAAGGGTGGTGTAAATGCTATTGAGGTTACTTACACTGTGCCTGGTGCTGGTGAAATTATTGCCAATCTTTCCAAGGCTTATGCAAATGATGAAAAGGTATTAATTGGTGCTGGTACTGTATTAGACAGTGAAACAGCTAGAGCAGCTATTTTAAATGGAGCTAAATTTATTGTATCACCTTGCTTTGATGAAGAGGTTGCTAAATTGTGTAATAGATATCAGGTACCTTATGTTCCAGGAACTCAAACCGTTAGAGAGGTTAAAATGGCTTTAGATGCTGGCTGTGATGTAATTAAATTATTCCCTGGTGATATTTTAGGACCTCGCTTTGTTAAGGACGTAAAAGGACCGCTTCCTTATGCTAATTTAATGCCTTCTGGTGGTGTTGATGTAGACAATATTGCTGATTGGATTAAAGCAGGTGTGGTTGCAGTTTCTGCTGGGTCATCTATGACTGCTGGAGCTAAGAAGGGTGACTATGAGGCTGTTACGGCTATGGCAGCTCGTTTTGTTGAAGAAGTTAAAAAAGCAAGAGCCGCTAAATAATCCAATTTGAGGACAAGTATGGAAAAAATTTTAACGTTTGGAGAAATCATGCTTAGGCTTTCCACGCCAGATTACTCTACGATTAACCAGACACATTCCTTTATGGTAAATTATGGTGGGGGAGAGGCTAATGTTGCTGTTGCTTTATCGCATATGGGACATCAAACAGCCTTTATCTCAAAGCTTCCCCCAAATCAGCTAGGGGATGGTGCAATTACGCATTTATTATCTCATGGAGTAAATACGAAATATGTAGTGCGAGGATCATCTACCATTGGTATTTATTTCTTAGAGACTGGCTTCGGTGGAAGACCATCCAAGGTAATATATAACCGTAAGCATTCTGCCATAACAAGAATCCAAGAGGATGAGTTTGATTGGAAGGAAATCTTTTCAGATGCAACATGGTTTCATCTAAGTGGGATTACGCTTGCTTTAGGAGAACGAGTTAGAAAGGTTGCTCTAAGAGCTTGTAAGGAAGCTAAAAAATATGGTGTTCCTGTAAGCTTTGATTTTAACTATCGTTCTAAGCTTTGGACAGTTGAGGAGGCAAGACCTGTTTATAAAGGATTTATGAACTATGTTGATATTGTTTTTGCAAGCTTTTATGATGCAAACACAATTTTAGAAATTCCTTTAGATGATGATTTTACAGGGACTACCTTATCTGAAAAAAGAAGAAATGTATTTCCTAAAATGATTAAAAAATATCAGTTGAAGTACATTTTTGGAACGGATCGTGTTGTATTTTCGGCAACTGAAAATTCCTTGGCAGGATATTATTTTAAATTAGAGGATGAAAAACTCAGCTGGGAATTAACAGATCCGATTCGGTTTAACATTTATGATCGTATTGGTGGTGGAGATGCTTTTGCATCTGGTGTAATCCATGGCTTACTTAAAAATTTTGAGGATCCGGGATATGCTGTTCGATATGGCTTGAATGCTTCTGTATTGAAGCATACAATCTATGGAGATGCTTTAGTATTATCCTGTGAAGACATTGAAACATTTATGGCAGCTAATGGTAGTGCTGAGGTTGTTAGATAGGAAGAAAACATATGATAGTAGGAAAATTAAGAGATATCAAAAGATATAAGGGTATCAGTAAGAATATTGATACAGCAATAGACTTTGTTTTAAATAATGATTTGTTGGCTCTCCCAAAGGGAAAAACAGAAATTGATGGTAAGAACGTTTATGTAAATCGTGATACCTATGTTGCAAGACCCTTAGAGGAATGCTTTTTTGAAAATCATGAGCATTATTTGGATTTACAAATTGTGCTCAAGGGAAAGGAATTGTTTGGCTTCACAGACATTTCTAATCCAACACTTCAGGTAACTACACCTTATAATCCAGATAAGGATGTTACAAAATATAGTGCTGTAAAGGATACAGTTTATTTCACTCTTGAGGAAGGCTTTGCTCTTGTATTTAAAGAGGATATACATTTAGCAAAGGGCAAGGTGGATGAAGAGCTTGTGGAAAAAGCAGTAATAAAAATTAAAGTTGATTAAGAAAAAGGAGAAAAAAGTTTTATGGCAAAAGTAGTAACAATGGGCGAAATTATGCTGAGATTATCTCCAGCAGGAAATATGCGTTTCGTTCAAGCAGATTCATTTGATGTAATTTATGGAGGAGGAGAGGCTAACGTTGCAGTATCTTGTGCTAACTATGGACACGATGCTTATTTTGTAACTAAGCTTCCTGAGCATGAAATTGGACAAGCAGCAGTTAATGCATTAAGAAGATATGGTGTCAATACAAAGTTCATTGCTCGTGGTGGTGATCGTGTAGGTATTTATTATGCAGAAACCGGTGCTTCTATGCGTCCTTCTAAGGTAATTTATGACCGTGCAAATTCAGCTATTGCTGAGGCAAAGCCAGAGGATTTTGATTTTGATGCTATTATGGAGGGTGCAGATTGGTTCCACTGGTCAGGAATTACTCCAGCAATTTCAAATAAGGCAGCTGAGCTGACTCGTCTTGCATGTGAGGCTGCAAAGCGTCATGGTGTAACCGTATCTGTTGACTTAAACTTCCGTAAAAAATTATGGACTTCAAAGAAGGCAATCTCTGTTATGAGACCTTTAATGGAATATGTAGATGTTTGTATCGGTAATGAAGAGGATGCTGAATTGTGCTTAGGCTTCAAGCCAGATGCAAATGTAGAAGCTGGTGAAACAGGAGCTGAAGGATATCATAAGATATTTGAGCAAATGGCTAAGGAATTCAAGTTTAAATATGTTATTTCCACATTACGTGAATCCTTCTCAGCTACACATAATGGATGGAAGGCTTTAATCTATAATGGAAAAGAATTCTATGAATCTAAGCGTTATGATATTAATCCAATCATTGACCGTATTGGTGGAGGAGATTCCTTCTCTGGTGGTGTTATTCATGGCTTATTGACTAAGGAAACTCAGGCAGAAGCATTAGAGTTTGCAGTTGCAGCCTCTGCATTAAAGCATACAATTAATGGAGATTTCAATTTAGTATCTGCTTCTGAGGTTGAATCCTTAGCTGGTGGTAATGCTAACGGACGTGTACAACGATAATAAAAATTTTTGCGTATAAAGGTGCTACCTAGTAGCACCCTTATCGTGTATTAGGAGGATACAATGAAAATAGGTGTTCGTGTCCATGATTTTGGGAAAAGTAATCCTGAAACGCTTGCTAGAAAGGCTAAAGCTGTTGGCTTTGACGGTGTACAGCTTGTTTTAAATAAGGCAGTAGAGGGTGAAACAGGTCTTCCTGGAACATTGAGTCAAAAGAAAGCTAAAGCGATTCATCAAGCCTTTGCAAATGAGGATCTTGAAATTTTTATGATGGGTGCTTACTTTAATCCAGTACATTCCAATAAGGCTTTAGTTGAAACCAATATTCTAAAATTTAAGGAGCATTTACAATATTTAAATGATTTTGAGGGACATTTTGTTGGTTCTGAAACAGGATCCTTTAATGATGATAAATGGACATATCATCCATTGAACCGAACAGAGGAAGCCTATCAGGAGGTTAAAAGAATATTTGTTGATTTAGCAGGGTATGCTAAGGAAGTAAATGGTAATATAGCCTTAGAGGGGGCCTTTGGACATTGTATGTTTGAGCCTAGAGCTTTAAAGCGTTTGGTAGATGAAATTGATAACGGACATGTTTTTTATACAGTAGATATTTATAATTATCTTTCTATCAGCAATTATGAATCCTATAAAGAAATCTTTGAAGAGTGCTTAGAATTGTTTAAGGGAAAGATTGTTATTTTTCACCTAAAGGATTTTATTGTTGTTGATGGAGCTTTAAAGCAATGTTCTATAGGGAAGGGGCTAATAGACTATCCCTATTTATTGAAACGAATTCAGGAAACAAATCCAAATGCTTATCTCATATTTGAAGGCTCTAAGCCAGAGGATATGCAGGAAAGCTTTGATTTTATTAAAAAAAATATAAAAGAAGGAGAATGAAATGAAATTACAAGTTAGATATGCGAATCATCCAGAGGATTCAAAGCATTATACAACAGAGGATTTAAGACGTCATTATTTAATGGAAAAGGTTTTTGAAGCTGATGATATTTTACTTGTCTATTCCCATCAAGATCGCATTATATCTGGTGGTGTAATGCCAGTGACAAAGGCTTTACCTTTAGAAACCTCTGATGAATTAAGAGCTGCCTATTTCCTTGAGCGTCGTGAATTAGGTATTATCAATATTGGTGGTGCAGGAAAGGTAACCCTAGATGGAAAGGTTTATCAAGTGAAGTCTAAGGATGGTATGTATGTTGGAATGGGAACAAAGGAGGTTGTATTTGAGTCAAATGACCCAAAAAATCCTGCTAAGTTCTATATCTCATCTTGTCCAGCACATAAGACGTATCCAACCTATTATATTGATTTTGATAAGGCAAATCATCGTCCTTGTGGGGAGGCAAAAACGTTAAATAAGCGTGTAATCAATCAATATATTCACCCAGATGTATGTCAAAGCTGTCAGCTAGCTATGGGAATGACAGAGCTTGCTGAGGGTTCTGGCTGGAATACTATGCCTTCTCATACCCATGAACGTCGTATGGAGGTGTATTTCTATTTCAATATTCCACAGGATAATGTTGTATTCCATATGATGGGACAACCCCAAGAAACTAGACATATTGTAATGCAAAATGAGCAATTGGTGATTTCTCCAAGCTGGAGTATTCACTCTGGAATTGGAACCTCCAATTACACCTTCATTTGGGCTATGTGTGGAGAAAACCAAGAATTTGATGATATGGACAATATCAAAACTACAGATCTAAGATAAATATAAGGAGGATAAAGAATATGAAAATGAATGATTTTAGATTAGATGGAAAAATTGCACTTGTTACAGGTGCTTCTTATGGTATCGGATTTGCTATTGCATCTGGTCTTGCAGAAGCAGGAGCTACAATCGTATTTAATGATATCAATCAGGATTTAGTAAATAAGGGACTTGCTGCCTATAAGGAAGCAGGAATTTCTGCTCACGGATATATATGTGATGTTACAAACGAGGATCAGGTTAATGAAATGGTTGCTACAATCGAAAAGGAAGTGGGCGTAATTGATATTTTAGTGAATAATGCGGGTATTATTAAGCGTATTCCTATGATTGAAATGACTGCTGCTCAATTCCGTCAGGTAATTGATATTGATTTAAATGGACCTTTCATCATGGCTAAGGCTGTAATTCCATCAATGATTAAAAAAGGACATGGTAAGATTATTAACATTTGCTCTATGATGTCTGAATTAGGTCGTGAGACTGTATCTGCTTATGCTGCTGCAAAGGGTGGATTAAAGATGCTAACTAGAAATATTTGTTCTGAATATGGTGAATATAATATTCAATGTAATGGTATTGGACCTGGATATATTGCAACCCCTCAGACAGCACCTTTACGTGAAATTCAGCCAGATGGCTCTCGTCATCCGTTTGATCAATTTATCATCGCTAAAACTCCAGCTGGCCGTTGGTTAGAGGCTGAGGAATTAGCAGGACCTGCTGTATTCTTAGCTTCTGATGCTTCTAATGCAGTTAATGGACATATTTTATATGTTGATGGTGGTATTTTAGCTTATATTGGTAAGCAACCAAAGTAAGTATGAACAGGCATAATGAAAATTATGCCTTTTATACCTTGAATAGAAGAAGGAGATTTATAAGATGAATTATTTAGAAAAAGCAAACTTATGGAAGAAAAATCCAAATTTAGACCCAGCATTGAAAAAAGAATTAGATGCAATGGATGATCATGCTTTAAAAGAAGCATTTACCACGGATTTAGAATTTGGTACAGGAGGCTTAAGAGGTATATTAGGTGCGGGTACAAATCGTATGAATATTTACATTGTATCAAAGGCAACCTTAGGCTTTGGCCGTTATCTATCTCAATTTAAAGATGCATTTCAAAGAGGTGTTGCTATATCTCATGATAATCGACATCAATCTAAGGAATTTTCAAGAATCTCTGCTGAGGTGCTTACGACCTTAGGCTTTCATGTTTATTTATTTGAGGATTTAAGACCAACTCCAGAGCTTTCCTTTGCAGTACGTCATTTTGGCTGTGTTGGTGGAATTATGATTACGGCATCTCACAATCCAAAGGAATACAATGGCTATAAAATATATGATGAAAGTGGTTGTCAGTTGGTTCCTAAGGATGCAGATCAGGTTATTGCTGAAATCAATAAAATCGATGATTATTTTTCAATTGATCATTCAAAAAACCATGACCAAATAGAATATATCGGTAAAGAAGTAGATGAAATCTATATGGACACGGTTAAAAAAATAATTCTTCGTCCTCATTTGAATAAGGATTTTAAGCTGGTTTATACACCACTTCATGGTACGGGACAGGTATTTGCTCCAGAGGTTTTAAAGAGTGTAGGCTATGATGTATACCCTCTTGCATGTCAAATGACCAATGATCCTGATTTCTCAGGTGTAAAAACCTCAAATCCTGAAAATAAGGAGGCTTATGATGAAGCAATTGCCTATGCAAAAGAGATTGGAGCAAAGATTGTTCTTGCTACAGATCCTGATGCAGACCGGTTAGGTATTGCTGTAGAGCATGATGGAGAATATGTTTTATTTACGGGAAATCAAACAGCTGCTTTAGTTTTAGACTATATTTTAAAAACGAGAAAGGAACTTCACATTTTACCTGAGGATGGCTATGTATTTACAACCAATGTATCCTCCACTTTACCTATTGCTATTGCTGAAAAATATGGTATGAAGGTTGAAATCACTTTAACAGGCTTTAAGTTTATTGGTGAAAAGGCTAGAGAAATGGAAGGTGGAAAGGGAACCTATGTCTTTGGATTTGAGGAATCCTATGGCTGTCTTATTTCTGATTGTGTAAGAGATAAGGACTCCATTCAAGCCATTTTAATGCTTTGCGAAACAGCTGCCTACTATCGTGAAAAGGGTATGGATTTGGTAGATGCTCTACATGCTGTTTATGAGGAATATGGATACTATAAAGAAGGTATTACAAATATAGGCTTACAAGGACTTGAGGGTGCAGCGAAGATTCAAAGAATTATGGACTACTTTAGAACCAATGACATTGCTTTAAAGAGCTTTGATTTATTGGCTAAGGATGATGTTAAGCTTAGTGTAAAAACGAATTACAAGACGCATACAACAGAAGCAATCCATTTGCCTAAGAGCAATGTTATTAAATATTATTTAAATGATAATATGTGGTTTGTATTAAGACCTTCAGGAACAGAGCCTAAGCTCAAGGTTTACTATGGTGTTGTTGGAACTACCTCAAAGGCCGCAGAAGAAAAGCTATCTCAGCTAACGAATGAAGTTATGGATATTGTAAATAAAATTGTATAAGTATAAATAAAATTTATGGATTTATAGGATAGTCTAAAAATAATTTTAGGCTATCTTTTTTTTCTACATTTTTTTATGATGGAATAGAGTATACTAGCAGCATGAAATATATAGAGCTCCTTGTTCTTATGAACATCATAATTCACTTATGCTTTGTGAAGATAGCATATTATCTGCTAAGAATTAAACCCAATAATATTGCTATAAGTATTTCATGTCTTTTAGATGGAATTTACATTCTATTATATATCTTCATTCCATATCAAATTGAACCCTATCGCTATTTGTTAATGATGATTATATCCTTATGTCCTTTCATTACTAAAAGACCGACGAAGGCATTATTCTTATGTCTCATTTATTTAATGCTAAATTTTACTTTGGGAGGGAGTGCAGGAATTTTATATAAAATGATGAATCATTTTACAGTAGTCTTAATTTGTTTGGGCAGTATTTTAGTTTTATTTGCCTTATATGCAATTTATAAAAAATTTCATTTTAGGCCAGATGTATTAGAATACGAGGTGATGATAGAAGACGACAATAGAACGATATATTTGAGTGGCTTTTGTGATACAGGAAATTTTCTTACAACGGAGGATAATATCCCCATTGTATTTTTGAAGAAAAATATTCAGATAGGGCATTATTATAAAACAATCTCAATTCATAGTGTGAGTACAAATACAAGGATTCCTATCTTTGAGGTAAAAAGTTTTAAAATAAAAATAAAAAATAAATATGTAAAAAAGGATGTCTACCTAGCCTATGGGGACATTGCCTTTAATGTGATGTTTGGATCAAATTTACTAGGGGGATAATATGTTTATTGTTAAGCTTTTATCTAAGCTTTTTAAGAAGGATGAGGTATGTTATTTATATAATCAAATGTGCTTACCAGAGCCATTAGATGAAGCAAATGAAAAATTATACGTTACGAGAATGCTGGATGGTGATTTAACTGCGCGTAATGTTTTAATAGAGCACAATATGCGATTGGTTGTTTTTATTGCCAAACGGTTTGAATCACCAAAGGTTCTTTTAGAGGATTTAATATCCATAGGCTCTATGGGATTAATCAAAGGAGTTGAAACCTTCAAGCTAGATAAAAATATAAAGCTTGCAACATATGCTTCACGATGCATTGAAAATGAAATCCTAATGTTTTTAAGGAAAATAAGTAAGCAAAAAAATGAAATCTCTTTAGATGAGGCTTTAAACGTGGATGGAGATGGAAATGAGTTACTTTTAGCAGACGTTATTCCAACGAATCAGGCCTTAGCTATTGATGAGGCAATATCCAATGAAAAAGAGAAAATGATGTACGAGGCGGTTGAAAAGCTTTCTGTAAGAGAAAGGGAGATTATCACCCTTCGCTTTGGATTATACAAGCAAGAGGAAATGACACAAAAGGAGGTTGCAGATAAATTAGGAATAAGTCAAAGCTATATATCTAGACTTGAAAAGAAAATCATTGATAAGCTAAAAAATGAAATGGAAAAAAAGTTAACAATTGTATCTAAATAATGAATAGTTTTCGTAGAAGTCTTCCATATTAAATATGAAAGGAAGATTTTATGCATAAGGTTGAGATAACGGGAGTAGACACCTCTAAGCTAAAGACTCTATCCAATGAGGAGCAGCAAGCATTATTACATAAAATAAAAGATGGAGATATGCAGGCTAGAGAAAAAATGATTGCTGGTAATTTGAAGTTGGTTTTATCTGTTCTTAAGCGCTTTAATGACCGAAAGGAGAGTATGGATGATCTCTTTCAGGTTGGCTGTATTGGGTTAATGAAGGCTATCGATAATTTTGACTTATCGCATAATGTTCGGTTTTCAACTTATGCGTGTCCTATGATTATCGGAGAAGTTAGAAGACATCTGCGAGATAATGGTTCAATTCGTGTTTCTAGAAGCTATAAGGATATTGCTTATAAAGCCATAAGCTATAAGGATAAGTATCTTTTAGAACATCATAAGGAGCCCTCTATTAATGAAATTGCTGAGTATCTCAATGTGGATAGTGTAGATGTTATCTTGGCATTAGAGGCGATTCAGGATACCATTAGTATGTCTACACCAATTTATGATAATGGTGGAGATGTAATAGAATTAGAGGACCAATTGGGTGGTAATGATTATATTACAGAAAATTGGATGCGTAATAATATGATTAAGGAAGCCTTCTCTAAGCTTTCAAAACGAGAGCAGGCTATAATTTATGATCGATATTATTTGGATAAGACACAAATGGAAATTGCTCAGGAGCTTGATATTTCTCAGGCTCAAGTTTCAAGATTAGAAAAAAATGCTTTAAAAATTATGTATGATTCTATGCGATAAAGGCTAATGAAAAGTTAGCCTTTATTTTTATTCATTTTTGTGGTATGATATTAAAAGCAATGCTACTTTATGAAGAAAAGAAAGGAGAAATAATCAACTCTGTTTGATTATAATATGGATTATGAATAATATATGGCATGATATTGACGATGATAGAATCCACAAGGATGATTTTATAGCATGTATTGAAATCCCTAAGGGGAGCAAGAAAAAATATGAATTAGATAAGGAAACAGGATTAATTATATTGGATCGAATTTTATATACCTCAACCCATTATCCTGCAAATTATGGCTTTATTCCTAGAACATATTCCCAGGATAAGGACCCGTTAGATGTTTTAGTTCTTTGTGATGAAATATTTGATCCTCTTGTTTTAGTTAAATGCTTTCCTATTGGTGTTGTGAAAATGATAGATCAGCAGGAAAGTGATGAAAAAATTATAGCAGTTTGTCAAAATGATCCATCTATGAATCGCTATACGGATATAAGTGAGCTTCCTCAGCATCGTTTTGATGAAATATCTCATTTCTTTACAGTTTATAAATCTCTAGAAGGGAAAAAGACTGTAATCACAGAGGTTTGTGGAAGAGAAGAGGCAGAACGCATTGTAGAAGAATCTATACAAGCCTATAAAAATTTATATATTAAATAGTAAGGAGAAGTTATACATATGGCATTAACGGCAGGAATCGTTGGATTACCCAATGTTGGAAAATCTACTTTATTTAACGCAATCACAAAGGCAGGTGCTCTAGCTGCGAATTATCCTTTCGCCACGATTGAACCTAATGTAGGTATGGTTGAGGTTCCAGATGAAAGATTAGAGATATTAACAAGCATGTATCATCCTAAAAAATCTACCCATGCTGTCTGTGAGTTTACGGATATTGCAGGGCTAGTTAAGGGAGCGTCTAAGGGAGAGGGACTTGGGAATCAGTTTTTAGGAAATATCCGAAATTGTGATGCAGTTTTAGAGGTCGTACGCTGTTTTGAGGATGGGAATATTACGCATGTTGAAGGAACAATTGATTCTGTAAGAGATGCAGAAATTATTCAGCTAGAGCTGATTTTAGCTGATTTAGAATCCATTGACAAGCGTATAGTTAAAATAGAAAAAAAGGCTCAATCAAAGGTTGATGATGCCCCATTTGAATTTGAGCTTTTAAAGAAGATTAAAAATACCTTGGAAAAGGAATTACCTGTGCGAACCCTAAGCTTTACTGAAGCAGAGGCACTGTATCTAAAGAATTATGGATTATTGACCTCAAAGCCATTTATGCTGATTGCTAATATTTCTATGGATCATATTTCTCATCCCGAAGAGGATAAAGAATTTTTAAGGCTAAAGGAATATGCTTCTAAAACTCATTCTAGAATCATAGCCATATCTGCTCAAATTGAGGCAGAGCTTGCAGAGCTTTCTGATGAGGATAAGGAAATGTTTTTACAGGATTTAGGCTTAAAGGAACCAGGCTTAAATCGCCTTGTTCAAGCTACCTATGACCTTTTAGGCTATGCAACCTATTTTACTACAGGACCTGATGAATGTAGAGCATGGACCTTTAAAAAGGGAATGCTAGCTCCTGAGTGTGCTGGCATTATTCATACAGATTTTCAAAGAGGTTTCATTCGGGCAGAAACTGTAGCCTATGATGATTTAATCAAGTGTGGCTCTATGCTAAAGGCTAAGGAAGCAGGGCTAGTGCGCCAAGAGGGTAAGGATTATGCTGTACAGGATGGCGACGTTCTATTGTTTAAATTTAATGTTTAATATTAGCTTAATAAAAAAACTCCAACAATTTTAAAATTGTATGGAGATTTTTTTTATTTTATTTGACTTATTTTTATTATTTCATTATTTTCATTTAAAATGATTTTTTTCCGATTATACTTTTGAAAATGAGAGAGTGCCTCATCAAATTCATGACCCTCATATAGAGTCATGGCTAAATCCTGTAAAAGCTCTTTTGCACGATATTCTAATTTAATTCCCTTAACAATATAGTGGCTCTTAGGAGTAACAATTAGTCCATATTCATCAATTAAATAGAGCTCCATAAGCTTCCCTAAGGCTCTTTCTATAGGAAACTCCTTAGAAAGATTGGCTTGATAAAGAATTTTACTTCCATCTAAATCCACTACAAAAAGCAGATGCTCTGCATGGATGGATTTATGCTGAGGTGCACCAGAGATAAAGAAGTAGATAGCAACACCTATAAAGCATACAGCTCCAATAAAAACACCAATTGTAGTAATCAGCAAAGCAGGATCATAGTTAAGAAGAAGAACAATACCATAGACTAAAAGAATACCTCCCAGTGTAATAGCTATACTTCCTAATACTTTTCTTGGAACAGATATTCCATCCTTATGATTTAGATTTCTTTCAAATTCTCTTAATCGCTTGGATTTAAATAAGGTAATTCCATCCAAAATAATCATCATAGATGCGACATAGCCAATGATAACTCCAAATACACTTCCTACCATTTCTAGGAGAAATAAAAAGTCTGTTTCCCTTGTAAGGAGCATAATCGCAAGATAGTTGGCTATTTCTCCAAAGCAAACCACTGAGATAATTGCAGTTTGCCAAATTCTTTTTTTACGTAAGGGCAAAATTCTTATAATTGCCATAATAATATAATTAAATATGAATGTCGATACTGCTAAAGATATGATATTCATCTCATCACCATCCTTAATTTTAAATTATAACATATTTCTTTTCTATTGTAAATTTTTCTTTCATTCTTTAAACTAAAATGATAAAAGCTACAAAAATTAAAAATTAAGCGATATTTATTTCAATATTTTTTTCTTGACTAAATACAGTTAATACAGTATAATACATTCGTAACCAAAGGGGTGGAAAAATGATTGAATTGAAAAATGTCAGCAAATACTACACCAACAATGGTGTAGTTACACTTGGACTTAGAAACATCAATTTGAAATTAAATCAGGGAGAAATTGTTGCTATTACAGGAGATTCTGGTAGTGGTAAATCAACGCTGCTCAATGTAATTACAGCAGTAGATACCTATGAGGAGGGGGAAATTTATTTTGAAGGAAATGAAACCTCCTATTTTAATCAAAATGATATGGATACCTTTCGAAAAAACTATGTATCCTTTATCTTCCAAAATTATAATATTATTGATTCCTATACAGTTTTAGAAAATGTAATGCTTCCATTGCTGCTTGCAGGAAAAAATCATGAGGAGGCAAGAAAAGAGGCTAAGGAAATTATTGATAAGGTTGGTCTTTCTAAACGGATAAAACATAAAGGAACTAAGCTTTCAGGTGGAGAAAAACAGCGTTGTGTTATTGCCAGAGCTTTAGCTAGCGATTCTATGATTCTAGCCTGTGATGAGCCAACAGGAAACTTAGATAGCCAAACGGGAGAAGAAATTATAAGGCTTATCCAAGAGGTCGCAAAGGATAAATTGGTTTTAATTGTAACTCATAATTACAATCAGGTAAGCTCTATTGCTACAAGAAGAATTAAAATAGCAGATGGAGAGGTTGTAGAAGATATTCATCTTCAGGAGCAACAAGAGGTTGAGGAAAATAATACGATGTCCTTAGAGGAGCGTAAGGTGAAAAAATCAACCTACTTAAAGCTTGCTCTTCAAAATGTATTATCTACACCTAAAAAGACGATATTTTCTATAACAGTATTTATGGTAATCTCTTTTATAACACTTATTTTATTTTTAATGATGCTAGAACGCTCCTATGAAACCTATTCAGATGCAAATCATAATTATAATCTTCAAGCAGAGGATCGTATGATTGTGTATAGAATGGATCACCAAGCCTTAGATGAAGAAATATTGAATAAGGTAAAATATGATGAGATTTATTATAATGCTTTTTATGAGGAGACAAAGCTAACGATTGCATGCGATCCTCAAGGAAATTATCCTATAAGCCTGGATGTTTGCTTTTCAGAGCATAAAATCAAAAATAAATTGATCCAAGGAACGATGCCTCAAAATGAAAATGAGTATTATCTTGTCATTCCTGAGCAATATAAAAACGGATATTATTTTGATTTTTTATCTATTCTACAAAAGAATATAGGGATAAAAAAGTATCATAAGTATGAATATGAGATTATTGGTAAGATTACAGGAATAGGGTGGTCTAAGGACGTAGAATACTCCTATCTAATTTCCTATGGTGAAATTTCATCTGATGTGAAGCAATTGGTAATTCAGTCCATGCAGAAAAACAGCTACTGTGTGTTAGAGGATGGACCTTCCCTTGAAATGTCTTTTGTGGCATCCAATAGAAATGCAATTGTCCTACCTAAAAAATATGAGGGAAAAGAAGTTGAGGTTCACCATTACCTAAATTCTATCTATGAGTATACCTTGGATTTTGACTTTGAATATAATGAAGAGTATGTAAGGCCTTATCTATTTTATGATGAAGAGAACCCGATCCTACCTGAATTGAATTCAGTATATGAGGCTGTTCTTTATACAAAAAATGTTAAGGAGGCTAAAGCCTTTTTAGAGAAGCAGGGCTATAATGTTTCTGTTCCAATGGATCAAAAGGTAAAAGCATCTGTTATTAATTTAGCAATCCTTTACCTATTTCTAGCCTTAGCTATTATGGCACTGGTATGTCTTTATTTCATTTCCTATGTAATTTTATCTAGAGTGTATGCCTCAAAGAACAAGGATTATGGTGTTCTTAGAAGCTTAGGTATGGTGAAAAAGCAATTGGGTAGAATTGTTATATTGGAAGTACTTGCTACGGGCTTTATCGCTTCAATCCTATCCTTTATTGTATTTGTTATTGTATATAATACAACGACGGATATATTTACAATGGGTGATTTTATGAATTTTGGAATCGTTCTTTTATATTTTGTAATTATGCTGATATTTTCTTATTTTATCGCAAAAAGATTCAATCGTAGACTATATAAATTTAGTGTAAATACGACGATGAAAGGGGAGGTGGCTAGAAATGATTAAGATTCAAAACCTAAATAAGTATTACAATAAGGGAAAAGAAAATGAAATTCATGTGATAAATAATGTCACTCTAGAACTTCCAAATAGTGGGCTGATTTCCTTTTTAGGACCCTCTGGTTCTGGTAAAACAACGCTACTAAATGTCATCGGTGGTCTAGATAAGGCTAAGGGAACTATTCTTTATGATGATTTAAATATGGAAAGCTATAATATGCATAAAATTGATGCTTTCCGTAGTAAAGAGATAGGCTATGTTTTTCAAAATTATAATTTGCTATTAGAGGAAACGGTTTATAGTAATTTAGAAATCGCCTTAGAAATGATAGGTATATATGATAAGGAAGAACAAGAAAAGCGTATTGAATATACATTAAAAGCAGTAGGAATGTATAAATATAGAAAAAAACGCGCTTATGCTTTGTCTGGTGGACAGCAGCAAAGGGTTAGTATAGCACGAGCCTTAGTGAAAAAGGCTAAGATTATTATAGCAGATGAGCCTACAGGTAACTTGGATAGTGAAAATACAATAGAGGTTATGAATATCTTAAAAAAGATATCTAAAAGTTCCTTAGTTTTAATTGTAACACATAATGAAGAGGTTGCTAACTTTTATTCTGATCAAGTAATTAAAATACAAGATGGTTTGATTTTAGATTCCTATCAAAATGAAGGAATGAAATCTTTAAAAACAGAACAGGCAAATACAATCTATTTAAAGGATTTAAATCTAAAGGAAGAAGCGGGAGAGTTTGTCACCTTAAAATATTATGGCAGTGATGATCTTAAACCATTAGAGCTGAGGATCATTGAAAAAAATGGGACCTACTTTATATCCTCCAATGAAAAATTGAAGCTTTTAGAGGAAACGAATATCAAGGTACTAGATAGTCATTATCAAGCGCTAGAGCAATCTACAATTAATGAATTTGATTATGATACCTCATGGTACCAGGAGGATAAGAGAAAGGAAAATATATTCAAGCGTATAGGACACGCATTAAAAATTAGCTTTAATAAAATGCGCTTTGGTAAAAGAAGAGCTAAGTTTTTATATTTTGCCTTCTTTATGATTGGTGTACTTTTATCCATATGTGTGATTGGCTTTTCTAATTTCATTATTATTGATGAATCTACTTTAGAAATTGATCCTAACTTTAATATTATTCAAACAGATGAATATGCCTCTCAAAGAAATTATGTGGATCAATATACTAAGGTTATAGATTCCATAGAAAATGTAACATTACCTTGTAGTGCAGATATTTATTTTATAAAAATATTAAACTATTCGGAAAGGATTGATACACATAGTTATCAAACTGTGATTAGCTATAAAGGAAGTGAAAAATTAAAATTTATTGTTGGTAAGGCTCCAGAAAAGGGAGAAATCGTTTTTAGCAAGAAATATGCAGATAAATTTTTAAATGAAGTTAAGCAGTATTATCCTGATTATGATTCTATGCTGGGACTAAAATTTGGAGTTGAATCTTCCCAGTATATAGTAAGTGGTATTGTAGATAATGACTATGAATTGTGTTATATGAATGATGAAAGCTATATCCTTTACCTTGAGGGAAATAACTACAATAGAGGAAAGCCTACACGGTCTTTTGAAATAGAAAAAAAATATGACACCTATACGATTATAGCAGGAAGAGATTTAATCCAAGAAGATAAGGAGAGTACAAATATTTTAATGAGCGCTCCTTATAAGCATCTACTAGGGAAAACCTATTACTATGGGAAAACAGAATATACTGTAGTTGGTATCTTTGATTTTAAGGCATTCCCTTGTGATACAGAGCAAGTTATCATACGATATTCTGATTCGATAGAAAATGGTATGGCTGGAAATGGCTTTTGCTATGAATATAAAAAGTATGATATCGTTGAAGGAAAAGCTCCTGTAAAATATGATGAATGCATCGTTTCCGTTTATTCCCCTTATGAGGTTGGAGATATAGGTTATGTTACAGAGTCCAATATTCCATATAAAATTGTAGGAAAATATATAAGTGACGATGCAACTACGGGAAAAGGCCTTCTCTTTTCTCGAGAGTTGATTATGCTAGACAGAGTGTTTTATCATAGATTGCTATGGTTTCAGCAAGAAAACATTGATGTAATTAATGAAATGTTGGATTCAGGCTTTTATGTACAAAATATTTATACCTATTATCATAATATACTTTATGAAAATCAAACCATTCAGCTTTTGGTTTTTGGATTATTATCCTTAGTCTTAATTATTACAATTGCTATCTTTATCTACTTTATTATGAGAAGTAGAATGATTTCAGATATTTATCCAATTGGCGTTTATAGAAGCTTAGGAGCCTCACGATTTAGAATTATTTTACGCTTTGTCAGTGATATTATAGTTGTTGTAACCTTAACCTCCCTTATCGGATATGGTATCACAACCATTGTATATGATACAATTGTTGCAAATGTAAATGACGCCATTTCTTTAAATGCATTAAAAAGTAGTTATGTATTTAGTTTACTAGGTGTAGTACTCCTTTACGTTCTAAATTTAATATTTGGTTTATTCCCAATTTTAATGCTTATGAGAAAAACTCCAGCAGAAATCATTTCAAAATATGATATTTAAAAGCTTTGGACTAAAATTTTAATAGATTTTAGTCCTTTTTTATCATAATAAAGAAATAGAAGAAGCAAATTTTAAATTTTAAAGGAACAAAAAGAAAAAGGAGCTTTGCTCACTCCTTTAGATTCTACTACTTATCATTTAAAAAATCTTCATTAACTTCAATATCTAAATCATCAATGTCATCGTCTTCATTAACAACTGGCGTAAACACGGTTACTTGCATTTTTGTTTCACCAATGACTTCAGCTAAGATTTCTAAGTCAATGTCAAGTTTGATTTCGTTATCAATGATTTTGGCATTCGTTACTGTAGGATGCTTTAAGATTTTGGCTAACACATCATCGCTATTTTTTAAATATTCATTTACAATGCGTTTCACTTTGATATCCTTTTTATAAGCTACCTTTTCTCTTAAAACATCGGTTCTTGAATTTTCTTCAGTAGAATACCAAATATTAACCTCAAATTCGCCATTGATGTCTACAAGGTCATTGTTTCTAGTTGCTTCAAACTCATGATTAATGATCCAGCATCCTAATACTGAATAGGGATGCTTTGTTGTATTAATACTATGTGTTATATGCATAGCCTTTTTACCTTTAGCTACTACTGCCTTAGTAACAATTTCACGGACTTCATTCATTATACATACCTCCCTAATGCTAGTATATGAATCAAATGGAATTTAAGTGCTAAGAAGAATATTGGATTGCTTTTAAATTTTAAATTGTGGATTTTTTAAATTAAGGCTTGTTATTTTTCCTTATATAATATATAATCAATCCATTGAACAGAAAAAGAAAAATTGCGTTAAGTGCTTTATCATGGGTGATTGATATTGACGAACACTTTTGTGGCGGTGATTTTTCGCATCCGCTGTATAGTATATGGTGGATCTCTTAAGGAGGTCTTTTATTTATGAGTTTTCTTAAATTAATCCGACGTTATAAATTTTTTATTTTAATTTTTTTGCTTGTATGCTTTTTTGCCGGCTATTTTGTTACTGAATTTTTTGTGAATTCATATCAAGCATCCTATGTCTATTGCTTTAAAGCAACGCAAGAAGAACCCAATCTCATTTTAGATGAAGCATTTTATACAGAGGTTTTTAAAAAAATAGATGAGAATAATCAGTTGGCAGAAACGGATTCTACTTATAAAAAGATAAGCTATGCCAAAATTGACTATAAGGAAATGCTCAAAACAGCAAGGCTTACCTCAAGAAATGATAGATTTGAATTGAGAATACAAAAAAGATTTTTTCCTAATATTGTGAGTTCAACTACAGGTAAGGTTAATCCAAGCCTAAATCGAGTAAAAAATTATTTCAATTTAATATTAGGATATACAGAGTATGATACAAGCTTTGAAACCGTTGAGCTTGTTGACAACCACAATCCTTGGATTATGGGGGGAATAGCTCTAGGAATAGGAGCAGCGCTTTGGCTATGCAGTCTTTCTTTATATGCATTTTTGGGTAAAGAGGATGAGGGCAGGCTAGAGGATAATGAGAATATTTTTACCTCTATTTTTCATAAATCCTATTGGAAGGAATCGATTTCCTTTACAAAGCATGTTAAAAAAATGTGTAGTATCAGTGCACTATTTGGATGTATGCTGATATGTAAGCTTTTACCAATTCCTTCAGGCTTTGGAAGCCTAGGCTTAGGCTTTACCTATTTATTTTTTGCTTTAATCTGTTGGATATATGGTCCAGTTTGTGGTTTATTTATTGGGTTTTGTTCTGATATTTTAGGGTATTTTATTCATACAAGTGGTGTATTTTTCTTGGGATATACCTTGGATGCTATGATGGCTGGATTTACCTATGGAGTATGCTTTTACAAAAAGAGAATCAGCTTTGCTAACTGCTTTATTGCACGAGTTGTTGTTAATCTTTTCGTAAATGTGGTTTTGGGTGCCTTTTGGTGGAAAATCATTTATAGCTTAGATTGGGATGCTTATCAAACCTACATCATTTTAACGGCACTTCCAAAAAACATCTTATATTTACTTCCTCAAAGCATATTACTGTTTGTATTCTTTAAAGCTCTTGCAAGGCCTTTAGCTGCTTTTGGTTTGATTGATCAAAGAATTAGTGAAAATATTCGATTATTTTAAAAGTATGATAGATAAAAGAGGTGTTTTATAATAAATGTTTATGAAGTTTGTCCAATATTTGAAAATAAGAATTATGTAATACGACTCATTGATTTATTGGATTCAAAGGATTTATTTGAGGTATATAGCGATCCATTGGTATTGCCCTTTTTGAATAGTGATAATTGTCACGGAAGTAATTTTTATTGTTCAAAACAAGAATACATGGATGAAACTATCAAATATTGGTTAAAGGAATACTATGAAACCCAGGGCTTTGTTCGGTTTTCTATTCTAGATAAAAAAATAAAAAAAGCCATTGGCACGATAGAAGTATTTCATCGAGATGCTAAGGATTATTTTACGAATTGTGGTCTATTAAGATTAGATGTTGCAAGGGCTTATGAAAAAGCAGAATGTATTCAAGAAATTTTATCTTTATGTATTGACTCTTTTTATGAGCTATTTCACTGTGATATGATTGCAACAAAAGCACCCCTATATGCTATAGAAAGAATCGAGGCATTGAAGCATTTGAATTTTATTTATCAAACTGCTCCTCTTATAGGACATGATGGCAGAAAGTATTATGACTATTGGAAGTTAAGCAAAAAGAATGAGTAAAGACAAATCTTTTTCTTTAAAGACAGGATTTATTTGAACGTTAGCTATATAATGTGTGATAGAGGAGAAGAAATAGAGTATGGAGTGGGTAACCTGTATTAAGGAGGCCATCAGCTATATTGAAAAGCATTTATTAGAGCAAATCAGTCCAGCTGATGTTTCAAAGCATGTTTGTATTTCAACAATTTATTTACAAAGAGGATTCCAAGTATTAACCGGTTATACGATAGGAGAATATGTTCGAAATAGAAGATTATTTGAATCGGGAAGAGCTATCCTTGCAGGTAAGGAAAAAATAATTGATATAGCTTATCGCTATGGATATGAAACTCCAGAAAGCTTTACTAAGGCATTTTATAGGTTTCATCATATTACACCTAAGGAACTAAAAAAATGTCCAGATCAATTAAAAGCATTCTATCCTCTGCAAATTGAAATAACGATAAAAGGAGGAAATTTTATGGATTATGTTGTAGAAAAAATACCTAGCTTCAAGGTTATTGGCTTTTCTAAAGTTTTTAGTTTTGAAACATCCTATGTGGATATCCCTACATTTTGGGATGAGGTCGCACAAAAATATTTAAAGAAATTATATTCTGGAAAAGCTCCTGAAACAGAAATTGAAGAAGCGATATTAGAAAATCAAATTGGAGAATATGGAGTATGCATAAGTCAAACCAATGAGGAAGGAAAATTCAAGTATTGGATTGCGGGGGCTTTTCGTGGAAAGAAGATTCCAAAAGGCTTAGAGGTTTTTGAATTTCCAGAAGCATTATGGGCTAAGTTTCGATGTGTAGGACCTATGCCTATGGCCTTACAGGAAGTGAATACTCGTATATATAAGGAGTGGCTTCCAGGAAATAAGGAATTTGAAATAGATGGAAGATTTGATATAGAATGGTATAGTAATGATAAGGATATGGAGGCTGAGGATTATTTATCCGAAATTTGGATTCCAGTAAAAAGAAAATAGATAGAAGTGGGGTTGAATCTTTATTCAGCCCTTTTAATTTAGATTGACTGTTTTTGCCTCAAGTGATATAATTTCTCTAGTTATATGAGGTGTGTAGATATGACAAAGGATACTTCTAGAAATCCAAATGATTTGACAAGTGGATCACCCTTTAAAAAAATAATGCTTTTTAGCTTACCTTTAATGCTTTCTAATCTGCTTCAGGTTTTGTTTAATATGTCAGATGTGGCTGTGGTTGGAAGATTTGGATCCAAAGAGGCTCTAGGGTCTGTTGGATCTACAACAACATATGTCATACTATTTACAGGTATACTCATTGGAATTGGTAGTGGTATCAATTCCTTGGTAGCAAGATTTTTAGGTGCTAAAGAGGATAAAAGGGTATCTTTAATTTCTCATACAGGCTTAATTGTGAGTATTATCATTAGTATAATATTAGTAGGCTTAGGAATTGGTCTTGTTCGACCTATGCTTATTGTATTAAACACAAAGGCTGAGCTATTAGAGGATGCTGTTTTATATGTATATATTGTTTTTGCTGGATTACCTGCTTTAGCAATTTATAATTATGGAAATGGAATCTTAAGTGCAGATGGAGATACAAAAAGGCCATTAATTTTTTTGTCCTTTTCTGGAGTGATTAATATTTTATTAAATTTATTTTTTGTTATTGCTTGTCATATGACGGTTGTTGGTGTTGCTTTAGCAAGTATCATTTCCCAGTATATTTCAGCCTGTTTAATATTAATATCCTTGATTCGAACCCGTCGTCCCTATCAGCTTCATCTCAGACTTTTAAAAATAGATAGAAAAGAAGCTAAGGCTATATTGTCCCTAGGCTTACCTGCGGGTTTACAAAATGCAATTTTTTCTATGGCAAATTTGTTTATTCAGTCAGGAGTAAATAGCTTTGACACAATTATGGTAGAGGGGAATGCAGCAGCCTCTAATTCGGATGCATTGGTTTATGATGTTATGGCAGCATTTTATATGGCAATTTCCAGCTTTATTGCACAAAACTATGGTGCTGGAAAAAATAGAAATATTCTTAAATGCTATTTTATAGGACTTTTATATTCCTGCTTAGCAGGTCTTATTCTGGGATTGTTCTTTGTTTTGCTTGGAAGAAATTTTTTAGCTCTTTTTTCTACGGATGAAGAGGTAATCGAGGCAGGAATGAGCCGATTGATTATTATGGGCAGCTCTTATTTTATATCTGCATTTATGGATGCAACGATTGCTGCTTTAAGAGGCTTAGGAAAAACCATTATTCCGACCATCTTTTTAATCTTGGGCTCTTGTGTTTTTAGAATTCTTTGGGTGTTTACTGTATTTGCCCATTTTAAAAGCATCTCCTCCCTTTATCTGCTCTATCCGATTTCTTGGATATTAACAGCTGTCTCTGTATTGATTTATTTTGTCTTTGTCTGCAAAAAAATTGGAATAACGAAGCCATGCTGTAGTTCAGAAGTATAATACTTTATAAGAAGAAAAGGAGAAGAACCAATGAAAGCTATCTTATTTGATTTAGATGCCACGCTATTGCCTATGGATCAGGATTTATTTATAAAGGAATATTTTGCCTCTTTAAATCGATTTTTTATAAGGAATAAAGGAGCTAGTCAGCCTGCATTACAAGCTGTAATGGAGGGAACTCAGCGAATGCTAATGAATCAGGGAGATAAGACAAATGAAGAAGTGTTTTGGGAGGCATATTCCTCGATTCTTGGTAAAGAAGCAGCATCTGATAAAGCTTTGCTTGAAAAATTTTATGAAAATGAATTTGATGAATTAAAGCAATTCTGTCACAAGGAAAATCAAGTGAAGTCCTTAATACAAAATTTGAAGCAAAAAAATAAGATTTTAATTATTGCATCTAATCCAGTTTTTCCTTTGGTTGCACAGAAAAAAAGAATGCAGTGGGCCGGAGTAAACCCTCAGGATTTTGCCTATATTACCTCTTATGAAAATTCAAAATATTGCAAACCAAAACTAAAATACTACGAGGAAATTTTGATTCAATTTCATCTTAAAGCGGCGGATTGCCTTATGGTTGGTAATGATGTATCGGAGGATATGGTATCAAAGGAGCTTGGTATTGATGTTTTCTTAATTACAGATCATTTGATTAATCGGAATAAAGAAGATATTACTCTATATCCTCATGGAAATTTTGAACAATTGCTGAGGTATATAGAGATAAAAGAAAAAAGTGATAAAATCACAAAAAATAATTGACAGGAACAATATTGTTTGATATAATGTATAAGCATGTTTATGGCAATATAAGCATGGAGTGGGAGGGTTCTTAAGAAGAATCTGTTGAACCACATCATTGAAAGAAGGAGGAAACAATTATGGCAAAGAAGGTTGTAAAGGTTGTAAAGTTACAAATTCCAGCCGGCAAAGCTAATCCAGCTCCACCAGTAGGTCCAGCACTAGGACAAGCAGGTGTAAATATTCCAGGCTTTTGTTCTCAATTCAATGACCAGACAAAGGATAAAATGGGATATACGCTACCAGTAGTAATCTCTGTTTATGAGGATCGTTCCTTTACATTTATTGTAAAGACTCCACCAGCTTCAGATTTATTAATGAAGGCTGCAGGAATTAGTAAGGGTTCTGAAAATTCAAAGAAGCACACTGTAGCAAAAATATCTAGACAGAAGGCAAGAGAAATTGCCGAGATGAAGATGCCTGACTTAAATGCTAATGATGTAGAAGCTGCTACAAATATTATTTGTGGTACTGCAAGAAACATGGGCATTGTCGTTGAGGACTAATTTCTTAAGGTTGTTAATAGCAGCCTAAATTTGTGGGAGGAATTCCCGCTTATACCACATTTTAGGAGGAATAATATGAAGAGAGGAAAAAAATACGTTGAAGCTGCAAAGCTAGTAGATCGTAGCAAGGCTTATCCTGTTCAAGAAGCATTAGATTTAGCTTGCAAAACATCTACTGCTAAGTTTGACGCATCTGTGGATGTTGCTTTCCGTTTAAACATTGATCCACGTAAAGCAGAACAAAATATCCGTGGTGCTATCGTATTACCTAATGGAACTGGTAAGACTCGTAAGGTTTTAGTTATTTGCCGTGGTGCAAAGCAGGCTGAAGCTAAAGAGGCTGGAGCAGATTTTGTTGGTGATTATGATATGATAGCTAAAATCAATCAAGGTTGGTTTGAGTTTGATGTAATTGTTGCAACACCAGATATGATGGGTGAGCTTGGTCGTTTGGGTAGAGTATTAGGACCTAAGGGCTTAATGCCAAATCCTAAGACAGGAACAGTAACGATGAACGTTGCCCAAGCAGTAAAGGAAATTAAGGCTGGTAAGGTTGAATATCGTCCAGATAAGATTGGTAATATTCAAATGACTATCGGTAAGGTATCCTTTGGTGCAGCAAAGCTTCAAGAAAATTTAAAGGCAGTGTATGATGCACTTATGAAAGTACGTCCTTCCACTGTTAAGGGAGCCTATATGAAGAATGTATCTGTTGCATCCACTATGGGTCCTGGCGTTAAGGTCGATTCTGATACAATCGCCAAATTATAAGTAAAGAACCGAAGACAGTAGGTGTGCGAAAGCACTTAATTTCTACCGAGGTATGCGTATTGAGTTTTTTATGACTTCTCGCCCTCGGTGAGAAGTTTTTTCATTCAATTTATTATAGGAGGTAAATCAATGAAAGACATTTTGTTACAAAAACAAAAAGAAGTTGCAGAAGTAAGCGAAAAGATGAAAAGCGCTGCATCTGTTGTGGCTTTTAAATATCAAGGTCTAACAGTAGAAGCTTTTCAAAACTTACGTAAAGAAATGCGCAGCTTAGGATGTGAGATTGAGGTTATTAAAAACAATATCTCTCGCCGTGCTGCAAAGGAATGTGGCTACGATTTAGAGGATGCATTTGTTGGACCTATTGCACTTGCATTTTCTAAGGAAGATCTTGTTGCACCTTCTAAGGTACTTTTTAAAGTAGCTGGAACAAATGACAAGGTTGAGGTTGTAAAGGGTGTAGTTGATGGAGATGTTTATTCATTTGAACAGCTTAAAACATTATCACAATTACCATCATACGAAACATTATTAACACAATTAGCTGCTGGTATGTTAGGAACATTAAGCCAGTTATCTATTGGATTAAATATGTTAGTTGAAAAAGGTCAAGAAGCTTAATTAAAGAAAGAAAACGGAGGAAAAAGAAAATGGCTAAATTAACAAAAGAAGTATTTATTGAATCATTAAAGGAAATGACTATTCTTGAAATTAAAGAATTAGTTGATGCTATGAAGGAAGAATTTGGTATTGATCCTACTGCTGTAGCTGCTGCTCCAGCTGCAGGTGCTGCTCCAGCTGCTGCTGCAGAGCAAACTGAATTTGATGTAATTTTAACAAATGCAGGTGCTGCTAAGCTTGGAGTTATCAAGGTTGTTAAAGAAGTTACTGGTTTAGGTTTAAAGGAATCTAAGGATTTAGTAGATGGTGCACCAAAGCCAGTTAAGGAAAAGGTTTCTAAGGCTGAGGCTGATGAATTAAAGGCTAAGCTTGAAGCTGCAGGCGCAACTGTTGAAGTTAAGTAATTAGTGTTTAGAATTATAGACCTGAGGATAAACTCAGGTCTATTTTAATAAAACAAAGACGATGAAGAATAATTATCATTATTATCAAGAAAACCAAGAGGATTTGCATTCTAATCCAGCAAGATTTGATTTTTATTTTCAAAATGAGCATTTTACATTCCATACAGATGATGGAGTATTTTCCAAGGGCTATATTGATTATGGCTCCTATGCACTATTAAAAGCCTTTGTTCCTCCTTCATTGGATGGCTGCATATTGGATATGGGAGCAGGCTATGGTCCCATAGGAATTGTTTTGGCAAGATTATATAAGAAGGAGATTTCCTTTTGTGAAATTAATGAAAGAGCTTATGGATTACTTTTGAAAAATATAAAAGAAAACCATATTGATCAAGCTCATCCCTACCATTCGAATTTATATGAGGCTTTGGATTCCTCTATTGAATTTGCTTGTATTGTGACAAATCCACCGATTCGAGCCGGAAAGCAAACGGTTTTTGCGATCTATGAGGGAGCCTTTCAGCATCTAAAGAAAAATGGGGAGCTCTGGGTTGTGATTCAAAAAAAGCAGGGAGCCCCATCTTCTAAGGAATATATAACCCAGCTTTTTGGAAATTGCTGTATTGTGGCAAGGGATAAAGGATATTATATATTAAAAGCAATAAAGTATTGATTTGAAAAAGTATAAAAACTATGGTAAAATACGTATAGAAAAATTGAAGAGGTGATTTTAATGAAAACTATTTTAGTAACAGGTGGAGCTGGATACATTGGTTCACATACCGTATTGTTATTATTAGAAAAGGGCTATAATGTTATTGTGATTGATAATTTTATCAACTCAAATCAGGAATCTTTAAGAAGAGTAGAGCAAATGGCCGGAAAAAAGGTAAAGCTTTATCCTTATGATTGCTGTAATCTAGCAGATTTTGAAAAGGTTTTTGCAGAGAATTCGATTGATGCTGTTATCCATTTCGCTGGCCTGAAGGCTGTTGGAGAGTCCGTTGCCTTACCTTTGAAGTACTATGAGAATAATCTAGTTTCTACAATGAATCTTTTAAAGCTTATGGGAAAATACGAGGTATATAATCTAGCTTTTTCTAGCTCAGCTACAGTATATGGTGATCCAAAGAGTGTTCCTATTTTTGAAGATTTTGAGCTTCATGTTTTCAATCCTTATGGTAGAACAAAGCTCATGATTGAAGATATTTTAAGGGATTTATCTAGAGTTAATCCAAAATTTAATATTGCTTTATTACGTTATTTCAATCCAATTGGTGCTCATCCTTCAGGAAATATTGGAGAAAATCCTAATGGAATTCCAAACAATTTAGTTCCATATATTACTCAGGTAGCTATTGGAAAGCTAGCTTCTTTAGGAATATTTGGAAATGATTATCCTACACCTGATGGAACTTGTATAAGAGACTATATTCATGTTTGTGATTTGGCAGAAGGACATATTTTAGCCTTAAATAAGTTGTTTTCTGGCTGTGGATTGGTTACCTATAATTTAGGTACTGGAAATGGCTATAGCGTATTAGAGGTGCTCCATGCTATGGAAAAGGCTGTGGGTAAGGAAATTCCATATAGTTTTAAGCCAAGACGTGCTGGAGATATTCCAGCTTGCTACGCATCTCCATTAAAGGCTTATCAGGAATTGGGCTTTAAAGCAAAATATTCTATAGAGGATATGGCAAGAGATGCTTGGAATTGGCAAAAGAAAAATCCAAATGGATATGAAAAGTAAGAATTTTTCCTTTTAGATTCAATCTAAAAGGATTTTTTTTATTTTTGTACCATAGTTTTATCCATTGATTTTTTTAAAATAAATCCTTTAAGCTAGGATATACTTTTTATAGGTGATAGATTTGGATTCATATGAAATATTAAAAGAAAAATTTGGATATGATACATTTAAATATCCTCAGGATTATATTATAGATAGGGTTTTAGAGGGGAAAGATGTGATTGGAGTATTGCCAACAGGCTTTGGAAAATCCATTATATTTCAAGTTCTGTCCTTATTGCTAGAGGGAGTGAGTATTGTGGTATCTCCGTTAATTGCGTTAATGGAGGATCAGCTTTCAGCCTTAAAGAAAAAAAATATTCCAGCAGCAATTTTAAATTCAAATTTAACCTATGAAAGGCAGGAGCAAATTTATAAAAATTTAATAAAAAATCAGTACAAGCTTCTTTATGTTTCTCCAGAGCGATTAGAAAATGTGCGCTTTATGAAATATATTCGATCCTGTACGGTTTCTATGGTAGTGGTTGATGAGGCTCATACAATTCTTTGGGCAGAGGGCTTTAGAGAGGCCTTTGGAAGAATACATAGGTTTATTGATGAAGTTGGGGCTCGCCCTAGGCTACTTGCTTTAACCGCAACAGCTACGCAAATAACACTTCAAAAAATCATATCCTATTTGCATCTTCAGCATCCTCTAATCATAGAGGCACCTATGGATCGTAAAAATTTATTCTACAGGGTCATTTTTGAGGAAAATAAATTTGCGTTTATTTATCCCTACCTATCAAAGCATAGGAAGGAAAAGGGAATTCTATACTGCCTAACAAGAAAAGAAGCTGAGCAGGTAAATAACAATCTTATTCAGCATGGCTTTTTGAGTACAATATATCATGGTGGACTAAGCCCAGAAATTAAAAATAAAAATCAGCAGGATTTTACAAATGGATTAGCAACCATTATGGTTTGTACGAATGCATTTGGTATGGGAATCGATATACCCAACATTCGTTATGTAATAGAATACAGTCTTCCGCAATCCTTAGAGGATTTGGTTCAACAAATGGGAAGGGCTTCTAGAGATGGAGGCTATGGAGAAGGAATTGTTCTATTTTCTTTTAAGGATATTAAAACCATTGATTATTTTATAGCACAAGTAGAGGATCCTCTCGTTAAAAAACAGACCATAAAGAAAAGAGATGCGCTTATTGATTATTGCTTGACAAAAAAATGTAGGCATCATTTTATTGGTAAGTATTTTAATCAAAAAATAGATTCCTGCATAAAATTTTGTGATAATTGCTTCAAACAACATAGATAAAATGCAAAGATTTATCTATACTAATAATGAGGTGAAGAAAATGAGCTTTAAGGAACTTTTCACTCAAGCCAAGCAAAAAATCTATCGAACAATTGAAGAAGGAAATCGAGAACTGAAAAAGTATTCGGCTAGCACCCGTATGACTATATATAGCAAGCCCATTTTGGGAGGCTTTATAACAAAACAAATCTTTTTAGAAGAGAATAGTCTTCTTGTCCTAAGCACGGATTTCAAGGATGGTGATCTTCAGATACATTCTATCGTTAAAGTTGATGGAAATGATGATTTTTTAGTTGTAGAAAAAATTGCAGAAGAAGAGGAGATAAAAACACTTAGGATAGATGGGAAAAGCTATTCCTATCCTTGTCATAAAATCTTTTGTCGAAGCCTAAATGATGTATTTACAGAAGAGACCATGGGATATAGTTACCGAGAGCTTACGGAGGTCCAGCAGAATACAATTATGGAAATTCGGAAAGAATTAGAAAAAAGAAGCTTTGCTGTTAAGGAAAAAAAGGAAGCCTGCTTCAGCCTTTGGCAGTACTTCACAGAGTGTATTTCATATCAAATGTTTGATCATTACATCATGCATACTTTTGTTCTAATTGCAAAAGATTACGTTGCTGATTTTTCCAATCGGCTTCTTAAGTTATTTGTATAATTCTATTTGAATTGGAATATACTACATTTAGGTGGAGCATATGAAGAAATTAACAATCATCGGTTTTTTTATGGTATGTGGAATGGGAACCCTTTTTCATTTCCTGTATTCCTATGTACCTTTGATTCTTTTTCCAAGAAATGAAAGTATATTTGAGCATATGAAATTGGTTGTTTTTCCTTTTTTTCTGACTTTCTTTATGATATTACCCTTTTATAAGGAGGATGGAAGAGCTCTGTTTTCCTCTTTTTTAACAGCAATTTTAGTGTCAATGAGTTGTATTATCATTGGATATTATACCTATAGTGGTTTTATTGGGAAAAACATAGATCCTATCAATATCCTTTTGTATTACATTTCTATTTTTATTGGATTTGGCTTTATATATAAAAAAAAGACACTTATTAGTTTTTCTAACAGTGTCATTTTTAGTTTAATTCTTTTTATAGCCATTCTAACCTTTAGCTTCTATGTTCCGAATTTAAGCTTTTTTAGAGGATAACTCATCTATCATATCTACAAGGTCTGCTTCAGTAAAGGTGTATTTCTTTTGACAAAAATTACAGGTGATATTTGCTTGATGATCTTCCTGAACTATGGAGGTAAGCTCCTGTTTTCCTAGGCTTAGTAAGCCTCTTCGAAAGCGTTCCTTAGAACAAGGGCAAGAATAGAATAATTCTTTTGTTTCTAAAAGCTGATAATCTCCATTGGTTATCTCATGAATGATTTCCTCAGCAGAATATCCGAGTTGAATCATATCTGAGCATGGCTTCATTTGATTTAAATGCTCTTCTAAAAATTGTATTGTTTCTTCCTTACAGCCAGGCATAATTTGTATAAGAAAGCCACCAGAACTGATAACCTTTCCATCAGGGTCAATTAGAACGCCTAAGCCAACAGAGGAAGGAATTTGTTCTGATTGTGCAAAATAGTAGGTAAAATCCTCTGCAATTTCACCACTGATTAAACTGGAAGTAGAAGAAAAAGGCGCTCTCATATGTAAATCCTTTATAACCTCAATATATCCAGAACGACCAACGGCATCCCCTACATTGAGCTTTCCATTATTGAAAGAAAGATAAACTCCAGGATTCTGTACAAATCCTCGTACCTTTCCATCGGTTGCTTCTAAAGTTATTTTACCAATAGGGCCATCCCCACAAACCTTTATGGTTAGATGCTCAGAGGCTTTGTAGGTACAGGACATAATTGCTGCAATCGTTAAGCATCTTCCTAAGGCTGCACAGGAGGTTGGCCATAAATTATGGATTTCCTGAGCCTTTTTTACAAGCTCAGTTGTAATGGCTGCATAAATCCGCACAGTACCATCAAATGCATATGCTTTTTGTAAATAATTTTTCATGATCATCACCTTTACCTATTGTAACATATTTTTCCAATAAAATCTATGATTACGTTTTCATAGCAACTTATATTGACACTTTTTTTAAAAGTGAATATAATAGTAATATCAATTTAGGACATGTCCTTTATTGATGTTTTTTTTATTTCATTTTTGATATTTTTCGTGTATAATGATAAATGGTGATAAAATATGGAAGTAATGAAGCTGACAATGGATTTTTTTATTCATACAAAGGATGTAAATCATAACGATATCATTCGAGCCTCAGCCATTTTAGATATGTTTCAGGATATTGCTGGAATTCATGCGGATAAGCTCAAGGTTGGGTATGAGGATTTAAAGGAAAAAAACTATGCTTGGGTTGTATTGTATCAAAAATTTGAGATAATGGCTTTGCCACCCTATTTGGATTTTATTTCCTTAACCACATGGCCTAAGCCCAAGCAGAAATTGGAATTTGAACGTGAATATTTCATCAAAGATAAATCTGGAAAGGAATTAGTAAAAGGAATTTCCAATTGGGTAGTTATGGATTTGAATACAAGAGGTCTAGTAAGAAGTAGAGATATTGCCTTTGATGGAACGTATGAAAGCTTTACGAATTTTGAAGAAAAGTGCAAAAGAAGACTTAATTTGGATGAAACAAAAATTCAAAATCATCTTACCTATGAAGTAGAGCTAGAGGATATAGACCATAATGGACATATGAATAATTCAAGATATTTGCATATTATAGAGGATAGATTCCATACCTTTGAAAGTAGGGTTTATATTAAAACGGTTGAAATTAGTTATCTTAAGGAAGCAAAGTATAAGGATAAAATTCAAATTGGATATTATTCTATTGATGATAAGCTGGCCTTTATTGGATATATACAGGATGAACGATGCTTTGAATGCATTATAGGAGAAGAACAAATATGAAAAAATTTTTAGATTTTATAAAGGATACCCCAACAGCATTTCATGCTGCTAGTAAAATAAAGGAGATATTACTTAAGCAAGGCTTTGAGGAAGTAAGAGATAATGAAAAATGGAATTTGAAAAAAGGTGGAAAATATTTTATTGGAAGAAATATGTCCTCTTTGATTGTATTTACGATTCCTTCAAATTTAGCTACTGGCTTTCAAATTGCCTCTGCCCATTTAGATTCACCAACCTTTAAACTGAAGCCAAATTTTATATTAGAGCAAGGGAAATACGTGAAGCTAAATACAGAGGTTTATGGTGGCCCAATCTATTCCACCTGGATGGATCGACCTTTAGGTATTGCTGGTCGTGTATTTGTTTCAAAGGATAACAAAATTACAGCAAAATTAGTTAACCTAAATCAACCTATGGTATGTATTCCAAATCTTCCAATACATTACAATAGAAACGTCAATAAGGGCGTTGAATTAAATCCTCAAGTGGATATGCTTCCTCTTTATTCAACGAAGGACTATACCTCTTTATATGAGGTCATTGCTCAAAAATTAGGGATATTCTCTTCACAAATTGTAAGTAGTGATTTATATTTAACCAATCTAGATCGAGGATGCCTTGTGGGTGTTAAAAATGAATTTCTAATGGCGCCTCAGTTAGATAATTTGGAATGCTCCTATGGACTTATTTGTGGTTTGTTGGACTCAGCCTCTTCAAAAAAAATTAATGTTTGTGCCTTATTTGATAATGAAGAAATTGGTTCTCAAACCCTACAGGGAGCAGCTTCCACCTTTTTAGCTCATGTATTAAAAAGGATAAGTATTGCATTGAATCAAACAGAAGAAGAGCATATGATGCTTTTAGGAAATTCTTTCTTTATATCTGCTGATAATGCCCAGGGATATCATCCCAATTATCCTGAAAAATATGATAAAACCAATCCTTGCTTTTTAAATGAAGGGATTGTAATAAAAAATGCTGCGAATGGGGCATATACGACAAGTGCTTATTCTAGTGCAGTATTCCAAGCAATTTGCAAGAGGGCAGGAGTACCTGTACAATTTACTACAAATCGGAGTGACATTCGAGGGGGATCAACCCTAGGAGCTATTTCTCTTGCTCAAGTTTCTATTCCCTCTGTTGATATTGGACTAGCTCAGCTTGCGATGCATTCTGCCTATGAAACAGCTGGTTCAAAGGATTTAGCTTATTTTATCCAGTGCATCAAGGAATACTTTAGTACAGATATTTTAGAGCTAGAAGAGGATGAAATTTCCTTTTAAGTTATAAGAATAAAAAAACTATGAGAGTTCAAATCTCATAGTTTTTTTAATATCATAAGAATTCTAGAATCCTTAGGCTGCAGGGTATCCTCAAAGTCACCACATATTTTAATGACTTCAAATCCATCAGGCTGGAAGGCTTTTATATCATGATAGTATTCAAAATAGCTTTCTATATATGTTTCCTTTCCCTCTTTCATTCGAATGGTATGCTTTAGAGTCGAAGAATCTATCTGCTTTGTTTTCCAAAGAAGAGCATGTGTTTTTGTACGGAACTTTTTCTTATTGTGACGATAATCCTTCATCATTTGCTTAGAAAAGCAATCCATTATAAAAAGTCCATTGGTGGATAAATGCTGATAGACACAGGAAAACAGGTCTTTTATTTCTTTTTCTGTTTTTAAAAAATTTACAGAGTCAAAGAAGCAAGTTATCACATCATACGTTTTATTCAACGAGAAATTTGTCATATCTGCTGTATAAAAGGGAATGGCTACATGGTGCATTTTGGCCTTTTTTCTTGCTAGCTCTAGGATAGAGGAAGATAGATCTAATCCCTCCACCTCATAGCCCTTTAGCTTAAGTAGAATTGCTAATGTCCCACTTCCACAGGCTAAATCTAGAATTGTGGAGGTATCCTTTAAATAGGGCAGAACAAAATCATACCAGTCCCTATAGCAAACCTCAGAAAATATATCATCATAAAAATAAGCAAAATATTTATATTCATTCATTTTTTGAGCTTCATCCCTTCCACTTTATTTGGATCAATGTCAATATAAATTGTTTTTTGCTTCGTATAGGTAACAAAGCAATTTCTTTTTCCTGGAATTTTTTTTATGTTTTTTACCTGTGTATAATCTACAGGAATAGAAGAAGAATTTTTCAAAGAAGAATAGGAGGCAGCAAGCATTGCAGCACTTCTACATAATTCCTCAGTCAGCTCGTTTGTTGCTACGATAACATGACTTCCACTTGCATTTTGAACATGAAACCAAAAATCAGTTCCCCTTGCAAGCTTATGGGTTAAATATTCATTCTGTAAATTGTTTTTTCCTACAAAGATTTCTGTATCCTCGATTAGGTAGGTTAGATAATTCGGCTTAGCCTTTCGCTTGGCTTTTCCTTCCTCTTTAAATATATAATGATTTTCTATTAATTCCTGTTGAATTTCTACAGCATCATGAATGCTTGCACATTTTAATTGCTCAGAAAGAATTTTAAAATATTCAATTTCATTTCTTGCAAAATTCATTTGGTCTTGGATATAGTGAACCGCAGTTTTCATTTTTTGATATTTCTTATAATACCTTTGACTATTGGTAATTATATCATACTTTGGATCGAGCTCAATCATAATATTTTTTTGATTATAATAGTCGTAAACCTCAACCCTTTGTTCCTTAGATTTCAAATGAGGATAGCTTAATAATAAATCACCTTTAATCTTATAATCCATTGCAGAAGAAGCATCTATAGCTTCTAGCTCTAATTTTTTTAATTTTTTTTCATTTTTTATAATTTGTCTTTCAATAACGCGCTCTAAATCATTTGTTTTGGCCTTGATTTTTGCTTGGTTATCCATATCATAATAATAGGCATCTAGCATAGCTGAGCAGGAAGAAAAGGAATAAACCTTTTCACCTAAGGGGATATAATAATACTCTTTTTTTTCGTTTGCCTGTTTATAGATACAGGGCTCTATCTCCTTATGCAATAGCTCATAGAAAAAGGGAATAGCCCTTTCCTTTGTATAGACATAGCTTGCAAGATTCATTGAAATGCCTTCAAGTTTTATGCATAATTCCTTTGGAGAGGATATTTGTAAAGCCTCTAGCTCCTCTAGGGTAAGCTTAAAGGGATTCATTTTCGTTGTAGTAGGGAATACATATGTTGCATTTGGCAGCATCGTTCTTCCGAATTCAGATACACCGGCATGCTTTAAAACCTCTAAGATACGGTAATTCTCATCTGTTAATAGCATATTGGAATACCGCCCCATAAACTCACAAATTAAATATTTTTGGGTATAATCCCTTAATTCGTTATATCCAGTAAGCTTAAACACTAAAATACGATCATTATTATATTGATATATATCCTCTATAAAATACCCTTCTATATGCTTTCTTAAAAACATGGTAAGGCTTTTGGGATTTGAAGGAAAATCATACCGCTTTGTTGTAAAGTGAATTCTTGCAAAATCACAAGAAAAGCTGAAGAGAAGATGATAATTGGTTTTATCTGCCCTTATAGTAAAGATAAAATCTGTATCTCCTGATTCCATGATTTTGGTTATGCGACCCGTTTTTATTGAATTCAATTCCCCTAGGAGTTTATGTAAAAAAACACCATCAAAGCTCATTTTTATCACCACTTTAAAGTATATCATAAAATATAAATTATACATATGGTTTTTCTATAAAAAATATGATAAAATGTAAAAAAGGAGCTGATATTTATGGCTTGGAGTAAAAAGAAAATCTTGGCAAAAATCGGTAGCTATTTTGAAAATAAGCATATCCCATATAAAATAAAAGATGATTCTATGATTGAGCTAGAATTTTATTTTAAAGAAAAGGGATATATTTTATATCCCTACCTTACAATAAATCCATCTCTTTGTAGTGTAGATATAAACATATCAAAGCATAGTTTAAAGAACTTTAATTATGAATTTCTGAATGAATTCAATCAAAAATCAAAATTTTTCAAGGCATTTATAAATGAAGAAGGCGTTGTTGTTATGGAATATCGGTTTTTTTTGAATGATTTAGATATCGGTGCTTTTGATGCATGGATTGAAAGTGTGTATATGTTAGAAAACGACATAGAATTCTTATAAAAACGCTTTTTCCTTGTTTTCTTTCTTTGTTAGTGTTAAAATGAATAAAAGGGAAGGTAGTATGGTATGAAATTAAATGACCGTGGTTTACTTGTTGTAATATCAGGCCCTTCTGGTGTGGGCAAAGGAACAGTTCGTAAGGCCCTTTTTGATATGCCTAATAATAATTTGGTATATAGCGTGTCTATGACGACACGTCCAAAAAGACCAGGAGAGATTGATGGGGTAGATTACTACTTTGTATCAAAGGAAGAATTTTTGAAAAGAAAAAAAACTGGAAAATTTTTAGAAACAGCTGAATTTGTTGGAAATTATTATGGAACACCTCTAGATAAGGTAAATGAACAGCTAGATTTAGGGAATGAGGTTGTTTTAGAGATTGAGGTTGATGGAGCTCAGCAGGTTAAAAAGAAGATGCCAGATTGTGTAATGATATTTATTGTTCCACCTGGAAAATCTGCATTATATGATCGACTCAGAAGACGTGGAACAGAATCAGAGGAGATTATTACGGAGCGAATTGCTAAGGCAAATCGTGAATTTAAGCTGGCTCATCGCTATGATTATATTGTTGTTAATGATGAGGTTCACAATGCGGCAGATCGTATTATGGCCATCATTCGTGCTGAACATGCAAAAACAGAGCGATCCATACACAAATATATGGAATTAATCGATGAAAATTAAATATTTTCTTTATTTTTTTCATAAATATGTTATAATTAAAAGTAGTTTGAAAGGAAGAAAAAAGATGTCAAATAGAAAGAATTATGATGGTATGCGTTATCCTTCTGTAGATGCATTACTGGATAAAATTGATTCAAAATATAAATTAGCCTATGCAGCAGCTAAAAGAGCCAAGATTATTGAGGAAGAGGATTATACTTCCTATGAGGATGGTATGTGCGTTAAGCCTGTTGGGCAGGCATTAGAAGAAATTTTAGTTGGCAAAACTAAGATGACATTTAAGTAATATACTGTGGTTAATAGTTTTAGCTAAAGCTATTAGCCACATTTTTCTCTTTAAGGGGTGGTCGTTATGGATTTTGAAAAATATGTTTTTTGTTTTTTTGTTTATGCCTTTTTAGGCTATCTTTGTGAGGTTGTCTATTGTTCTATCGGTCAAAGGAAACTTGTCAATCGTGGGTATTTATATATGCCCATCTGTCCAATTTATGGATTTGGGGCAGTCATTATTCTTTTAGCTATGCTCCCAATTTCTAAAATGTGGTATTTGGTATTTTTATTAGGGATTCTTTTAACCTCAACCCTAGAATATTTGACAAGCTATGTAATGGAGCTTATTTTTCATATGCGCTGGTGGGATTACTCTAAGAGAAAATGCAATATCAATGGACGTGTATGCCTATTAAATTCCTTACTTTTTGGAGGCTTAGTCATGCTTGTTATTTATGGAATTCACCCACTCATATCCAAAATGGTGGAAATGATGGGGGGCTTATCCATCCGAATTATAGATATCATTTTGGGAATCGGCATAAGTATAGATACGATTTTCTCTACAATTAAGAATATAAATATAGCTAAGGTTGTTGCCAAGATAAATCATCTTACCGAAGAGGCAGGAGATCGTTTAAAGGAAATTAAGCAATCAGCTCAAGAAAAGCTAAATGAGACGAAGGAGTATTTGAATAATACGACAATAGCTTTAAAATTAAAGGAATTTATTGCAAAATATCCTAATTTATCTTTGCGTAAGGTTGGAAAAGGAAAAAAGCGGTTGAGTATAACGGAATTTATAGCCAAGCATTTGAATAATAAGGATGATGAATAAATGATAGCGATTATAGAAGAAAAGCTAAAGCTTTTACCTGATCGTCCAGGCTGCTACCAGATGCGAGATAAGAATAATGAAATTATTTATGTGGGTAAGGCTAAAAATCTTAAAAATAGAGTTCGAAGCTATTTTCATGGAGTCCATAACGCAAAGACAACACGCTTGGTTAGTGAAATTGCTGATTTTTCTTATGTGATTACAGCAAGCGAACTAGAGGCATTTGTATTAGAAATTAACATGATTAAGGAATATGATCCGAAGTATAATATTATGCTAAAGGATGATAAAACCTACCCTTATATAGCTCTTACAAATGAGGAGCATCCAAGACTGATTGTAACAAGAAATCAAAGAAAGAAAAGCTTTGCTCGATATTTTGGACCCTATCCGAACGTTAGAGCTGCAAGGACAACCATTGATGTATTAAATCAGATTTATCCCTTTAGAAAATGTCATACCCTTCCAAAAAAGGAATGCCTTTACTATCATCTTCATCAATGCTTGGGACCTTGTATCCATAAGGAATCCATGGATTATACTGTACATAGGGCTAAGGTGACGAGCTTTTTAAATGGAGATGCTAAGGAGGTATTAGAGGATATTACCAAGCGAATGCTAGAGGCCTCTTCAAAGCTTGAATTTGAAAAGGCCAAAGAGTATCGTGATTTGAAATTAGCAATTGAGGATACCATAGCTAAGCAGAAGATTTCTATCAATGATTTGACGAGTAGGGATTATATCGGAATATATCAGGATGAGGATGATATTTCCATCGATATTCTTATTACTCGTAATGGAAATATTGTCCAGAATCATCAAACGATTATCAATAAATATGATAGCTTAGAGGATGAAACCATCAACTATCTTTTGCAATTTTATGAGGTGAATTCTAAGCCTAAGGAAATCTGCTTTAAGGCCTTTGATGCCACCCTGCTTGCTGAGGCTCTAGGGATACAGATTTATGAGGCCAAGCTAGGCAAGAAAAAAGAAATTTTGGATATGGCAAATGATAATGCAAAATTCAATTTGGAAAATAAGAGAAACATTTATAGAAATCAAGTATTAAAAAAATTAGAAACCATAGAGGAATTAGGAAATCTTTTAGGTATACCAACTCCAAAAAGAATTGAAGCCTTTGATAATTCCAATTTATATGGAGAGTATCCTGTTTCTGCAATGGTATGCTATATCAATGGTAAGCCTGCCCCTAAGGAGTTTCGAAAATATCATATTAAAACGGTTGTTGGTGCAAATGATTATGAATCTATGAAGGAGGTCATCTATCGTAGATACTTTCGTTTGCTTATGGAGGAGGGAGTATTCCCAGATTTAATTGTAATGGATGGTGGAGAAATTCAGGTCCATGCTGCCAAAGAGGTACTTGAAGGTCTTAATATTGATATTCCTGTCATGGGAATACAGAAAAATGATCGCCATAAGGCTTCAAAAATCTTCTTTGAGGAAGCATTAATTTCCTTAGACAAAAATTCCTCTATTTATTTACTTTTGGCTGATATATCTCAGCGAGTTCATGATTTCGCAATTAGTTTTTTTAGAAGCAATAAGGCTAAGGGACTTTTCTCTTCTTTGCTTGATCCAATTCCCGGCTTAGGTCCAAAGAGAAAGGAACAGCTATTAACCTATTTTGTCAGTATAGACCATATTAAGGAAGCCTCTATAGAGGAACTAAAGACCTCAGGAATGCCTGAAGCTCTAGCAAAAACGATTTATGAATATTTTAAAAAGGAAGAGAGTCAATCATGAAAAAATTATTTTATTTTATAGCTATCATCGGTATGCTTTTGGCTTTTACGAGCTGTAAAGCTAAAAAAGATTTGCTAGGAAAATATGATTTGGGATATGGGGATTATGTTCAAACATCTACCCAAGATACCTCTATGGAAGAGGAATATAAGGTCTTATCAGCGGAGCAGGTTGGTATTCGCAAGGGCATATTTCAATCCAAATATCAAAAGGGAGCCTTAGATTTTTTCAATTTAGATTATAAAATCAAGCTAGAAGTAGAGATAACGCAAGAAACATTACAAAAATTGAACCAGGACTATGAGGTTGGAAATAAGGAAAGCTATCATAAGTGTAATTTAAATATATATTATAATACATTACAATTTCATTATGAGGATGTTGGAATCCGTCAAAAGGGAAATTCATCTAGAGGCAGCATTTTAACAGAGGATGGTAAAATCAATTTAAGACATTATAAACTGTCCTTCAGTGAAACCTTTGATGATGAGTTTCGTGATGAAAAGGATGTATGGCAGGATAAAGAGGCTTTGGATTATCGAGAAAATAGAACCTTTTTCGGACTAGATAAATTGATTTTAAGATGGAATAGAAATGCAGATGGAACGTATTTAAAGGAATATTATGCAAATGAAATTTATCGGAATAATGATGTACTTGCACCCCATTGTAATTTAATCCAATTGGAAATGAATATAAAGAATCAAAAAGAGAATTTAGGAGTTTATTTAGCAATAGAGGATATCAATAAGGACTTTATTAAAAGAAATCTTGTAAAGGAAAGTGCTAAAGGGGATTTATATAAATTAGGTTGGACGAATGTTGGTGCAAAGCTGAATTCCTTAGATGATTCTTTATTTGGAGTAGAATATCAAATCAAGGATGGAGATCATTACAAAGAGATTTCTTTTCCCTATGATTTAAAATCCAATAAGAAAACCTCCAAGCATGAGGCATTAAAAGCCTTTATTCAGGAAATTATGGATACCTCCACTTCAGATTTTGATGATTTTCTCAAAAAGAATACCGTATATGATAGTGTTATAACCTATTTAGCTATTTCCTATTTGCTAGGGGATCCAGATGATTTAAGAGGTAATTTTAATAACACATATCTATATTTTACTAAGGATACATCTCTCGCATTTTTTATTCCAACAGATTCTGATCGTGCTTTAGGGTCAACAGGAGGAACGGGGAACCCTACGAAGCATCACGGTGCCTTAAATGGACCTTTTGATTTACAAACGGGATATATGCCCAATGATATGCCTTTCTTTGAGAAAAGCATATTGAGTGGAGGAAATGAACAAATCCGTAAGGATTATGTGAGAAGAATTCAGGAAATACTGGATACAAAATGGTTTTCCTTTGATACATTTTTGAAGTATTATACAAAGGCCCTGCAATATGAAGAAGATGTTAAATTAGGAAAAAATATCTTAACAAAGCCTATAGTATTTTCGTTAAAAGAGGCGACAAGCCTAGAGGATGAGTGGAATTTATCCATAGAAGTTTATTTGACGAAAAAAAGAGAAAGCTTTTTAAGCAAGGACTGGACAAGTCAAATCGAAGAAATTAACTATTCCTCCTACTATCTTAGAGGAAATATGAATGACTGGAATGGCATAGAGTCCTCATATCAATTGAGAATGATTGCTGGTATACCCACGATAGAAATTTTTTTAGAGGCAAATCAATCCTTTAAAATTGCTTCTAGGGATTGGAAGACAGAATGGAATTATACGAATTTGATAGATAATAAGCTCTTTCTTTCTGCAAGTGATAATCATAATATAGGAGTGAAGGAATCTGGCTATTATACCATTCAAATTCTAGATGAAGGACTTTCTATTATAAAAAAATAGCTCATTTTGTGCAGAGAAAGGAGAAGATGAAAAATGAAAAAAAACAATTGGAAGGCATGGCTCTATTTATTACCAGCACTTGTATTACTCAGTGTTTTTATGCTCTATCCTTTAATTGACGTTATCATTTATTCCTTTGAAGAAAATTTTGCGTTTGTAACCCAAACCTACACAGGGGTTGGCTTTGGAAATTATCAATATGTTTTAAAGGATCCTGATTTTTTATCTGCGGTAAAAAATTCCTTTATCATTTTAATTACTGTTCCTATATCCACCCTGATTGCAATTTTATTGGCTGTTGGATTAAATAGCATCAAGCCTTTGAAAAAAATCTTTGAGACCATTTTCTTTTTGCCCTATGTGACAAACACCTTAGCTGTAGGACTTGTTTTCCTAATCATATTTGATAAAACCCCCTTAAGTAATGGACTAGCTAATATGATTTTGGGCTGGTTTCATATTGATCCAATTGATTTTATTCGTGGACCTCATTGGGCAAAGATGCTGGTTTTAAGCTTTTATATTATCTGGACCGTAATGCCCTTTAAGGTTCTTGTACTCGTAGGAGCTTTACAGTCTGTTAATAAGCAATATTATAATGCAGCAAAGCTAGATCAAGCCTCAGGCTTTACTATGTTTCGTAAGATAACGGTTCCTATGATTTCTCCAATGATAGCTTATTTACTGATTACAGGCTTTATCGGTGCATTTAAGGAGTATAATAATGCAGTAGCTTTATTTGGTGAGGATTTGAATTCTTCAGAAATGAATACCATTGTAGGCTATGTTTACAATATGCTTTATTTTGAAACAGGAGGCTATCCATCCTATGCTGCCGCAGCTGCAATCCTTTTGTTCTGTATCATATTTACAATAACCTGTATCAATCTGTTTGTAAGTAATAAGAAAGTATATTATTAGGGAAGGAGTACACCATGGAAGAAAAAAGAAGAAAAGTCATAAGTAAAATCGGAATTTATATCCTTTTGCTTGTATGGGCTTTATTTGTGTTATTTCCATTTTATTGGATGGTATTAACCTCCTTTAAAACATATTCAGCCTATAATTCAGAGACGATACCTCAATTCATTGCTATACCTCCTACCTTTGAGAACTATATATCCGTTTGGACAGTATCGAAGCTAGGAAGATATATGCTCAATACAATTATTTTTTCTACAACTACAACATTTCTTATGGTTTTTGTTTCTTTGCTTGCAGCTTTTGCATTTGCAAGATTAGAATTTAGAGGAAAAAATATTGTTTTTGTTTTGTTTTTAGCTATGATGATGATTCCTAATGAGCTTGTTATCATAACAAATTATGTTACGGTTGTTCATTTGGATTGGCGAAATACCTTTGTTGGTTTAATTTTACCATCCATCCTGTCTGTATTCTATATCTATTTATTAAGGCAAAATTTCATGCAGGTTTCTGATGATATATATTATGCGGCAAAAATAGATGGAACCTCTGATTTTAAATATCTATTCAAGATTTTATTCCCCTTATCTAAGCCAACCATTCTTACCATAACTATTTTAAAATTTATTGAATGCTGGAACTCCTATGTATGGCCTAGACTAATTACAACGGATAAGGATTACTATCTTGTCAGCAATGGAATTCAAATGATAAAGGAGCAAAGCATGGGTATGGCAGATATACCTGGAATGATGGCTGCTGTTGTATGTGTTTCTGTACCCATCTTACTTTTATTTATAGTATTTAGAAAGCAAATCATGTCTGGTGTAGCTAGAAGTGGTTCAAAGGGATAAAAGGAGTTGAAATGCATGAAAAAAATTTACATAATTCTTAGCATAGCTTTTCTTACTCTTGGTTTAACGGCCTGTCATGGAAGGCTTGTTCCCAAGAATGATAAAATAGAAGCGATTGATTTTGAGGTTCCAGAGGCTTTTGATGAAACAAAGGAGCATCAAATTACCTTTTGGGCAAAAAATGATACGAATAAAATTCAGCAGGAAATTTTTAATCAAGCTGTAGAGGAATTTCAAAAATTATATCCAAATATCCATATTCAGGTTATCCAATATAGTGATTATACAAAAATTTATTCAGATGTGATAACCAATATTTCTACGAATACAACGCCCAATGCATCTATTGCCTATCCAGATCATGTTGCAACCTATATGGAAGGGCAAAATGTTGTCGTTCCTTTAAATTCGTTAATAGAAAATGAAAAATATGGCTTGGGTGGAAAAGAATTAAAATTTCAATCGATACATAAGGAAGATATTTTTTCTAAGTTTTTGGATGAATGTATCATTCAGGATAAGTATTGTATCCTCCCCTTTATGCGTTCCTCTGAAGCCCTTTATGTGAATCAAACCTATTTAAAGGAAAATGGCTTTGAGATACCTGAAACCTTTACCTGGGAGTATATATGGGAGGTATCAAAATATGCAAAGCAAAAGGCTACTTTGGAACAAAAGGCTATGATTCCTTTAATCTACAAATCCACAGATAATATGTTTATACAGCTTTGTAAGCAGCATAATTTTAAATATACAACCTCTAAGGGAAAGGTAGAATTCCTAAGTGAAGAGGTAAGTCAAATGCTTCTTGATTTGGTTGAGCCTATTGATCAAGGCTATTTTGATACCTTTAAGCGCGTTAGCTATCCAGGAAATTTTTATAATAAAGGTCAATGTATTTTTGCTATAGATTCTACAGCGGGATCTACATGGCTAGGGAGTAAAGCTCCTTTGCTTGATATTCCTCAATCTGAGGTTGTAGACTTTGAAACTCTTGTAACTACAGTTCCTCAAGTGAATAAGGAAAATCCTTGGATGATATCACAGGGACCATCTATGTGCTTATTTTATAAGGAGGATCCACAAGAGGTTTTAGCAACCTGGCTATTTATGCAATATTTACTAACTCAAAAAACGCAGATTTCCTTTTCTAAGACAGAAGGGTATTTGCCTGTAACCAAAACTGCGGTTGAGTCTAATGAATTTCAGCAATATTTAAAGGACGAAGCGGAGTATGATGTAAAACGAAAGGCTACAAAGCTCATTATTGATAACATAGATCATACGTTTGTTACCCCTGTATTTAATGGATCCTCCCTTTGTAGATCAGCAGCAGGCTATTTAATTGAGGCTATGTTTAATAAAAAATTTAGAGATAAAAAAAGTATTGAGGAATTGTTTTCTTTAGTTGATACAAGGTATAAACTTTCAACATATGAGATAAAATAAACTATAAAATAGTAAAAAAAAGACAAAAAACTATACTATTTTTTAAGATTTGTTGACATATTTTATCAAAAAAAATATAATATTTGTGTATATTTAATATGAAGAGAGGTTTTAGTATGAAAAAATTATTTGTAGGATTTTTAGCTATACTTTCAGTTGCTTTTTTAGGCTCTTGTAGCAGTAAGGAAGAAACCAAGGCTTTAACTCATGCAGAATATTTGAAAGCAGAAAAAGGGACAACAGTAACAATTGAAGCCTATATTCAAGGGAAACAAGCTTGGTGGGAAAGTGATGGAATTGGTGTAGCAACCTTCTATTTACAGGATCAAGATGGAGGATATTTCGTTTATAATCTTCCTTGTGATAAAAATGCCTATGATAATGATTTGACAATAGGAACTAAGATTCAAGTAACAGGACAGAAGACGGATTGGGCTGGAGAAATTGAGATAGCTGGTTTAGCTGAAGGAGCAGAGGCAACCTATACCGTTTTAAAGGACAAAAAATATATTGCTACTCCAAAGGATGTAACAGCATTTTTAGGTACAGATACTTTACTTGATTCTCAAAATATGGCTGTTGAATTTAAGGATTTATATGTTGTTGCTCAAGAGGATAGAACTTCAGCATTTTATTATAAATATGATAATTCAGGAAAAGATGGAGATGACCTATATTTGACCTTATCTGATGGTGTTCATTATCTATCAGCTTGTGTAGAATCCTATTTATGTGATAAGGATAGCGAGGTTTATAACGCAGTTAAGACACTTGCTGTTGGAGATAAGGTTAATGTAGAGGCCTTCCTATATTGGTATAATGGAGCACAGCCTCATGTAACTAAGGTTACAAAAACAGGAACAAACATTTTTACCAAAGCACAAGGAACAAACACCCATGCAGAGTATGCTAAAGCAGAAAATGGGACACCCCTTGTGATAGAAGCCTTTATTCAAGGAAAACAAGCATGGTGGGAAAATGATGGAATAGGAGTTGCTTCCTTTTATTTAGAAGATAATGTAGGTGGTTATTTTGCCTATAATTTACCTTGTACTAAATCCGATTATGATACAAAGCTTACCCTTGGAAAAAAGATTAGAATCAAAGGAAATAAAACATCTTGGGCAGGAGAAAATGAAATTGACGGCTTAGCTCCAGGAGCAGAAGCAACCTATGAGGTTTTAGGGGATCGCTATACAGCCTCTCCAATAGATGCTACAAATGAGTTAGGAAAAGACTCTTTACTTCAATATCAAAATATGTTTGCTAAATTTAAAGGCTTAACGGTTGTTGCAAAGGATAAGGAGCATGTAATTTATTATAAGCATAATAATGCAGGAACTCGTGGAGATGATATATATTTTGATGTAAGTGATGGGAAAACAACCTATACATTTACAGTTGAATCCTATCTGTGTGATGAAAATTCAGATTGCTATAAGGCAGTAGAAGCCTTAAAAGATGGAGATAAGATAGATATAGAGGGTTTCCTATATTGGTATAATGGAGTTCAGCCTCACGTAACTAAGGTAACCCCAACCAAATAATTTTAAAAAACACCATTGGTGTTTTTTATTTTTTTGTTTCTTTTTACAAGAAAAGTAGTATAATGGTAATGAGGGATAATATGAAAATAGAAAAAACAAAGGAAAAAGTTTATATTTTAAATGATGAACAAAAAGAAATTGCCTATGTGCTGTTTCCTAAATTAGATGAGCAAACAGCTGTAATAGAAAGTACATTTGTTGATTCATCTTTGAGAGGAATGGGGATTGCACAACAATTATTACAAGCCGCCTATGAGGTTTTAAAGGCTTCTAATTTAAAGGTAATCGTTCATTGCTCCTATGCTGAAAAATGGTTTTTAAATAATCCGAAGTATCAGGATATTTTAAAATAGATGTCCCTATACCTCAGTTGGATAGAGGAATCGCCTCCGAAGTGATCAGTCGATGGTTCGAATCCATTTAGGGACGCCAGTTTACAAGCTATAGTCTAAAATACATTGTAATATCAATATATTTTAGACTTTTTTATTTTACTTCTAGTTGCAAGTGGCATACTTTTGGCATACTTTATATTTTCTTATATTTGTAATTTTATGTTTAGTTATATATTTTTACATAGAAAAAGGGTTTTGCAACCCTTATAAATTATATATTCAAATAATTTAATACAGCCATCTCATCACCTTTCACAACGTGAGTATAAATATTTAATGTTGTTAATACCCTAGAATGTCCTAAACGTTCAGATACAATTTTCAGAGGAACTCCAGAACGTATGAGGCATATGTAACTGCTTCAAAGTTTCAAGCAGAAGTAGAGGACATAGAAGCAAGGCTTCAATCTTATAGGGATGAACTGGCATCTATCAAAATATAAAAAAATGCTCTAGCTATAACTGGCTAGGGCATTTATTTTTGATTAAGATTACTTATTCATAGTTTCATACTGCTTTAATTTAAAATACACTTCATCCATAGAAATATTGAAACACTGACTCATAGCATGAATGATAGATACTTGGAGATTATCTACAGGAGTATCCCTTATAACAAGATTTCTAAGACGATTTATATTAAAACCATATGTTTTATTAAAAAAGTATCTAGTAACGTTATACTCCTGCAAAATAGCATCAACTGGATGCATACTTATTCCTCCTTTCGTTTCTTATTTTCAAGAATCATGACAGCCACAGCAATTAAACAAGCTGCTATAACAAATGCATAGAATACAATTTCTAAAACTTGCATAATTTTCTTTAACATGGTATAATAATAGTAGTGGTCCCAAAGGGTGAGGGGCTTATTTACCCCTCTTGGTTAATTGTCTTAGGAATTTTATTATCTTGTATTCGTTCACTGCAATGACTAGGATACTTGCTATAATTCCTAAGATATTTTTTATTATCCATGTCTTCCTTTTTATACTTATATTATACATCAAACGAGGTATAACACCAATGGAAAAAGAAAAAAATTATCTTAAAAAAATGGCATACTTTTTATGTGTTTTTATAAATTCAATATGATATAATATATATCATAAAAATAAAGGGAACAAGAGGGAAAAATATTGTTTAAAATAGTCATTAATTGGATTAGAAAAATTAAAAATAGAAAGAACATTGCATTGATTTCGCAAATGAAATTTGGTGATGAATTTTGGGCTAATATTAAGGAATATGATGGTAGAAAATTTGAAGAAGGGCATCGTAAAAGACCTTTTGTTTTCATTGAGCAAAAGGAGAATAAGATATATTGCCTATATGAGTCAACTAAGAGTGGTAGAAATGTTCTGCCTATTCTTAGAGGCAAAAAAACATTTTTTGTATATTATAATAAGATGTATATTATTGATGTTTGGCAGTTTATGAATAAAAAGCATGGATATTTGACTGATCAGGAATTAACAGAAATCGTAAGGAATGGATTTACTCGACCTCCTTTGAATCAATTTCTTTCAAAGTGTCAGAAATATGCTAGTGTAAAAGTTGGAGATATTGTTCGACATAAAAATTCTAATTATTTTTTGTTTGCTTTAGATTCAGTTCTAGCAACCATTTATCCTATTCGTGATACCTATTCTGAGTGGTATGTGCGAACTTCAAATCATAAATATATTGCTATATTTAGTCCATTACAGGTAAAAAAAGAAACAATTTCTTTAGTTCGTCCTGAAAATCCTAAGCTTGTTTATTTCATAAAAGATAATAAGAAAAAAGCGAAAAAAACAAAAAAGTATAAAAAAATTGCTAGTGTACACTAATTTTTTAATGATAAGAAGTGATATTTTTCTGCTTTAAATTTCTAATTTATTTACAAATAAATAATAAGAAAAACTTTTAAAGCTAAATTAAGAAAAATTCTTTTAAAGCTTTTTATTTTTCCTTGCTAATTTAGTGAAAAAAGAATAAAATAAATAATATAAAAAAGGAAGTGATTGACATGGTGGTTGTAATTATAATATTTAGTATACTGTCGACTTTTTCTATAGCCTTACTTATAACAGATATTCTTATTCCATCTCCCAATTTAACCATGTTCACTGTCTTATCCTTTGCTGTTACAATCATTGGCTGGATGTTTATCTCCTATCATTTATTAAATAAAAAAAGACGCTTCTTATTTTTACAAAAAATAGAGCATTTGGATCGAAGTAATGAAAAATTGAATAATTTATTTGTTCTTTTAGATTTTATAGAGGGAAATGAAACAAATTTAGAGGTAGTAAAATCTGCATTAAATGGCATCTACTTTTCTCCATCTTCTATGCGAAAGCATCCAGAAAAGGCAAAGAAGAAGGAGCTATATAATCTGCTAATCGAATATTACTTGACTTTAACTAAAGATAAATATAAGGATAATTTTGTATGGGATTATAATATTAATTTCTTTACATGGAGATGTATAGGCTTAACCTCAACGATAGGCTTGATTGGAATAGGAATTCTATCTCTTTGCTATAATTATATTCCTCATCCCAATGATGTACTTTATACCGCATTATATTTTTTCTTTGGTACCTTATTAGTTCCATTGATTGCCAAGTTTTTTGGACACATCATATGATCGCTTTGAAAACGTTTTTCGAGGCGATATTTTTTCTTCTTTGAAAAAGAAATCTGTTGTATAATTAATAATGTAGAAAAAAATCGACCAATGAAAGGATGATACTATGTTAAGATTAGAAAATATAACAAAGGATTACAAGGTAGCTGATACCTATGTACATGCTTTAAAGGGAGTTAGTTTAGCATTTAGGGCAAATGAATTTGTTTCAATATTAGGTCCTTCAGGTTGTGGCAAGACTACCATGCTTAATATTATTGGAGGCTTAGATAAATACACCTCAGGGGATTTATTTATTAATGGGGTAAGTACTAAGGATTTCAAGGATAAGGATTGGGATATTTATAGAAATCATAGAATAGGATTTATTTTTCAAAGCTACAATTTAATTCCTCATCAAACCATATTAGGAAATGTTGAGCTTGCTTTAACCATTGCAGGTTTAACAAAGGAGGAGCGTATAGAACGAGCAAAGAAGGCCATTGATCGTGTAGGCTTAGAGGGACAATATAATAAAAGGCCAAATCAATTATCTGGAGGACAATGCCAAAGAGTAGCAATAGCAAGAGCTTTGGTTAATGAGCCTGAGATCCTACTTGCTGATGAGCCAACTGGAGCCTTAGATACTCAAACCTCAATTCAAATCATGGAATTGATTCAAGAAATTTCCAAAGAAAAATTAGTTATTATGGTTACGCATAATCCAGATTTGGCAAAGCAATATTCAACTCGAATTGTTCGTCTTTTGGATGGAGAGCTTATAACAGATTCTAATCCATATACTTTGGAAGAGGAAAGGATGGAAACAACCCATCCTGAAAATCCAACAGTTGTTCAGAAAAAAGAAAAGGCAAAAATGTCTTTTTGGACAGCTTTTAAGCTATCTTTAAGAAATTTGTTTACCAAGAAGGCAAGGACCGCCTTAATCTGTGTTGCTGGTTCAATTGGAATCATTGGTGTTTCCAGTGTTTTAGCTGTTTCCAGTGGAGTACAAGGCTATATTACCTCTATGCAGGATGATATGCTTTCTGGAAATCCAGTCCAAATTTCAGAGTCTGCCTATGATTTATCAGCTATGATGAGTGGAATGGGTATGGCAGATAAGCTAGAGAGCTTAGAAATTATTGATGGAAAAATCAATGTGAATTCTATTTTAAAGCGACTGATCAGCCAAGGTCAGGCCATGGATAAGATGCAAATAAAAAATAATATCACCCAGAATTATATCGATTATGTATATAGTATTGAGGATGGGTATGCAGCAGCTATAAGCCTAGATTATGGAGTTGATGTAACAAATAATATTTACACCGACTTTCAAGTCAATCAGAATGATTTAACAAAGGAGAATATTTCCTTATCTGCAATTAAGGCAATATACACCTCAGTATTAAAGGAAACAGAGTATTCTCAATATGCAAGCTATGTCACAGGGCTTACCAATGTTTTTCAGCAGGCACCGAATGATAAGGAATATATTCTAAGTCAATATGATCTCCTTTATGGAGAGGATGTTGCTACCAAAGAAGACGAGATAATGATTGTTGTAAACAAGGATCAGGAATTGACGGATTTATTGCTAGCACAGCTAGGATATTATACACAAGAACAATTTATTAATACAATGTATCGTCATTTAAATGATCCAAATTATAATCCTGAAATAGATAAAAATAGGTTTGACTATAGTGAGCTTGTTGGGAAAAAGTTCTATTATTATACGAATGATGATATTTATGTAGAAAATAAGAATCCAATGACCTCTGTCTATTCTCCTTATACATATAATTTTAAAATGGAAAAAGAAGGGGCTAAGGAGCTTACAGTTAAAGCTATTTTACGACCTAAGGATTCAATTTCCTATGGCTGTATGACAAGTGGATTTTTTTATACAGAGGCCTTTACTAAAAGATTTATTCAAGAAGGACTATCCTCTACAGTAGTAAAATATTTAAATGATCATGAATTATCTTATTTTGGAGCCTACGATCAAAATAATTCAAAATTCATCACGTATAATTATACATTCCAGGATTCTAATGGAAATGTAAAGCCAGCAGTGGGTCTTGTTGGTACAGTCAATGCTATGACTGAGCTTTTAGGTAGTATGATGGGAGGAACTGGTGGAGGCACTCCACAAAATACAGCAATGTATACAACCTTGTCCTTACGTCAGCTTGGTGGCATAGATGTAGCAAACAATATATCTATTTATCCTGTTAATTTTGAATTAAAGGATGGTGTTACAGAGCATTTAGATCATTGGAATTCAAATGAGACCTTAACCTTCAAAAATCGTTCTGGAGAAACGATAACCTTACGGGCAGAAGAAAGAGAACAAATTACCTATACAGATAATATTGCCGTTATGATTGATATGATTAATAGTCTGATTAATTTAATTACAACAGCATTAATTGCTTTTACAGCCCTTTCATTGGTTGTTTCTTGTTTTATGATTGCAATCATTACCTATGTGTCTGTGGTAGAAAGGGTAAAGGAAATTGGTGTCATTCGTTCTTTAGGAGGACGCAAGAAGGATGTAACACACTTATTCAATGCAGAAACCTTCATCATAGGCTTAATTTCAGGAGTATTTGGAATTGTTGTTACCTATCTTATTTCTTTAATTTTAAATATAATTGTTGAGAATATGACAGGAGTAACACCAATTGCTTCCTTACCAATTTGGCAAGCAGCAATAATGATTTTAGTAAGTATTCTATTGACTCTAGTATCAGGACTAATTCCTGCACGTTCAGCAGCGAAAAAGGATCCTGTTGTAGCCTTACGTACGGAGTAATTTATGGAGCAGGCTATTCATTCTTTACAAGCAACCTTCCAGCAATTTGGGTGCTTTTTAGAAGCAATCTCTTCTAAAATTCGTCAGGATATGATTTTAGAGCTGGCTATGATTTATCCAAAAGGGAAAAGAATTAAGGATTTTAAGAATAAAAAATGTCTAGCAAGACCTACAATGTCTCATCATTTAAAGCTTTTATGTAAAGCAGGAATCATTTCATATTATAGTGAAGGGACTAAAAACTTTTATTATTTAACCTTAGATACAGATCTCTTCAATACCTTAATCCAGCTATTAGAGCAGTTGAAGCAATTTAAAGGAGAAGAATATGATTCATCCTGTGAAGCATTTTATAACAATAACAAGGCATAGGCATAAGGTCATAGGCTATTGCTTTTTCGTAGGCATTGGGTTTCAGGGATTATTTCATGATTTATCCAAATATTCTTTAGTTGAGTTTTTTAATGGAGCTAGATATTATACAGGAAATTGCTCTCCCAATGCTATGGAGCGTATAAAAAGAGGGTATTCTCTAGCTTGGATGCATCACAAGGGGAGAAATAAGCATCATTATGAATATTGGACCGATATCATTCAAGGAGAGTATCAGCCTGTAGCTATGCCTATAAAATATTTGAAGGAAAGTCTTTGTGATCGTATTGCGGCAAGTAAAATATATATGAAAAAAAAGTATACGAATCAATCTCCTTTAGTGTATTTTGAAAGTCGAATGGACGCAAAATTTATGCATCCAGATACGGCTAAGGTGTTGCATCAGTGGCTGATATGGGTTAGTGAATTGGGGCATAGAAAAGCATTGAAGAAAATAAAAAAAATAAAATCTTATAGGGAAATGGAGAAATATTTATGAAAATAGATTTGCATAATCATACCTCATATTCTGATGGACTTTATACGCCGAAGGAAGTGGTTGAGCTTGCTAAAAAGCAAAAGGTAGATTGCTTTGCCATAACCGATCATGATAGTGTATTTGGCTGTGATGAAATTCAAAAATTTGCAAAGCAGGAAGGAATTCATGTAATTTCTGGAATGGAGCTATCTACCCATTACAAGCATCATTCGGTTCATATTGTTTGTCTGTTTCCAAATAATGTTGTTCCTCAGGAAATGATTCAATTTTCATTGGATAAGAAAAAAGAAAGAGAGCTTCGTGCAGTCAAAATGATGCAGAAGATTCAGGAGATTTATCATGTCAAAATTGATTTGGATGCCTTACTCCAGGAAAATGAAATCATTACTCGAGCCAATATGTGCTATAATATTGCGAAATGCAATCATATTACAGAAAAAGAAGCAGAGGTTTATATTAGTAATAAATCCAAGGCCTATATCCCTTCTACAAAGCTTTCTACAGAGGAGGGTTTGCAAATGGTAAAAAAACTTGGCTGTATTACTATTCTTGCCCATCCCTGCTTGCTTCCTAAGGATATTGTTGAGGAGCTTTTGCAATATGAATTTGATGGTATTGAAGCTAGATATCCTAAAAATCAGCCTGATGATGAAGCATATTTTATAGAATTAGCCAAAAAATACAATATGTTTATTTCAGCAGGCTCCGATTTTCACGGAGACCATGGCACAAAGCATGCTATGATTGGAACATCAACATTAAATGAAGAGGAATTTCAACCTATAGTAGAAAGGCTGGGGAACATATGGTAATTACAAAAGCAGAATTTGTTAAATCAGCAGTAAAATATGAGGGAATCCCCGTACATCTTCAATCCGAGTTTATGTTCTGTGGTAGATCAAATGTTGGAAAATCTTCTTTTATTAATGCATTAACCAATCGAAAAAAGCTAGCCAAGACCTCATCAAACCCTGGAAAGACACAAACCCTTAATATTTATTATCTAAATGATTCCTTTTATTTTATAGATGTTCCAGGATACGGCTATGCCAATGTATCAAAAACAGTGAAGGCATCCTTTGGAAAAATGATAGAGGATTATATTGTTCACAGCAAACAGCTGAAGGTGGCCTTTTTACTTGTTGATTTTAGACATAAGCCAACTCAAGATGATATAACGATGTATAAATATTTAAAGTATTATGATAAAAAGGTTTGTGTTTTAGCAACAAAGGCAGACAAGGTAAAGAAAAGTGAATATGGTAAAAATAAAAAAATAATATTGGAGGCTCTGGAGCTACTGCCTGGAGATGATTTTATTTTAACCTCCTCTGAAACAAAATTAGGTATTAATCTTGTTTTAGAAAAAATTGAACAAAATATAGAAGAATAGCAGAAAACCTGCTATTTTTCTTTTTAAAAAATTGAAATTGGGTAAAAATAAAAAAGAGGTGATTCCAATGGCATATAGCTATAAGGGAAGCATAAGCTTTGGATTGGTCTATATTCCTATTACGCTTCATGCAGCAATTATGGACAATTCAATTTCCTTTAAGCTCCTAGAAAAAAAGACAAAAAGTAGGGTAAAGTATAAAAAAACCTGTGTCGATTGTGCAGAAAAGGAAATTCGAAATGAGGATATTATAAAGGGGTTTGAATATGAGGAGGGCAAATTTGTTCTTTTTGATGAGGAGGATTTTGAAAAAATAAAGACACCTAAGGATAAAAGCATAACCATTGAACAATTTGTTTATCTCAATGAGATTGATCCCATCTACTATGATAAAGCATATTATGTTGTTCCAACAGGTGGAGAAAAAGCATTTCAGCTTCTTCTTGAGGCAATGGCTGAAGAGCAAAAGGCTGGTATTGCAAAAACAATATTAGGGAATAAGGAAACGCTGATATTATTGAGAAGTAAGGATGGGCAAATGCTATTAAATACCCTGTTCTTTTCTTCTCAAATCAAAAAAAATCCATGCAAGGATATCCAAGAAGAGGTTAAAGCCTCTGAATTGAAGCTGGCAAAAAGCTTGATTTCACAAATGAGTGCGCCTTTAGAAATAGAAAGCTATCAGGATGAGTATAAGAAGAGATTAGAGCATGCCATTCAGGAGAAAATCCAAGGAAAGGAAATCATTTCAGCATCTCATGAAGCAGAACCTAAAATAACGGATTTAATGGATGCATTAAAGGCAAGCCTAGATGAGTATTCCGCTCCCAAAAAAAGGATAGTTCCTCCAAAGAAAAAGGAACGGCCAAGAGCAAATGCCTAATCTTTTTCAAGATAAAAGCATCCTGCCTATGCTTATTTCCCATGAGGTAGAGCCCTATGATGATGAGGATTCTATCTTTGAATTAAAGCTAGATGGAATAAGATGTATTGCTTATATAGGACAAAAGTCTTTGTCCCTAAGAAATAAAAGGAATAAGGATGTAACAGAAATTTATCCAGAATTAGCAGATATTATGACAAGTACGAAGGATACTGTAATTTTGGATGGAGAAATCATTGTATTAAAAAATGGAAAGCCTGATTTCTTTAGTTTACAAAAAAGAAGTCTTATGTCAGACCCCTTTAAAATAAGAATAGCAAGCCAGCGTCTTCCAGTTCATTATGTGGCGTTTGATATTCTTTATAGAAATGATACCGATTTAACCAAGCTTCCCTTGCTTCAAAGAAAAGAAATTCTTTCTAAGTGTATTAAAGAAAATAAAAGTATAAGCCTATCTCGATTTATATTTAAAAATGGAATTCAATTCTTTCATTTGGTTAAGGAAAATTCCTTAGAGGGGATTGTTGGCAAAAAAAAGAATAGCCTATATTTTTTTGGAAAAAGAACGAAGGATTGGCAGAAAATAAAGGCTATGGTGGATGAGGATTTAATTATATTAGGATATCAACAGGATGAAGAAGGAAAGCTAAAGGATTTATTGCTGGGATATTATAATTCATCTTATCAGCTTTGCTATCGTGGGAAGGTTTTTCTAGGTATTTCTGCAAAAGAAAAGGAACTTATTCTAGAATTTGCTAAAAACAATCGGCTTTCTTTACCTACAGTAGAGGGATTTTCTAATGTGATATGGATGAAACCCGAGCTTGTTGGTACAGCCCATTATATGCAGCAGACAAAGGCCAAATCTATGAGGCAGCCTGTATGGAAAGGATTACGCTTTGATAAAGAGGCAAAAGATTGTATTCGTGAAATTTAAGTGGAATGGTGTAGATTTTTCAAGTCAAATTTGATATAATAGGATTATGTAAAAAATATCAGGGAGGAACTGAAAAATGACTACAGAACAAATTATAATTATCGGTGCAGTTGCTGCATTCATTCTTCTTTTAGGAGTACTAGTATTTTGTGTTTCTAGAAAAAGTAAAAATAAAAATAAGAAGCTTAAAGAAGCATCATCCATCCAGGAAGCAAGGATAGAGGAACCAAAGGAGATTCTTGAGCCTGTCCAACAGGAGCCACATATCACTGAAGTTCAGCCTGAGCCAGTAGTAGAAGAGGAGCAGGAGGAAGAGGAATCCTTTACAGAGGAGGAACAGCCTGAACGAAGTGTAGAGGTTGTCAATGGAAGACAAATCTTTGTACAGTATAATTATAGCTTTAAGGCAAAGCTTATCCTATCCTCAGTAGAGGTTCAAGAGGAATATAAAAAATTGATTCATTATGTAAAATCCTATGGTGTAAAAACCTCAATTAGTTGGAAGCAGGAACGTATTTATTTAGGAAGAAATACTTACGCTATGCTTGTATTTAAAGGAAAAAAGCTATGTGTTGCCTATGCTTTAGATCCAAAGGAATTTGAGGATACCAAATATAGAATCATTGATTTAAGTGAAATTAAACGTTTTGTAAAGGTTCCAACACTAATCAAATTATCTTCTGAAAGAAAACAAAAATATGCATTAGAGCTATTTGATTTACTTTTTGCAAGAGAAAATCTTGAGGCTAAAGAAATTGAAGCTGAGGAGATTATAATCCCTAAACGAACAAAGGAAGAATTGATTGAAGAAAATCTTATCAAAGTATATACCTCAGATGATATAGAAGAGGGTGTAACTTTAAAGCAAGCTAATGTGGAGGATATTATTCGAAAGAATATAACAATTCAAGAAGCAAAAACCTTAATTACAGATGAATCTGTATTAGAATATGTAGAAGAGGTTGAGGGCTTGGCGGATAGAGTTTATACGAAAAAGGATATCATTAACATTGATACCTTGTCTAAAGCATTTGAACCAAACGATTATGTTAATTTAGAAGCCTTGAAGGACAAGAAGCTGATTGGTGCTAAAGTAGACTATGTCAAGGTTTTGGCAAGAGGAAGCCTAGATAAGCCTTTAATTGTAGAGGCACAGGATTATTCCTTAGATGCGATAAAAATGATTATTTTAACAGGTGGAGAAGCTAGAAGAAGCAAATAGGAATAAAAGGTGGTATTGAATTTGAAAAATCTATTTTGTATTGTGGGAAATAAAAAAAATAATACGATAGAGCCTGAATATAAGAGATATATTCTTAGACAGGTATCCAAAAAACAAGAGGAAAAGATTCATTCTATGAGTAAATCCTTTCAAACCACCCGGCAAAGGCTTTTACCGCCAAAGTGGATTTATGCCTTAAGCCGCATATGTACTTCTTTGTTCCTTTTGAGCTTTATTTTCCTTACTGTTGCTTTGATTTCCAATGAGCATAACAGCTTTCAGGAGTTTCTTAAGAAAAATTTATGGCTTTGTATTATTTTTCTTATAAGCTTAGTTATTTTGGTTTTTTCCATAATTTTAGGACAAGTTTACCGAAAAAAAATGAAACAGGATAAAACACAAAATAAGGCGGAGGATATCTTTGATTCCATTTTAAAGCTATCTAAAGAATATCTAGGAGTTCCAGAAAATGCTGTTTCAATGGAGGTCTTATCCTATCAGGTTCTAAAAAAGGATACAGAAATTCATCAACCTAAGCATATTCTATATCATAATGTCGTTTTAAATGCTTTTATTGAAAAGGATATGCTATGCTTTGCTGATTTATTTGATGTAATAGGAATCCCTCTAGAAAGTATAAAAAAGGTGGAAGAGGTCAACGAAACCTATTCCTTTAAGCTTTGGCATAAGAAGGAGAAGCCATCATTTTATCAGGTGAGAATAGGAAGGTTTCCGATAAGACACTTTGAAGCAAATTCATATTTTTGCATTGAGGTAAATTTAAATTCTGAAGCTTTTCAAATTTTAGTTCCTCCTTATGAGGCTGAACCATTCAATACATTATTCAAAGGAAGAAAATAAATGCAATTTATAAATCAAAATGTAGATTTTAACAATGAAATAGCTATAGGTACAGATCTATATACTGCCTATAAGGGTAAAGAACTCATTTTACTTGATGTTTATCGGTATTATGGACCAATAACCATGCAGCTTTTACCCTATGGAGGCGTACAGTCTGTATTTGACTATCAGCTTATCATTAACACGAAAACTGGTTTTATAGCAACTAAAAAAGTGATATATGACCATGAGGAAATGACATCTAAGGAGTTTATAGAGTTATTTCCTGACATAGTCAATGAAGTTTTAGGTTAAAAAGAAAAACCCTAAATTACAAGTCTTAGGCTTCTAATTTAGGGTTATTTTCATTTGATACCAAATCGGTAGATATTTCCTGTGGAATTTCATTTTTATAGCTTTGCTTAAGAAGAACAGGAGTAATAAAGGAAGTGATTAGAATAATACAAAGGATGAAGGGCTGAATAGAGGCTGAAATAATTCCTGCTGAGATTCCCTTATTTGCACAAATTAAGCATACCTCTGCTCTACACATCATTCCAAGTCCACAGCGATAAGCATCCTTCCATGAGTTTTTGGTGAGCTTTGCTCCCAAACCACATCCAAACAGCTTTCCAATAATTCCTGCTAGGATGAATAAAAATCCAAATAGAATAAATGTTGAATCAATTTGACTAAAGCTAGATAAGCTTGTCAAGCCTACTTTAGCAAAAAACACAGGGGTAAAAAGCATATAGGATGCGATATCTGTTCTTCGCTCAATGTATTCTGCATCTTTTCCACCAGATAGCATTAGCCCAGCAAAGAAGGCTCCTGTTATATCTGCAATTCCAAACCATTCCTCTGCTGCATAGGAAAAGAAGAAGGCTATAGCAATACCAAAGATGGGTAATCTTCTGTGATGCCCATATTTTTGGCTCAATTTTTTAAATAAAATTCTAAATGCAATTCCCAATACAATCGCAAATACAAAGAAGCCAATGGTTTTTCCAAAAACAATCAAAATGTCTATAGCTAAATGATCTGATGTATTGGTTAATGCTTGATTCAAAGATACAACAACAGATAGGATGATTACGCCTAGAATGTCATCTAGAATCGCTGCTGAAACGATAGCTGTACCAATTTTTGAATTTAATTTTCCTAATTCCTTTAGGGTAGCCACAGTTACAGATACGGATGTTGCAGTTAAAATCACACCATAGAATAAGTTTCTTAGGATATATTCCTTTCCAAAACCACCAGGTAGGATTCCTGCTACACCAAAGCCTAAAAGCAATGGAACAAATACTCCTAGTAGTGTTATAACCGTTGCAGAAACTCCAGTAGCCTTGATTTGCTTTAAATCGGTTTCAATACCTGCCGAAAACATGATTAGAATCACACCGATTTCTGCTATAAAATTAATACCTGCCATTGCTGTATCGTTAAATATGGGTTGATTCGGAATTAGGGTAATAAGTCCTAATAGAATTCCTGTTAAAAGCATCCCTACTACTTGAGGAAGTCCTATTTTTCTACAACCAATGCTCAATAATTTTGATAAGAATAAAATTAGTGCTAAGGGTAATAATACTTCAAATGCTTCAATCCCTTTTGCAACCTCTAAAAACATAACTCTCACTCGTCCTTTCTAAAAGTGAACAGTATAATTTTATCACTATTTTATAATTCAGATGATTGAAAATGTTTTCATATAAATTCTTCATAGAATGTTTGTGCAAATTTTTCCTACTTTAATCATGAATAAGCGTATAATGAAGATATAAAGAGGTAAGAAAAATGTCAAGGATAGATGAGAAAAGAAGAACTCAAATATTAAATGGAAATATGTGGAAGGTCATTCTTGCTATATGTGCGCCATTGTTCATTTATAATTTGTTTAATTCTTTGTATAATCTAGTAGATAGTATTTTTGCTAATGAAATATCAACAGATTCTGTTTCATCTGTTGCAGCGTTAGGACAAATTAAGAATTTATTGTCGTCCTTTGGCTCAGGGCTTGCAGCAGGAGGGGCAATTTTAGTTGCACGATGCTTTGGAGCAGGTGATTTTAAAGAAGCACGGAAATACGCGAATGTATTATTTACAATGGTTCTTTTAGTTGCAGGTGTTTTAGTTGTTTTTTGTATACCCTTAGCTTATCCTATTTGTAAAATGTCTGGTATCTCTAATGTCCAAGCATCGGCATCAACAGGATATTTTATTATTCAAATTATTGAGCTTGTTTTTGTAGCGTTTAATAATGTCTTTATTGCCTTACAAAAATCCAAAGGGAATACCAAATCCATTTTCTATTTGAATTTTATTACTATGGGGATTAAGCTTGTCCTAAACGTATTATTCATTTACGTTTTCCATGTGAATCATATTATATGGATAGCAGTTGCAACGCTTATCTCTCAAATTACCTTATTTATCATATTAGGTGCCTTTATGCTTCGTAAAAATAATATATTTCGAATTAGCGTTAAGCAATTTAGCTTTTCATGGAAATATGTTAAGCCGATCTTAATTCTTTCTATTCCTATCTTTATTGGGAAATTTGTCTTTTCCTTTGGGAAGGTTGCAGTAAACACCATCTTTGGTGCACGGTATCTAGAAATTTTGAAATCTCAAATTGATATTACTGATCCAATAGCCGTTGCTGGGGCAGAGGCCTCTGCTGGTTTGGTTGTAGGAGCACTATCTGTATCGAATAATCTAGATGGAATTGCGACTACTCCAATAAGTGCCTTTGAAGAAACAGAATCTACTATCATTTCTCAAAATTTAGGGAATAGAAATTTAAAGCGTGCTTTAGAATGCTTTTTCAAATCCTTTATTATATCCTTTATTATAGGAATGATAGGTTGGATATGCATCCGTTTTATTTTCCAAAGCTCTCTTATTGGACTATATAGTCAAGATCAGGATCCAGCTCATGCAGAAGAGTTTATGAAATATGTTAAAATGATACATAACTATGATTCATGGTCCATTCCAGCTCTAGCAATTAATTCCGCAGTTCTAGGGGTTTTGTATGGCTTTGGAAAGACTAAGCTAACCATGATCATTAATATTGCAAGAGCCTTTGTATTTAGAATTCCACTGCTGTTAATTTTACTTTATGGATTTCCACAGCTTGGAGTTGAATGCGCAGGCTTATCTATGGGAATTTCTAATATTTGTATCGCATTGATGAGTATTATATGCCTTATTCTGTTTTTAATTCAAATAAAGAAAAAAGGGTATCATGGAATGTATTTAGCTTCAAAGAATAAGCTTACTATAGAAGAGGAAGTAAGAAAAGAGGAGTAAAGCTATGGAAAAATTTTTGAATAGAAAAGTACTATATCAAGGAAGAATATTACGGCTTGAACTAGATCAAGTTGAATGTGAAAATGGGAAATTAGCCTATAGAGAGATTGTTCGGCATCATGGTGGAGCTGCAATCCTATGTGTAACAGAAGAGGAAAAGGTTCTTTTGATTCGTCAATTTCGGTATGCCTATAATGAGGTGCTCTATGAAATCCCTGCTGGAAAGCTTGAAGAAAATGAGGATCCTATGGCAGCAGCGTTTAGAGAATTTGAGGAGGAAACAGGAAATCAGGCGATCAATTTAAGCTATTTAACTACCATTTATCCAACCGTAGGCTATACAGATGAAAAAATATATATTTATCTTGTAACTCAATTTATTAAAACAAAGCCTCATCTTGATGAAGATGAGGTCATAGATCCTATATGGATAGATTTAGAGGAAGTCGTTCATATGATAGAACAAGGAATTATACGAGATGCAAAAACTATATGTGCAATTCATTCCTATTTAATTCAACAGCATAAAATTATAAAAAAGGGCTAGTCTATCAATGAACTAGTCTTTTTCTATGGGTTTTCCCTGCTCTTTCTTCATTAAGGAAGAAGAATAGATGATATCCATAATTTTTGAAATTTTGATTTCAATATCCAAAATTGGATGTAAGCCTTCTTTTATATTGGTAAAAATTGAGGCTTTCTTTTTTATTGACCCTAAATGGGCTTGTCCCATTCTTGAATAGCCTAGGATTCTTAAAAAATTCAAATCCGTTGGTATATCATCCTTTTTAATATTGAATAAAATATAAGCTAGCATTCTTTGGATTCTACTTTTGGTATACCGCTTTGTAGAGAGGTATTCTACAAATGCATCTATAGAAGCAAAGGCAAAAATTTCTTTAACCTTGTGCTCTAGACCTTCTTCTACAAAGCCTATATTTCTAAGATCATTTATGCTTGAATTCATAATTTGATATTTAAGAAATGGAAATAAAAGAGTTTTATCTCGGATAAACTTTGACTGAACATAGGGTGGGCAATAGGTATTCATTAGGGATAAATCACTTCTTATCGCGTAGGCAGAAGCAAATTGCTCTGCTTTTAAGGAATCAAAGCTTCCAATTCTTTTTATTGTATGTAGGCTGATGGGAAGGTTATTTTTTTGAATTGCTTTATAGTAGCTAAAGCCTAATATATCATTACTTGATAGCTGGATGATAGAAGCAGTTGCCTCTTTATAGGATTTTCCTAAGGCTATGAGTTCTTTAATTTTCTTTTGTGATTCAGGCTCAAGCCACTTTTGATAATAGGCATCATAAAGGCTTGGGTTGTTTGCTTCAGAACCAATCCATACCTCAGATACATGAGCTAAATGAAGAAGCTGTATGGCATTATTTGCGAAAAAATCTGCATTTTGAACAGCACAAACAAAGGGAAGCTCAATAACCAAATCAATTCCTGCTCGTAACGCTTGCCTCGTTTTTTCAAATTTATCAAATAAGGATAAATCTCCTCGCATCGTAAAATTTCCAGAAATTACTGCAACCAAAACATCGGCCTGACTTTGCTTTTTTATTTCCTCTATTGCATAAATATGTCCCGTATGTAGAGGATTATATTCTACAATGGTTCCTACAATTTTCATATGAATCACCTAACCTAAATTATATCTTTAAATCTTTAAAAGATAAAGTATTTTTCTTTATTTTTTTTAGATTTTATAGTAAAATAGGGATATATATTTTGGAGGTTTTTATATGAATGAATGGAATTTAGAGTTAATTTATAAAACACATGCAGAATTTTTAAAGGCATTGGAGGCCTTTCCTTTAGAAATCCAAGCCATAGAAGGCTTAAAGGGAAAATTAAATTCCTTAGAGGGATTTCTTGAATATGATCGTGTGATGAGCCCGATTTATGAGCATTTAGAAAAGCTTTTTTGTTATGCTTCTATGAAGTATGATTTGAATCAAAAGGATACTTTATCCGGAGTGGACTATCAGAAGGTTTACCAGCTTTGGAATGAAATGATAAGTAAATCTGCGTTTATCAATCCTGAGATTCTTACGAATGACAAGGAAAAGCTTTTTGAATACTTACAAAACGATAAGCTGATAAAATACCAGCATTCGTTTGATCAATTATTTCGCAACCAAAGGTATTATTTGGATGGGAAAAGTGAAGAGCTTATGGCAAACTATGGAGAAGCAACAGGTGGATTTAATCGATTATATGATAAGCTAGCCGTTTCTGATCGAGAGGGGATTGAGGTTAAAATATCTACTGGAGAGGTATTGTCATTAAATGAATCCAATTTCCAATATTATTTAGGAATATTATCCAATCAAGAGGATCGAAGAGTTGTATTTGAGGCGATTTATCAATTTTATGAGCAGCATAAAAATACCTTTGCCGCAATTTATGATGGCATTATGCAATCTGAGCTGGCAGAGGTGAAAAATCGTGGATATCAATCTATATTAGAGAGTCATTTATATTATAATGCTATACCAAAGGAGGTGTTCCTGTCCTTAATTCAAACGGCAAGAGAAAACAGTAGGCCTCTTCAGGAATATTATGCTTTGCGAAAGAAATACTTTAAATTAGAGACTCTACACACCTATGATCGGTTTTTAAGCTTTGCTGAAAGTAAAGAGGTATACTCTTACGATGCCTCTAAAAAAATGGTTTTAGAAGCATGTAAAACGCTAGGAGAGGATTATTATCAGCATGCCTGTAAGGCATTAGAGGATGGAAGAGTATCTGTATATACTAAGGATGGAAAACGTACAGGTGCTTATTCAACAGGACTCTACAAGGAAGGAACCTTCATCTTGCTAAATCATAATGATAATTTAGATAGTGCGTTTACAATAGCCCATGAAGCAGGGCATTCCATTCATAGCCTATATTCGAATGAGCATCAGGATGAGGTCAATGCAAATTATACAATATTTGTAGCTGAAATAGCCTCTACCTTCAACGAGCAATTATTTTTAGATTATATGATGGAGCATTCCAATAATAAGAACGAAAAAATCGTTATCTTGCAGCAGGCGATAGATAATATTGTATCTACCTTTTATCGACAGACTCTATTTGCGAATTATGAATATCTTGCACATCAGCTGGTTGAGAATAAAAAGCCTGTTACAGCAGAAGCATTAGGTAGTATTATGACAGAGCTATATTGGGATTATTATGGAATTCATTTAGAGGAAGAGCCTTTAAAAAACAATGTATGGGCATACATACCTCACTTTTTCCATACGCCATTTTATGTTTATCAATATGCCACTAGCTTTGCTGCAAGCTTAGCTATTTATGAGGAGGTTAAGAAAAATCCTAAGGAGGCATTAAAGAAGTATATTGCTATGCTTTCTATGGGTGGTTCTAATTATCCGATTGAGATTGTAAAGACAGCAGGAGTGGATTTAACGAAGACAGATGCCTTTTTAGCGGTTGTTCATCGCTTAGAGGAATTAACCAAAGAATTAAAGAAGCTTTTAGAGGAGTGATATAATGGAGGAACGCTCTATCCCATTACTTGGTGAAGAAACGATAGAAGCATTAAAAAATGCACATGTTGCTATTTTTGGTCTAGGTGGTGTTGGTAGCTATGCTGTTGAGGCTCTTGCAAGACAGGGCATAGGATGCTTCAGTATTATTGATTATGATGTAATTCAAGTTTCAAATAAAAATAGACAGCTCTATGCATTAGAATCCACCATAGGGCATCCAAAAATTGAGGTCTGTGGTGGTCGTATATTAGATATTAATCCCCAGGCTCAGGTTTATGCTTATCCTTTGCGAATTGATGCTACAACAATTGAAAAAATTGATTTTAGTAAATTCGATTTTGTATTGGATTGCATTGATGATGTTGCTGGAAAGCTTGCTATTATTCAGCACGCTAAGGAAGCTGGAAAAAGAGTCATTTCATGCTGTGGAACAGCCAATAAGCTAGACCCTACAAAATTCCAAATTAAGGATATTTCCAAAACATCTGTTTGTCCTTTGGCAAAAAAGCTGAGGCTAGAATTGAAAAAATTAGATATTTCTGATGTTGAGGTGTTATTTTCAACAGAAGAGCCTGTAATGAAAGAATTTGAACACTTACCTACAGTTTCCTTTGTTCCAAGTATAGCAGGACTTCTCCTAGCAAGACATGTTGTTCTAAGCCTTCAGGAGCAAGTTAAAAATAAGCGAATCCATCTCGTATTAGAGGGAGGAGGAATGAAGGGAGTCTATACAGCAGGTGTACTAGATTTTCTTTTAGAAAACCATATTGAATTTGATTCAGTATATGGTGTTTCAGCAGGAGCCTGTGTTGGAGCAAGCTTTATATCGAAGCAAAGGACAAGGGGATATCATTCCTTAGTCGATTATGTGGATAATCCAGCTTGTGTTTCAAAAAGAAGCTTAACAAGAACAGGTAATTATTTTAATAAGGAGTTTGTATATTATAAAATACCGAATGAGCTTATTCCCTTTGATTATGAAACGGCTCACCAAAATCCTTGTAAGCTTTATGCCACGGTTACGAATGTAGAAACAGGAAAAGCAGAATATCATCCCTGCCTAGATTATACTAAGGATATTGAATATATATGTGCCTCATCTAGTCTTCCTCTGCTTGCTGAAATTCAGACGATTGACGGAAATGGATACCTAGATGGAGGAATCGCAGATTCTGTGCCCTATCTGGAAGCCAAAAAGAATGCAAATAAATGTTTGGTTGTATTAACGAAGCCTCAAGGCTATCTATGTCAAAAACAAAATCCCATCTTAGCTAAAGCTATTAAGCTTAAATACAGGAAATATCCTAAACTATTAAAGGCATTAGATCAACGACATATTCATTATAATAAAATTCTTGCGATGATGGAAAAGGATAAAAATGTTTTTATTCTTCGTCCATCTAAAGCATTAGAGATTGATCGACTAGAAAAGGATAAGAAGAAGCTAGAGGAAGCGTATAATTTGGGGTATGCGGATGCTAAAAATTCTTATGAAGCCTTACAGGCCTTTATTCAAAAGAAATAGGAAGCCTTTTTATGGCTTCCCTTTTATATTGTAAAATTAAGAGATTTTTAAGGATTCTTAATCCTCACAAATGCATAATTCACAGCCACATTCTGTAGCTATACGTTCTCCTGCAATAATACAGGACTCCTTTGTGCTATAGTGTGTATCTAATACTTCACCATATTGATCTTCGATTTCCCAGTTGTTTTGTTCCTTACAAGGTCTACAGGTAATCTTTTTATTCATATTCTTTCACATCCTTTACACTTATAGTTTTAGCCCAAAACGGGATAATAACATGGTAATTATAGGAAAAATTAAGGGTTTAGGTTGTATTTGTTGTCCAAAATTAGTATAATTATATAGAAACACTTTAGGAAAAGGGTGTAGCTTATGATTGATTTACTTGAAATAAAGGATCCTTCGTTTATAAAAAAAATGTCGATCAAAGAATTAAAAGAGCTTGCAAGCCAAATTAGAGAATTCTTAGTCGATACCATATCAAAAACAGGAGGACATTTAAGCAGTAATTTAGGAGTAGTTGAAATAACCATAGCAATGTATTATGTATTTGATCCAGAGCATGATAAATTTTTATTTGATGTTGGGCATCAATCCTATGTACATAAAATACTTACGGGTAGGGCCAAGGATTTTGTTCATTTACGCCAATATGGTGGAATGAGTGGATACATACATAAGGAAGAATCTAAATATGATGTTTGGGAATCAGGGCATTCCTCTACAACCATCTCTGCAATGGCTGGAATGCTTCTTGCAAGTGATAATCCAAAGGATAAGGTAATCAGCCTCATAGGAGATTCTGCCATTATGAATGGAGTTGCCTTTGAAGGATTAAATTATTTAGGTACCTTAAAAAATTTAGCTCCTATTATTATATTAAATGATAATAAAATGGGTATTTCTAAATCCGTTGGAGCACTTTCTAAGGCTTTTTCTAGACTTAGAGGGACTCATTTTTGGAGAGGCTTTAAGCGATTTTTGAATTTTATTTTTCCAACCTTTGTTACCAATTGGTTTCATCAAATGAAGCGTGGAATTAAAGCATTTATTCAGCAGGATAACATTTTTGAGGACTTAGGCTTTGACTATTACGGTCCAATCAAGGGAAATGATTTGAGGTCCTGTATCAAGGCTTTAAAGCGTGTTGAGAAAAATAAGGAGCCTGTTATTTTACATATTATAACCCAAAAGGGAAAAGGGTATCGCCCCTCAGAAGAGGATCAGGAGGGGAGCTTTCATGGGGTTGGTCCATTTCATAAGGAAACTGGAGAGCCTTTGAAAAAGTTTAATCCCTATGAGCATTCGTATTCGGATATTGTAACCCATTATTTAACAAAGAAGAGAATAGAAGAGCAGTTTTTCGTCATAACACCTGCAATGAAGGAAGGCTCTAAGCTAGAAAAATTTGCTTATGAATATCCTAAGGATTTCTATGATGTTGGTATCGCAGAGGAGCATGCAGCAGATATGGCAGCTGGAATTGCTTTAAGTAAGAAAAAGGTTGTATTGCTATATTATTCAACCTTTGCTCAAAGAGCCTATGATGAAATATTAAATGATATTGCACGACAAAATTTACCTGTGATTATTGGTATTGATCGTGCTGGAGTTGTTGGAGAGGATGGTTCAACCCATCAGGGTATTTATGATGTAGCTATGTTTGGGTCTATGCCTAATGTTATGGTAGCTATGCCAAAGGATCCTGAGGAGCTTGTGGGTATTTTTAATTATGCATTTACGCATAAGGGACCTATAGTTATTCGTTATCCTAGAGAAAATGTACTCATTCATTTGGATTGTCTAAATTATGATTTGAAAATAGAGCCAAGCTGGAGCTACTTGATCCAAGGAAAAAAGACCTGTGTGATATCCTATGGTCCAGATATAAATCGCATAAAGCATTTGATAGAGGAAGAGCATTTGTCTTGTTCCTTAGTCAATGCTCGTTATATCAAGCCTTTGGATAAGGAAATGCTTTATGATATTTTAAAGCAGCATAAAACCATTATTGTTATGGAACAGGTAATTCAAAAGGGAGGCCTATATGAGGATATTCTTTCCTTTGTTCAACAAAATGGACTTAAAAATAGTGTAAAATCCTTAGCCTTTGATAAGGACATTCTCCTTCCTCATGGTAAAATCAAAGAGGTTTTAGATCATTATGGCTTTTCAGATGAAAATATTGTCCGTTTGATACGGAATTCAGAGTAGATATGAGGCTTTTTTGCCTCATTTTCTTTTGAAAAAGGATGAAAGTAAAAGAAGAATAAGAAATTTGCTTTTTCTCATAAAAAAAACAAGAAGTAGAATTATACTTCCTGTTCTAAATAGGTTATGATTTCTTCTACCACATGGCTAGGAGTAGAAGCACCTGAGGTAATAGAAATGGAGCTTATCTGCTTTAGAGATAGCTTTTGAACATCTGTTACATTTTCAACAAGTATCGTAGGGATACCAACAGATTGGCTAGCTAGGGCTAGCTTTTTTGTGTTAGAAGAAGCCTTATCCCCAACGACTATGCATAAATCAACCCTTTCCTGAGTATAGCAGGCCTCTTGTCTTATTGTCGTGGCCTTGCATATGGCATTATCTAAAATTGCATTAGGGTAGGCAGTAGCCAGATAGTCATAGATTTGCTTTGTATCATATAAGGATAAGGTGGTTTGATTGGTAACGTATATTTTTTCTGGATTTGCCTTGATGAATTTCGCCTGTTCTAAGGATTCAATCAGAAGAATTGAGGAGGAAATGCCTAAGACACCCTCGCATTCTGGATGTCCCTTCATACCAATATATAGACATGTATAGCCTTCCTCTAAATGCTGTTGAATTCTTTTATGAATCCATCTGACATTTCCACAGGTAGTATCAATCAGCTTTAATCCCTTTTGATCGGCTAAGGAATATATCTCTTGAGATACACCATGAGCTGATATAATAATGGTTCCCTTGGAAATTTTTTTTAAAAGCTCCGTTTTAGAGGTTCCCTTTTCCTCAAGTAAAATAGCTCCTTTTTCTTTAAAATCCTCAATAACGGTTTTATTATGAATGATGGAGCCCAAAAGATAAATGGGTCTTGGTAAATCGGGATTTTCCATGGCTTGATAAGCCATGGTTAAGGCATTTTTTACACCACTACAATAGCCTTGTGGTTCGAGTCTAATGATTTTCATTTAAACCACCAAAGCGTCGAGCTCTTCCTTGATAGCTGAGGAGTGCTTTATCTAATTCCTTTTCATCAAAATCAGGCCATAGGGTCTCTGTAAAATAAAGCTCTGCATAGCCTAGCTGCCAAAGAAGATAATTGCTAATTCGAATTTCTCCACTTGTTCTTATCAGTAGGTCTAGCTTAGGATAATCCTTGGTGAATAGATGCTCCTCTATAACCTGTGGTGTGATTTCCTCTACCTTTAGCTTGTTTTCCTTAACAAGCGTAGCAATCTGCTTTGTTGCTGTAGTTAATTCATCATAGGATCCATAATCTACACAAAGCGTTAGGGTTAATCCCGTATGCTCCTTTGTGTTTTCCTCAATTTCCTCTATAACCTGTACTAAGGCATTAGGTAGTCTATCTCGTCTACCAATAAATTGGACTTTATAGTCGGAATTAAAAATTCTATTTTTATATTTTTTATAATAGCGAATGGGAGCATTCATTAAATATTGAACCTCTGTAGTAGGTCTATTCCAATTTTCTGTTGAGAAGCAGAAGAGTGTTAGAAACTTTATTCCTCTTTGATTACAGGCCTTTGCAATGTCTACAATATTAAAGGCTCCTTTACGATGACCATAGGTTCTTGGCATCAATCTTTTTTTAGCCCATCTGCCGTTTCCATCTAGGATCATAGCTACATGCACAGGTATTTTATTTAAATCTAGGTTCATTAGGGTATCCTCCTTAAGTATTATATAGTATAGCATAAATTTGAATAAAAAAAAACAAAAAGAAGGGACTTCACATACATTATTCTTTTGAATATAGATAAACTATATATGGAGATGATTTTATGAAATTTTATACCTGTGAAAGCTGTGGCAGTATTTTAACCTTTGTAAATCAGCAGGAGGGACTTTCATGCTGTGGTAAGCCTTTGACTGAAATTTTGCCAAATTCAACATCTGCATCCTTAGAGAAGCATATTCCTGTTGTAGAAAAAATGGGAAATCATGTGCTTGTAAAGGTAAGTAGTGTTCCTCATCCAATGGCACCAGAGCATTATATTGAATGGGTTATCCTTGAAACGAACAAGGGGTATCAGTTAAAAAATTTAAATCCTGGAGATGCTCCAATGGCAGAATTTGTTTTAGCCAATGGTGAAGAAGTACTAACAGCCTATGCTTATTGTAATATTCATAAATTATGGAAGGCATAAATTTAGAAATGCTTATAAAAAAGTCAACTTGGATTCGAAGTTGATTTTTTTATTATGGCTTTAGCCAGTTGAACTTGAACATACAGTGCATGTTCAAGAGAAACAGAAAACCACCTGCTATGCGGGTGGGAAATAAAAGTTATACAAAAAATCACTTATCCGCTATAATAAAG
>CATKXV010000009.1 GCA_949840955.1 uncultured Anaeroplasmataceae bacterium | reverse complement strand
CACCTTTATTATAGCGGATAAGTGATTTTTTGTATAACTTTTATTTCCCACCCGCATAGCAGGTGGTTTTCTGTTTCTCTTGAACATGCACTGTATGTTCAAGTTCAACTGGCTAAAGCCATAATAAGAAAAAAATAGCCATCAAAAATGGCTACTTGTTTTATTTCTTTTTTAAGTTCTTTTGCCAACGCATAGAAATTTGCAAGGATTCCTTAGAGACTCTAGATTTTACTTTATAAATATGCTTTGTTCCTCTAGAGGTTAATTCATTGGATATAACCTTTCCTAACGGATGATATAGCTCTTCTACACTAGAATAATCAAATGGTGCACAAGAAAAGATATCTGCATATAAGACCTTAGATTTATAGGAATAATGTAAAGCAATATGCGATTGAGCAATCACAATAATAGCTGAAATGTATTTCGGCTTCTTAGGAGTAGATTTTAACACATAAGGCCGTGTAATGGGATCCATATTAATTTTAAAAACCAATTGCTCTAAAAAATCAAACAACTCTTCCATAGTCGGTGCTTGAGAAGGTAGAAGCTCTGTCATCAAATGAGGACCAAAATCACAGCTGGAATCATAAGGTAAAAATTCATGACCTCGAAGACTTCTATCCTTAACATTATAGATAGATTTATCCTCTTGATGTGGTAATTCCTTTAATAAAAATTCTTTGGCAAGCTTCTCATCAAAATCACCATCAGAAAAAATATCTACAAAATAACACTCTCTTATAGGAAAGGTATGAATGGTGATATGTCCACCCTCTAATAAAATAAAAGCAGATATTCCAATATCCTCCTTAACCTTTCCATAGTAGTAAGGAATCAGCTGTGGTGGACAAACAGGATTTAGCTTTAATGTGTATACAAATTTATTGAGTAAATCATTAATATGTATTACATCATTTAATTGATTTTGGTTTGCTCCATAGCAATCTAACATAACATGTTTTTTCATTTTTTACTCCTTTTGATTTAAAATGTGAAATAGTTCATATACTGTCTTTAGCCCTAGCCAGGATGTTATATCATTACAATCTAATGGTGGTGCTATTTCTACTAAGTCCATAGCCGATACGTTACATATTTTAAATATATGCTCTAGTATATGTAAAACATCTAGACTATTTAACCCAAAGGCCTCTGGAGTTCCTGTTCCAGGAGCATAAGCCGGATCATTTACATCAATATCATAAGATAAATAAATCATATACTCATCAGTAAATTTTTCTTTGATTTTCTCTACTACTGGATTTATTCCGTTTTCTTGAATAAACGAGGAGGAATAAACATCTAACTCGGGATGGTCTTTAAAATACTTTACCTCCTGAAGCTCAAAGCCTCTCATTCCAATTAATACGATATCCTTTTTATCAAAGCCCTCATCGATGGCTCTTTTGATAGGACAAGCATGAGAATATTTGTTATTCTCATAAATATCACAAATGTCTGGGTGTGCATCAATATGAATGATTCCAGCCTTTTTATTTCTTCTTTTGGCTTCCTTTAAAAAAGCTTTTTGAAGGGGGATCGCTATGGAATGATCCCCACCTATAAATAAATTCAATTTATCTAAAGCCAGATATGGCTGAACCTGCTTTTCTATTTTAGCAAAATATGCTTCATAGTCTTCGTTTTGATAGCAAATATCTCCACTATCATATATCTTACAAGAAGATATATCCTCTCCAGCTCGAGTCAGGGGTGGCAAATGGCTCGATAATTCTCTTAATCTTTGAGGAGCAAGGGCAGCCCCCTTTCCTACAGAAGCGTTATTATCAAAGGGAATCCCTGTTAAAATAACCTTACTTTTATGAATATCCTTTGTAAGTAAACCACGAAAGCTTTCATCCATGTCATTTCACCTCTATTGTTTTTATTATACATTGAAGTGAATTTGATTACAATATAATTCATAAAAAATCAGAAAAGCTTTCCTATAGTGAAATTTCAATCCACCTTTTCTATTAAAATATTTAGAAAGAAAAAACCTGGTATGCTTAAAATCATCCGTACATAACCAGGATTGAAAAAACGAGTATATAGTGCTTAGCATTGCTCCATACGCTGAATTACACAATTCTTTACTTCCTTTAAAATAGCCTCATCCTTATAATTTCTTAAAGCCTTATCTATCCATCGAGCAACCATTCTACAATCTTCTTCCTTAAAGCCCTTTGTTGTGATTGCTGCTGTTCCGAGTCTTAGCCCTGAAGTAATGGTAGGCTTTTGTGTATCATGCGGGATTGCATTTTTATTACAGGTAATGTTCACAGAATATAATATATCCTCTGCCTGCTTTCCAGTTACACCAATACTACCAAATATATCTACCAAAATAAGATGGTTATCCGTTCCACCAGAAATTAAATGATAGCCCAGACTTTTTAGTTCATCTGCTAAAGCCTTACAATTGTGTATGATTTGCTTTGCATACTCCTTAAATTCCAAGGATTGGGCTTCTTTAAATGCTACAGCCTTAGCAGCAATGACATGCATTAAAGGCCCTCCCTGAATGCCTGGAAAAACAAACGAATTGATTTTCTTAGCAATATCAGCACGATTGGTTAAAATGATTCCTCCTCTAGGTCCTCTTAGCGTCTTATGCGTTGTCGATGTAACAATATCAGCATATTCCATTGGATTTGGATGAAGCCCTGCAGCAACCAATCCAGCAATGTGAGCCATATCCACCATGAAATAAGCCCCAACACTATCAGCAATTTCTCTAAATCTTTTAAAGTCAATAATCCTAGAATACGCACTTGCTCCTGCAACAATAAGCTTTGGATGAACCTCCTTAGCGATTCGCTCTACTTCATTATAATCAATATATCCATTCTCATCTAAGCCATAAGAGTAAGCCTTATAAAATTTCCCACTAAAGCTTTTATCGTATCCATGAGTCAAATGGCCTCCTGCATCTAAGGACATACCCAATAGAGTATCTCCTATATTCAAAACAGCTCCATAGGCTCCCATATTTGCTGAAGATCCAGAATGAGGCTGGACATTCGCATATTTTGCATGAAAAAGCTCACACACTCTTTGAACAGCAATATCCTCAACCCGATCAATAAATTCACAGCCTCCATAATATCTTCTTCTACTATAGCCCTCTGCATATTTATTGGTTAGTATACTTCCCTGTGCTTCTAATACAGCAGGAGATACAAAATTTTCAGAGGCTATCAGCTCAATATGTAGCCTTTGACGCTCCTCTTCTAACTTTATAGCCTTATATACTTCTTGATCTTCTATTAAATGATTCATTGCAATACCCTCTTTTTCTTTATCAACTATACCATAGTCTACATTAACATTCAATAGATTCTATGTTTTTAAAGCATAGTTTATTAATTAAAATATAGGCAGTACCAGCCATAAGGCTAACAAAAAGTAAGGCAAGAATTGTTCCGATGACAAAATAACCAAATAGCCCTGGAACAATGAGTAAAGCACACAATATTGCTGTATAACCTAAATCAATGAGCATAGATATAACCATACCCGCAGAATTCTTTACTGCCTCCACTTCGTTAGTCCATTTTAATTTGTAAAAATAGGTGTTAACTAAAAAGGCAATCATAGACATACTAAGCAAATAAATTTGAGGCAAAATAAAGGTCAACAGGATATTGGCTACCGTTATTTCCATAAAGACAATCCATATGCTTGAGGAAATCAGTATAAATGGTGCTAGAACGAAATAGGATAGCAAGATCTTACTGTGGGAATAGGTTTTATAGTTTATTGGTAATACCTTCATTTGCCACATAGCTCTTCCCTCCATATTGATGGCAACTGCAGAGGGAACAGCCATTCCTATACACCAGGTATTTATCAAAATGAAATAAGGCGATATATGAGATAAAACATTCATTGCTTCAGGATCCTTAACATTTTTAAAGGAAATAATCATAATCACGGTAAGTAATATACACATGATTCCACCCGTAATGGTATTCATTAAATACATTTTTGAAGAAAAGTATCTTTTTATATCCATCAGAAACAAGGCTTTAAATTGACCCTTTTGCTTTACAGCCTTCCATACATAGGTATGACTTGCTCTTTTTGCAGTCATTAGAAAATGGAAATAATCATAGCATTTAGCAAATATAAATATCATACCAAGCAATATAATACCATTTCCAGCAATATAAAGAAGCTGATTTATTCCACCTAACGTTAAGGTTAATAGTTTGGTTGTTGGATTGATCCAGCTTAGTATATTTAGCATTTGTAGGATAATTGTAACATCTAGCTCTTCTTCTCCTCCTTTGGAATTTAAAAGAAAGGAGGAATACATAATTGCCCCTAGAAACAAAATGTAAATGAGTATGGTAAGTATATTACCAAAACGAAAACGATCTGAAATAAAGCCTATAAGTAATCCCAATACTCCTGCAAGCAATAGAGGAATTACAGGAGAAAAGATAAGCAATAGAATTCCATCTATAAGCCACAGAGGATATTTTCCTAAAACACATACGATAAGCGTGGCAGGTAAAACAAAAATGGCTGTATAAAATAATTGAACCAAATAAAGACTAAATAGCTTAACAAAAATTATATTTCTTCTAGGGATGGGTAAGGAGGCTAGCATTTCATAATCGTTACCTCCAAATAAAATTCCCTTAACCTTTGTTATGCTTGTGACCAGAGCCAGCATAGAAGAGGTTCCTGCCAAAGCGTATAATACCAAATTTAAGGATTCCTTCCTCTCCTCAGAAATTAAAATAATACTGAAGGAAATACTATAAATCGAAGACAATAAGCATCCAAAAATAAAAATGAACAAGATAGGGATAAGAAGTGATGCATTTTTGATCTTGTCTTTTTTTCGAAAATCAAAGCTTTGAGCTAATACTACCTTTAGTAAGGCAAATCCTGGCCTACTCATTCAAATAGCTCCAAAAATACATTTTCTAAAGATGTATCCCCTCGTACATCTTCAATATTTCCACTAGCGATTAGTTTGCCATTTTTGATAATTGCAATTTTATTGCATAATTTTTCTACAACCTCTAATACATGGGAGGAAAAGAAAATCATACAGCCATTTTTGCATAGCTCCTTCATTATTTCCTTCAAATCAAAAGCTGCCTTAGGATCTAATCCAACAAAGGGTTCATCTAATACCAAAAGCTTAGGCTTATGAACTAAGGCGGCAATTAAAACAATCTTTTGTTTCATACCATGGGAATAATTTTTTATAGAATCGGATAATCTATCCTTTATGTCAAATAAAGTTGCATATCGATCAATTAGAACATCTCGCTCAGGCCCAATACCATAGATATCACAAATAAAATGAATGTAGGATATTCCACTTAAATTTTCATAAACATCTGGATTATCTGGAACATAAGCTATTTTTTTCTTACATCCGATTGGATCCTTTCGAATAGAGATACCATCTAATAGAATATCCCCCTCTTCAAAGGGATGAATTCCTGTAATACATTTGATTGTTGTTGACTTTCCTGCACCATTTGGCCCAATAAATCCATAAATATCCCCTTCTTCAATCGTTAAATCAATAGCATCTATTGCTTTTACATTAGATTTCCGATAGGTTTTTGAAATCATTTTCACTTCTAACATACGAACACTCTCCTTATACTATAAGTATAGCACGCTTTTAAATTCTTGTCAATTCAAAACAATTCACAATTATTCATTAGGTAATCCTGTAAAAAGAAAAAGGCTTATATTGTATCATAACATAAGCCCTTTAAAATCAGTCAATCGTGATTGTTTTTTTAATTTCTTCTTCTGTTTTTCCAATGGTAATAGTTAATATTCCATTATCTAATTTAGCCTTGATTTTAGATTCATCTGCTTTATCTAAATAATAGCTACGAGAATAGGAATAGCGACTACGTTCCTTCCTTATAAAATGTTTTTCTTTTTCTTCCTTATCTTCCTCTTGGTTTACGGATAAGGTAAGATATTGATTATTAAAATCTAAATTCACATCTTTTTTCTCCACACCAGGAAGGTCAACCTTTAATATATAGTCTTTTTCCGTTTCTATGATATCTGTTTTTAAAGCTTTGTTGGAAAAAAATGAATCCATAAAGAAATTTTGAAAATCATCCACTAAATTGTTTTTCTTTTCTTCGTTGGTTTTCTTAATAAAATACATAATTTCAACTCCATTCTTAGTTTATGCCAAATTTCAAACGATTATTCAATAGGAATCGTACGTTTTGGCTTTTGTTCTGGAAGCTTAGTAAGTAAGGTAATGGTAAGAAGACCATTTTCTAGCTTAGCAGTTATAGATTCTTCCTCTATATCTCCAAAATTAATACTTCTTTTTAGATGAGTAATATCTCGCTCACTAATTAAATATTTCGCTTGCTCATCCTTCTTACGATCTGCCTCAATCGTTAAAATCCCATCTTCAAAATTCATATGGATATTATTTTTTTCAACACCTGGCATTTCTGCAATCACTTGAAAGCCATTTTGAATTTCAATCATGTCTACTGGAAAGCTCTTATATCCTCCCTGTCCATAAAAGAAATTATTTAAATCATCAAATACATTATCAAAAATTAACATGTCTAATCTTCCTTTCTGTTGGCACTCTATATAGTATACTGCCAATACAATTATAGTATACCACATTTTTTGGCAATGTCAACACTTGAGTGCTAATTTTTTATAATTTTTTTAAAAATTCTTCTCCGAAGACCTCTGGACGCATGATTACGACAGCTTTTTCTGTAAGTAATACACGTAGTTCATCCCCTTCGAGAATATCAAGGTGATCTACGATTCTTTGTGGAAGTGTAATTGTATATCCTTTCTCGATTTTTACATCTAGCATTTTCTTCATAGTTCAATTCCTCCTTTAATCTAATATAGCACAACTCTTCTCTTTTGTTAAGTTGACTTTTTCATTTTCTTTCCAAAATAAGAAAATTATTTCCGTGGTTGAGCGTCTGTCACATGGATACCACCTGCCTTAAAATTAAAAAAAGCGTTGACAAATCAGCTAGTACATACGTACTAACATCCAATTCATCAACGCTATCCATTCCGGAAGATCACTCTACGACTCTTTAATTTGTAGGCCACAACATAATTAAATAGAGTTTTTAATTACATGTACTACCGCCAATACTAGTATACCACAAGAGGTTAAAATTTGGTAGTGTTTTTTATAATTTTACCATATCCAGTAGTTCATCAATTTGGTTTTCATTAAAAACCATAACTCCCTGTTCTCTTAATCGTTTTGTTGTTATTCCCTCACCTGAAATTTTTTTATTAGAAAAGGTTCCATCATAAACCAAGCTAGATCCACAGGAAGGGGAAGATTCCTTTAATAAAGCAAATTTTATTTTATTTTTACATGCAATCTGCAATGCTCTTTTAGCTCCAAGCACATATTCCTTTGTTACATCCTTACCCTGATTGGATATGATTTTATCCTTTTGAATTTCACTAGGATTTCTAGGAATCGAAAGACCACCCATCACTTCAGGACAAATCAAAACAAAATCGAATACCTCTTTTAGCTTCGATATTTCCTTTATCTCATTATTCTTTCCATTATATTTTGTGTTTTTTCCACACAAGCATGCGGATATTAATATTTTTGTTTTCATCAAAATAGCTCTTCTATTTGGATGGTCTGCTTACGATCTGGCCCAACAGAGAATAAGGAAACCTTAATCTTGGTTAGCTCTTCTATTTTTCGAATATAATTTTGAGCAGGGATAGGCAAATCCTCAAAGCAAGTTACATTCGTAATATCCTCATTCCATCCAGGCATATCGATGTATAGTGGTTTTACACGAGAATACTCCTGATTTGTTGCAGGAATGGTTTGAATCTGCTTCCCATCTAATTCATAGGCATAGCAAATTTTTAATGTTTCAATACCACTTAGTACATCAAACAGCATAAGAGCTAAATGATTTATACCAGAGATTCTTCTTGCATAATTCAATGCAACACAATCCAAATAGCCTACTCGACGTGGTCTTTTTGTCACTGTGCCATACTCATGGCCTTTTTCACGAATTTGGTCAGCCAATTCTCCTTCAATCTCTGTAGGAAACGGTCCTTCTCCTACGCGAGTTGTATAGGCCTTGCAGATCCCTAATACATCTTGAATATATCGAGGTGCAACACCACTATTTAGGGGAACAGAGGCTCCAGTAGGGGAAGAGGAGGTAACATATGGATAGGTTCCATGATCAAGACAAAGCATCACACCCTGAGCCCCTTCAAATAATATTTTAGAGTCCTTTACAAGCTCTTCTTCTAATACCAAGGATGTATCACAAACAAACGGTTTAATTTCTAACGCATATTTAGAATACTCATCATAAATCGCATCTGCATCAAATTCTTCTAAACCAAGCTGTCTTAGCTCCATATTTTTTATTTTTAATGTAATCCTTAATTGCTCCTTAAAAATATCGGGCTGAATAAAATCTCCCATTCGTATACCAATACGATTGGCCTTATCTGCATATGCCGGTCCAATCCCTCGTTTTGTTGTACCTATCTTCTTTTCTCCCTTGAATTGCTCATAGGCCCCATCTAACGCTGCATGATAGGGTAAAACAATATGAGCACGATTTGAGATAAAAAGCTGGTAATCCTTAATCCCTCTAGCTTCTAGCCCATGGAGTTCCTCTAGCATTTGCTTCGGATCAATTACCATGCCATTTGCCATTATATTTTTGATTTTAGGATTAAAAATGCCAGAAGGTATGCTTCTTAATGCAAATTTATTGCCATCAAATAATATGGTATGCCCCGCATTATTTCCTCCTTGACTTCTAACAACAACATCAGCCTTTTGTGCTAAATAATCTGTAACCTTTCCTTTTCCCTCGTCTCCCCATTGAGAACCAACAATCACTAATGTACCCATTTCTTTACCTACTTTCCTAAACAAAATTTTGTAAATAACGCTGTAATTAATTCTTCAGGCGTCGATTGCCCCGTGATAGCTCCTAAATCATCAAAGGCCTGTTTAATATCAATTTCAATTAAATCGATATCCATCCCAGCCTGACAAGCAGTATGAGCCTGCTTCAAAGCTTCCTTCGCATGCTGCATAAGATGAATTTGCCTTTGATTGGCTAAATATTTTCCTTCATCAATATCAAATTCATATATATTGGTTACCTTTTTAATCGATTGTATTAAATCCTTTAAGCCCTGCTTGTTTTTCGCAGATAAATAAAGAGCTCCATCAAAATCTACAACTTTAGGCTTATCTATTTTATTTCCAATAACAATTCTGTTTTTGTCTTTCGTCATGTGGAGGATTTCCTTGTCTTCTTCGGTAAGTGGTGCTGAGACATCTAAAACCACCAAAACCAAATCTGCTTGATTTATTGCTTTAGCACTTCGATCAATTCCTATGTTCTCCACAACATCATCACTTCGATGTATTCCTGCGGTATCCATTAAATGTAATGTTATATCTCCAACAGTTAAAGATCCCTCAATAACATCTCTTGTCGTTCCAGGAATATCTGTAACAATAGCCTTATCCTCATCTAAAAGCATGTTTAAAATGCTTGATTTTCCAACATTTGGCTTCCCAACAATGGCTGTTTTTATTCCATGTATCGCAAGATTAGAAATCGTAGAATTTTGAAGGATAACATCCATTTCCTTTTGTATATCCTCCAGCACCGGCAATAAGAATGTATGTGTAACCTCAATACTATCCTCATATTCTGGATAATCAATATTAACCTCTATTTTAGCAAGAATATCTAAAAGCTTATCTCTAAAATTTAAAATTAATTTTGTTGTAGATTTTCTTAATGCGTTTTGTCCAGCCTTTAAAGCTAAATTATTTTCAGCATGAATCACATCCATGATAGCTTCTGCCTGAGTTAAATCGATTTTATGATTCAAAAATGCTCGTTTAGAAAACTCTCCTGGTTCTGCCATACGAAAGCCTTGTCTTAATAAAAGCTGAAGGACTCTGCTTGATACAAGCACTCCACCATGACAATTGATTTCAACCATATTTTCGCCATCAAAGGAATTTGGAGAAATAAATATATTACATAACACCTCATCTATGATTTCGTTTCCATCGACAATACGTCCATAATGCATCGTATGAGATGCCGCTTTTGTTAGATTATGTCCCTTAAATATTTGATTCACTAATTTTATAGCATCTGGCCCACCACATCGAATAATAGCAATAGCAGAAGCTCCATAAGGGGTTGCCTTTGCACATATATTATCAAACATAAGAATTTCTCACCAATCCATTTCAAGTTTTTATATAGAAATTAAAATAAGGGAATAAAAATTCCCTTTACTTTTTAAAGATGGCAGGACTAACAAGATTCAAATTTGTGTATGAGGGAGCAAAGTTTATCCATCATAGAAAATCTTGTTAATGACACAAAAACTTAGAAATATTTATTTCATATTATTTTTATGCTATATAAATTATAGAGAATGTATTCACTTATATACATGCCGTTAAAATTATAGCATAAGTTTAAATTTAAGACAAGAATTTACCCTTTAATTACGAACAATTCATAATAACATAATGCTTCTATTTTTGAATATAATGTTTTTTTTACTTTTGTTGTTGACTTTTCTATATAAAAAAGTATAAAATATAGGTGTAGGAAGTAAAATAAAAAAGGATTAGCCAGATGGCTACCCTTAGTAGATTGTTTTATTTAAAAAACAACCGTTCAGTGTGCCAAACTAGAAGCGGTTGTTTTTTTCTTTGCAGTAAAACTGATATTAAGCGAACTATAGCAGCTATTAAGCCGATTATAGCAGCAATCAGTGATATGATACCTAACACCAAAGTTCTTCCCTTTCTTAAGACTCGATAATAACATTTGTATCATTCCTCCTTAAGATTAAAGGGCAACCACCTTATATTTGACTAATCCTTTTGCAGAAATTATTATACACTTTTCGACCTTTATTTACAACTTTATTTTCAAGAAGAATTACCACTTTCCCAGCGGGGTTTCCTAAAACATTTCTAGAAAAAAATGCATAAGGGATAAAATCACTCCTTTATGCATCTATTGTAATGCAATACTAGACATCTTTTTAAAATGTCCTAATATTACATGCTATTTAAATGGCAGGACTAACAAGATTCGAACTTGTGCATGAGGGAGTCAAAGTCCCTTGCCTTACCGCTTGGCTATAGTCCTATAAAAGGCTCTTTTTTTAGAGTCCTTTTTTATTTTACTTTATTTGATTGTGAAATGCAAGAAAATTTTGTTATTTTTACTAAAGTTTTATTAACAATCGCCATTTCATAAGCTTTTTTATAATTCAAAGTTTATTTCAATTTTTCAGCTAAGCTACTTATTTGCTTTTCACTATCTTCATTTAAGCTAGATTTAATTGTTACTGCTTCTTCCAAAATAGTAATATTTTTAGAATTTTCAAAATAATTTTGTATATATTTTTTTGCTACTGGAGCCCAAGAACCATTCTCTATGATTCCTACGATTCTATTCTGATATCCTCGCTCAACAAGTCCATGCAAAAAAGCCTCAACTGGAGGAAATACTCCATTATTATATGTAGGAGAGGCTATAACAAGTTTAGAATACTGAAACGCCTTACTGATAGCTTGTGCCATATCACATCTTGCTAAATCAAAAATTTCAACCTTCTGTGGCTTTACCTTTTGAGCCAACTTTTCAACTGCCTGCTTCGTATTTCCATAAATAGAGGCATAGGCTATACAAATTCCTTCTTCCTCGGGTGTGTAGCTTGACCATAAGTGATATAAATTTAAATAATCTAATAAATTATCCTTTAAGATAGGACCATGTAGTGGATATATCGTTGAAATTTCAATTCCTGCTACCTTTTTGAATAAATTTTGAACAGGGAGTCCATATTTTCCTACGATACCAATATAATATCTTCTTGCCTCTTCCTTCCAATCTTCCTCTATATCTAAAGCTCCAAATTTGCCAAAAGCATCTGCTGAAAATAAGGATTTACTTTCAAGGTCATAGGCTAACATTACCTCAGGCCAATGAACCATTGGTGCAAAAACAAATTTAAGCTTGCTACTTCCTAAATCTAAAATATCATTTTCCTTTACAATCAATTTATTTTTTATAAGAATGTTAGGAAAAAATTGTTCAATCATAGGAAAGGTCTTTATATTTCCTACAACCGTAGTATTAGGATAGTCCTGAAGAAATGTTTCTATGCTTGCTGAGTGATCTGGCTCCATATGAAGTACTACTAAATAATCAGGAACACGATGATTCAATGTATTCTTTATATTTGAAAGCCATTCTTTCCCAAAGTGAATATCTACGGTATCCATAACAGCAATTTTTTCATCAAGAATAACATAAGAATTATAGCTCATTCCATTAGGAACGTGATATTGACCCTCAAATAAATCCACTTGATGATCATTTACTCCAACATACTTTATCATAATACACCCTACTTTACTGCTTTATATTTTCTTACCAATTCATCTGCTTTATTCACAAAGCCTTCTAATTCATTCCAATTCAGTAATGTGGCCCCACTTGCTTTGGCGTGACCCCCACCCCTATATTGTTCTGCCAGCAAGTTAATGACTGGTCCACGGGAACGCAAGCGAACGCGAATTTCTTCTTCAGAATATTCTAAAAACAATGCCCAAACAGGACAGCCTTCAATTGTCGAAATCACAGAAACCTGCGCGGCAGCATCCTCATAGCTTACACCAAAGGCTTCAACATCCTTCATTGTTAGAGTGGCGTAGGCAAAACCATTCGGTGTCATTTTAAAATTGGATAATATATGCCCTTTTAATTTTAATGAATTCAAGCTTTCTACAGACAATTGATTATCTACATAGCCTAAATCTACACCAGCATCTAAAAGAGTTGCAGCAACCAAAAACGTTCTTGAGGTGACAGAATCAAATTTAAATCTTCCCGTATCAGTAGATAAACCAACATATAGAGCTAATGCAGCCTCTTTCGGAAGCTCCCATTCATTACGGAACATTAAATATAATTCAGTAATAATTTGTGCACATGCTGGTGCTGTAATATCGACATATTGATAATCTCCATAATCATCGACAGGAATATGGTGATCAATTTTAATAAATTCTTTTGAAAGATGAACCCTTTGATCAGATAATCGATCCTTTGTTGCACAATCCACACAAATGGATAAAGCGTCTTTAAAAAGGCTTTCGTCTACAAGCGTTGGACTTCCGATAAAATGAACAAAATCACTTGTTTCTCCTGTAACATAAACATTTTTTTCAGGATAATTTTCTTTAATTAAATAATATAATCCATACTGGCTTCCAATACAATCCCCATCAGGACGAATATGTCCGTGTATAATAATCGTATTATATTTTTCAATATATTCTTTTATTTTTTCCATAATCTGTTTTCCTTTCTTTATGTGCCAATATATTATACCATGTAGAAGAAAAAAAATCACGAATTTATTCGTCTCTAAAGGAAATAATCTAAAATAAATTATAAAATATGGCTTCTTAGTAAAATAAATTTTATCTTTTCGTATGTATATTTAAAAAAACCTGAAAATTCAGGTTTTTATATTAAGGCCATATTCTCATTTTACGTTCTACGCCATTTAATACCAATGTAGAATTAAACCAAGCTGTATCCTTTAAAAGCGTGTTATTATTTGAGCATTCTACAATGACCTCTGCGTTTGAATTTAATGTAACAACAATATTCCCATTCATAGATTCAAAGCCATTCACTTTAGGATACTCCTGTCCCTCCTTGTTCTTAGCAATGGTATATTTAGCTAAAGTGGTAACATAAACTCGTTCTGTATATTTTGCAACTCTAGTAATAAAGTCCTGTGTTGGAAACATATTATCTACATTATCTGTATATTCACTAGATCCTGCACAACAACAAACACATACAACCTCAGGTGTGATTTTGGATAAAAGGATTTCATTTGATGAGGTTTTAGACCCATGATGTCCCCCTTTAAAAACCTTACAATGGGGCAACTCGTTTCTTTCAACCAAAGATTCCTCTCCATCATGCTCCAAATCACCTGTGAATAAAAAATGATTGTCTCCATAGCTTAACATTAGACATACAGAGTGATCATTTTCATCAGATGCTTTTTCGTGATAGAATTTTTGATCTAAAATTTCAAATTGAATTTGGTTGGTTAATTGATAGGTTTTAGAAGCGCCATTTGTTCCATCTATACAATCCTTAGCAGTATAATGCTTCGCACCTAATGCAACCTCAGCATCTCTTTTGGCTTCATAATTACTTGCTATAGATGTTGTAGACTTTCTAAAAGCATAATCTATGATGACCTCACATTCATATAAATCAAATATACCTGGATTGGTTTTTGTACCAACAAAGCCAGCAATATGATCCTGATGAGCATGTGTAGCAATAACATATTCTAATTTTCCATCTGTACAATAGTCTTTTATATAGTTATGTATGGCCGTTGAGCTTGAGGCCCTAGATCCAGCATCAATTAAAATGTCTATATCTCCAGCCTTTATATAAACGCTATCTCCAGCATAATAATTTCCTAATTCTAAAAAATGAATAGAAATCTCGCCATCTTGGATAACCGTCTGCCCCAAAGCTTCCCATTTTGCATAGATGGTAGTATCCTCATTCACTACATCTGTTGAAAAGTTCCATGGAGTTGTACATGCAGATTCCTTATACCAACCTGCAAATACCTTGTCATCTTTGGTTGGATCTGTTGCAGGCTTTGTTACCTTTCCTCCCTTTGTAACCTCTACTGCATTAACAGTACTTCCTCCTTGTGTATCAAAGGTTACGACTACCTTTTCTTCTACTGGTGTCTTCTTGTCCTCTGTCCACTTCGCGTATAGCTTTGTATTCTCTTTTATTTCATCTTTCGCTTCCGCTTTTTTTGTACAGGCAGAATCATAATACCAGCCTTCAAATTTCCAACCTTCTTCTGTTAATGTTGGAAGTTCCTCTGGCAAAGACTCTGCCTTTATCGTTTCAACTGGATTTCCGTGACCATTAATTTCATAAGAAACCGTATATTCTGTTGTTTTAAAATTTAGTTTTCCTGTAAAAATCAATATTCCAATAACAAGAAGAACTAGAAGAATCATTACAAGAATGATTCCAAATAGCTTTGTTTTTTTCTTTGATTTAGAAACCATTGTTTTCACTCCTTAATTGTTAAGCTAAAGGATATAATAAATTAACCCACTCTGGATAATCGATAAAAGGATTTCGATTTCCTTGCATTTCGTAGACACCCTCATTTCTCAATCGCTCTTCTTCACTCACAGGATCAAGTAGATGCCATTCTAATAAAACAGATAAAACACCAAGCTGTCCTGTTTTATTGGAGGAGGAGCTTGTAGAGGATTCACTTAGCTCTAAATCAAGCTCTGTAGGATCATCATAGCGCACAACCAAATAAAACATGGCTCTAGCTAAATCTCCCTTAACCTCATCTCTTGGTTCAAAAAATGTACTATTCCATTTGTTTCCATATGAATCTGAACTTCCATTAGAAACAGTATTAAAATCCTTATTTCCTCGAGTAGCATTTATATTTTTCTCTGAAGCAAATAAATGATGTAAATCTGTATATGCTGCATAATCTTTAGAACTAAAGCCATGACTATTTGGCCAAGAATGCTCTCTATTCCAAAGATTATCTCCTGCAGAACCCTTATCTTGATTAGCGATAGGAATAGATTTTCCTGTATAGATACACAAAACATTATCGCCATTGCTTGGATCCTTATCTAATACTTTTAAAGCAGTCCAAACCTCACTATAGGATAATTGATTCTTATGCGTTTCTTTTAATAGTTTATGCAAAGAAGTCTTAAAAGTTGAATCTAAATGCTGATTCATAGGAGCATAATATCCATTTAGTTCTACCTTCTCTTCTACTTTTTTCCATTTTGCAATTAAAGTTAAATTTTGTTCTACTTTTTTTGTAAAATTATATAAATCATCATTCCAATACCAACCCTCAAATTCAAAGCCTTCTTTTGTTGGGGATTTTGGTTCAATACAATAATTTCCTTCAATTACAATTTGTTTTTCAACAACTGTTCCTCCGTTTGAATCAAATACAATACTATATTCTTCTTTAGTTATTTCTTCCTTTGAAGTCTCGCTACATGCAGACATGGAGAATAAAGAAAAGATTAAAATAAGTAAACAAAAAAATTTTTTCATAATTTACCTCCAAACTATAGTTTGATTATAACATATTTTATAAAAAAGAAAAGAGATAAAGCTTTTAAAGCCTTATCTCAAAACTTTTTATCAATTATTCTGCATATGTAACAATGATCTTTTGAATTCTTGCATGACCTGAAGTATTTGTATTTGTTAATACAAATTCGTTTAGTTCACCTTCCCAAGTTTGAGTTTCATAATTCATCGTACCATCGTTTACTGTAAATTTAGCATCCTTAATTAAATTAGATCCATCACATACAAATTCAATTTTTACAATTTTCTTTGTTGAAGTAATAGTTAATGCTGAATTTCCATAAAGTCTTACTGCTGTGCCTGTATTATAATACTTAGGAGAATTTTTTCCCCCCCCAACAAGGCTAAATTGTAAAGAACCATCTGTAAATTCAATCCATGTAACATCACTAGCATTCTCATATCCTAAAGTTGAGAATTCTATTGTTGTTCCTTCAACCTTTTTTTGAGGAACATATTCAACTACGGCATTATCTGCAATTGGAGTAACCTGTGGTTTTTTAAACCAATTTAAGAAACCACTAACAGTATATGTTTTACCTGCTTCTAAAACATCTTTTGCTGAACCTTCTTGGAACGCTCTATCAAAATAAACTACAATTGATTTTCCTTCGGCAGTCTGAATGCTATAATCAGACCCAGAAACAACGCATACACCTGTAACCTTTACCAATTGACCTTGTAACTCAGTTAAATCTTCCCCTGCTGTTACTCTACCAGAAATATCTGCGAAAGCTGGAATATTTTTAGAATCACCAACTACTACTGCATTTAAATCGCTTAATACAAATTGGTTTAACCCATTATAATCCTTTATTTCTCCTTTGATGGTAACTTCTTTACCAGCTGTAAATTTTGCATTCCAATTTTCATGAATTTTTTCAACTGTTAATTCAGAAGTTACATCAATGCTCATAGTAACATATTTTGCTGAAACTGGGAAAGCTGTGTTTTGTACTAAAGCAAAACATCTTACTGTTGAGTCACTATCTTTAAAACCAGCATCTGTTACAACACCAGTAAATTCTACTTCTTCACCTGGAGTTGGTTCTGGAGTTGTAGGCTTTGTAGGAACCTCGCCAGTACCTGTTTTCGTAATACAATTAGCATCCATAGCTAAGAATTGAGCACCATTATACCATCCAACTAAACCTTGAAGATTTACTACATCTCCTGGCTTTAATGCACTTACTGTAGTATTTATAGCAGCTGCAGTATCAGAAGTAAGTGGAACTAATTTTTGATTTAATGCTAAAGTAAATTCAGCATAGTTACCATCTACTAATTTAGCCAACTTAACAATTGTTTGTGTTGTAGAGGTTGATTCTAAATTAACTTTGTTTGTTTCACTTGTTACAACAAAACCTTCCAATTTAGCATATCTTGATTGCTTATAAGTGATTTGTTTTGAAATTTCTGCTGTTTGTTCTGCCATAATTAAATTAGTAATATCAACTGGTGCAGTTAATTCCTCAACTGTCTTTGCAGGTAATTCAACCTTCTCGATTGTACCACCAGATTTTGTTTCAACTAATCCATTATAAACATCACTTACAACGTTTTTAATAACTACAGCATCACCAACTTTTAAATCACCATAAAATTCTTCTGACATCTTAACGCTATAACAGTAATATGCACCTGTTAATGTTTGATCCATTAAATATATACTTGATGACATATATTTAGTATCATAAACTTCTTTAGCTAATACATAACCCGTTAAATTATATGTTAAATTAGCAGCAGCCTTATCATAGAAGTTATAGAACATTTCCTCTGGTGGAACTAATCTACCAATTTTAACTCTATAATCTCTACTAGCTTTGTCCCCTCTAACATCTACTGATGCTTCAAAATGAACTATCGTATCTTCATTTAACTGAGTAACCTTTGCAGTAACCTTTCCATCCACAGGAGCTTCAAATTTTAAAGCTGCCTCGTTTTTAGATGTCCAAGTAAGATTGAAAACCTCATCTGCTCCTTTTACAGTTGCTGGAACTGTAAAATCACCTGATACTGTTGTTCCATCTTCATTTAGAAGAACGCTTTTTAATAAATCCTCTGCTGTTCCTTCGTATTTCTTATCACAAGAAGCAAGTGTAAATACACTCAAGAACACGCAAACAAATGTAAATACAAGTTTTAATACTTTTTTCATTGTTTTCTCCTTATTTTATACTTATGTTGGAAAAACTTAACACATTCACTTGAATATCTGTAGATGCTTTTTTATATCCTTCTTCACAATATGCATTTTTTACAGATATCTTTTTATCAAGATAATCATTTGCATTAACTTTTTCATTTCCAATATTACAAGTTAATACCACATTAACCTCTTTATTATCTTCGTTTGTTGCTACTCCTTCAATTTTCAATGTATTGTTTTCTACAGAAGCTTTTTTAACTGTTAATTCACTTAAACTATTTCCAGATATATTGTTTTCATTAAATTGCAAGCAATATCCTCTTGTTAATAATTTACAAGTATCATCAGTTTCTGCTAGCCAATCATACTTTAAGGCAGTAACCTGATAATTTCCATCATAAATTAACACTCTACCAACAAATTTTAATAAATTTCCAGAAGCAAATAATGATGCTAAAGAATTCATATTATTGTATATGACAAAACTATATTCAACACCATCTATAATATTTGCTATATAAATATATCCTGCAGCAACATTTTTAATATAAGCATCAAATCTCACAAACTTATAAGAATCATAATATTCTTTAGGACTTTCATTTAACTGTTTTAAATTTATGTCCAATATTTCTTCAGAATAGTAAGGGTCTTCATCCTCAGACCATATATGAAGCTTTGCTTTTTTAGCGGCCTTTTCAGCAGAAACAAAATAACTCTTATAATCATTATCTTCTTCAAGAATTTTATTTTCAGAATAACCCACTTCAACTGTTTCTAGGTTTAACATACGAAATTCTTGATTTTCTTCAGTTTGATACCAAACATATCCCAAATATCTACTACCATAGGAATCAACAGAGGCTGGAGTTGTTGTTGCTTCTAAAACAATTTTAGTTGCTTTATTTAAAATCTCTGCATTATATATAGATGCTGATTTCCCCCACTTATCATAATCCTTTGTTGATTCTGGAGTATCAATTCCATAATAACGTATTATGACATACCCACCAGTTTTTAAATAAAACCCAGTAGTATCACCATCTGTTGTATTTGCTAAAGTAGCTTCACCTATACCATTCGTCACAAAATCTTTATTTTCATAATCCTTTGTGAGTTTACATGAGCCTGTTATATCTTTTTCAGAACAAGCTATTAAAGAAGTAGAACAAAAGATTAATATAAGGATAGTAACAATATTAATCATTATTCTTTTCATAATTATAATCCTTAGAAATTACACTCATCGTAAGCATCTTTTAATGCTTCATCGATTGTCTTAGTTCCAGAAATTGCTGCAACAACAGCTGCATTAATTTTAACACGTGCTTTAGCTGAACCTCTAAACGCAGGTGAAGTAAAATAATTATCAACTAATGAAGATGCAACTTTTGATGTCATAGCAATGATATCTTTATTATCTTCTGCTTCTTCTAACCATTTCTTATAGGCAGGAATTTCTAATGCTGACTTACGTACAGGCATATATCCTGATGCTCTAGAGAAAGAAGCTTGATATTCTGGTTCTAAAATTGATTTAACAAATAACCATGTCATTTTTTGTTTTTCATCATTTCCTTGATCAAACATAACTAATGATGGTCCTTGAGAAATACACTTTAACTCTTTTCCAGTAACTCTAGGTACATTTACAATTCCAACATTAAATTCTGTAGAAGTTTGATGTGATGCACCACCTGTAGAACCAATAGAGAATACACAAGATTGGAATTTTCCATCCTTTGAACTATCTTTGTCCCCTACTCTATTTCCATCCTTATCATATTCAAATCTCTTCTTTGTAAATAAATTTGAAGTATATCCACCTAGAATTTTTTGAGTTGTGAAATAGCCTTTACCATAATAACCTTTAATTTCTTCTAACCAAGCCTTAGCTTCTTTATTATCAAATAAATAATGAGGTTCTGTAGCTGAGGTATAGCCATAACCAGCTTGTTCGCAATATGTAATAAACCAGTTGGCTTCGCTATCATATCCCATTGGGAACCATGCTTTATAATCACTCTTCTTAATGATTTCGCATGCTGCCCATAGATCATCCCAAGTCCAGTCTGCCTTTACATATTTTTCTAATCCTAATTCTTTTACAACATCTTTGTTATAATAAACAACCTCTGTTGATTTTGAATAAGGTAATGTATACATTTTTGTAGGATCCCCAAACTCTGTACCTTCAACATAGTATCCTTCAACAAAGTCTGCAATTTCTGCTGAAGAATAACCAACTTCAGAATCTTTAATCCATTTGTTTAAATCAACTACTTTATCTGTTGTTAGATAATCAGCTACGTGATCTGCATAACAATATGCAACACTTGGGGGTGTTTGAGCTTGTAAATCAGCAGTAATTGCATTCTTTACACCATCATAACCACCAGAAATAACAGTGGATTTTACCTTCCAACCAGCATGCTCATTCTGAAATTTTTCAATTGCAGGATTCAATACTGCTTGTAGTGAATCTCCCATTGTATGATAGAATACAATTGTATGAGATTCATCCTCTCCACCACATGAAGCAAGTCCTGCTACTAATCCAGTACCAAGTAATGCCGCACCTAATAATTTTTTGAACTTCATTTTTTACTTTTCTCCTTTTCTTTGTTGTTCAAATTTTTTATTTAATAAACTAGTTTCCTAGAATATTAACCCTTAATACCACTCTTTGATACGCCCTTCATAATGTATTTTCTAAAACATAAGAAGACAATCAACAATGGAAGTGTAATGATAACAGCTGCAGCCATTCGTATTGGATATTGAACTTCACTCACATCACCACTTGTCGAATAACCGCTTCGTTGCATCCAGTTTGATAACATTAACATAGCCACATTTGCTTTATTAACTAACTCTGTCCAAATATAAGAGTTCCAAGTTGCAATCAATTTAAGAATAGTAATTGATATAATTGTAGGAGCTGCAAGAGGAACCATTACCTTTACTAAATATTTCATATCACTTACACCATCTATTTTAGCAGCTTTATATAATTCATCAGGAATCTGCATAAAAGCATTTCGTAATAAATATACATAATAAATACTAACTAAGAATGGCAAAATTAAAACTACATATGAATTACGCATTCCTAATTTTGAAACCGTAATATAATTGGTTATTGTAAATAATTCTCCAGGAATCATCATAGTACCTAGCATAATACTAAATAAAATGTTTTTCCCTGTAAATTTTAATTTTGCAAATGCAAAAGCCGTTAATATAGTAAGTATTACTCCTAATGCTGTAGATGTAATACCAACAATCATAGTATTTGCTAATGCCTTTAAAAAATCTAGTTGACCTCCAACTTTATAGGTAAAAGCATCAAGATAATTCTTCCACATAGCTGTTCTAGGAATAAAATCAGCTACTGTTTCAATTGTTCTATATTGATCATTCGTCATTAATGAAGCTAGCAACATAAACACAAACGGAAAGATTGATAAAATTGCAGCAATTGTCAAAATAATATACAAAATTGTTTGTGCTGTTATTTTTTTTGCAGTCTCTGTCTTTTTTATCTTTTTAGCGTTCAAAATTGGTGTATTATTAATCGTATTTTCCATAATTCTACCTCCTAATAATGAACCCTTCTTTTACTAAACCATAAATTGATTAATGTAAATACAAAGATTATTGCAAATAGAATTAATGCACCAGCAGCAGCCACTCCTGTACCTCCATCATTAATTCTATCATAGATAAATCCAACCATTGTGTTCATTTCTCCATCGTTTGGCCCCATATTTGTTCCAAAAATACCAACAATAGCAGTATACTCCTTAAAACCACCAATAAATCCAGTGACTACCAAATAAGAAATCATTGGAGAAATTAATGGAACTGTAACATGCAATAATGTGCTTACTTTTCCAGCACCATCAATTTTAGCAGCTTGGTAATACTGTTTATTTACACTTTGCAAAGAACTAAATAAAATTAGTATTTTAAAAGGTAATGCAGACCAAACTTCATATAGTAACACAACAAATCGATTAGCCCATACATTTGATCCGACGTTAATCCAATTTATAGGCTTAACTCCAAACCATCCTAATATGGTATTAATCAAACCTACAGAAGTTGGATTTGTTGGATTGATGATATTAAACATTGCAGCAAATACTGCACCAATGGCTAATGCGTTAGTTAAGTATGGTAGGAAAAATATTGTTTGATATAATTTTTGAATCCATTTTATAGAATTCAACCATACAGAAATTAACAATGCTAATATTGTTGAAACAGGAACAGATATAAAGGCAAATAATAATGTATTCGTAAGTACATTTGTAAATTTTTTATATTGTATTACCTTTTTAAAATTTTCAACACCAATTCCATTATAAGTTCCTGATAGACCTTCATAATTATTCTTAAAGGCAGATATTAAGGTATTTACAATTGGATAAAATGTAAAAATTAATAAAAGAATCATTGTTGGTACTAGAAAAATCCAACCCTTTTGATTATAGTAAAATTCTTTTAATTTTTGTTTTTTAGATTTTTGAGGAGTAACATTCATATCAACTGTTGCTTCCATGATTATTCCTCCTTATTATCTGTTTCTATATCTAATCTTTCTTCATTTTCTCCATCAAAGACAAATACTTTGTTAGGTTTTAAAGAAAAACGAATTGGTGCGCCAATTTTAATTTTTCCAATTTCATCAGCATCTACAATAATACGTACTGTTGGTTTTTCACATTCAGGTTTTTTAGCAATAATGGAAATGTCTCTTCCCATAACTTCTAATTGTTCTACAGTTGCTGAGAAATTTCCTTTTTCATCAATGACAAACCCCTCTGGTCGAATAGCAACATATGCAGTCCTATCTTCTACATTAGGAAGTTCTTTGATTAATTCATTTCCAACAAAAACTTTTCCTTTTTCTATTTTAGCTGTAAAAACATTAATTGGAGGTGTACCTAAAAACTTTGCGACAAATAAATTCTTTGGATTATCGTATACCCTTTGTGGAGCATCCATTTGCTGCATAACACCCAATTTCATAACAACAATATAATCAGAAATACTCATTGCTTCTTCTTGATCATGTGTTACAAAAATAGTAGTTACACCAGTTTCTTTTTGTATACGTTTGATTTCTTCACGAGTTTGTAGTCTTAATCTAGCATCAAGATTGGACAATGGTTCATCTAATAATAAAACATTAGGATTTTTTACTAATGCTCTTGCTATTGCAACTCTTTGCTGCTGACCACCAGATAATTCGCTTGGCTTACGATCTAACAAATTGTCAATTTGAACTAATTTTGCTGCTCCGATAGTACGTTCTTCTGCTTCCTTCTTAGATATCTTTACATTTTCTAAAGGAAACATAATATTTTTCTTTACAGTCATATGAGGGTAAAGAGCATAATTTTGGAATACTAATCCAATACCTCTTTTTTGAGGAGGTAAATCCGTTACATCCTCTTCTTCAAAAATTATTCTTCCACTTGTTGGTTCTTCCAAACCACTAATCATGTATAAAGTAGTTGATTTTCCACAGCCAGAAGGACCTAATAGACCGATTAATTTACCATCTGGAATTTCAATATCCAAATTGTCTACAGCTCGAACCTCTGACTTAGTCTTTTTGTTTGTAAAGACTTTAGTTAAATTCTTAAGTACAATCTTCATTTTTAAACCCCTTATTTTGTTTTTCTTAAGAAAATTTCATTTATTTTACCTAACCATACATTTAACATGAGTAAATAAAAATAAAAAATTCTTTATAACTTTATTGTAACATAGCAACCAAAAAAAAGAAATAGAAAAAAGCATTTTTAACAAAGTTTTTTTATAAAATTTTAGAATAAAAAAATAATTTGTAAATTTTGGTAATAATTAAAGCCCTTTCTAACGAAAGGACTTCATAAATAATCTTAAAATTCACAATTTTTTGGTGTTCTTGGAAAAGGAATAGCATCTCTAATATTTTCAATTCCTGTTAAATACATAACCAGTCTTTCAAAACCCATACCAAATCCTGAATGAATACATCCACCATATCTTCTTGTATCTAAATACCAATCAATTTCTTTAGAATCTACATGCATTTCGGACATACGATTTAATAATTTTTCTAAATCTTCCTCTCTTTGAGAACCACCCATAAGTTCTCCTGCCTGAGGGACAACCAAATCCACGGCAGCTACTGTTTTTCCATCAGAATTCAATTTCATATAATATGCTTTGATATCCTTAGGCCAATTTGTAATAAAAACAGGACCATTAAAATATTCTGTGATGTATTTTTCATGCTCTTTTGCAATATCATCCTCATAACTTGGTAAAAATTCCCATTTATTGTTGGACTTTTTCAATAAATCAATTACCTCATGATGAGTAATTCTTACAAACTTAGAGTTTAATAGATGATTCAATTTATCCTTTAAGCCTTTAGCTACAAATTGATCACAAAAATCAATTTCAAGGGGACACTCCTTTAAAACATAATTTACAACATATTTCAGCATTTCTTCCTCAATATCCATAAGTCCTTCTAAATCGCAGAAGGCCATTTCAGGTTCAATCATCCAAAATTCATTGGCATGCGTTTTTGTATTTGAATTTTCTGTTCTAAAGGTTGGTCCAAAGGTATATATATCACTAAATGCCATAGCAAATGTTTCCCCATGAAGCTGTCCTGAGCCTGTAATAAAGGCTTGTTTACCAAATAAATCCTTTGTAAAATCAACCTTTCCTTCGGCCATAGGTAAATTTTTTAAATCTAATGTAGAAATTTTGAACATTTGATCAGAGCCTTCACAATCTGCACAAGTAATCAAGGGTGTATGAACATATAGATAGCCATTGTCCTGAAAATAACGATGAATTGCCATTGCTGCTACACTTCTTATCCGAAAAACAGCATGAAATAAATTAGTTCTTGGTCTCAAATGAGCAACATCTCTTAAAAATTCTCTTGTATGACGCTTAGGTTGAATCGGATAATCCTCAGGACAATCTCCTAGCATTTCTATACAAACCGCATGAAGTTCTAAAGGCTGTTTCATTTGAGGAGTTAGTTTTACTACACCTTCAATTTTAACAGACATTCCTACCCTAAATTTTGAAATTTCATCAAAATTATCTAACTTTTCATCATATACAACCTGTATATTATCAAAATAGGTTCCATCATTTACATTTAAAAAACCAAATTGAGCTTGAGCACGATTCGTTTTTACCCAACCCATAATCGTGATTTGTTTTTCCTCATAGGCTTCTTTGTTTAAAAATAATTGTTTTACTTTTGTTCTCATAAATTCCTCCTAAATAATAAAAAAATCCTTAGTTAATGCTAAGGACGAAATAACCGTGGTACCACCTTAATTCTATAGACTATGTCTATAGCACTCTATTCCATTAACGCTGGAATCACGTATGGTTCTACTCAATTTCTTCCATAACTCCAAGGTGTTTCATTCTACTTTCTTATTATCTATTTTCACCAAACATAGACTCTCTAAAAATAATTTTTAAGCAGAACAATCCTCTTCATTGCTTTATATGTATATTCTTATTTTATACCAAAACTATAAAAAGTCAATTTTTATTTTTTATTTTTCTGTTATATTTTTTTTATACTTTACATATGGTTAAGTGTAAGGAGTGATTCGACTGGCAAGAATAGCATATACCGACAAGGAATTACAATTATTAGCTAGATTAATGAGGGCAGAAGCTGAAGGCGAAGGACAAATGGGCATGCTTTTGGTAGGAAATGTTTGTGTGAATCGTGCTGTAGCAAACTGTTTGGATTTCAAAAAAATAAATACTGTAGAAAAAGCAGTTATGCAAAAGCCTGGTGGTTTTGAGGCTACCTCTAAAGGTTATTTTTATCAAGCAGCACGCTCTCAGGATAAAAAACTAGCAAAACGTATTCTAGAAGGTGAAAAATTTCATCCAGCAACAAATGCTTTATGGTTCTATAATCCTCATGGAGAAGAATGTAGAAGCACTTGGTGGAATCAACAACATAGTGGAACCTATAAGCAGCATTGCTTTTATGCTCCAAGTTCAAACGAAAATTGTTATTAAGAAAGGAAAATTATATGAATTATTTTTACCCAAATCCTTATGGCTATTATGGTGGAGGCTATCAGGGAGGATACTATCCATATCAACAACAAACCGCCGATATGTCTGATGAGCAATCCTATATTGAAAACATCTTACGTTTAAATTTAGGAAAAACAGTTTCTGTTTATATGAATTTTGAAAATTCACAATGGGGTTCTAAAATTTTTAAGGGTAAACTCGAAGCTGCTGGTAAAGATCACATTATTATCTCAGATCCAACAAATAATATGCGATATTTATTACTCACAATATATCTAGATTATGTAACATTTGATGAGGAAATAAATTACTATTATCCATATCAACAAACAAAATAATTCTTCTTAAATGAAAAAGCAATAAAAGCCAAAATACATTGATATTTCAATACATTTTGGTTTTTATTATTTTAGTTAAGCATTCTTTGCTTTAATTACTATTGCGCGATTTTCTCCTTCTCCCTCGGATTCTGTATACACATCACGCCACTCACTTAACTTTTCATGAATTACTCTACGTTCATAGGAATTCATTGGCTTTAGTTTTACACTTATTTTTGTTTTTGCAACCTCTTTTGCCGTCTTAGTTGCAAGAATTTCTAATTGATGAGCACGATTGCTTTTGTAAGCACCAATATCTAAAGTAGAAATGATTTTTTCTTTTGTATAAGAAGAAATTAAGGTACGTACTAATATTTGAAAAGCATCTAAAGTTTTTCCTTTAATTCCTATTAATAGTGGATTTTCATTACTATCAATATTAAAATAAATTTGAGAATCACCAACAGAACGAGCTTCAATCTGATATCCTATATTTAAGGCTTTCAATATATTTTCTAAATATTTTTTTCCTTCTAATGTTAGATTTACATCTACCAAGGCTTCACAGTTTAATCCTTCTGGCAATTCACCTAAAACATTAATAAAGATTTTATCACTAGATATATGAAGTCTTTTAACAGCTTCTGCTAGAGCTTCTTCTTGAGATTTTGCAATAATTTCTATCTTTTTTTGCATAAGCATACCTCCTATATTACTGTACTCTTTTTTTGAGCCTTGTAATAATTTATTTCATTCAGTTTACGTCCTACAAAACTTTGGAAAAGCTGATATATAGCACCAATTAACCAATATAATGCTAAAGATGTAGATGATAAAGCCATAAATACAAACATTATCGTCATAACATAATTCATCATCTTCATTTGCTTTTGCTGCTGCTCCTGTTGGGAATTTGCAGCTCTTTTATTATAATCCTTTACATATTTAGGTTTTCTTTGTGCTAATTTTTGCGATAAAATTGTTAAAGCTCCAAAACCAATAGCTAATACAACCGCAAAAATCTTATCTTGAATTGCTGTGGCTTCAAAGAAAGATGTATTTAATTCAAAAAAATTAAACATTTTTGTATTTTGCAAGGCAAAGGTACCATATTGTACAACCTCTACACCTTGAATTGTAACAGAGGTAGTGGCATTAATACGACGTACAACCTCATACATTGCCATAAATATAGGAAATTGAATAAACATAGGTAAAATACAGCCTAATGGATTTACCTTATATTTTTTATAAATTTTCATCATTTCCATTTGCATTTGCTGCTGGGATTGAGGATCCTTTCGATTTCCATATTTTCTTTGAAGTCTATTAATTTCTGGTTGCATTAGAGTCATTTTTAAACTCATACTATTTTGCTTTGAATAAATAGGCCATGCAAGTGTTCTAACAATTAATGTTGTAAATAAAATACCCCAAAAGAAGGAATTTCCTAAACCTTTACCTATATTCGAACATATCCAAGCAATAGGCCATGATAAAATTGAAACAGGCCAGCCCCACATAGCCTCCCAAGAAGAATCAAATTTAAAATCCTGAGAATATCCTGCCCAACCATCTACATATGGTCTTGTCGTCCATACATTTGAATTTGTTCTACAGCTTGTCAATCCAAATAATAAAACAAATAAAAATCCTAGCATAATGATTTTATGTTTATGTCTGTTTATAAATTGAATCATTATTTTCTCCTTTCACAAGTAATCTTTGCTTTTTAAAGAGATAAAGTAGCTCTGTTTCCATTTTTTGATAGGAAATGGTTTTTATCTTTTCTCTAGCAACAATAAAAACATCATAATTGGAATGTATTGTTAATTTGCGAACAATAGACCGGATTTGACGTTTTATTTTATTTCTCACTACAGCATTACCTATTTTTTTTCCTACACTCATCGCATATCGAAAATGATTGGTTTCGTGGTTTTCTTTAATATATAATGTAAAATAAGGATTGCTTGAAAATTTATGATATTTCAGTATTGCCTCTATTTCCTTACTCTTCTTTACGCGATATTGTTTTTTCATAGATTTGCTCCTGTAGATTTATAATAAACAAAAACGTACAACCTATTCTAATTATTTTATGATCTGGTTGTACGAGTTTTGTCAAAATTTATTATGAAATTATACAGTTAATTGTTTTCTACCTTTTTTACGTCTACGAGCTAAAACATGACGACCATTTTTAGTTGCCATTCTCGCACGGAAGCCATGCGTAACTTTTCTTTTACGTTTATTAGGTTGATAAGTTCTTTTCATATTTCATACCTACCTTTCTTACGAAACCATGCTATATAATTCTAGCAAAAAAGCATATACTTGTCAAATATTTTTTTCATATTTCTCTAGTTTCAATTTTTTAAAAATATTTTTTTTATAAAAATGTTTAAAATTTTCTTGTTTTTGTGGATAACTTATCTACGTTTTTATCCACGAGTAGTTTTGTAGAAAAAACCAAAAATTTGGCTAAAAATAGCCGTTTTTTTATAGACTTATCCACATTTTCCTATAATTTAATGTAATTTTTTAAAAAGTTATCCACATTTTTTGTGGAAAAATAATTCTTGTCAAATTTTTAATTTATGCTATCATATTTAAGAATGTGGGTGTTATATTATGGATTTATATCAAGACTTATGGAATCAAACAAGAGACAAATTATCACAGGCTTTAGCAGAGGAAACTTTTAATGAAACCTTTTCTAATGTAAAAAAAGTTTTACAATGCGAAAATGGAGTAATTTATGTCCTAACTCCTTCTACTTATATAAAAACTAGAATTAATAATTTATATGCAAGACGGATAGGAGAAATTGTTGCTAATTTGACAGAACAAAGAGTAAAATTTAAATTTGTTTGTGAGGGAGAAATAAAGCCTAAGCAGCCAATGAAGCAAATTAAATTAAACAAAAATAATCTAAGAAATAATTTTACCTTTGAATCTCTTGTTGTAGGGGAATCCAATCGTTTAAGCTATTTTACGAGCTTAAAGGTTGCTGATCAGCCTGGAACGATAGCAAACCCACTATATATTTTTGGGGGAGTTGGTCTTGGGAAAACACATTTAATGCATGCAATTGGAAATCAAATCAATGAAAATGACTTAAATAGTAATATTTTATATATTCAGGCATCAGATTATGTTGCGGATTATGGAAGAGCTGTCCAATCCAATCATATGGAAGCCTTTATTGAAAAATATGAAAACCTAGATGTATTGCTGGTGGATGATATTCAAATGCTAGCAAATGCGAATAAAACCCAGCATGAATTTTTTAAATTATTTAATGATTTAATTGGAAGACAAAAACAAATTGTAATAACCTCAGATTGTCCTGCAAAAAAGCTTACAGGAATTATGGATCGTTTAACTTCTAGATTTCAAATGGGAATTAGTGTGGATATTCAACAGCCTGATTTAGAACAAAGAGTTAATATTTTAAAAAGAAAGCTTGCGGAAAATTCAAATAAGCAAATGGATGGAAAAATATTAACTTTTATTGCTGAAAATTTTGTGGATAATGTAAGAGAATTAGAGGGCGGATTAAATCGTGTATTATGGTACTGTGAAATCTATAATAAGGAACCAACCCTAGAGCTTGCTAAGGAGGCCTTGGAGGTTTTAATTAAAGCTCAAAAGGTTCAAGAAAAAGGCAACCATGAAGCTGCATTAAGTGTAATTTCTAATACTTATAGTATTAGCACTGCTGATTTATTAGGAAAATCTAGGAATGCAAAGTATGTCCTTCCAAGACATATTGCAATGTATATTTTAAAAACACATTATGGTTTTACATATTCAAAAATAGGGGTGATTTTTAATGGAAGAGACCATACGACTGTAATGAATGGTTGTAATAAAATTGAGGAGGAATTGAAAACAAATTCTGAATTAAAATTAGCCATTAATACAATTTTAAAAAAAATCTAAAAAGTGGAAAAATAAATAGATTTCCACAAAAAAATATGGTATAATTTTATTGATATTTTGAGGTATTTTGGACTTATCCACAAATTCACACTCATATATATAATAATAAAGTATTAATAAATATAATTTTTTAAAAGGAGTCCCGTTATGAATTTTACAATTGATCGTGAAGTTTTGCTTGAAAATTTAAACGTTATTTCTAGAGGCTTACCAGCAAAAAGCCCAATGCCTATTTTAACAGGAATAAAAATGGAGGTTACTGCTTCTGATTTATATATGACATCTTCCAACTCAGATATTTCTGTTGAAACCTTTATTTCAGATGCTTCTTTACAAATTGATTCTCCTGGAAAAACCGTTGTTCCTGGTAGATTTTTTATTGACATCATTCGAAAAATTAATTCTAAAAAGGTAAGCTTAAGCTTAGTTGATGATAAAATTTTATTAATCAAGGCGGATCGTGGAGAATATAAGCTTCACATTATGGATCCTTTGGATTATCCTAATATTGATTTTGTAACCTTAGAAAATCCATTGGAATTGCCAGCTGAATGTATAAAAACATTAATTAAACAAACAAGCTTTGCTACAGCTCAAAGTGAAAAGAAGCCTATTTTAACAGGGGTTCATTTGTCTTTAAATGAAAATAAACTAAATGTTACAGCTACAGATTCCTTTAGATTATCTCAAACTGTCTTAGAAATTGAAAATTACAGACCTTTTAATATTACAATTCCTAATAAATCCTTAGATGAATTAGCTCGTGCGATGGATAACTATAATGAAAATGTTTCTTTATATTTTTCTGTGAATAAGCTTTTGGTAAAGTTTAAAAATGTGTTATTTCAAACAAGATTATTAGATGGAAATTATCCAGATACTTCTCGTATAATTCCACCATCCTTCCCAATTCGTTTAAAATTTAATAAAGATGAATTATTAGATGCTGTTGAAAGAGTTTCTTTACTTTCTCCTAGAGAAAAAATGACAGCAAGTGAATTATCTTATAGTATAATTAAATTAACTGTTACAGAAGAAAGAAATGTTATTCTTTCCACTACGAATGCTTCTGTAGGAGATGCTCAAGAGGAACTTCTTCCTATTGACACACAAATGAATGGTCCAATTATGATTGGGTTTTCCTCTCGATATTTAGTTGAAGCTTTAAGAAGCTTTGATTCAGTTGAAATCACTTTAAATTGTTCAGAAGGCATAAGACCTTTTGTTCTTACTGGTGAAAAGGAGCCTAATTTAACTCAATTAATTTTACCTGTTCGTATGGATTAATATTAAAAAAAAATATATATTTTATCAAAAAAAACAGTAACAATAGTAATAAAACCACTGAAATAGCCTTGTAAAGGCTTTTTCTTTTAGTCAATATAGGGAATAAACATGAAAAATAAAATGCTTTTATGATACTTTTTCTTGAAAAAAAATGACCTATATGATATAATCATATAGAATGTGGGTGTTAAAATGAAACCAATAAAATTGCATAGTGATTATATTACCTTACAACAATTTTTAAAGATTGAAAATTTTATTCAATCTGGAGGAGAATCTAAATATTTTCTTGCTTCTGAGGATGTTTATGTGAATCATGAAAAAGAAACGCGAAGAGGAAGAAAATTATATCCTAAGGATCAAATTCAAATTCATGGAAAAGAGTTTGTTTTGGAATGATTCATTCTTTAGAATTAAATAAATTTAGAAAATTTGATAATTTATATTTAACATTTAAAAATAAAATCATTATTTTTGTAGGAGCGAATGCCACAGGCAAAACTTCAATTCTAGAGGCTATTTATTTAATATCTACATCCAAAAGTCACAGAACTACTGATATGAGTTCTTTAATTCAATATCAAGAAAATCAAGCTACAATTGATTTGCAGGAAAATAAAAAATTTAAACTCATTCTGCAAAGAGATGGAAAAAAAACATATATTAATGATATTTCTTATCCTAAAATTAGTGATTTTATAGGGCAAATCCCTGTTGTTATGTTTTCCCCAACAGATTTGGATTTGATTTTAGGGGCAAAATCAAGCCGTAGAAGGTTTTTAGATTTGGAATTGTCTCTAATAGATAAGGGGTATTTAAGAGTCATTACAGCCTATAAAAAGCTATTAAAAGAAAGAAATGAATTGTTGAAAGTATATTCTGAAGAAAAAAAACTTGTTTTGGATATAATTACAACACATTTAGAAGAGTATATTGCTAAAATTTATCAATTGAGAATTGATTTTTTAAAGGAATTAAATGAAAATTTAAAAATAGTTTGTGAAAAATTAGAATGTGAACAAATTCAATTAACTTATCTTGCAAACTATGATATTCAAAAGCTAGATTCTTCTTTTCAAATGAAATTATCCTATGACCTTATGACAAAAACAACGAATATAGGAGTACATCGAGATGATTTTAGAATTGAATTGAATCAAGCTGACGCAAAGGAATTTGCATCAGAGGGTCAAAAGAGAAATGCTATATTGGCAATCAAATTGGCTTTAAAGGAAATTTATAGAAAAAAAGGACAAAATGTGATCCTTTTATTAGATGATATTTTTGCAAGTATCGATCAAAAAAGAATAAATCATATCATGGAATATATAAAAAATGAAAATCAAACCTTTATTTCCACAACCTCATTGTTTAATATTCCTGATAGTTTATTAAAGGAAGCTCAAATTATAAGATTATAAGGAGTAAAAAAATGGAAGAAAAAGATTATAAGCATTATGATGCTGAAAACATTCAAATTTTAGAGGGCTTAGAGGCTGTTCGTAAACGTCCTGGTATGTATATAGGAACTACAGGTCCAGCAGGGCTACATCATTTAGTATGGGAAATTGTAGATAATTCTATTGATGAAGCTTTAGCAGGCTTTGCTTCTCACATTGAGGTAGAAATTTTACCAGGAGATATTATAAGTGTAACAGATGATGGTCGAGGGATGCCGGTTGATATCCATCCCAAAACTGGAAAAAGTGCTGTTGAGACAATCTTTACTGTACTTCATGCTGGTGGAAAATTTGATGGCAGCTCCTATAAAGTTTCAGGTGGATTACATGGAGTAGGTGCATCTGTAGTAAATGCTTTATCTGAATGGTTAGAGGTCATTGTAAGTCGTAATGGAAAAAAATATAAGCAACGCTTTGAGCGTGGTAAGGTTAAGTATGATTTAAAGGAAAGTGGAACCTCACATCATACAGGTAGCCAGGTTATTTTTAAGGCTGATCCAATTATGTTTACAGAAACTACAGTTTATAATTATGAAACGCTTCGTCAAAGAATTCAACAATTGGCCTTTTTAAATAAGGGTATTAAATTGACTCTTAGAGATAAACGGAATGAAGAAGTAATAGAGCATGTTTATTTTTATGAGGGTGGAATCAAAGAATATGTTGAATTTTTAAATGCAGGAAAAAAGCTTATTGAACCTAAAATCATTTATTGTGAGGGTTTAAAAGAAAATATCCAGGTCGAGGTAGCCTTGCAATACAATGATACCTATACTGCATTGGTTTATTCCTTTACAAATAATATTCACACTCATGAGGGTGGAACTCATGAGGAGGGCTTTAGATTAGCCTTAACTCGTTGTATCAAAAATTATGCTACAAATAATAATTTGTTAAAGAAAGATGAAGAAATCAATAATGAGGATGTTCGAGAGGGATTGGTTGCTATTGTTTCAATTAAGCATCCAAATCCACAATTTGAAGGACAAACGAAAACAAAATTAGGAAATACAGAGGTTCGTGCGATTGTTTCTCAGCTATTAGGAGAAACCTTAGATCGTTATTTTCTTGAAAATCCAAATGATGCGAAAGCAATTATTGATAAATGTTTATTAGCCTCTCGTGCAAGAATTGCAGCTCGTAAGGCTAGAGAAGCTACTCGAAGAAAATCTCCTTTAGATAATCTTAGCTTTGCTTCAAAGCTTGCGGATTGTCGTTGCAAGGATCCTTCTAAGTCAGAAATGTATATCGTCGAGGGAGATTCCGCAGGAGGTTCTGCAAAATCAGGTAGAGATAGTGAATACCAAGCCATATTACCACTACGTGGTAAGGTTCTAAATGTTCAAAAGGTAAGACTTGAACGAGCATTAAGTAATAATGAAATTTTATCTATGATTCAAGCCATTGGTACAGGAATTGGGGAAGAATTTGATATAACAAAGGCAAGATATCATAAAATTGTAATTATGACCGATGCCGATGTTGATGGAGAACATATATGTATTCTTTTATTGACCTTCTTCTTTAGGTTTATGCCTGAATTAATTGAAAAAGGTTATATTTATGTTGCTAAGCCACCTCTTTATAAGGCACAATTTGGTAAAGCAGTATGCTATGCTTATTCTGATGAGGAATTAGAGGCTTTTAAGAAAAAATATCCAGATCGTAAGCCAGATGTACAACGCTATAAGGGTCTTGGTGAAATGGATCCAGAGCAATTATGGGAAACAACAATGGATCCTGCTTTAAGAACCTTGGTGCAAGTTCATTTAGAGGATGCAACAATTGCGAGTCAAACGTTTGAAATGCTAATGGGTGAGGATGTTGATCCAAGAAAAGTGTTTATTCAAGAAAATGCACACTACGCAAATAATTTGGACATTTAGGAAATAGAGGTTTAGAAGATGGAAAAGGATAAAGAAAATTTTGTCGAATTAGAAAAACAAGAATATGACAGAATTGAACAATTAGATATTAACAATAAAGTAAAAACATCATTCTTAAATTATGCGATGTCTGTTATTATAGCTAGAGCATTGCCAGATGCAAGAGATGGGTTAAAGCCTGTTCAAAGACGTATCTTATATGGAATGAATGAACTTAAAATATTTTCAAATGTAGCTCATAAAAAATCAGCACGTATTGTTGGTGATGTAATGGGTAAATACCATCCACATGGAGATTCTTCAATTTATGAAGCTATGGTTCGTATGGCACAGCCATTTAGTTATCGTTATACCTTAGTTGATGGTCATGGTAATTTTGGTAATATTGATGGTGATGGTGCAGCTGCAATGCGTTATACAGAAGCCCGTATGAGCAAAATTGCTATGGAAATGCTAAGGGATATTGATCGAAATACGGTTGATTTTGGAGACAATTATGATGCTACAGAAAGAGAACCTTTGGTTTTGCCATCCCGCTTCCCTAATTTACTTGTGAATGGAACTACAGGTATTGCTGTAGGTATGGCAACAAACATTCCTCCTCATAATCTAGGAGAGGTTATAGATGGTGTAATTGAGGTGATTCATAATCCTGAAATTACAAGCGAAGAGCTTATGCAATATATTCAAGGACCAGACTTTCCAACAGGAGGTCAAATTTTAGGACGTACCGGCTTAAGAAATGCTTATACTACAGGAAATGGCTCTATCGTTATTCGTTCTAAGGCAGAAATTGTACATCAAAAAAATGGAAAAGCAGAAATTATAGTTACTGAAATTCCATATATGGTAAACAAGACTAAGCTCATTGAACGTATTGCTGAGGTTGCCAAAAATAAAATTGTTGAAGGTATTACAGATTTAAGAGATGAATCTGGTCGTGCTGGAATAAGAATTGTCATTGAATTACGTAAGGATGTCAATCCTGAGGTTATGCTAAATAACCTATATAAGTATACTCAGCTTCAAACTGGTTATGGTATGAATATGATTTGCCTTGTCAATAATCAGCCTAAGGCTATTACCTTAAAGGAAGCCTTAGAGGTCTATTTAAATCATCAGCTAGAAATTATTACAAGACGAACAAAATTTGATTTAGATAAGGCATTAGCTAGAATCCATATTTTAGATGGATATATCATTGCTCAAAATAATATTGATAAGGTTATAAAGATAATTCGTACAACAACAGATGGTACAGAAAAAGAAAAATTGATGGAGCATTTTAAATTAGATGATATTCAGGCACAGGCTATATTAGATATGCAGCTTCGAAGATTGTCTGGTTTAAATAGAGAAAAAATATTAGCAGAGCATGCCGATTTAAAGCGTGCATGTGAGGAATATTTATTAATTCTTTCAGATGAAACTAAGAAAAAATCAATTATTGAAGCAGAATTATTAGAAATTAAAAATAAATTTAATGATCCACGTAAATCTGAAATTTGCCTAAGTACAGATATTAGTATTGAAAATGAAGATTTAATTCCAAGAGAAGATGTTGTTATTACCATAACATCTAATGGATATGCTAAGAGAATGAAGCAGGATGTTTATAAGGCTCAAAGCCGTGGTGGTGTTGGTATGAGTGGAATAAAAACTCATGAAAATGATGATGTAGAATTCATATTACCAACAAGTACTCATAATTATTTATTGTTTTTTACCAACAAGGGTAGAGTATATACAATTAAGGGATATCATATCCCAGAATCTTCTAGAACAGCCAAAGGATTACCTATAGTGAATATTTTGACCTTCCAAGACGATGAAAAGCTGGCAGCAATTACCTCTGTTCCAACATTAGATGATGAAAATTCCTATTTATTCTTTGCAACAAAGAAAGGTATTATTAAAAGAACAGTTTTATCTCAATTTAAAAATATTCGTACCAATGGTATCATAGCAATCAATCTTCAAGAAAATGATGAATTATTGCAGGTAGAACTAACTGATGGAAAGAGAGATATCGTATTGGGTTCCTCTAATGGAAAGGCAATACACTTCAAGGAGGAGGAAGTACGACCAATTGGAAGAAGTGCTACAGGTGTTAAAGGTATAGCCTTGAGTAAAAAGGATTACCTCGTTGGAATGGCAGTGATGACAGAGGACCAAGATCAAATTCTTGTTGTTACAGAAAAAGGCTATGGAAAAAGATCAACCTTGGATGAATATCGACTTCAAGGTCGTGGTGGTATGGGAGTTAAAGCATTTAATGTTACTACCAAGAATGGAAAGCTCGTTGCTTTAAGAAGCGTTAGTGAAGAAAAAGATTTGATTATTACAACAGATAAAGGTGTAATAATTCGTATGCATATTGATAAAATATCCTTAGCAGGAAGAAATACACAAGGTGTTAAATTAATTAAATTAAAGGATGATCAATCTATTGCAAACACAGCAATTGTTGATAAGCAACCTGATGAGGAAGAAAACTTAAATTCTGAAATGGAAGACCAAGAGCATATAGAAGATAATCCTATAGTAGAAGAGGTTTCCTCAGAAGAAACTACAAATCCAATAGAAGAATAAGAAAGAGGGTAAGGATGGATTCCTTACTCTTTTTTCTATAAAAATAATAGGAAATTGTCGGAATATTACAAAAATATGCATAAATTACTGCAATAAAAGAATAGTTCGACAATTTCTATTTCTTTTATTTTTTATGTAGAAATTGCTGTAATAACGGTAAAAATAACGCGAAACTGTCAGAATAAGCAAAAAAGAAAGGGAATGCGTCGAACTATTATAAAACAAAAAAAACACTGGGTTTTATACCAGTGCTAATTTTCATATTGCTTTTTTTCATTTTGATATAAAGAAACAATTTCACTTAAAATATCTAAATGAGAGAAATCCCGATGATAAACAATATTTAATTCTCTTACCATACTTAAATTTTCAATAGATACACTTTTAAAATGATTTTTTTCTAAATCTCTTAAGCAAGTGCTTTTGGCTAAAATAGATACCCCATAGTTATTTCGAACTAAATCCTTAATCATAGCAATATTATCAATTTCCATCATAACCTCAAAGTTTTGAATTGATTCTCCAATATGATGAAGCTGAGTTTCAAATAATTCAGTAGTTCCAGATTCTTCTGAACGGAGAATTAATTTTTCTTTTTTTAAATCCTGTATAGATATAATTTTCTTTTTAGATAAAGGATTATTATTTGCTACTGCTAAAACTAAGGAATCTGTATCTAACAGAATATATTTCAAGTGATCATCTAAAATTTTACCATCAACCATAGCAACGTCAATCTCAAAATTTTTTAGTTTGATATAAAGATTTTTTATAGTATCTGAAATAATTGTTATATGTAAATTATCTTTTTTTAAAGAATATTTAGCTAATATTCTACTAATAATACTACTTTCTACGGAAGGTGTTAAGCCAATTGTTAATCGCTTGATATTGAATTGATTATCCAACAGGGATTGCTTTAAATTGGAATATATATTGCTTAATCTTGTGGCATATTTGACGACAATAGCCCCTTCATTGGTTAATTCTACGTTATGATTGGTCCTCCTAAATATCTTTGTTTCTAATTCCTGTTCCAATTGCTTAATATGTAGACTTACAGCAGGTTGGGTTAAATTCAACTCCTCTGCTGCCTTAGAATAATTCTTTGTTTCAGCAACCTTAAGTAAGGTTTGTAATCTTTGTGTTATCATACATCCTCCTGATATAATAAAAACTTATAACTATCTAACGAATTATAAGTTGATTTTAAACTATTTCTATCATAAAATCAATAACAAGTTGAAAAATATAGGAATGTGTAGGGGTTTGTAGTATGATTGATTTGCCATTTTATCAAGATTTAACAAGTACATCAAAGGTATTAATTTCATTAAGCTTAATGCTATTAACGGGATTTTTGATGACAAGAATAACGAAAATATTTAAATTACCTAATGTAAGTGGTTATATTATAGGAGGTATATTAATCGGCCCATATTGTCTTAAGCTTATTTCTGTTGAAATGGTAAATCATATGGATTTTGTAAGTGATATTGCCTTGAGTTTTATAGCCTTTGGTGTTGGTAAATTTTTTAAAAAGGAAGTTTTGAAAAAAGCGGGAGCTAAGGTTATTATTATTACAATATTTGAAGCTTTAATGGCTACAGTACTTGTTACCTTATCTATGCATTTCTTTTTTAAGATGTCTTGGCAGTTTTCTTTAATTCTTGGAGCCATAGCTTCTGCTACAGCTCCAGCATCTACTATGATGACAATCAAGCAATATAAGGCTAAAGGAGATTTTGTTGATGTTTTATTACAGGTTGTTGCTTTAGATGATATTGTCTGTCTCTTAGCTTTTAGTGTAGCTACTGCAATAGCCACAGCTTCTGATGGTAATTTTCATGCTATGGATATCATTAAGCCAATCGGATTTAATTTATTATCTATTGTTATAGGTGTTGCTTTAGCAATTATATTACGTTTGATTTTAAATCCAAAAAGAAGTAAAGAAAATCGTCTAATTTTAGTAATCATGGCCTTATTATCCTTATGTGCCGTATGCTCTATATTAAATGTATCTCCTTTACTTGCCTGTATGATTTTTAGTACGGTATATGTAAATATAACAGATGATACCTATTTATTTCATCAAATTGATAATTTCACTCCACCTATTATGCTTCTTTTCTTTGTATTATCTGGAATGAAATTAAATATGAAAACTCTTTTGAGTGTTGGTGTTATCGGTGTAAGCTATTTTCTAATCCGTATTGTAGGTAAATACTTAGGATCCTTACTGGGCTGTATCCTTACGAAGCAAAAGAAAGAAGTTCGATATAATCTAGGGTTAGCTTTAATTCCTCAGGCAGGAGTAGCTATAGGATTATCTGTTTTAGGACAAAGATTGTTACCAACAGACTTAGGAAATCTTTTATCTACGATTATTCTAGCCTCTTCTGTTCTATACGAATTTGTAGGACCAACCTGTGCCAAAGCCTCTTTATTTTTATCACATTCCATTGAATGGGAAAAGAAAAAGAGAAGTGAGGTGGATGTTATTGATGAAGAGACAAGAGCCAATTTGGAAAAATTGGTACAAGAATCCAACGAAGAATTTAAAAAACAACAATCTCTTGAGAACATCAAGCCAAACTTTACTCCATTAGATGAAATAAAAGAACTTCAAATCTCGGTTAGATTAAATTCTAAACGAAGACATTTATAAATTTTCTATAATTCGCGTTGATTGAATACAATAATATCAACGCTTTTTATTATGAATCCATATGGTATTTTGATTTAAATTTTTTTATTTTTAATGAATGTTATACTTTTTTTATGGTATAATCTTTTTTGGTGGTGAAAAATTGTGAAAATCAAAATAGCTATAAAAGAATTAGCCCATTTTATATGTCAATCCGGAGATTTAACAAGTGAATATTTTTCAACACGTGATTTAGAAGAAGGTACAAAGCTTCATAAGTATTTACAAGCAAAATATAATGAAAAGAGTCAAAAAGAGGTGTATATAAAAAAAGACCTCACGTATCATAATAAAACAATAATGCTACATGGTTTTATGGATGGGGTATTGGATATTGATCATGAAATCATTATTGAAGAAATCAAATCTACTCAAATGGATTTTGAAGAATTAGAAATTAAAAAAGAGCATATGGCTCAGTTAAAAATTTATGCCTATTTATATGCTTTAGAGCATGAAATGCAAGCCATTCATACTCGTTTGACTTATATTTCTATAATAGATTATTCTGTAAAATCCTTTGATTATATACTATCCTTGGAGGATTTAGAAGAATTTTTCTTTGATCTTTTAGAACAGTATATGGAATGGGTAGAATTAAATGAAATAGCTACAAAAAATAAGGTGGAGACCATTCAATCAATTCGATTTCCCTTTGAAACCATGCGTCCTGGACAGCGGGATATGATGAAGGCTTGTTTTCAAACGATGAAAACAAAGGATATTTTATATGCCATAGCTCCAACAGGGATTGGAAAAACGATGGCTACACTTTTTTCTGCCTTGAAAACACTAGAGGAAAAGGATAAATTATTTTATTGCACTGCCAAAGGGAGTGGAAAAAATGCACCTCTTCAAGCAATAAAGCTATTAGAAAGCAAAGGATTAAAAATTAAAACAATCAGTATAACAGCAAAGCATAAAATTTGTAATGCCCAATTTAAAAATTGTAAGCCAGAGGATTGTCCTTTTGCGGTAGGTTATTTTGATCGCATCCGCGAAGCAATAGAGCATATTTATGCCCATTGGGATACCTTTGATGAACAAATCATAACAACGGTGGCGAATCAATTTCATATATGTGCATTCGAATTCAGCTTAGATTTGTCTTATTATTGTGATGTAATTTTAGCCGATTATAATTACGTTTTTGATCCACGGGTACATTTAATTCGCTATTTTGACAATTCCTCCTATCAACCTAAGGTATTGGTTGATGAAGCACATAATCTCATTTCAAGAAGTAAGGATATGTATTCTGCAACAATTTCTGAAGAGGATATCCGTATTTTAAGAAAAGTATTAACAGGATATAAGCCTAGCATTCGTTCTGATTGTAATAAGGCTATAGAAAAAATAAATGAATATAGAGAAAAGGTTGTAGAGGAAACCATCTATGTTCAGCCTGCCTTAGATTCGGATTTGGTTTCCATATTAAAAAGTTTAATTAACAAATGTGATTCTTTATTTAAGGATAATAAAAAAATCAATCATAAAGATGAAGCCTTAGATATCTATTTTAAACTATTGAATTTTACACAAATATCTGCTTATTATGGAATTACCCATCGTTTTATAGTAAAAATAGAAAAGGACATCCTTTATGCTTCAATGATGTGCTTAGATGCCTCTGATTTTTTATTAGAAACGATAGAACAATCCATAAAGGGAATCGTCTTTTTTTCAGCAACCCTTACTCCCTTTGCCTATCATGCTGATTTACTTACTCAAGGAAAGGGAAAATTCATCGAATTACCATCACCCTTTAATCCGAGTAATTTAGATATTATCATCAATAATAAAATTTCTACAAAATACAAAGACAGGATTTTTTCTATTGATTATATAGTAGAAGCTATAGAAACTCTAACAAGTGTAAAAAAAGGAAATTATATTGTTTTTTTCCCATCCTATCAATATATGCATATGGTAATAGATGCCTTAGAGGGTGTGGATTATGATATGATTGTTCAAAAATCTACAGATACAGAGGCAGAGCGTAATGCAATTATAGAACAATTCAAAACAATAGGGGGCTGTAGAGTTGGCTTCTTTGTTTTAGGAGGCGTGTATGCTGAGGGGATAGACTTGATCGGTGAATGCTTGACAGGTGTTATTGTTGTAGGAGTAGGACTTCCAATGTATTGTGATGAAAATAATATTTTAAAGGATTATTTTGAAGAAAAATATCAAAACGGGTTTGATTATGCTTATACATATCCAGGATTTACTAAGGTGGTTCAGGCAGTAGGAAGAGTCATACGAAGTGAAACAGATCGTGGCGTAGTTCTTCTAATAGATGAGCGTTTTACGTATTTGAAATATCAAGACCTAATGCCAAAGCATTGGTTGAATAAAAAAATTATTACGAATTCATATTATTTAAAAAAAGAGTTAGAAAATTTTTTTCATAGGGAGTGATTGTGTTGAAAAATATCCTTTATTTTTTGAAACGATTTGGTTCAAAAACCGTTAAAGAATATCCATTTAATGAAGTAGATGGATTAATCTTAGCTCAACTTTCCTATCTTAATTTAGATAATTTTATTCCCAAAATAGATGATACAGTAGAGGATGTTAATCTTCTTGAAGTCTTAACAGAAGAAAATCTTAAGATGGTTTGTCAAGGAACGTTAGATCGTAAAAACAATGAAAAACTCCTCCGAATCTTAAAAAAGACACTTCGATATCGCAATTTAAAGGCAAATTATTTTTCCAATATTTTTGATATTGATAAGGAAGTACAATTTTGTGCAGTTACATTTCTATTGGATGAGTTTATGTTTATAGCATATCGGGGAACAGATATTTCTTTATTAGGCTGGAAAGAGGATTTTAATATGTCCTTTTTAGATGTTATACCTTCTCAAAAGGAAGCTACCCGCTATTTAGAACGGGTATCCTCTAAAAGAAGCCTGCCCATCTATTTAAGTGGACATTCTAAAGGTGGAAATTTAGCAGTATATGCAGCTTTATCAGCCAAAGAAGAATATCAGGATAGAATTATCAATATTTTAGATTATGATGGCCCGGGCTTTCAAACCGACATCTATAGGACAAATGAATTTAAAAAAATCCAAAATAAAATTAATAAATATTCCTGTGGAAATGCTATGGTAGGCATATTATTACATCATAGTGAGCATATTCAATTTGTCAAGGCAAAGGGAGTAGGCATTTTTCAGCATGATCCTTATAACTGGCTTATAACGAAGGAAGGAAAATTTCGGTATGTAAAAAATGTTACAATTTTTTCCTTAACCTTTGAAAAAACAGTTGGTGATTTTATTGAAACAACATCCATAGAGCATCGTAAAAAGTTTTTAACCATTCTTTTTAAGGTTGGAATGGAGCATTCCTATTCTACAGTTTTAGATTGGGTCAAGCATCCCTTTCGATCTATATCAGGTGGAATAAAAAGATATAGAAAATTATCAAAATCCGAAAGACGTTTTTTTCATAATATGATTCATCGCTATAGAATTCTTTGGCAGAAGAATTTTATGTTGTTTTTAAAAAACAGAAGAAGAAAAAATAAACATGAAAAATAGAGGGAAAAGAAAGCAAATAAATCAACGAAACTACAGCACTTATCTCTAGTATTTTATAATTCATTATGGTAAAATAAATATATGAAAAAAATATTGAAGATTATATTAACTTGTGTAGAGGCTTCTGTGTTGTTTGTCGTTGTTGGAGCTCTAACTACCGCAACAACAAAAACCATCTATGCAAATATTTTAATTGAACAATTTAAGAATAAAGCAGTCTATAATGAAGAGGAATCTACCGAAATGATTCAGCTATATCGTATTCCTTCAAATGAAACCTTACCAGTGAAACAGCAAATTGGTGTAGAGCATTATCCTGGGAATGAGGGAGATATATTAATTACGCTTGTTTCTGAGCTGCAAATTCCTTTTATTCATGACTTTATTTCCTTTTTTGCAGGGGGGCATGCTGCCTTAGTCTTAGGAGATTATGAGGATGTATTGGATAAAACAACAAACCTGTATACGGTAGAATCCTCAGGACTAAGTGATGATTTGAATTTAGCAGATACAAATGCTAAAACCTATTGGAACAGATATCCATATCCTGTTATTGGACTACGGGTTCGTATGACGGAAGAAGAAAGAAGAACGGTTGTGGCTCGAGGATTAGCTTTGGCAGGAGATCCCTACAATTATTCATTCTTATTTGATACCAAAAATAAATCCTATTGTAGTGATTTGGTTGGTAAGGCCTTTGCTTCTATTGGTGTGAATTTAAACAAGGATGGATTTACGACCTCTATCTATGATTTATTAGTTAGTAATGAGACGTATATTACCTATTATCGTTATTTTGATAAAGATGGTGTTCAGCATATTTATTATTTAGACACAAAATAAAGGAGGAAAATGTATGGCATATGTAGCATTATATCGTGCCTATAGACCACAAAAATTTTGTGATGTTGTAGGACAGCAGCACATCATAAAAACCTTACAAAACGCAATAAAACTAAATAAAGTGGCTCATGCATATTTATTTTGTGGACCTAGAGGAACAGGAAAAACAACGCTTGCAAAAATCATGGCTAAGGCCTTAAATTGTGAGCATGGACCAGCAATAGAGCCTTGTGATACCTGTTCTATTTGTCAAGGAATTCAAAAGGGAACTGTTGCAGATGTTGTTGAAATTGATGCAGCTTCTAATAATGGCGCAGATGATATTAGAGCCCTAAGAGATAGCGTAAAATATATGCCCTCCATTGGAAAATATAAGGTATATATTATTGATGAGGTTCATATGCTTTCTAATGCGGCCTTTAATGCCTTATTAAAAACATTAGAGGAACCACCAAAGCATGTTATTTTTATTTTAGCAACAACAGAGCCTTATAAGCTACCAAGTACAATTTTATCTCGGTGTCAACGATTTGACTTTGAGTCTCTTTCTATAGAGAATATATTAAAGCGATTAAAAATTGTTGCTGCTGAGGAGGGGATACGTCTAACAGACGAAGCCTTAAATCAAATTGCATCTTCAGCAGAGGGTGGAATGAGAGATGCCTTATCTTTATTTGATCAAACCATATCCTTTAGTATTCATGATGAAATAACCCTAGAGGATGTTTTAGCTGTAAGTGGAAATGTAAGCTATAAGGAGCTTTTACAAGTTGCCTCAGCCTGTTTAGATGGAGATGGAACCAAAGCTTTAAAATTAACCGACCAAATATTAAAGCAGGGAAAGGAAGTTCCTAGAATCATTAATGATACGATTTTATTTTTAAGAGATATCCTTTTGTTTAAAAATAATGCAATTTTAGATGATCGTCTTGAATTCCACAATCAGGATTTTATAGACTTTTCCAAACGTATTGCAACAACAATCATTTATGAATGGCTGAATCATTTGAATGAAACAAACAATACCATGCGCTTTTCTAATCAAAAAAGAGCATATTTAGAATTGGCTATTCTTAAAATGAGTGATAGTAAAATGAATGAAGAGGCCAACTTGCTTGAGCGTATTGAACAATTAGAGCATACTATTCATATGCTGTCTATGACCAAAGCCAATCCAGTGAAAAGTAATCCAATGGATATAGCCCTTCCAAGCAAGGAGGAGCTATTACAAATCCAAAAGGAACCTGTGATGGCTGAGCCTATCCCAGAGCCTGCTAAAATCACGGATAATGAGGTGCAGATTGAAGAAATAGAAGAGATTTTAAATTCAGCTTCTAAATCGCGCAAGGCAAGATTACAAGCCATATGGAACCAAATTGCCTCAGAGTATTCAGGAGTTTTCATTGCTCAGATTTTAGTTGCTGGAGAAATTGTTGCAGTTAATGAAAATAAATTTATTGTTGTACTAAATGATTTGGGGTTTTGTAACCGACTCATGCGGTATGAGAATTATCAGAAAATTATTGAAATATTCGATAATTTTAATGCCAATATAACTGATTATATTTGTTTACCAAAAGCAATTTGGAATAAAATCCGAACAGATTATCGGGCAAAATATAGCCAGGAAAATCCGAAGGTTAAATTAGAAAAGATTAAAATAGGGGTTTTAAAAAGAAAAGAGCCAGAGCATATTGAGGCTGTGGATGAAACCTTAGAAAAATTAAAAGAACTTATAGATAATGAAAAAATAGAAATTATGGAGGATTAAGTATGAATCAACAAGCAATGATGCGTTTAAAGAAAATGCAAAAACAAATGATGGAGGCTCAAGAGAAGCTTGAGGCTACTATTTTTACAGGAACCGCAGGAGGAGGAATGGTTACTGTAGAAATGAAAGGAACTCACGAGGTTATCTCTGTGAAAATAGATCCAGATGCATTGGAGTCTAAGGAGGATATAGAAATGATAGAGGATACTATCGTTGCAGCTTTGAATGATGCTACAAAGAAATTAGAGGCAGAATCCCAAAAGGCTTTAGGAGGCTTCGGTGGGGGCCTTGGTGGATTATTCTAATGCTGAAATATCCAAAGCCAATCGAGGATTTGATTGAGGATTTTACAAGGCTGCCATCGGTTGGTAAAAAGACGGCAGAGCGGTATGCACTTTATATTTATACGAAAATGAGTCAAGAACATACGACCCTTTTTTCTAATCATTTGATAGATGTAAAAGAAAAAATACAAATTTGTAAGGGCTGTGGGAATATATGCTCAGACGAATATTGTTCCATTTGTAAGGATCAAACCCGAAATCATAAACAGGTATTGGTTGTTGAAACGATAAAGGATTTATATACCATAGAAAATGTAAATGAATATAAAGGAATATATCATGTATTAAATGGGGCTATAAGTATATCAAAAGGGGTTGGCGTTTCGGATTTGAATATAGACTCCTTATTAGATTTAGTAAAAAAAGAAAATCTAGAGGAAATTATTCTTGCAACAAATGCAACCCTGGAAGGAGAAATTACAGCCCGGTATATAAAAGAACTTCTACAAAATTATCCAGTAAGGATAACTCGAATTGCTCATGGACTACCCGTTGGTGGAGAAATGTCTTATGCAGATGAAATGACACTTCTAAAGGCTATGGAGGGTAGAAGAGAATATTAGAAAAATCATCATCATATACTTAGGTGGTGATTTTATGCTAAAGGCTATCAAATATGTATTTAAATCAATCGTTATAGGTGTTGTATCTGTTTTAGTATTTAATTTAATTGGCCAATTTATCAATATCAGCCTTCCTCTAAATTTACTCTCTATTCTATTAATTGGATTTTTTAGATTGCCAGGCTTTATTGTATTATTAATCTTATTGGTTCTTTAGGAGTTTATATGAAAGTTTCGTTCTTAGGTTTTGATGGAAATCAGCAAAAAACAGCATATCAAGCAGAGGTTCATATTCAAAATGGTATTTTTTGCTTTGAGGATAAGACCTATCCCAATACGATGATTTATCTTACAAAGGATACAGACAGGATTCTATTAGAGCGTAAAGGAATCTGCAATATGCAGATGTGTTTTATTTTGGACAAGATAACAGAGGGTCATTATCAAAATCAAGAGGGTATAGAATTCAATTATTTTGTAAAAACAAAGCTTTTAAAAATTGAGAAAACAAAAATTCGGATAAGCTATGAAATGATTATAGAAGAAGAGGTAGTATCAATTCAATCTCTTCAATTCTCTTTTTTCAATTCTTAAGCCGTATTTTTAACGAAAACACTTGATAATTTTGTAAAACTCTAGTAAAATATCAAGTGTTTCAAATATTGGAGGAATTATAATGGAAAATGTTTCGCAGATGTCACTATTAGAGGTTGCAATCTATTTAATGGAACAAAAGAAAGCTCAACAATCTATTCGTGCACTTATTAAAGAGGTTCTTGAAATCAAAGGTTTAGATGATGCTGATGGTAAGCTTTCAACACAATTATATATTGACATCACTACTAGCTCGAAATTTGTATATATGGGAAATGAAGAGTGGGATCTTAAAAGTCGTCAATCCTTAGATGAATATGATAAGGATGGATCAGCATTTAATGTTAAGGGTGCTGATATTGAAGAGCCTTTAGAGGATGAAGAAATTCTTGATGAAGCGCTTGAGGATGAATCTGACGAATATGATGAAGATGAAGACGAGTATGAAGACGACGACGAATACGAGGATGACGATGATGAATACGATGAAGATGAGGATGAGGATTCTGATTATGATGACGAATATGAGGATGACGATGAAGATTCTATCATTGACGGAGATTTAACAGAACGCTATTCCGAGGACGATTTCAACGAAGATAAATATAATGATCTTATGGATGATTATGAGGATATGTACGAGGAATAAATCCTTAGAAAACCATTCGATACAAGGATAAATAGATAGGCTCTACATGGTAGAGTCTTTTTCTTCTCTTTTTAGTAGATAATAAAGAAATAATATTGTATAATAAATCTAGATTGGAGCTAACCTTATGAAAAGTTTAATTAAACAATATCGAGAATTAAGCTTTGAACAACGTACAATGTTTCATGCCAAATTCTCTATTATTTTTAATTTCATATTAGCTTGTGGAAAAATTGTATTGGGATTCTTTGTCAATTCCGTCTTTTTTGTAACGGGTACTGTAAATATTTTTATGATGCTTTCTCGATATGAATGCTATGTAGGTGCTACAAAGCCCAATAGGAAATCCTTTCAATTTAGAAATACATGTATAGGTATTTTTTTAATCCTTGCAGGATTACAATATATGTTTTATATGATATTGCTTTTAATCGCAAGATTTGAAACAAGAAGCTATAGCCAAACGGTAGGCATTTTAATCGCCTTTGTTGCTTTTATAGAGCTTGGTGTAGCAATCAAGGGGTGCTTTAATGCGTATGGTAAGGGACATTATTATCGAAATATAAAGATAACCAATCTTTGTACGGCATTTACAGCTATTGCATTAGCTGAAATGGCCATTACCTCCTTTGCTAGTCAGGAAATGCATAAGAATATGGATTGCTGGTTTGGCATTGGAGTAGGCTTAATTATAGTCCTTAATGGAATATGGGTTTTTATTGCACCTAAGGTAAGTATTATTGATCGTAGATATAACGTCTATGAAATGACAGAGGATTCGGATTTTATTACGGAAAGTCAGATCAGCTTTCGTTTAACCCATTCAAAAATATATGGAAATTATACCTATGAGGCTCAAATAGAGGGTGGCAGAATAGAGGGGAAAATAGAAAAAAATCGATCTCCTATATTTAATTTTAATATTGGGATTAAACTGATTTTAATTATTCTTTCAGAAATTTTGATTTTTCCTTATGCGATTGGTGCCTTTATCTTCCATGTGAGAGAACTCTCTTTAATCTGCAAGCTAGACAAATATATGGAGCAGCATGGTTGTATACGGGTTTCTCATGAACAAGATTTTGATTTATATTAAGAAATTGTTTTTTTCATAATTTCCCATAATTTTACGATATTCATACTGTTTTTTTATAGTATACTATAGGTGTCTTACAAAGACAGTATCTATCTAAATATCCCTACATAGATAGAAACTTTTTTCATAAGCAAACTATAACTCTCCCAAGGAAAAGGGGCAACCGAAAAAATTCTAGGTTGCCCTTTATCCATTCAATAAAGTATAGTATAATATAAAGAAACAGAGGAAATGGCTGGTGGTTATGATGTATAAAATAGCAATTGTGGAGGATGAAAAAAATCTTGCAGCATTGGTTGTTAAATATTTAAGTACTGAAGGATATGATGTTAAGCTTTATTCTAATGGTGAGGAAGCGTATAAGGATACAGAGGAGCCATATCATTTATGGATTTTAGATATTATGCTTCCAGGAATTGTAAGTGGTTATGATTTGATAAAAAAAATTAGAGAAACTAAACCGACGATGCCGGTTATCTTTACCTCCGCAAGAGATCAGGATATAGATAAAATTATGGGGTTAGAATTAGGAAGCGATGACTATCTTGCTAAGCCATATTCTATAAGAGAGCTTGTTCTTCGAGTGAAGAATCTTTTAGCTCGAGCTTATGAGTTTGGATCAACCAAGACAAGTAAAAATGAACTTCTTATTGGAAATTATGTTTTAGATAAGGATAGAAGAAATGTTACCTTTGGTGGAGAAGCCTTATCTCTTACCTCTAAAGAATACGATTTATTGATTTATTTAGTGGATCATCCAGGCAAGGCATTTTCTAGAGATCAAATTTTAAATGCCGTTTGGGGAGAGGACTATTTTGGCAGTGATCGTGTTGTTGATGATTTATTAAGGAGATTACGCTCTAAAATGCCCGAATTACAAATTGAAACCATATATGGATATGGATATAGGTTGATTCTATGAAAAAATTATCTATATCAGGGCAAATTGCCATTTTGTTTACCTTTGTTTTAATTATTTCAGCAGTTTTATTTACATCCATAACGCTCAGTCGATTAAAATATGTTGCAGAACAGGAAACCTATTCCAGGCTAGTAACCTATTCTGCATTAATGAATACTCATACTCAAAATCCAGATGTTGATTTTACAGATATGGAGGTTGGATTTGTTAAAATTCGAGGTGACAAAATCGTTTATTCTCGGGACATTACAAATTATTTAACAGAAGAGGAATTGAATGAAATCATCACAAAAGCCTTTTCTCTTTCCACTCCTAAAACAATTAAGAAAAAAACAACCAATTCGAACCAAAAAACAATCTATTATGTGATAACCTTCGCAGAAGGAGGTATGGGGTTGAATTTAATTATGACAAATTCATTATTTGTCCATAATCTTTCTAATAATGTCTCCTTACAAATTATTTTAGTTTTTGTAATCATTGTCTGTCTTTCCACCCTATGCATTATTCTTTGGAGCAATCAATTTACAAAGCGACTTCATCTTTTACAAAATCATATATTAAACCTCCCAGCCAATGGGTATAATAATTCCTATACGGATGATGCATTAGACGAAGTAGGAGAACTGACTCGAGCTATTGAAACAATGCGTATAGAGATATGCGAAAGCGAAAAGCAAAAACAGGAAATGCTACAAAATATGAGTCATGACTTTAAAACACCGATTGCTGTTATTAAATCTTATGCAGAAGCTCAGCAGGATGGAATGGCTGATGAGGATAGCAGTAAAATAATTATTTCCCAAGCAGATATTTTGAAGCATAAGGTAAATCGACTTTTACAATATAATTCCTTAGAATATTTACAAAAGGATAGAGAATTTGAGGATGTTGATATGAAGGAGGTTGTAGAAGAGGTTGTCATTGGTTATAAATTCCAAACAGAGCTACAGATTGAATTGGATTTAATGGAAAATATCTTCTTTAAAGGCTATCGAGAAAATTATTTTACAGTGGTTGACAATATAATTGATAATGCCAAGCGTTATGCTAAATCTAAAATAAAAATTGTTCTGCGTAAGGATAGATTAAGGATCTATAATGATGGAGAACATATAGATGAACAGTTTATTCAGCATGCCTTTAAGCCATACGAAAAGGGAAGCAAAGGAGAGTTTGGACTCGGTATGTCGATTGTTCAAAAAACGATAGACTTTTTTGGAATGAAGCTTATCGTGAAAAACGAATCGATTGGAGTTTCATTTATTATTACGAAATAGGAGGTGATATTGAATGACTCAGAACGAAAGAAGAAGCTTACCTATATGGAAAAAGCTTTTAACCATCATTCTTACATTAGCTGTTTTTACATTGCAGATTGCACTTTTTGCTTTAATGTTTCAAATTAATTTTGATTATCAATTAAATATAATTGTTTATTTGTTAATTGAATTTGGTGGATTTTTAGTTGTACTCTATATTATACATAAGCCTATATTAACTAGCTATAAGCTGACATGGTCTATATTAATTCTTTTAATGCCATTACCCTTTACTTTGTTTTATATATTGAATTCTTCAAGTAGAAGATTGCCTCATCGAAAACAAAGAAAAATCAATGAGGAAATGGAAAAATATTATGTAGAGGATAATACTATTCAAGAGCTTGGAGTACTGGATTCTAAGGCTCTTCGTTATGCCAAAGTCCTTCAAGGCTGGTATACGGTTTTCAAAAATACAGAATATACCTTTTTAAATGATGGGCTAATTAAATTTGAGGATTTACTGGTGGAATTGAGGTCAGCTAAAAAATTCATTTTTATAGAGACGTTTATTTTGGGAGATGGATATGTATTATCCGAGCTTCTTCCCATATTAGAACAAAAGGGGAAAGAGGGCGTAGAAATCAAAATCATTTATGATGATTTAGGATCTAAAGCAACCTTAAAATCAAAAACGATTAAAAGGATAACCAATATTTCGAATTGTCAAATTACCAATTATAATCCCCTAGGCTTAAACATCAACCCTGCGTTCAATTATCGAGACCATAGGAAAATTACGATTATCGATGGACGTATTGCTTATTGTGGGGGAGATAATTTGGCAGATGAATATATTCATAAAAAGGAACGGTTTGGATTTTGGAGAGATAATTGTGGAAAATATAAAGGAGAGGCAGTAGCTACCTTTACGGCATTATTTATTGAAATGTGGTATATGTCTACTCAGGAAATTCTTAAGCTGGATCATTATTATCAGCCTTCAGAAATATCAAGAAATTCAAGCTTTATTATTCCTTTTGGAGATGGACCATCCAATAAAAAGAACATTAGCTATGATGTTTTTCGTTCCTTAATTACAAGTGCAGATAAAACATTATATATCTCTACTCCATATTTGGTAATTGATAGTGGTATGCTTGAAGATATTGTGTTGGCTGCCAAAAGTGGAGTAGATGTCCGAATTCTAATGCCAGGAATTCCAGATAAGAAAACTGCATTTTATCTAGCTAAATCCCATTATCGAGATATTTTAGCTGCGGGTGGAAAAATATATGAATTTTCCAAGGGCTTTAACCATGCCAAAAATATAATTGTTGATAACAAATATGCGTTTATAGGCACAATTAATATGGATTATCGAAGCTTGTTTTTACATTATGAATGTGGAGCCTTAATTTTATTGGATAACGAAATAGAAAAAATGCAAAATGATTTTTTAAAGGCTTGTGAGGAGAGTCATCAGGTAACCTATGAGGAATGGAAAAAAAGACCATGGTGGCAAAAGGTAGTATCATATATCTTATATTTGTTTGCTCCTCTATTTTAAATCAAAGAAAAAAGGATGTATGCTGTGATATGATACATCCTTTTTTTGTTAGTTGAACCAGTCAACGATAATATTATCTATCGTATAAGAACGATCGGTTGCTTTTCCAGCAGTCATAAACCCGAGACCATTGATTGTATTTGTACAGGAGTACCCTTGTAAAACAACGGAAGTACCTCCGTTAATGGATATAGAGGCTTCCCTCCTTTGATAATCAACAATCAGCTCAACTGTATATTTTTGATTTGGTACAATTGGGTTAGAATCGATGGGATGGACAACGAAATCAGTTCCATTCTTTTCACCGTTGATGGTATAGCCTAATTTTTTATTGCCATCTGTTCGAATCAAAATATTATTTTCTCCATCTATAAACTGAAGTATTGTCCATTTTGTACTTGCTGTTGGAGGGATAAAATCCACGGATATTTTTACCTTTCCCGTTTGAGGCTTGATGGAATCAAACATATAATATCCCCATGTGGTAAAGCCAGAGGTGTCTTGAATATGTAAGGAGCCACCTTCAATCGTAACGTAATTTTGGCTTGCATCTGCTGCATCTGTGCAAAAGGAAATTCCCTTTGGAAGTAAATCCCCTACAGCGATTTGTTGAATTGGCTTTGTACTACTAAAATCCTCTGTCAGCTGATTTGTCCAATCCTCTACAGGAGGCTGTGGCTCAGGATCAGGAGTTGGGGTTGGATTGGGTTGTGTATTTCCATTTTTAAGAACACCTGAATATGTTTTACAGAATTCTGGAACGTCTGTATTTTTATGAAGTATTGTTACATCAGAAGCATTTCCTGTATAGTAGAAGAGTGTTGAGTTGGTATCAAAGTTTGTATAATCAGTAGAACCATCTGGTTTGCAATTTCCGGAAAGGGATTCTGTTCTTGAGGTTACTTTCGTTGCCTGAGATTTACCTCCGCCCTCATAATAATCATTATAGGACTTGATGATGGTATTCTTATATGTTTCATCCGTTGTTACCTTTTGAGGATTATCACAATTTTTAAAATAATTGGCTTCACTAAAGACAAAGGCGTTGGCTCTTATATCTTGGCAGGTCGTACAATTTTCATAATAGTTATTATATATATGCATATTTGCCTGACGACCTAGTGGAAGTCTTGATTCTACCTTATAATAGTAATTATGATGGAAGGTTATATTTTTTGTATAATTCTTATTATCTCCACCAACTAAGCCTGTTTTTTTACAGTTCTTGAATTTATTATAGGATAAGGTAACACTATGGATATATTTTACATCTATACCACCATCACCAGCATATTTATCTCTTTCTCCAGAAATATCCCAATTGTTTTTTCCACGATTGAAGGTGTTGTGGTGAATCCAGTAATTTCCATAGGTATTTACATCTGAATTTCCTCCAGCTTCAAAGCTACAAGCATCCTCAGGATAATCTGTAAAGCTAATGTTTCGAACCTCTATGGAGTTACATTTTTTCCAGGTTAGTCCCCACTGGAAGAATTCAGCAGAAGTTCCAATCCCCTCAAGAGTGATATTAGAGGAAGCTTCAATATCTAGCATGTTGAAATAAGAATCATCATCATACACCTTTTTTCCTGTAACCTCAGGATATTCTGATCGATTATAACTGGTTTCCTTGTAGCTAGACTTTCCTGTAGATTTTAATTGAAGTCCATTTTTTGTTGTTTCATATTTGTAGGATTTTTCTTCCTTTTTATCCATATATTGAACGGTTAATCCTACTAGGTTTTCTCCATATTTTGTTTCTAGTTCATTATCAAAAAAATCCTTACTTGAATTAGAATTATCTAGCAATCTAGGGGCATTTGATTTGGATTTGTATTGATTTGTAGAAATTTTTCCAATAATTCGAATATCTAGAGGCTTACCAATTGATTTTTGATTTTGTAGAATACTTACTAGACCTGTATAATTTCCAACCTGAATGGTGTTTTTGTTTTCATTCGTTACATAGACTACTATCGCATTACTTTTAAGGGTTCCATCATTATTGTAGGCTCCAATACCGTTGGAATACTTAAAATGAGCATAGCCAGATCGATCATAGGCAGAAACTGAAATAGAAAGCACAACGGATTTATCAAACACAGCTAGCTTTACTTCATACTCCTTGGCTTGTAATCCTACAATATCACAGCGAATTGTATTATTTTCTAAACGTATCAATTCTCTATCACAGGCTTGCCAGGTAGAAGTATTTTTTATGCGATAGGATACCTGATAATCGGATAAAGAGGCACTGGCTACAGGCTTAGCCTCAATATATAAGCCCTCACTATAGCCTGCATAGGAAAGAATTTCTAAATCAGCCTCTTTGAATTTGGCAACCAGCTCTATGCTTTCCTCTATAATTGTATTAAAATCAAATAATTCATCATTATAAAACCAACCAATAAACTGATAGCCTTCCTTTGATGGTTCACTTGGCTCCTTAACCTTTCCACCTAGCGCAACACTTTCCTTTGTTTGATTTCCATCAATTGTAAAGATAACAACAATTTCTTCAGCAAAGAAGGCATAAAGGGTTACATCCTTTTTGATTTTTGTGTGCATATCAAATTCTATATATGTTGTAGGATCTGTAGACCAGCCCTTAAATATATAGCCTTCCGTGGTTGGATTTTCTGGAAGAGAGACAGTCTGATTATACTTTACGGAAATCCTTCTATATTCTGTGTCCTCAATTAAAAAGGTTACGGTATAGGAATTTATCTCATAATAAGCATAAAGTGTAATGTCTTCCTTAAGCTTGGTTTCAAAATCAAAAGGATCGTACAAGTTTTCTTTATAGGACCAACCCTTAAAGGTGTAACCCTCCTTTTCAGAGGCAGAAGGCATATCTACACATTCGTTGTACCCAATTTGTTTCGTTGAAACTAAAGAATCATTCCAAAAGGTTACCCGAATTATGATTTCCTCATAAAAGGCATATAGCTCTACATCCTCTGTTATAGGATATGTTAGATTCAAAGGAATATAGAGGGTTTTACTTGTAGACCAGCCAACAAAGGAATATCCTTCCTTTTCAGGTGGAGCTATTGGGTTTAACAGCTGATTATATTCTACTCTTTGTGTTGCAAGGAGTGAAGTATCATCATAATAGGTAACCGTATAGGAATTGATTTCATAAAAGGCATAAAGCGTGATATCCTCTGTAATCGGAGTATTCAAATCAAAGAATTCAAAGGTATCTGGATGTAGAGACCAGCCCTTGAAGGTATGTCCTTTCTTTTTAGGATCTGGTATCGCAGGTAAGGTTGCGTTATATTCCACCTTTTTTGAATCTAGAAGAAGAGAATCCTCTTTAAAATCAATTTTATAGGATAGGATTTGGTATTTCCCGTATAAGGTAAGATCCTTTGTTATTTTTGTTGTAGCATCATACGGTATTGTTTTTTCTTCATCTGTAAACCACTGAAGCACATAGCCCTTTTTATTTGGAAGATTCAATTCCTCAATTGTGCTTCCGGCAGCTACATCATAGGTACTAGCAATCGTATCTATCCATAAAGTAAGCTCATAGGTTTGTTCTGGCTCTTTTTCATAAAAGGCATAAAGGACGATATCCTTTGTAATGGGAGTGGTAAAGGAATAAGGCTCATAGGTATCTGGATGTAGAGACCAACCCTTGAAAATATAGCTTTCCTTTTCTGGTGCCTTTATCTCAGATACCAGGGTATTATATAAAACACTCTTTTCCTTAAGTAGAGTAGTATGATCCATAAAACGCACAGTGAAGAGTTCTATATCAAATTTGGCATATAGAGTAAAGCTTCCTAAGACCTTACTTTCAAAATCATAGGGTGTTTGAAAGGAAGCATCAATATACCAACCTACAAAGGTAGCTCCAGGCTTTGTAGGCTTTTCTATTTCTTTTAAGAATTTCTCATCCATAACCTTCGTTGTTTGATAGATGGACTCCTCAACCATAAAGGTTACTTTATGTAGAGGAACCCATTTGGCAAATAGGCTTATATTTTGAGTTACGGTAAAAGGGAGAGAAATTTTCTCCTGATATGTAGCATCAAAGTACCAGCCTTCGATCATAGAGTCTTCCTTAGCTTCCGTTCCTAAGTCTATTGTTTCTAATACATCGTTTTCTTTATAATTCCTTTCTATTGTCGTTCCTTGCGTAGGATCAACGTTATATGTAATGGTATATACCTTTTCATTTGCTGTACAAGAAATGAAAAGGAAACCCAAAATGAATAAAATAAATAAAACTGCTTTTTTCATTTTATCTTTCCTTTCTAAAAAACCATACTTCTATTTTAGCATATATTTTTTTGAGAATTAAAACATTTTTCTATGAAAACTGCTTACATTTCTTTATATGACAAAAAAATCGGGGTTCTATTTTTCTTTTCTTTCTATTTTATTTGGTTTATAGTATAATGAATGAAAGGAAGGAAGAGGAAGTATGAAACGAGTTTTAATCCTGTTACTATTATTTTTAGGCATTATGGTTTCCTGTGCAAATAGTGAAGATAAGGATACATATACCTTTTATGCTATGGATACCTTTATTTCTATAACCTTTTATCATACAGAGGGAAGTAAGGAAATTGCTCAGGCTGTAGAAAATATATATCTAACCTATGATGCAGTAGCTGATGATTTTCAGAAAAAATCCGACGTTTCAGTTTATGATCTCAATCTTCAAAGAGAAGCAGATATTCCTACAGAGCTTAAGGAAATGCTAGAATTCAGCTTAAAAATGAAGGAGGAAACGAAGGGGTATTTTAATCCATTTATCGGAAGACTCTCCCATTTATGGAAAAAGGCTTTAGAGGAACAGAAGCTTTTAGATGCAGCTTTAATCGAAGAAGAGGTTCAGATTATGAATGAAACCCAGCTGGTAATTGAAGGAAACCATGCTCAATTACTAGGAGAGGGAAATCTGGATTTGGGCGGAATTGCTAAGGGATATGCTACCAGCAAGGTTAAGGAATACCTAGATTCTATAGAATGCCATAGCTTTCTATTAAATGCAGGCTCCTCAACCATCGTATTAGGAAATAAAAGAAATCAAAGCTTTTCTGTAGGGCTTACAAAGGCTATGGGAAATGAGTATTATAAAATTTTAAAAATCAAGGAAAAAGCCATTTCAACATCTTCTATAAGAGAACAAAGGGTAACCATTCAAAACAAAACCTATTCTCATTTATTAAACCCTATGACGGGATATCCTGCTGATTCTTATGACACCTTAAGCATAATTGGAGAGGATTCTAAGGTACTTGATGCATATTCTACAGCTTGTTTTGCTATGGATATGGATACCTTACAGGCTTTTTTAGATGAAAAGGGGCTAGATTTTATTATATCCAAAGATAATCAGCTTTTCTTTGAAAGTGAAGGCATCCAAAGCTATGCGTAAATATAGAAATGATATTCTCCTCATCCTTATTTTGCTTTTGATTATGGGTGTCAGCTTGATTTTGTTTTTTTCATTACAAAAAAAGGAAAATTTAAAGGTATATATTTATTCAGAAAAGGAGCTTGTGGAGGTAGTTGATTTATCTAGGAATCAGGAATTGGGTATTAATGGAGTCCAAATTGTGATTCAAAATCAAGAGGTGCTTGTTTCTTATTCTCCATGTAAGGATCAAATTTGTGTTCATCAAGGAAAAATTCGTTCTGCTGGACAAACCATTACCTGTCTTCCTCAAAGAGTGTTTATCCAAATCGAAGGAAGTGGAGTGGACATTGGTGTATGAATCGGACAAAAAGAGTATGTGTCATATCCATGCTTTTGGCTATGGCTATTGTATTAAATATAGTGGAGAGCTTTATCCCTGTATATATCCCTGGGGTTAAGCTTGGACTTGCAAATATTGTGATTTTAATTATGCTTTATGAATTTCAGCCTGGGGAGGCATTGGCTGTGGATTTGCTTCGGATTGGTTTAGTGGGGGTATTGAGAGGAAATCTTTTTTCTCCAACCTTTATGATGTCTCTTAGTGGAGGAACCCTTTCCTTTTTCATGATGTATATCTTCTCAAGGCTTTCCTTTTTTTCTCCAATTGGAGTATCTGTTTTAGGGGCTTTAAGTCATGCTGTAGGACAAGTTCTTGTAGCAATTGTAATTTTAGGGAGTCAAGCTGTTCTTTATTATTTGCCCTTTATTGGGATCCTTTCTATTCTTACAGGAATATTGAGTGGTATATTAGCACAAACCTATTTAAAGAAAAGTATTACGGCTCGGTTTTTAAATTGATGTATATTTTACATCTGAATCAACATAATCTTAAAGGAAAAGAGGCTTATTATGAAATACACAAAAGAAGAAATAAGAAGAATCTGTAAGGAGGAAAACATTCGGTATATTCGAATGCAGTTTACAGATATTATGGGTATGCTAAAGAATGTAGAGATTCCCATCACTAGATTAGAGGATGCATTAGATAATAGTGTAATGTTTGATGGCTCCTCTATTGAGGGCTTTGTAAGAATTTATGAGGCAGATATGTTTTTACATCCAGATTTAGATACCTTTTTGGTATTAGCCTGGGAAGATAATTCCTATGGGAAGGTAGCTCGATTTATTTGTGATGTCTATAGACCAGGACATGAGGGGAAGCATGAGCCATTTGAGGGAGATCCAAGGGGTGTATTAAAAAGGAATCTAGAGAAAATGAAGGAAAAAGGGTATAGTGCCTTTAATGTAGGCGTTGAACCGGAGTTCTTTTTGTTTAAGCTAGATAGTAAGGGGAAGCCAACCTTGGAATTTAATGATAATGGTGGATATTTTGATATATCTCCTATTGATTCAGCAGAGGATTGTAGAAGAGATATTGTATTGGCATTACAAAACATCGGATTTACTATAGAAGCAGCACATCATGAGGTATCTAGTGGACAGCATGAAATTAATTTCAAATTTGATTCAGCGGTAGAAGCTTGTGATAATGTGCAGACCTTCAAGCTTGTAGTAAAGAATATAGCAAGAAGACATGGTCTGCATGCAACCTTTATGCCAAAGCCAATTGAGGGAATCAATGGAAGTGGAATGCATGTCAATTGTTCATTGGTTACTAAGGATGGAGCTAATGCATTTTATGATGAGAAAACAAAAAATGGCTTATCAGCAACAGCAATCCAGTGGATATCCGGGATTATAGCACATGCCAAGGGCTTTTGTTTTATAACAAATCCCATAGTAAATTCCTATAAAAGAATTGTTCCTGGCTTTGAGGCACCCTGCTATATCTCCTGGTCTGATTCAAACCGCTCAACGATGATTCGTATTCCAGCAGCTAGAGGGATGAAGACAAGAACAGAGATAAGAAGTGTCGATGTAGCAAGTAATCCTTATTTAGCTATATCTGCAATCCTAAACGCTGGCTTGGATGGAATCGATGGGAATTGCAAAGAGGTTGGACCAATCTATGAGGATTTATTTCATGCAAGCAGGGAGGAAAGAGAAGCATTAGGCGTTTATTCCTTACCAGCAAGCCTAGAGGAGGCCATAGAAGAATTTAAGAGGGATTCCTTAATGCAGGAGGCTGTGGGAGGTCATATCACAGAAAAGCTGATCGAGGCTAAGCAACAGGAATGGAATGAATATAGAAGACATGTTTCGGATTGGGAGATTCAAAGATATTTAGAGCGATATTAGGCTAAGTTCTTCTATCCTTGTATAAAAAGATAGAAATTTGTCAAACTATAAATAAGAGAAAAGAGGAAGCACTATGAGAATTATAATCCTACTATTAGGGGCTATTGCTTATTATCTGATTTGGTTTTTAGCTGTAAAGATGATCCTTCAAGTATTTCATATAAAAAGAAGAATCCCCTTTTTCGTTGGTGGTATGATTCTTGGAGGGATTCCTCTTTTTTGTGTCATGGATTATATTTTTCGTGGGATACCCTTTGTAGAAGGAATTGCCTATGCTGGATATCTCCTCTTGGGATTTTTTATTTATTATATTTTATCCTTAGGCTTTGTAGCTTTAATTAGAAAAATAATATACCTCATCAAAAAAGAAAAGAAGCAGCTGATAGAGAAATCAAGTATTCTTCTTGCTACTGGAATGAGCTTCGGTATATGTCTATGGGGAATTCTAGCGGCTCAAATTCCGGAATATACCTATCAAAGGATGGATATAGGACTAAAGGAGCATTTGAAAATTACGGTAGTTTCTGATATTCATTATGGTGCCACAGGCTCCTTATTATCCTTAGAAAGATTGGTAGAGAACATAAATAAAACAGAAGCAGATGTTGTATTGTTCGTTGGAGATGTTTTTGATAATAAGATCAAGCATTTAGATCATACCTTTTTTGCTGATACTATGAGAAAAATTTCCTGTAGCTATGGTGTTTATGCTGTTACAGGAAACCATGAATTTATGCAAAATGATTTAGAACAAATCCAAGCATGGTATCAGGATACCAACATTCACCTCTTATTGGATGAAGAGGTCATCATTCATCAAAGCGTACGTATTGCAGGTAGGATAGATTATCGTGGAGGAAGAAAGGAAATCAAGGATATTTTCAGTGATTCTACACTTCCCTTGATTGTTTTAGATCATCAGCCACAATATTTTAGAGATGCAAAAGATGTCGCTGATTTACAAATTTCAGGGCATACACACAATGGACAAATATTTCCAGGGGAGATATTACTCTTCCTTTTAAATCAATTGTTTTTTCAAAGCCCATCTGATGGAGTTCATCAATATGGAGATTTTACGCTTGCAATAACAAGAGGCTATGGAACATGGGGATTTCCTATGCGTTTAACTGGACCTAGTCAAATTATGGTTTTTGAATTATAAATTCATTATCCCTTAAGGACTTGCATAGTCTTTAGTAGGTGATGATAATGGATATTCAGGTTTTAGGTGGCTCATATATAAAAGGAACTGTGCAATGCTCAGGAGCAAAAAATGCTGCTATCCCTCTGATATGTGCAAGCTTGCTTGCCAAGGGAAAGGTTCTTTTACGAAATGTTCCAAGAATCAGTGATGTCTTTGATATATGTCAAATTCTGCGATATTTGGATTGTAGGGTTATATTTAAGGGACATACCATGCTAATCGATAATGTCAATTTAAAATATAAGCCACTATTTTTTGATGAATGTAGGAGAATTCGTGGCTCATATTATTTCATTGGAGTCTTTTTAGCTTTATTTTCCAAATGTGAAATTTGGCTTCCAGGAGGATGCAAAATCGGAGCTAGACCGATTGATGTTCATTTACAAGCCTTTACAGATTTAGGCTTTACATACCATATTGAAGGAAATATTTTAACGCTATATAAAACTACAACGAATGAAGTTGCTACAATTGCTTTAGCTAAGCCAAGTGTAGGGGCTTCTATGAATGCTTTATTTGCAGCACTTTCTTTATCTAAGGTAACCATTCTCCATGGTTTATTTGAACCAGAGGGGATGGATGTAATCACATTTTTAAAGGAAATCGGTTATCCTATTTTTTATACACAGGAGGGCTTATTCTATGAGAAGGCAAGATTGGAATTTAAGTTGGTTAAGCATACTGTGATTCCAGATCGGATTGAGGCCTTTACCTATGTAGCCTTAGGCCTATTAAAGGGCGATGTTGTTGTCAAAAGAGTTAACCCCAAGGATATGCAATATCCACTAGAGGTATTAAAGGATGCAGGCTATCAGCTTCTGATAAAGGATAATGAGATTCATGCTAAAAAAAGCTATGGTAAGCCTATGCTTTTAAAAACAGGAGTCTATCCAGCCTTACCTACAGATATTCAGTCTATTTTTGGAGTTTTATTTCTAAATACCATAGGAACATCTCAAATTGAAGAGACCATTTTTGAAAATAGAATGCAAATTTATACAGATTTAATTCAAAGTGGAGTAGAATGCAGGATTGAAGGAAATAAAGCAAGTGTGCTTGGAACAACTATAATTCATTCTAAGGAATATAAGGCCTATGATTTAAGGCATGGAGCCGCTCTTTTACTCTTAGCATTATTAGGAGATGGGGAATCGAAAATATCCAACTTTGAATATGTTTTAAGAGGGTATGATGATATAATCCATAAAATTAAATCCTTAGGGGGAAAAATCACAATCCTTTAAGCTGGATAAAGCCAGCTTTTTCTTTTGGTAAAACAAGTAGAAGTTTGTCATTTTATATGGTATAATGTCATAAAATGAGATTTATGGAGACAGAGCCATGTTAAAAAAAGGAATTCAAAATTATTTTATCAGCTTGAAGCATTTTTTCACTCCTTTAGGAACGATGTTTTTAGGGATTATGATAGGTGTATCTATTTTAGTTCCAGGAATTTATGCAGCTTTTACAGATTTGATTAACGATATAAAAAACTTGGGGAGTACCTTAAATTTAGATTTTACTATCCTTTGGAATACATTATGGGATAAGATTTTGGCTCTGGATTGGAATATGCCTTCTGAAGCGCTAGAGGTTCTTTTTTCTAAGGATTGGATGAATCAAACACTATATGAAATCCTTAGCACACTATTAGGAACAGATTTTGAGGTTTTTCAGACTCAAATCGCAGCTAGCATTGAAAACTTTACTTCAGCTATTGTTGCATACTGTATTGTCTTTTTCGTTTGGTGGATTTTGGGATATATTGCAGGGTATATATTGATTCGCTTTTTAATTAGAAGAACAATTGCAAAACGAGGTATCTGGAAATATATTGTATCCATTGGGTTTAGTAGTATTTTGTCTGTAGCAATGGTAGTTCTTTTAGCATTTCTTTATTTACTTTGGAAGCCAAGCATTTTCATCTCGTTTGTATGTATCCTAGGTATAACAGGAATGTTTAGCCTATTGCTATCCTATTTGGTCTATGGTAGGGGAATTGTAAAATTGAAGCATATTGTCAATGTGAAAAATATTGGACTTTATTTACTGACAAGTCTATTGATTTTTTTAATTGCTTTGGCTTTTTCCTTAATTGCTGCTGCTATAAATACACTATTGGGCATCTTTGTTGCATTATCCTTATTTGAAATAGCCTTTTTGGTTATCAGCATGAATGCTGATTCTTATGTTAAGGAAATGACAAATCATGCTCAAATTGAAATCATGGATTCATTTTAAATTCCTATATGTATAGATTGTTCAAGAATTTTATGGTATAATCAAAAAGGTGATGTATATGCTTGATATAATAAAAAGGAATTATGTAAATATTTGTATTGCTATTGTTTATACAGCTCTTGCAATGCTGGTATATGGAATATGGAGCTATTCTGCTTGGGAAATATGGTGGGCAACCTTATTGATTGTCTTGGCTATCTTGGGTGTAGGAATTGTTATTTCATATTTTTGGATTAAAAGCGAAAATAAAGGAAAAGAAGAACAACAAAAGGAATTGGTAAAATAAGGGAATTGCATTTCCTTTGGAATCATGCTATAATTTTAAGCGTCTTAAAAGAAGAGACCAAGTAATTTAATTTTGATGTTGATAGAGAGCTGATGCTTGGTGGAAATCAGTAGCTAGAAATTAAATGAATCTACCTCGGATAAGATGCGTATTTTCTGCGTTAAAGAAAAGAAAGTGCTAGCATTTGCTAGAAATAAGGTGGCACCACGGTTATTATCGTCCTTAGGTTTTTACTTAAGGATTTTTATTTTTAAAAGAAAAGGGGAAAAGAATATGTTGGATATTAAATTTATTAGAGAAAATCCAGAAAGGGTAAAGGAAAATATTAAAAAGAAATTTCAAACTGCGAAATTACCTTTGGTAGATGAGGTCATAGAGCTAGATAAGCAAATTCGTTCCTTAAAGCTTGAAGGAGAAACGCTTAGAGCCTCTAGAAATGAGCTAAGTAAGCAAATTGGAATTCTTATGAAAAATAAGGAAATTGACAAGGCCAATGAAATTAAGGCAACGGTTACTCAAAATAATCAACGGATTGCCGAAATTGATCCATTATTAGAGGAAACTCAAAAGGTATTAAATCAAAAAATGCTGGTTATACCACAAATGGTTGATGAAAGTGTCCCTGTAGGTAAGGACGATTCTGAGAATGTAGAAATAGAAAAATATGGAGAACCAGCTGTACCAACCTATGAAATTCCTTATCATGCAGATATCATTGCTCGATTCAATGGATTAGATAAGGATGCTTCTGGAAGAACGAGTGGAAATGGCTTTTATTATCTTGTTGGAGATATTGCAAGATTACATTCTGCAATGCTAAGCTATGCTAGAGATTTTATGATTCAAAAGGGATTTACCTACTGTATTCCACCTTTTATGATTCGTTCTGATGTTGTAAATGGGGTAATGAGCTTTGCAGAAATGGAAAATATGATGTATAAGATAGAGGGGGAGGATCTTTATCTTATTGGAACCTCTGAGCATTCTATGATTGGACGCTTTAAAGGACAAATTGTGAAAGAGGCAGATTTACCAATAACTTTAACCTCCTATTCTCCATGCTTTAGAAAGGAAGTAGGGGCTCACGGAATAGAAGAGCGTGGTATTTACCGTGTGCATCAATTTGAAAAGCAGGAAATGATTGTTCTTTGTAAACCTGAGGAAAGTATGGATTGGTATAACAAGATGTGGAGCTATACAGTAGAATTCTTTAGAAGTCTAGATGTTCCTGTTCGTACCTTAGAATGCTGTACAGGAGACTTAGCTGATTTAAAGGTAAAATCCTGTGATGTTGAGGCATGGAGTCCTAGACAGCAGAAATATTTTGAGGTTGGATCCTGTTCTACCTTAGGAGATGCTCAAGCAAGACGTCTTGGAATTCGAACCAAGGGAGAAAATGGAACGTATTTGGTTCATACCTTAAATAATACGGTATTAGCTACGCCAAGGGGATTAATTGCAGTATTAGAAAATAATTACATGATGGATGGTAGTGTTCGTGTTCCTAAGGCCTTACAGCCTTATATGGGAGGCGTAGAGCTTCTAAAGCCAATCAAATAAAAAGGCTCTAGTAGCCTAGAGCGGTAATCTAATCGACGGTATATGTAAGGGGGAGGTATATTCTGTCGATTCTACTATGTAAACTCCTTTCTTGTCCTTTAGACACCTATAGTATACTATAGAATTATCTTAAGACTTTAAAATGAAAATGTGAAATTATGTAAAGGAAGTAAAAAAATATGTTTTTAGCAGAAGAAACAGCCTCCATTGATTGGAAGGCATTACTTGATATCATTATCAATTGGTGTACAACAACAGGAATTAAGCTTGTTATTGGATTAATTTTTTTGTTTATCATTTTTAAAATAACCAATGTTTTAACTAAAAAGCTTTATAGACATCTTCAAAGAAAGCAAGCAGATGAAACCCTGTCTCGAGTAGGAACACAGGCCATTCGAGTTGTTATTAAGCTGGTAGCTTTAATTTGCTTTGTTGGATATATTGGTATAGAAACAGCATCAATTACGGCTTTAATCGCATCCGCAGGAGTATCTGTTGGATTAGCCTTACAGGGCTCCTTATCTAACTTTGCAGGTGGAATTATTATTATTGCGATGCGTCCGTTTCGAATTGGAGACAAAATAACCACGAATGGAGAATCAGGAACGGTTGAGGATATCCATATGTTTTACACGGTTCTTGTAACACCAGATAATAAGGTTGTCCATGTGCCAAATGGTTCCTTAGCCAACAATGTCATTGTAAATACCTCTATCAAAGAAACGAGAAGGGTAGAGGTAGTTATGTCCATTGCCTATGATGCGGATTTAAATCAGGCTACCGATGTTATAAATGAGGTTTGTCGTGCCAATGCACTTATTTTTACAGATCCTGAGCCCTTTGTTGGTATTCGTGAATATGCTGGCTCTAGTGTAGATTTAAATATTCGTGTTTGGTGTAACAATAAGGATTATTGGACGGTTCATAATTATTTGATGGTTGAAATAAAAAAGGCATTTGATGAGCATCAAATTGAAATTCCATTTAATCAATTAGAGGTTGCTATCAAAAATAAGGAGTAATTATGCAAAAAATAAGAATATGTATCCTCCTTCTTATTTGTGCTTTATTTGTGAGCTGTGCAGAAAAGCAGGTTGATGCAGAGCTAATCTATTTGGATGAACATCAAAAGGAGACGCTCTATTCTGTTAAAAAGACAGATAATCCAGAGGATGTAAAGAAGCTTTTTGAAATTTTGGATCAAACCAAAATCAATACAAGCTTTAATGGCGTAGCTATGAAGCTGAATACAAATGTAGAAGGCTTCATAAAGATTCAAGGAACAGAGCTTCGAACCATTGATTTAAGGTATACTATGGATGTTTCTGCAAAAAGCAATTTAAGAAAATATCGGTTTGATGGCAATATTCTTATCGATGGGTATACCAAAACAAACTCCGATAGCTTATCCTTTGATACAAAGTACAAATTGAAGGGAGATATTCAAAATGATGATGAATTTCTTTATCTAATAGGAAATTTAGATAATGGAAATACCCATCTTTCTATAAAAAACAAAATAGATATATCCTATATAACAGAAAACTATAAGGCCATGATTATCTCTTTTATTGATGTTTTAAAATATTACAGCCTATCCTCTGTTCTGCCTAATATAAATGAAATGATTGATTGGTTTAATATAATCATTGTTGATACAACAAAGGATAGCTTTACATTGAGGCTTACAATCCCTACAGAAAAAATATGGGAGGAGCTTGATTTAAAAGAGAATATAGAAATGGATGTAAAGATCTCCTGCAAACATCTTTTACCGACAGAGATTACTTGTTCGGCAGATCAGCTAATTACAGGATTATTAGAAAATGAATATGTGGAAAAGTATTTATCTAGCGAGGTTACTGTAGAAAAATCAAAGTTTTCTGCCACTCTAGCATTAGAGTATGGATATTATACGATTCAAGAATTAACCAAAGAGCAAAAAGAAGAATATAAGATCTATTCTATTCAAGGATGATTCCATTTTCTCTCGTCTAAAGTAAAGAATATAAAGCAATTTTGACAAAAGCTCAAAATTGCTTTATTTTATTGCATAAGCGGTATGCGTCGAAGGATTATCGATTTCTAATTGAATCCATAGCTGTTCATCAATCTTAAAAAAATTTCCTTTGGCAATCTTTTAACTTCTGGGTTTTCTAAGAATTGATTATCTATATATCCTGCCCATACACCAATTAATATATCATCACTAAACCCCATCATATAGGAATCAAAATCAGATAATCCGCTTTTTCCATAGCATTTTGTTTTAAGTAGGGTACTATAGGAGGCTGCTGTTGCATGAGGTATACTTGGGTCAAATGTTGAAGCCATAAGCTCCTTTATCGTTTTAAAATACTTAGGCTCACCTAAGCTTTTATTTTTTGGACTACGAGCATATAGGATTTGATCTCCTCTATAAATATTTTCAATGTATTTTAAGTCAAGGTATGTTCCCTCGGTAAAAAATTGAGAGTAAATACGTGTCAAATCATAAAGGCTCATTCCTATGCTTCCTAAGGCTAAGGAGGGAAGACTATTGGCTTCAATTTGATAGGCTTTAAAATGATTGGCGAGTGTTTTAAAGCCTAAGGCCTGATGTGTTTTAATGGCATAAATGTTATCCGATGTTGCAAGGGCTTCTCTCATAGAAATATTTCTATAGGGATAAATCGATGAAAAGTTTTTGATGGTTACCATTTCATTATGGTAGGAGAAGGAATAGGGACCACTATAATAGGATGTACTTGGGGTAAAGCCACACTTTAATGCCTCATAGTATAAAATAGGCTTAATGGTTGATGCGATATCTCTTTTTCCTGATGTAACAATATTAAAGCTAGAGGAGGAATACTCCTTATCTCCAATCATACTTAGAATATAGCCATCTTTATCTATGGCAATTGCTGCATAATTGGCTTCTGTAGAAAAGGAAAAGGAATTCATGCCTTGTACATATCTCGTTTTAATTTTGATGATTTTATTAAATTTATTGCTGTAATCTAGGGTGTTCAATTCTTTAAGTACGCCATCTACATAGTATAATAGATTGCTGTTATAGATTTTTTTATTTAGTCTAAAGACAAGCGGAGCTATAGCCTCATGATATTCCTCTAGGGTGATAATGGAATTTTCATATAAAGCATGTAAGAGCTTATTTCGTTTTTGTTCTAATTCATCGAGATGGTTGCTGTAATAGCTTGGGGCATTTAAAAGAGCTACGAGTGTAGTCATTTGTGAGATTGTTAAATCTTCATAGCTTGTATTAAAGTAATATTTGGCTCCATCAGCAATTCCGTAGATGTCATTCCCTAAATAAATACAATTGAGATAGCCTGCTAAAATTTCATCCTTTGTCGCTATTTGCTCAAGCTTAATGGCATAGTAGAGCTCCTTTATTTTACGCCCTATGGTTTTTTTATTATTCAAATAGACATTTTTTATATATTGCTGTGTGATGGTAGAAGCACCATGGCTTTCATTTTTCTTGATATTCGATAGAATGGTTTTTATGATACGGTTGATATTAAAGCCACTATGCTTATAGAAATTTTTATCCTCTATTGTTAATAGGATTTCTATATTTTTTTTACTTAGCTTTTCTATGTCGATTGGTGTTGTTTTATGTCCGTGTATCATATGCATAATTTCATGATCCTGGGCATCTACTATAGAAAGCTCAGGTGTTGTGCTTAAATCCTCTATAGAATCTATGGGCTGAAAGAAGAAAAGAAATAAAATGAATATAACAAAGCTTACAACAAAGGAAATTATAATTTTTCTCTTCAAACTTTCACCTTCTTGCTTTTAGTATTTCCTATAAATGAAAAAATTATAGATGAAAGACATAAAATTGAACGGTTAATGATTTACAAAAATGAAAAAAAGAGGTAATATTAAAGAAATATGTATCACGAGCTTTGAAAGGAATTCCTTATGATTCAAATATTGCGTAAGCTTTTTATTAAAAATTATCAAAATACAAATGAAGAACGGGTTCGAGTAGCTCATGGAAAGCTTGCTAGCTTTTTTGGGATATTTTCTAATCTTATATTATTTATTGTCAAATTGCTGGCAGGAATTTTATCTATGAGCATATCGATTATTGCTGATAGCATCAATAATTTATCGGATATGGGCTCCTCTGTTATTACCTTGGTTGGCTTTAAGCTGGCAAGTGCTCCTGCTGATGAAAAGCACCCATATGGGCATCAAAGAATAGAATATATTACGGGATTGGTTGTTTCTATCATAGTATTATTTGTGGGAGGAAGTCTTTTGATTTCTTCCATTCAAAAAATGATTCAATATGAACCGGTACTCCTAGAAAAATCAATTCTTTATATAACAATTGGCATTTTATCCTTTTCTATTTTAGTTAAAATATGGCAGGCATATGTTAATTATAAAATAGGTAAAATCATCAATTCTGTAGCTTTAAAAGCAACGAGCAAGGATAGCTTAAACGATTGTCTTTCCACGAGTGCTCTATTCATAGGAAACATTGTATTGCTGTTGACTCAGGATATCCCCTTTAGTTTGGATGGACTATTAGGAATTTTAGTATCCCTTTTCATTATTTTTTCTGGAATAAAGCTTATTAAAGAAACAATTGATCCTTTAATTGGAGTTTCTACCAATGAGGAATTTATTCAGAATATAATAAAAACAATTAAGGAAGAACCACTTGTATTAGGATATCATGATTTGGTTTGTCATATGTATGGACCAACCAAATGCTTTATGACTATTCATGTTGAGGTAGATGCAAACCAAAGAATGCTAGAGGTACACGATGTCATAGATAACCTAGAAAGAAAAGTCAATCTTCAATATGGTATTGACCTTACAATTCATATGGATCCTATAGTTATAGATGATGAGGAAACGAATATTTTAAGGCAGCGAATAAAAGAAACAATTCGTGAAATAAGTCCTTTACTTTCTATGCATGATTTTCGTGTGGTTGTTGGAAAAACACATACAAATATTATATTTGATTTGGTAAGACCATATCGGTTTGACTTATCTGAAGAAAAGATTTTAAGAATGATACAGGATAAAATCAAGGATGAGGGAAAAACCTATTATTTTATCATAAATTTCGATCAGCAGTTTGGTTCAATACATGATGCCTGTGAGGAATATTAAGGGCTAAAACGCAATACGTATTGCATTTTTTATGGATTTTGGTATCCAAAAATTGGAAAAGAGTGAGGTAAAAATCAACTCTTTTTTCTTTTGACTCTCATTTTTGTTATTTTTTTCTTAAGTTAAACATTTATTATTATGTATTACATAATAAATCGTTGACAAACTATGGGATAAAAAGGTATAATGGAAGTGAGTCGATTTGACAAATTTTTTATCTTAATTTGTAGTAAAATAGTTCCTTACTATGAAATTTTTGATTTTTTATTTGATGTTGGTTTTGCCAACATATTTTACATTAAAAGGAGGATGTTATTATGTCTAAAAAAAGAAACCTAAAAAAACAAATTATAGAAAGCGAAAAGGAAATTGTAGCTTTAGAACAGAAGCGTCAGCGTTCTCAATCCTCTTTAATGGAGGCGCATGTGAATAACGTTGCACCTAATGCATCTGATGTAGAATATTTTAAGTTATACACCAATCTAATTGAATTAGAGCGTGAAAATCTTCGTCAGCTTAAAAAAGAATTAGAAAAGATAAAATAATTCAAGTTATTATTAAAAATGCAGCTTTGGAATAGACTGCATTTTTGACGCATTATAAGACTAAAAAAGGGTAGGAGTTTTTATGAAAGTATTAAGGAAATTTTTAAAGCATAGGATTATCATTGGTGTATGTGCAGTATTCATAAGTGTAATTGCTTTAACGGCTACACTAGTTCCTGCATTCACTGCAAATGTCAATAAGAATGATAATTCCCATGTAAATACTGCAACGGATGAATCCTCTGGATCTACGGAGCAACAGCCAGAAGAAGTATATGAAATAAAACCGATGCATGAATATACGGGAGTAACAGCCAGCTTAAATTCAGGAGCTAAAATTTATGTTGGTGTTACGACAGCTCATGATCTTAAAAATAATTTAAAGGTTTTAGGAACGTTTTCTAGTGGTGATAAGTCTGTATCTGTCAATTTGAGAAAAAGCGAATATTCACTTCAAATTTCAATTGGTAGCTATGAGCATACATTATCTGAAAATGATGTTGTTTTAGATAATATGCCAGCAGAAACAGATCAGGTAAATTTAGTTATCAAGGTAAAACGAGCAAACTCTGAGATTGCAGCTACAGTTCCAGTAGGATTAGCTTCTTTAGCAACAGAAGAGGATTACAATGCCTTTGATGAGATAACGGGAATTACAGTAGATACTATTTCCTCTTTAACGAATGATTATGACAAGGAATCTTTAAAGGAAATCATTGTTGTTAAGGATTCAGCAGGTAAGGTTATAGCTAATAAAGAATTGTATGAAGTAACTGAACTAAGCAGCTTAACCCCTGGAAATAGCGCAACCTTCACAGTTACATATCAGTTTAAAGATAAAGTTTTAACAGCCAGTGGAAAGATTTCAAGTGTAACTCAAGCCAATATTTTGGCAGCTGATTTTAGCGTTAATCCGGAATATCGCTTAGATGGTATGTATTATAAAAAGCGTAGTACCATAGCGGGAGAAGAGGAAAAATGGTTCTCTGCATTCGTTGCTGGTACTGAGGGTATTGCTGGATCTACTCTAGAGGATATTTATGGGGATGGACTTAAAATCACAGTACATTATTCTAATTCTAGTAGAATGTTGAGCTTTCCTACAATAGGTGAAAATTCAGCAACAGCAGATACAAGTGAATATGTGGTTTTTAATAATACCAATTTTATAGAAAATAATAATGATATTTCTGCTCAAGTTTATAATCATATCGGAGGACAATCCGTATCTGCTTCTATATCTGTTAATTTTGAATTGGCTAAAGTGATAGAAATAAAAGCAACTGGTTTTAATGAAACAATTGAATTAACCTCTAAAGATGTAGCTACCAATCCTATTTTTATGCAACCTGGTAGTGATAGTTCTTATATTATTACAAGAGCAAATACGGGTGTATGGAATAAAACCTTTTTGAGTAGTAGTCAATTCACAGCACAGGGAACTTTAAATCCGACGGCTGAGGTTCTAGCTCAAGTAGCTACTATGACACCAGAACAATTAAAAACATTTAAATACGATAAAGAAGTAACGATTATATATGGTCCTGATACAACGATTACAACCAAGTATGCAGTACAAGTTCTTTATAATTCCCCAACGTCTTGGAATACTGTAAACATTGTTGCAAACCATTTCCCAGATCAGACAATGAGAATGCCATTTAATTATGGAGATTTAAGTGTAACAATAAAATGGGGAAATCAACGTAGAGATGTGCCATTAGTAGATTTTTTAGATGCGGAAGGAAAGTCTAGTCATATTAGAATTACTTTTTATAGAGATACTGCTGGAACGGATGAAATTGGTTGTTATATAGGGGAAACACCAATAATAACCAAAGAAGTCAAATCCATATTAGTTGAATTTAGATATGATTTGACAGAAGGATCAGATTGGAGTTCTGATGGTGCTTTTGCAGCAGTTCCAGAATTGAATATTAAAAAATATGTTGTTACGCTTCCTACTTTTGATACATCAACAGTAAGCTTTTCTACAAATACAATAAAAACAATTACATTTAATTCTTCTATAGATCAAGAAATATTAGATGGTATTACTTTAGGTGTTTTTGAAGATGATACCTATTCTACACTATCTACCTTTGCTCAATATAATCAATCAAGTCTTTCCAAAACAGAAGATATTCAATTTTTGGCGGGTGGATTAAAATATTATATTGAATTGAAAATATCCGATGAATTAAAAGAAGAGGTTGAATGGGCTAGTGGAGAGGGTGTATCTGGTACAGTTATCCACTATGTCGTTGAAATAAGTAAGGGTCCTATTACTCCAGTGGTTGTTTCTTATGGAAATGGATCATGGGTATATGGTAGTACTCCTGAGGTTCCAAAAATTACAGGAACAAGAATTGATGGTTCAAATTTGAATATCGTTTATGGGGATAGTGAAAGTGATATCGCGTCTAATGAGCTTATAGCAAAGTATACGATTCATTATTATCTTAAAACGGCAACAGGTTGGGAGACTACACCTTTAACAGATAATCTTCCAGTTGGTGAATATTATGTTCAGGTTCTCGTTCCAGATACTACGAATTATTTGGCTGCTACATCAACTCCAGGACCAGGATATGGATGTCCGACAATAGAAGTAACTCCTGCTCCGTTGACTCCAGATAATTTATTACCTAACATTACATTTGATGGAATTGCTAGAGATGCCGATGATTTTGTCACAGGAATAACGGGAATTCAGTATGGAGATACTGATGTAGTAGTTGCTGGATCATTAAAATCTTTATCTACTGGAATTCCTCTAGTAGGAAATAAAGCATTACATGCTGGAAAGTACTCTGTAAAGCTTACAATTGCTGACGCTCATAAGAGTAATTATATGTGGGCAAAGGAAGTAACTGTAAATAAAGAGGACAATTCAGTAACAAAGGAATTTGAAATATATAAGCGTCAATTGGGATATGACATCACAAACGAAGCAGCTTTAGGCTTTGTTTATGATTCAGATACATTACCAACCCCAACCTTTGGTTATAGTGATCAATATGATTCTACAACCTCACCTTATTTATCTCCAACCAAGCCAAGCTATTTCTTTGCTATCGAAGGAGATACGAAGTACTATAATTCAAAGAATGAGGAAGTAGTAGCAGCAGACTTTAAGAAATGGCCTGTGGGGACATATACTATTAAAAGAACATTATCTGTGGCTTCAGGGCATTTGGCAACAGATTATAGTTTGCCAACAGCATCAGCAACCTTTACGATTTCACCAAAGGAAATTGATAGAATTGAGGATGTTAGTGTAAGTCAAACCTATAATGGTGTTGCTTGGGAGTATAGTATTCTAGGCTGGAATTCTGACAATGATAATGAGGGAACCCCTATTTTAACTGGAGTTCTTTCTGGAAATCCTTTTGATGCTAATGGAACAGTAGATACAACGATAACAAATTTAGCAAATTATAATACATCCTTTAATGCGAATACGGGTACAATTTCTGTTTTACATGCAGGTGTTTATACCTTTACAATTTCATTGAATTCCAATTATGTATGGAAGAGTGTAGCTACAACAGAGGAAGGAGAAGCTCCTTCAAATACTCCAATCATTACATTAACAATGAACCAAAAGGAATTAAAGGGTTCATTAAAATCAGCAAATGCTGAGGATGATTATATTTGGAATGATAATACATTTGAGTTTAACCCTACTTCAACTACAGGTCAAGAAACTCCTACCATAACTATGGTTGGATTAGGTTTAGCAGATCAAATTCAATTAAACTATACATTACATTATGCAAGTGGTACGCTAGTAACTGACAAGACTACAATGACAGCAGATGAATATTATTATTTGTTAACAGGCTGGACAGGAACAACGAATGCAGAGGGATATAATTTAGCAAATAATTATAAATTCCCTACGGAAAAGAAAATTATTACCTTTACTGTTCAATCTGCTGCATTAGATGATGTATTGTTTGCGACAACATTAAGTGGAATATATCAAGGTTCTGCTTATGATTTTACAGCTTTTATTACAAATATAGATGCTTTCTTATATGGAACAGAAAAAAACAGTAAGGTTTTATATTATGTAGTATCTGATAGTGCAAATCATGAAAATGCAGAGAAATTGAATGGTGAAATTCTTCCTAAACTTACAGATACAGGAAAATATACCATCTATGTTTATCCTAATACGAACTTTGATTGGGCGAATGCATCATCTATGAGTCCTTTTGGAACGGTTGCTCCTGAGGCAATTCAAAACAAGAAGGGATTTGTTGCTACATTCACAATCACTCCAAAGGCTATAGAGGAAACAGATATCGTTTGGGGGACAACAACCTTTACATATAATGGAAAGGAACAAACACCAACACCTTCAATATCAGCCTCTGCATTATTGAATACAACAGATCAAGGGGATGTAAAATTAAATAAGGTTACCCTATCTGCTGGAACAAGTAATGGAACTACAGCAGGAGGATATACGGCTGTATTAGATGGATTTACTTCTACAAGTACAAGAGCTTTCAACTATACATTATCCAATTTTAGTAAGGAAATCACCATCAATCCTTTTGAATTAGATGCACCATCTATGGCATCTAAAACAGGTGTTTTTACAGGTCTTACTCAAGATTTAGCTGTAACATTACCTACAGCTACTGGTGTTACAGGCTTTAATGCAAATGATTTAATCCATGGTGAGGTACTTGGTGGCTTTGATGCAGTTGGTGCTACAGCTCATGCAGCAAGCTATTCTTCAGGAGTATTTAGCTACCTCAACTCTGGTAAATATAAAATTACCTTTACTTTAACTGATACACAAAATTATAAGTGGAAAAACAGTTTGGCAGAAATTGTGATTGATGAAATTCAAATATCACGTATGGAAATTACAGCGCCTGCCTTAGGAGGAAATCGTACCTTAGAATATGATGGAGATACTAAAAAACCAAGCTTGAATTCCTCTTTATATGTGACTATTGCAAATACGAAATATTATTTGGATGGTAATGGATTGGGAGTCAATGTGAATGGGCATCATATTTCATGGTCAGTAGAATTTGCTAAATATGAAAGCTCTGGCTTCCAGTACCTTACGGACTCTATAGATCCTACTCAGTATGGTACATATTATATTCAATTTAATATATCTGATTCAGGCGATCAAAATCATCTAAATTATGAATGGAAAGAAAATACACTAGATAAAACCAATATTGAATTCTTAACTGAATCTGGTTGGGGAGATGTGGCAATTCAAGATGAGGGCACCTTGTTATTCCTAGCTTATATGATTACGCGAAAGATTTTTAAACCTACGTTAGATATTCAAGCTGAATCCTATATATTTGGAGATAACGGCATTGATTCAAAGTATACTCAAGGGGCTTTAGATGATGATGCAAGCTATGTTCATCTTGCAGATAGTGATGATGCTAAAACAGTTTTAGCGGCAAATCCAACAATCACCTATAAGATTTATTCCTTAGATGTTTTAAATCATGATTTTGATTCTTCAGCACACCCAGAAATAACAGATTTAGTTCATGGACTACCATGGAATGTAGGCTATTATGGAATATATGTTTATATTGACTTTGGTGATGGATCACAATTTGAAAATATACCTTTAAAGCATGCTTTTGAGATTAAACCAAAAGATATTATTGTTGAATGGAATTCTGCAAATTCAATCGTAGAAAGTAATACTTCTGGATGGGAAATGCAATATACAAGCACAACCTATACTCCAAATGATTTAGTAACAGCTGCTGTTACAAATCTAGCGAAAAAGAGTGAAAGTGATACGCCTGTGTCTCCAACAATAACCATAAGCTCAAATCCAGCTTCTATAAAAAATGTTGGTACCTATACCTTTACAGTTTCTATAACAGGAACAGATACAGTAGATAAAAATTATTCTGTAAAAACGGAAGAGGCTTCTATTAAGACTACTCTAAAAATAAATCCAGTAACCTTGGATTTGGTAGGAGTGAAGAATTGTGAAACCTTCGAATACGGAACAACTCCTACATTATCTGGTACAAATTGGTGGAATTATGCTGTAGGTAGTGCTAAGATTTGTTCAAATGACAAAGCAGAAGAAATTTTAACCTACGAAATTAAAAATACATCCAACAAATTTTCTGTTGGTAGCTATGATGTTGTCATTCAGCTTGCCTCTGGTGTAACGAATTATGTGTTGTCAGATGACACTGCTGAAGCTATGGGTTCTATTTCAGTAGTAGCGCGTGAAATTACATTGGTTTTTGATGAAACCAAGGCTTCTAGTGTTTATCAAAAGGATAAGATACAAATAGGAACACCATATACAGTAACATATAAGGGTGTTTCAAATTCAACGGATTGGTTAGTTTCTGGAGATGATGTAGCTCAAATCTTTGTATTAAGAATAATGAAGGATTCAAATGATGTAACCGATGTTGAATATAATCCTGTTGGTGAGTATTCCATCATGGTTATTAAAGGAAATGATTTGAATTATATTGTTCATGTAGATACAAATGAATTAACTAACGAAAATGACACAGCTAAATTAGGAGACTATACCATAACAGAAGCTACATTAACGGTTGATGAAATTTTAGGTAATGTAAATTCTAATAAGGTCATCACCTATGATGCGAATCCTTATGATTGGATTCAGGCTATAGAAAACCAAGAAAGACCTTCCTTAATAACATATAAAGGCTTGTCAGGGGTAAACTTGGAGAACAATCCAGTTGTATGGACAATCACAAAGAAGAATACAACAGAGACAGTATCAGGAGCTACAACGAATGCTTTCGTAAAAACAAGCTATATCGTTACAGCATCTGCGAATAACCATAAACCAATTGAAGGAATAGAGGTTGAGGTGGAAATACAAAAAGCTGTATTAACACTTTCTGTTGATTTTGTTGATCTTAATTCTATATATTATGGTGAGCTGTTACCTACAGTAGATGTGGCGGGCTATAACGATCTTACAAAGAATATCTTTACGGTTGATGGTCTTAAGGGAGCTGATGGAAGAGATGTTATCTCTGGAACGTTTAGCTTTACTTCACCAGATTATTCCATTTGGAATGCTGTAGGAGATTATAAAACTAGCATGAATGTTTCAGGGTTAACTGCTGATAATTATACATTTGAGACAAAAGCAGGAAGCCTTCATGTTCAAGAACTTCCTATAACAATAACGATTCCTAATTTAAGTAATATTTATATTCAGGATGTTTCTTCTAAGGAAGATAGTGATGTATTATTGGTAGATACCTTCCAAGAATTATACAATAAATTAGAGGTTTCTATTCAATCAACTGTTGGAGGTAGAGTAACAACTTATCTTCAGACAGGTAAACATATTTCAGATATTGTTACTCTAGTAACTGAGGCTTTACTTAAGGATACGGATGGCAATATAACTGCCACAAATGATGCTAAAGATTATCCATTCTATTTGGTTGAGACTGTTGGTGATTTATATAAAAATTACGACATTACAGTTGAAACAAAAGAAAATGAGCTAGAAATACCTACAGAGGCCGTTGATGGAAAAGTCGCTGTATTTACAATTTCACTTGCCAATAATAAGTTCTTAAAAGTATTTGGATTTGAAGGAGTTGATCCTTTGACAGATACAGAAACGAACATTCAAGAGGCTTGGGTATATGGTGTAGGTGCAACAAATGGATATGATAGCAGTAAACATAAAATTATTTTACCACAGCCAAAATTGAATCGCGCTCCAGAGGGCACAACAGATAATACAACGATATTATATAAGCTATATTACTTAAATGAATCCAATTGGGTTTTACTAGGTGAAGAAACCTCTGATATTGTAGCATTCTTTGTACAGCAATTAGAAGCAGGAAGCTTTAATGCAACAAGCTATAAGCTAGAATATATCTTCAAGGGAAATACCAACTATTCAGATGCTACTGATACACGGTATTTCAAGATTACTCCAAGAGATTTATATCTTTGGGCAAAGGACTCTAAAACCTATTATGGAGAGGATTTTGTTCGTGATGTAGAAACTTTAGGTCTTGTAGATAATGGATCTGGAGCAATCGATGAATTAACGGATGTTCTATCTGTAGATTATATATATGATTATCAAAAAGGTATCTCTGATGCTGGAAGCTATGGATATACTTTAGAATTTAAGGATCCAGCAGAGAAATATAGCAATTATATTTGCCATTGGAATCATAATGGAACAGAGGATGTTGAGGGGGATCTTGAGGTTTTAAGACGTCCTGTAGTTCTTACGATTGATGAGAAATCAAGTCAATATGATTTCAATAAGGCACATGGAGATACTGGTGGAGCAGGAGAGGAATTGACCTTTACTGCAACTTTAGGAGAAAACAAGCTTGGTATTGTGTTCTCATCAGAGCAACCATTCTATGGAACAACAGATACGCAGTTTACAAATGATGTAGCCTCTAATGTATTTGTACTTTTACAAACCAATGCATTGCTAGACGGAGATATCCAAACACAAAATGTTGGTAATTATGCAATCTTTGCGTCCTATAAGAATGATTTAGCAAAGAAAAATTATGATATTTCTATTGATACAGAGTATGAACGTGATGAAGCCTTAGAGGATCGTGTAAATGAGTTCTTTACAGGATATGATTTCTATAATACATATATAGAGGCATACTATTCCTCTATCTTCTCTGATCGTATGATCAGTACGCTAATGGATGGCTCTTATAAGGCAGGTACCTATAAGATTACAACGGCAAACCTAAGTCTTACCTTAAGTGCTCCATCAACGGATTACGATGGTACAGGAAAGGCTGTTGAAATAACAGGGAATGTTCCAAATGATCCAACAGGAGAGGTTTCCTATAAGGCACAATACAAATATGAGGATGGTACATATTTGGATGATGCTCCTGTAAATGTAGGAGTATATCCAGTACGTATTGTGGTTGAAAATCCAAACTATTCCTTTGATGCAGGAAGCTTAGGAACAGCAGTACGGATTACAGAGCGTGAGTTACATTGGTCTGCAAATATAAATGGAGATGGAAATTACTCTACTAGTTTAAAGTATGGTACAAATTCTACAATCTATTTAGGTGTAGGCAATTTGAATGAATTAACAGTTCAATTTAATAATATTTATAATAATTCCTCAGTAAGTGAGGGATCCGATCAAAATGTTCGATTGGAGTTTGATTTAATCGTAAATGGTAAAGCAGTAAATGGAACACCAATGACCTTAGCAGATGCTTATGTTGATCGTTTTGTTTCTCATAGCTTTGATGTTGCAAAATCTCTTTACACCTTATCTGTACAGCATTCTGGTGTATATACAGTAGCATTGAAGTTTAAGGGTACAGAGGCTAAAAATTATAAATTCCCTAGTGAATTTTTAAAGCAAGGAACAACAGATACCTATGAGTTTACCTTCACGGTTCTTCGTGCAAAAAAGACTTCTGTTCGTGCAATGGATGCAATGGTGCAATATGGTACACCAATCACAGCAAATGGAACAACTACAAATGAAGCATTGTTTAGTGGATTTAAATTAGATCCTAATACATTAGCTTTAATAGAAGCAGAAAATCTACAGCTTACAGGTGCCTCTGACGCTTCTAAAGTAACCTATTCTACAGAGTATGATCCTGCAACCTCAACAGCAAGAGGACAATACTATGTTCAACCAAATGGATTATTATTCTACAATTATGAGGTGGAATATAGTAATACAGCAAGAATGACTGTACAGCCTCGTGAAATTGTAGTTGTTGTTCAAGGTGCTGAATCTAAAAATACATATGCGAGTGTAGTTTATACAGGAGAATTACAAGGCCCAGACCATAGAGAAACTCTAGCTTCTCATAGCTACTTTGTTCCACAGGATTTAGCTGGTGGTATCAAGTGGTATGGTGAGGCTGTAGCGGATAAGGATAAGAATTATGCAGAAATCTTTAATTATTATCTTAACCTTTATGGTGATGGCTCCTTTGGTGTAAATGCGGGTAAAGGATTAAATGCTAGAACCTATTACATGAATTTAAATGAAGGCTCTGGAATTTCAAATTATGACATTACCTTCAAGAACAAGAGCGGTCAAATTTTAACTACAGCTACAGATGTTGATACAGCTCCTACCTTTGAAATTGAAAAAGCTAATCTTAAGGTACAGGCTGGATCTACAGGCTTATATAATTCAGAAGACTTTACAACTCAATTTACAATTCCTTATGGAAATTTAATTGAGAAGGCAGATTCAAGCTACTATTATCTAACGGCTCAATACGATGGATTAGTAGAAAGAGATGATACAGAAGAATTTATAGCTTCTGCAAATAATCGCTTAACCTTTAGTACAGTAAAGCAATCTGGCAATGGAACACCAGCTTATGTAGCTTGGGATAGCCATGCTGGGTCAGTATATCAAGTGTTCCCAGTTGAAATGGAATTTGATAATTATAAAGTAACCAACTGGCTACCTGCAACTATGACTGTTGTATCTCGTATGGTAACGGCTACAACAGAGGATCGTATCTATACAGAATATATTCAGGATGATGGTAAGATCAACTATGAGCAGGGTAGAAGAGGAACCTATCATGCTGCTCAGGTTGTGTTTGAGGATTATGATGCTTCTTTATACAATACGAATGGTACAAGCAAATATTATACCAAGGCGATTGAAAAGGATGAATATGGTGTTATTTTAGATGGTATTATTTCAAAATATGCACCACAATATACCATGAAATATGTTAATGTCGATGATGCATTAGAGGAGATTTTATCCGATGGACCTCGTATGGTTGGTAAGTATGCTGCTACAGTAATTATGAGCTCTCAAGAGGGAAAATACGATTATATGGTGGTATCTAAGAACTCTTCTGAGGGCAATACATCAACAACGCTTGAGTATGAGGTTCATACGAAAAAGCTTAGTGTACGTTGGAATGAGGTTGATGATGAGTATTTGAATTACAATACGGGTGATGATAAGCAAAGAGATATAGAAGGCTTTATCAACGATATTATGACTGTGGAAAATATCAATCGTCAATTTACCAATAGTAGCTCTGAACAGGTGGTAGAAAGAATTAACCAAGCTTTAAATTTATCTGGCTTTACAGGTGGAAGATATTATATAGATGCTAATTCTTCTAAGGTTTTAATTAAAATATATGGTATTGGATTATATACGGCTACCATTAGAATTTCTTCTACAGCTATAAGAAACTATGAGTGGAGAGATGAAAGCGGAGCGAGTGGTGCTGAATTTACCCTTGCCTTCCGTGTGGCAACCTCTAGTATAACGATTGATTCCTTAGAATTTACAAATGGAACCTGGAAGTTTGGAGAAAGTGCTCCAGAAATCAGCTTTTCAACCAATGTTTCTGGTGCCGGATTATTGTATAAATATGCTAAACTTGATGGACTTCCAGTGGATTATGAAAAGCCAGCCTTTGGAACTATGATAACCAATCGTGACCTAGCATTGTATTTAGATCAAAATAACAGAGGATATTCATTAAGCATGCCTACAGATGCTGGATTATATGTAATGTGTGCTTGGTATCCAGGATCTGATCAATATCAGATGTCAGAGGCATTCTTGGTATTTGAAATCACAAAGGCAGTGATAGAGGCTCCTAATATTTTAGATTCAGAATTAGATTTTAAAGAAGAAGATGGCAAGCTTGTTATTGAAACAATCTATACAGGAAATACACTTCATTTAGAGCTAGGCTATGATACAAAATTATTAGACATAGCTTATGCAGGTAGTATGAGCGCTCCAACAAGTGGAAAGGGTATGATTCTTCATGCTACAGATGTAACGGAAGGTGGATATACAATATCCTTTAGCTTAAGTGATCAATCCAATTATGCGTGGTCCGATGCAGCCATTGGAGAATATATTTGGAGAGTCCTTCCAGCTGAGGATAATGCAATTGAAAGCTTTGATGTAGAAGAATTGATTTCTGGTCTTACCTATGGAGAAAGCTATGCTACTCCACAAGCTTCTGCAACCTATAGTAATGATGTAATCATTGAGTACTATGTAGATGAAGCATGGGTAACAACTAAGCCTGTTCAAGCGGGAACATATAAGGTACGTGCAGTAAGTCCTGCAACGAAGAACTATTATGCTGGAGCTCAGGATGAACCAGCAATTAGTGAAGAAATTGAATTTGTTATTGAAAAAAGAGAGCTATATGTTACAGCATCAGGCTCTATGACCTATGGTGATGATTTTGTAGTTTCTGGTGGAAGCACCTATCAATATCAATTCTCAGGATTTATTAATAATGATACTGCCTCTAAAGTAATTGTGGGAGATATCCAATATACCTTAGTCGATGCTCCAGGCAAGCTTGAGGTTGGTGACTATGATATTCAACTAGAAGAAGCTAATGGCGAAGTCGTTGGTATGACAGCAGATAACTATAAAATAGTTGCTGAAAAAGGAACATTTAAAGTAAACAAAAAGAACATCATGGTAGTTTTAGGTGATGCTTCAACCGTTTATGGACAAAAAATTGATTTATCTTTAGTAACAATGAAAGTTGTTGGAGATGAATTGGTTTCAGGAGATGAATATTCTGATTTGAATATCAATCTTACGATTAGTTCTTCCCTTGTTGATTTAGATAGTAGATATAATCCTGCTGCCTCCTACAAGGTTGATGCAGAAGGACATACAACAAGTAAAAATTATAATGTAACTGTATTTGGTTCAGGTGTTTATACGATAACCCCATTAAGCATTTATATTACCGTTGAAGCGGGTGGTGGTGTATACCAAGGAGAAATAACTCCAGTCCGTTTAACAGGTGTATATACAACAGAGGATAACCTAAATGTATTAGAAACGTTTGATGAGGCACATGCTCCTAAGATTCGTTTTAATTATTGGGGAAGCTCTAATGATGGAAATTGGTCACATACGAATGCTGAAATGTGGTCTTCTGAGCCTACGCTTGCAGGAAACTATTATGCTACAGCCGTTTCTACTCAAACCAACAACTACACGTTAGTTACAAATATGGGAACTCCAAGTGTATCCTTTGTTGTAGAAAAGAAAACCTTAGATGATACAAATAGAGAAGTTTTATTTGCCAGTCCAATGGAGTATACAGGAAGTGTTGTTAAGCCTGTGATTACAGACCATGCGTTTGAGGGATTATATTTTACAGGAGAAACAAACTTTGAAGCAGTTGGTAATTATAGTGTTGGATTAACCTTAAAGGATTCAGCAAATTATAAGTGGTCCTCTGTGGATAGTGCTACCTGTGAAATACCATTTGAAATTGTTAGAGGCTATAATGCATTTGAAAGTGAAGTTTCTATACTGGATTGGGTATATGGAGCTTATGATGCTACAAAAAATTTACCTAATGCAGAAATAAAATTTGGTACTGAAAAAGACTTTACATTTAGCTATTCTGATGCAAAGGATGGAGTATATACAGCAAATGTTCCAACTGCCGCAGGTACCTATTGGGTAAAGATTACTGCACCACAAACAGATAATTATTATTCTGTAACCAGCGATGCAAAGGAATTCCATATTACGAAGGCTTTTGTAAAAGCACCAACATTAGTTCTAGTTAATGAGGGAGATAATCAAAATACGGTTTATACAGGATCTAGATTACAAGCCGTAATTCAAGGATTTAATCCAGCTACAATGCGTATGATCTATGATGGAGATTCTTCCTTAGGAAATACTGTAGCTATATATGGCTTAAACGCGAATACCTATAGTGTAAGCTTCGTATTAAATGATTCTGACAATTATGCTTGGGCAGAGGATACAACAATGGTTGATGGTAACGCTCAATTATATTGGAATGTAGCTCGCAAGCAGATTGCTAAACCAACAATGAACACCAATATGTTTATGGTAAATGGTGGAACATTAACCTTTATTCCTGTTGGATTTGATGAAGAAACTATGGCTATAGAAGGCAATAAAACAAGCTATGGTGGCTCCTTCAAGGTTACAGTAACCATTAAAGATACAACCAACTTTGAATGGTCAGATGGAACGGTAGACGAAGTTGTATTTGATTGGTTTGTTGTTGGTTGGGATACAGTATTTATCATCGTTGTTAGTGTATTAGGTATAATCGCAGCAATTGCAGGTATAGCTATTGTAATCCAATATGCAGTTCATAAGAGAAAAAAGAAAAAAGAGTTAGAGGATGAACTCGCTGCCCAAGGGCTTCTAGAAGAAAATATGAAGCCTATTGGTGAGCCAGAAGCTCCAAATGAAGAGCAAGCTATAGAACCAGAGGATGGAGGAAAGAACAATGAATAATGTTTTAGCATCGTATTTTAACCCTCAACAAACCATTATTTTAGTGGCTGTGTCTATAGTTGGTGTTATCCTTATTATATTAAATATTGTCCTTGCAATTATTTTTCATAGGCGTGGTGAGCGTAAGCTATTCTCAAAGCTGCTTCAGCAACAAAGAGAGCTTTATCTAAAGCAATTAGCAGATATGCGTTCAAATCCTGAATTTTCTGAGGATACTACACCTTATAAGCCCTTCTTCAATATGGGAAGTGCCCCTGTGGAGTCAGCTCCACAGGAGCAGCCTCTTGAGGAACCAGAGGATTTGGTTATCGTAGATGAAGAACAGGATATTGTAGATGAGGTTATTATAGATGGAAAGGTTGTTCGCTATAACAAGAGCTTTACTGCAAGATTAATCCAAGCTACAGATGAATTAAAGAGTCGGTATTCTGAATTAAAGAATTATATATTGGCTTACAAAGGAGTTAAGAATAAAATTAGCTGGAAAAAGGAAGCCTTCCGACTAGGTAGAAATACATTAGCCGTCTTTGTTATACGTGGAAAAACATTATGCTTATGCTTAGCCTTAGATCCAAAGCAATTTGAGAATACAAAATATAAGGTAAATGACTTATCTATACGAAGCCCAAAGAGTAAAACACCATGTCTTTATCGTATAACAAACGATAGACGAGTAAAGTATGCTAAGGATTTAATAGATATGCTTCTGATAGAGGATTATCAGGCTGAGCGTTTAGAGCGTGCCCTTGAGGACTATACGCTTCCATACGAAACGACAGAGGCTTTAATTGCCCGAGATTTAATCCGTATTGTAGGCACACCGGTAGAGAAGGTAAGCATAGAAGAACAAAAAGAAGACAGTATACCAGAAAATGAACCAGAGGAAATAGCTGAGGAACCAGCTGAAAGTGAAACTGAGGAAGAATTTGATGAAGAAAAAGAAGTTATTGAAGAAACCATTGTAAATGGTATTGTAGTCCGTTATAACAAGAGCTTTATAGCTCGGCTTTCTCAGGGCACAGAGGAGTTAAATTCTAGATATTCTGATTTAAAAAATTATATTTTATCCTTTAAAGGAGTAAAAAGCAGAATTAGCTGGAAAAAGGAAGCCTTCCGTCAAGGAAGAAATCCTTTAGCAACCTTTGTTGTTCGTGGTAAATCTCTTTGTTTATGCTTAGCCTTAGATCCAAAGCAGTTTGAAGATACAAAATATAAGGTAAAGGATCTATCTATACGAAGTCCAAAGAGTAAGACACCATGTCTTTATCGTATAACAAACGATAGACGTGTGAAGTATGCAAAGGAATTAATTAATCTTTTATTTGAAGAAAAATATCACTTGACCTTCATAGAAAAAGAGATTGAAAATTTTGCTATACCTTATGCTTCCACCGAAGAACTAATCGAAAGAGATTTAATCCGAGTTGTGGGAAATGATGTTGAAGTGGTAGATGTACCAGTGGAGGAAACAATGACAGAGCCTAGTGAACAAGCAGAAACTGTCGAAGCTTCTTCTATTGAAAATAATGCAGAAACTGCCGAAACAATAGAAAAAGAAGCAGAAACCGTCGATGAAGTTGTACTATATGAGCCGACTCCTATGGAGGAGGTAGAGGATGAGGTGTTGGAATCAGAAACAGCCTTACCAGAGGTCTTTCTAGAGGATGAAGAAGCTGAAATCGTAGAAGAAATCAAGGTGAATGGCCAAACCGTTCGCTACAACAGGAGCTTTTTAGCCGCTGTTGCACAAACCACAGATACAATAAAGAAAAGATATTCTGATATTAAAAATTATTTATTATCCTATAAAAATATAAAATGTCGAACCAATTGGAAGCGGGAAACCTTTTCGTTAGGAAAAGAATCCTTAGCTTGCTTCGTCATTCGGAATCAAACGCTTTGCCTATGCTTAGCCTTGGATCCAAAGCGTTTTGAAAATACTAAATTTAAGGTAATTGATTTATCCTTATATAGTTCTAGAAGTAAGATGCCTTGTATGTATCGAATTTCTAATGTCCATCGTGTAGAATATGCAAAGGAATTAATTGATATTTTATTACAGGAACTCAATGTAAGTACGATAAATAATAAACCTGAAAATTATGTTATGCCGTATGAGACGACGGAAAAGCTAATTGCTAGAGGTTTAATTCGCGTATCTGTAGATACTAAAGAAAAATAGAAAAAAAGGCTTATACCTTGGGATATGTTCATCCCCTGGAGATAAGCCTTTTTCTTTTGGTTTGCAATAGATTAATAATTTTCTGGATAAATTTGGAAGAAGCTTTGTTTTTCACCACAAATAGGACAGCCCTTTGGAGCCTCTTTGCCATAGTAAATGTGACCACATTTTCTACATTGCCACATTTCCTCACCAATTTTTTCAAACACTTCATCATTCTCAATGTTTTCAATTAATTTGTTGTAGCGTTCCTCATGATGCTTTTCTATAGCTGCAACACCATTGAATAAGTATTCTAATCTAGAAAAACCCTCCTGTTTTGCTGTTTCAGCAAACTCCTTATACATCTTAGACCATTCAAAATTTTCTCCACTTGCTGCATTTTCTAGGTTTTTTAAGGTATCCTTTAAAAGACCAAGGCTTGTAAACCAAAGCCTAGCATGTTCCAGTTCATTATTGGCAGTATATTGAAAAATTTCTGCAATTTGTTCATATCCATCCTGTTTGGCTTTTTCTGCAAAATAAGAGTATTTCGCATAGGCTTGAACCTCTCCTGTAAAAGCAGTCATTAGATTTTTTTCTGTTTTGGTTCCTTTTAATTCCATAATCATCATCTCCTTATGTAGATAATATAACCCAAGTGAAAATCATTTATACACATTCTCCTATATTCGATAAAATCTATTTTACGATACTTCTAATTGAAAAATAGTATTTCATATATTATAATATAAAATGGAAGAGGTGATACTATGGGAGCAATTTCTTATTTCCAAAATTTAGCAGCCAAAGCGAAAAATGTAACCAATTCAAAGGAAGCCCAAAGTATTAAAGATAAACTACTTAAAATTGGAATTTCTATGGCCCTTGGTGGATTTTTAGGAGCCTTTACTTGTTTTGTTTTATTTGTTGTGTTTGGCTTTATGGGTGTAAGTGGAGGCGGTGGATTTAGTCTTATTCTTCTAATTCCTTTCTTTTTAATGATTCCGTGCTTTACGATTGGAGGAATAGGTCTATTTGCAATCTATTTAGGACTTGGTATTGTTGTTGCAAAGGCTACTACAAATTTTTTAGACAATAATAGCTATTGTCCAAATTGTGGCGATGTTGTAGAAGAAGGAGAACTCTATTGTAAAAAATGTGGGCATCCCTTATTATCTAAAAAAATATGTACCCAATGTCAAACTGAAAATGATATGGAGTCAGCATATTGTAAGCATTGTGGTTCTAAATTATAAGTAAAATAAGGATTTCTAAGAAGCGTAGAGGTCCTTATTTTTATTACATCTACATTGGATTTCTTTGCTTTTTTTGAAAAAAGCCTTGAAATTATTTTATCTTGTGCTATAATAAGAATGCGTTAAAAAAATGCCGCAGTAGTACAACGGTTAGTACCTATGCTTGCCATGCATATGATGGCGGTTCGATTCCGCTCTGTGGCTCCAATATTGATTTATTTCCAAAGCAATTTCAACTGTTTTGGATTTTTTTATCTAAGAGAGGAACCGTAGGAATAAGAATTGATTTAAATCAAAATAGAAAAAAGATATTTCAAGGTTTGCAAGATGTAGGGTGGGGATTAAAATGAAAAAAATAACAAGGTGGCTATTGATTTTAATATTTTTCTGTTTATCCTTTTTTTGTATAAAAGCGGAGGCAAATTCTGCACCAACTCATTGGTTTGGAACGGATTCACAGGGAGTAATTGTCAAGGGAGAAAATTGTCCTCTTGAGGTAATTAATGAAGATTTGACTTTTCATATAACCGATTTAAAAAACTCAATTTCTAATTTAGAAATGATTCAAAGTACTGTTTCAGCGAAGTACACCTTTTATAATCCTGCCTCTTATGATGTTTCAGCAACCTTGGTATTTCCTTTTGGGAGATTGCCGGATTACCTTGCATATATTGATGATTCTACAGGGGACTATAAGCCGATTGATGATACCTCCAAATATGATATCACGATCAATAATCAACCCATAGATAAGAAGCTGCGATATACATATTGTGAAAGCAATGAATTTGATGTAACAGAAGCAGTTTTACAGTTAAAGGATGACTTTATAGAGGATTCCTTTTATAAAAAGGATTTAGAGGTTCATAAGGTTACTTTAAAGGTTAAAGATGCTGGAAGTCATATACAGGGCTGCCTAGCCTATGCTCCAGAGGAGCCCTATAGAATCAGTACAAATTATGAATATATGGAAAATGGAAAGAAAAAACCTTATATTTTTTGGTTTGATTCAAATCAGACAGCAACAATATATTTTCTAGGAAAGTTAGATCCAAAACTTTTAGAACAAATAAAGTACTATGAGGATGGATCTTTGAAAAAGGAAAAACAAGGAACCATTTATATAGATTCAACTACAGTAGCTCCATTAGAGGATTATATTTATAAGTATTATAAGGAAGAAAGTGGAATATCAAGAGTAGATTGGTTTAATGCCTCTATAGAAAGGCTTAATGCAGAAAAAGGCTTTATGCATGAAGCACAATTTGATATTTCCTATGCGCTTATGCGTTGGTATGAATACAAGCTTGTCGTTCCAGAAAAACAGCAGGCTGTAAATGAGGTTATCGCCCCTCTTTATCCTGATATTGATGAAAGCTATAAACCTGAAATTTATACCTTCACATACTTGTTATCTCCAGCCTCTACCTGGGCTGGATTTCATAGATTAAATATTCGTATTTATACAGAGTATTATATAACAGAATCCTTGCTTGGAGAATTTGAAAAATGTGAAACCTATTATGAACTGATTTTTAACCAGCTCCCTCATAGTGAGCTTGTGTTTTCAGTATCAAATAGTCAAAATCCTAAAAAAATTAGAGATATTTTAGATGTTGTTAGTGCACTTATTTTACTATTTATAATTGCTGTTCCATTCGCTGTTCTTTTTATATCATTGATTATATCAGGAAAAAAGAAGGATATGCCGATACAGCTCAAAAGAATCAAAGCCTGCTATTTCATTGGCTTTTCATTATCTATTGGATTGTTCATTTTAGGCGTATTGGGTATGTTTCTTTTTAATACCCTATCCATATTCTGTATGATAGTTGCTTTAGGGCTACTGGCTCTTCATTTGATTGAAAGATTTAAGCTGAGAAACAATAATGCGGGAAGAATGGTTACATTAGTATTTATGCTTATCTTCATGATATTCTGCTTTTCTAATTCTACGATATCCGAATCCTTTGAGGACGTAAATGCAGTATCTATCGCCTTTGGACTTGGATTTGCCCTTATATTCCTTGTTAAGCTATCGCTATTCAACAGGCATGTGAAGGATAAGGATGTTGTCTATATACCGAATTTATCTCCAAAAAACAAATACTATCCTATTGGATATTTATCTAGAAAGTGGAGTATTATTTTGTGGGTAGGTCTATCTATATGGGCTATATCCTTTATCCTAGTATTTTCTTTTGCATTCCATGCCTATGATAGAAATATCTTGTGGATTATTATTGGATTTTTTCTACTCCTATTGGTGTTTTCCTTTGTATTTGGTTTCACCATGACTATGGTGAATGAAAAGGAATTTAGAGTGTTTTATAAGGATTTGGATTATGATAAATTAGAAGCAGCAATTCTAAAAAAAGTAAATGATCCAAAAATCAATCCAGAAACGATAAATTATTTTAAGATGAAACTTTCTGTTTATGCTTCCCTTTATTCCTTGGATCGATATCATGAATTAGAAGCAGAAATTTTTATACCAGAAAATAAAGGCTATCGTTTACAATATGAGATAAGAAAAGTGAATTTCCTCCTTACAGAGGAAGAAATGAATGCTGCAATAGATCAGCTTTTAAAGCTTTATCCTACCAAAGGCTCCATTAAGAGATCTGCAATGCAATTTAAGAATCTTTGGAGTGCTTATTATAATGGCAATATCATAGGATCCATCGACAATGTAGCACCATATCAAACTAAAAATGAATATATGAATTCCATGCATTTATTTATACAAATTGCTTATTATAAGCATAAAAATAATTGGGATAAAGCAGAAGAATTAGAAAGGCTTTTTAAAGAAAAATATAGTATGTTGAAGGTATTAATGGATGAGCTAGATGGCATTAATATTAGAAAGAATACCTCTACATCTATTTTAGAGGTTTGTCCTACCTGCGGGAAAAGAATTAGAAAAGAGGATATTTTTTGTTCAACGTGTGGAACAAAATTAGGAGAGGAGCTTGAAAAAAATGAAATTGATTCATAAAAGCTTATATCGGGATGAATGGACAGGTATAAAAAAAGAGGTTCGTGTGTTACGTATAGCAGAAGAAAGCTTCCAGGGGACAATAGGACTTATCACCATACGCTCCTTAGATACACCAATTGTTATCAAAAACGAGAAAAAGAATATTTGTATAGGAGATGTAGGCTATAAGTGGCTACAAGTTGCTCCTAAAAATGAAAATTGGTGGTTAACTGTAGTTTTTGATGATAGGGATAATTTGATTGAAAGCTACTTTGACATAACAAGGTATAATGATTTTTCTGATGAGCTACGACCAACATTTATTGATATGTGCTTAGATGTCGTCTTCGGTAAAGAAAATGACCCCGTTATTTTAGATGAGGATGAACTAAAAGAAGCGTTAGAAGAGAATTTAATTACAAATACTGAGTATGAAATGGCCTTATCGCTTGCAAAAAACATTGTGAATTGTTATAATAGGAATAAAGCAAAATATTACGAGTGGATAGATTGCTTTTATAGAAAACTTCGAGATTAGAAGGAGATTTTAAATATGAAATATAATTTTTGTCCAAATTGTGGCTGCAAATTAGAAGAGTCCTTTCGATTCTGCCCAAACTGTGGAATGGATTTTGGTAAACCAGCAGAAATTCCAGTTCAGCCCAAGACATATCAAGAAAAAGAAATTGAATACGATAAGCCATCTTCAGGCATAGATAAGGCAAAGGCTTTATTTGACAAGGGAGAATATCCACAAGCTTTATCTTATTTAATAGATTATGCAAATAGTGATAATTCTGAGGCTTTATATATGATTGGGTATTGTTTATATAAGACAAAGAAATCAGATCCCAATTGTGAAAAGTTCTTAAAATTGGCTGCGGATTTAGGGCATCCTTTAGCTCAAGCCTCTTTAGGAGAGCTTTATTATACCTTGGCTGAGGAATGGAATGTAGCAGATTTCCAGCAAGGCTATGATCCATCCTTGGGGATATCTTTAGACAAGTTCGAAGAAGCAAAGGAGAAATGTGAACTCTATTATAGTCTAGCATTGCGTTATTTAAGTATGGCTAAAAGTAATGGGGTTAAATAATGAATTTTGGAGGGACTCTAGATAGTCCCTTTCTTATTGGAGGTTTAATGGAATGCGTGATTTGAAGGCAATTTTAGCATATCTTTTGCGTTTTAAAAAGGATTTAATATTGGCTGTAAGCTTTGTTATTATAGAGTCAGCCTTTGAGTTAATCATTCCCTTTTTAATGAAGGATATCATCGATAAGGGAATCTATGAGGAAAATATGAAACAAATTCTACTTTCAGGTGGATTGATTATGATTTGTGCACTTGTTTCGTTAATTACAGGTCATTTTTATGCAAAATATAATGCAAGGCTTGTAACAAATTTTTCCTATACCCTTCGTCAAGAGGTGTTTCAAAAAATTCAACAATATTCCTTTTCTAACTTAGATCACTTTTCTACCTCATCCTTAGTAACAAGAATAACGAACGATGTAATGGTTATGCAAAATATGCTAGTAGGAGGCTTACGCCCCTTATGTAGATCACCTCTAATGCTATTTATGGGTATTGGGCTTTCCTTTGCTATGGCACCACGGCTGGCATGGATTTTTATTGCATGTGTTCCCATTTTAGGAATTATATTATTTTTAATTCTTTGGAAAACTTCTCCTAAATATAGTATTTTACAGGAAAGCGTCGATGATTTAAATCGTGTGGTAAGAGAAAATGTATCTGCTATACGTACTGTGAAGTCCTATGTTCGTGAGGAATATGAAATAGATAAATTTGATGCTGCCAATCAAAAGGTTATGAATACGACCAAGGAAACCTTTAAAATTGCTCAATTGAATTTACCCTCCTTTCAGCTGGTTATGTATGGAGTTACAGTTTTAATCTTGGGCTTGGGGTCTATATTGGTTCATAATAATGAGCTTATGGTCGGAAGCCTTTCAGCGATTTTGTCTTATATTTTACAGGTGGTTAATTCCTTAATGATGATTTCAAATGTTTTCCTTTTAATCAATCGTTCCTTTGCTTCCTCGAAACGATTAAAGGAGGTATTGGATGAAAAGCCATCAATTACCTCTAATCCTCACGCAAAAACAGACATTATGAATGGAGATATCCGTTTTGAAAATGTTTATTTTAAATATCAGCCCCAAAGTGAGGAATTTGTTCTAACGGATATTTCCTTTCATATCTCCGCTGGAGAAAGTATAGGAATTTTAGGTGGAACAGGATCAGCAAAATCAACCCTTGTTTCTTTGATTTTACGATTGTATGATACAACAAAGGGTCGTGTATCTGTAGGGGGCTGTGATGTACAGGACTACGATTTAAAAGGCTTGCGGGATGCTGTTGCTATTGTATTACAAAAAAATGTTTTATTCAGTGGCACAATAAAGGAAAATCTTTTATGGGGAAATCCTTTGGCTAGTATGGAGGAAATTGAGGAGGCTCTAAGGATTTCTTGTGCAGATGAGTTTGTGAATTTACTTCCTGGAGGATTAGAATATGATTTAGGACAGGGCGGAGTAAATGTTTCTGGTGGACAGAAGCAGAGATTATGTATTGCAAGAGCCTTGTTAAAAAAACCAAAGATTATTATTTTTGATGATTCAACCTCTGCCTGTGACATGCAAACAGAAAGAAAAATAATGAGTGAAATACGTAAGCTTAAGGAAGTAACCAATATTGTTATTGCTCAAAGAATTTCCTCTGTAATGGGTGCAGATCGAATTATCATTATGGATAATGGACAAATTGTTGATATTGGTACTCATACCGAGCTGATGCAGCATTCTGCCATTTACCAAGAGCTTTATCAGCAACAGCTAGGAGGTGTTTTAGAATGCCACCAGTAACCAGTGTAAAACGACCAGATCATATTAAGGATACAATAAAAAGACTTTTAAGCTATATGGGACGACATAAAATTCTTTTATTCCTTGTTGCGATTTTAGTTACCTTATCTGCGGCTGCCAACCTATTAGGTACATATATGTTTCGTCCAATTATAGATCACTACACAATAGATCCAAAGTATCAGGACTTATGGAAGGCCTTAGCCCTGGAGATTGGAATTTATAGTATTGGTGTTTTATCTACGCTAGGATATTCACAAATTATGGTTAGACTTGCTCAAAAAATTATTTTTGAGATGAGGAAGGACATCTTCCAAAAAATGGAACAGCTCCCTCTTTCCTATTTTGATCGTAGGACACATGGAGAAATTATGAGCCATTATACAAATGATATGGATACGCTCAGTGAAGCATTAAATAATGCCTTTGCAATGCTCATTTCGAATAGTATCCAAATTATAGGTCTTGTTATTTTATTATTTGTACTCAATTGGTTCTTATCTATTTTTGTTATTCTATTTTATATTCTTATGGCTGTATATATTATTTATGCTTCTAAAAAAAGTAAAAAAGCATTTAAAGAACAACAGCAGGTCATGGCTAAGGTGAATGGCTTTGTAGAAGAAACTCTAAGTGGACAAAAGGTTGTTCAGGTATTTAATCATGAACAACAGAATATTGAAAGCTTTCAGAAGAAGAATACAGCATTAAAAAATGCAGGCTTTCAGGCCTTAAAATATTCAATGTCGATGATTCCTATGGTTGTAGCTATATCCTATATTAATTATGCAATTGTAGCTATAGTAGGAGGACTTATAGCCTTAGGCTATGTTCCATTCATTTCCTTTACCCTAGGAGGAATTGCATCCTACCTTGTTTTTGTAAGACAAGCTGCAATGCCAATCAATCAGTTTACCAATCAATCCAATTTATTGCTGAATGGTCTTGCAGGGGCAGAGCGTCTATTTAAGCTTATGGATGAAGTTCGTGAGACGGATGAGGGTTGTATAACGTTAGAAAAGAAGAATCAAACCACCTGGGTTTGGAAGGAAGAAGAAAGAGAAATCCCTCTTTGTGGAGATGTAAGGTTTTATTCTGTAGATTTTTCCTATATCCCCAATAAACGGATCCTATCTGATTTAAATTTATACGCAAAGCCTGGACAAAAAATAGCCTTTGTAGGCTCTACAGGAGCAGGGAAAACAACCATAACCAATTTGATTAATCGATTTTACGAAATAGAGGGTGGTAGTATAACATATGATGGAATTGATATAAAAACCATATCCAAAAAGGATTTACGTCATTCCTTAGGTGTTGTATTACAGGATACTCATCTTTTTACAGGAACAATTAAGGAAAATATACGGTATGGAAGATTAGATGCTACAGATGAGGAGATTCTTATGGCAGCTAAGCTAGCAAATGCCCATAATTTTATTAAAAAGCTTCCGAATGGATATGATACCTATCTAACATCAGATGGAGGGAATTTAAGTCAGGGACAGCGCCAGCTTTTAAGTATTGCAAGGGCTGCCGTTGCGAATGCTCCTGTATTAATTTTAGATGAGGCAACCTCCTCTATTGATACTCGTACAGAGCGTCTAGTGCAGGAGGGAATGGATAAGCTTATGGAGGGAAGAACCGTATTTATTATTGCTCATCGTCTCTCTACAGTTCGAAACGCAAATGCAATTTTGGTTCTAGATCACGGGAAGATTATGGAGCGTGGGACACACGAGGAACTGCTAAAGCTTAAGGGGATTTATTATAATTTATATACGGGAAAGCTTGAATTAGATTAGTTTTGTATAAACCATAATAAATAGGAATACAATAAAAGTAGCAAAATGCTACTTTTTCTTTTGGGGGTGAAATTATGGAATATACAATATGGCAGGAAATTCAGCTTCCCAAGTACCCTAGCCTAGATAGAGATATTACTACAGATGTTTTGGTCGTTGGCGGAGGGATTTGTGGAGTATTATGTGCATATCGTTTAGCTAAAAAATATAAGGTTGTTTTAGTAGAAGCAAATCAAATTGCTTCCTCTCGAACATGCAAAACAACAGCAACGATTACAGCTTTGCAGGATATACGATATAGGGATTTAATCCAGCAAAAGGGTATAAAAACAGCTCAGCTTTATTTAGAAGCGAATTTAGAATGTTTAAGGGAATACGAGGCCTTAGCTCAAGAGTTTGATTTTGATTTTGAAAGAGTTGCCTCCTATAAATATTTTAAAAATAATAAAAGGCTTATGGAAGAAGAGCTTAAAGCAATTCAGAAATTAGGCTTTGATGCTACAATTGCAGATGACTATGCAATTTGCTTTCCTAATCAAGCTCAAATGAATCCCTTAAAGCTGATTTCTCAGCTACTATCTCATATCCAAGTCTATGAGCATACGCCTATTTTTAAAATTAAAAACCATATTGCTTATACAAAGCAATATAAAATAAATGCAAAGTATATAATTGTGGCTACTGGATACCCCTTTTTAAAATGGAAGGGATTATTTCCCTTAAAGCTGACACAAAATAAATCCTATGTTGCTGTAATTGAAAATACAGAGAATAAAGAAAGCTTTCACGCCATTGGCTATGAGGAAGGAGATCTCTATTTTAGAACCTATAAGAATAAATGTATTATTGGTGGAAATGATCAAAAAACAGGAAAAGGAATCGCAGGCTTTCAGCCTTTGATGCATTACATCGTTCGGCAGTATCCTCATCATCGCATTTCTTATCAATGGGTAAATCAGGATTGTGTAAGTGTGGATGGGCTCCCTTATATTGGACCCTATGGAAATTTTAAAAGGGTTTTTGTTGCTACAGGGTTTAATTTGTGGGGAATGACCGGGGCGATGCTTTCTTCCATGATATTAAGCGATTGCATAGAGAAGAAGAAAAATCGTTACTCTGAAATTGTATCTCCTAAAAGAAGAAGTCCTGTCTTTCCTATTCTTAAAAATACAGGAACTGCGATTGTAAATCTAATAAAGCCGAAAAAAAGATGTAACCATTTGGGCTGTGCCCTGTATTTCAATAAAGAAGAGCAGGTGTATGAATGTCCTTGTCATGGAACAAAATATAATCAGCAAGGAGATATCATATTTAATCCGGCACAAAAAAAGAAGAAACTAAAATAAAAATAGTAGTAAAAAAAATCCAACGCTTTGAGCGTTGGACATTTTTATTGTTGCTTTGGAACTTCCTTAACGAATTCATATAAGGAAATTGCATCCGCCTTTTTGGTGGTTGCTTCTAAGGACAATACCTTAACTGTAACATCCTTATTTCCAAACTCTATGGTGATTTCATCACCTATTTTAATTTCCTTTGAGGGTTTTGCAGGTTTCCCATTTACAAACACTCTTTCACATGTTGCGACCTCTTTTGCAAGAGTTCTCCGTTTAATCAGTCGGGAAACCTTTAAATATTTATCGAGTCTCATTATCTTTTTTATTTAAATCATTTAAAACAGAAGGGAAGCCATCATCAAGTAAAGAAGAAGGCTCAGTAGATTCTTCCTTCATTTCCTCTTGAGGCTCTTCAGTAGGCTCTAGGGTTGGTTCTTGAGCTTTAGCGGCAATCATATCGCCATAGCGTTTTAAATGCCCTGTAGCTTCAATTTCATCAATATCTGATTTTGTTAACGTCTCAACCTTTAATAGATATTCTGCAATATTGTTTAATAAGGATAAATTATCAGAAATAACTTGTTTTGCTTTTGCATAGCAGCCTTCAATAATCTGTCTTGTTTCCTTGTCGATTTCTAATGCAACCTGGTCAGAGAAATTCTTTTCCTTTAGGTAATCCCTACCTAAAAATACATCTCCACTCTGCTGTTCATATTGTACAGGACCTAAGGATGACATACCATATTCTGTAACCATAGCACGAGCAATTCTTGTAGCCTTTTGGAAATCGTTATGAGCACCAGTAGTCACATCCTGGAAAATTAATTCCTCAGCAACTCTACCACCAAGTAATCCAGTAATTCCTTCAAGTAACTCTGTTTTTGTACTGAAATAGGTTTCCTCCTTTGGCATCATTAGGTTATATCCACCTGCTTGTCCACGAGGAATAATTGTAACCTTTTGTACAACGGATGCATTTTCTAATCTTAACCCAATTACAGCATGGCCTGATTCATGGAATGCAACAAGGCGACGTTCCTTTTCTGTATATTTCTTTGATTTTTTAGCAGGGCCCATCATAACACGATCAATGGCCTCATCAATATCTGTAGTAACAATAACCTTACGATTATTTCTAGCTGCAAGTAATGCAGCTTCATTTAATAGATTTTCAATATCCGCTCCACTAAAGCCTGGAATTCTTTGAGCGATTTCATCAAGCTTAACAGAAGAGTCCAAATGCTTATTTCTAGCATGAACCTTTAATATAGCAAGCCTTCCAGTCACATCTGGATTGCTAATGGTAATTTGTCTATCGAAGCGTCCTGGACGAAGAAGTGCAGGGTCTAATACATCTGGACGGTTGGTAGCAGCCATAACAATAATACCAAGATTGCCAGTAAAACCATCCATTTCAACCAACAGCTGGTTTAGCGTTTGTTCACGTTCGTCGTGGCCTCCGCCCATTCCAGCACCACGCTGACGACCAACAGCATCAATTTCATCTATGAATATAATACATGGGGCATTTTCCTTTGCTGTTTTAAACATATCACGCACACGAGAAGCACCCACACCAACAAACATTTCTACAAAGTCTGATCCTGATATAGAGAAGAATGGAACATTTGCTTCTCCTGCTACAGCCTTTGCAAGTAGGGTTTTACCCGTTCCTGGAGGACCAACAAGAAGAACACCCTTCGGAATTCTTGCTCCAATTTCTGAATATTTTCTAGGATTTTTTAAGAAATCAATGATTTCTACAAGCTCCTCTTTTTCCTCATCACAGCCAGCCACATCCTCAAAAGTTACGCTTTTTCCTCTAGATAAACGTGCTGTAGATTTTCCGAAATCAAAGGCTTTCCCATTTCCCTGACTTCTAAATAAGAAGATAAAGAAGCCAATCATAATGACATAAGGCAATAGGTTAATAATAAGGGATAAGAAGACATTTGTTTCTAGCTTATATAAGCGAATGGATGTTGCAGGTAGCAATGCAGTTACAGGGTTTCCTTCAGCATCAATAGAAAGAATAACCTCTCCACCCATAGTTAATTGGTTGAATTGCTGTACAGTAACATAGCATATAAAGCTTGTTTTTTTCTCATCCTTAATATTTCCAGAGATGATATAAATGGTTTCATTATTCGATCCACTTGCTGGTTGAGCTGTTAGAGTGGAAGAATCCACGGGATTCACATCATCTGTTATTGCCACCACTAAATCCGTAAAGGATAAGGATTTTGGGTTTGGCTGAATCAAATAGCGAATTAATAGTATAATTCCTGCTATTGCTAGCATGGTAATCAGAAGAAATTTCCAATCAAATCTTCTGACAGGCTTTTGTTGTTGATTTGGTTTTTGATTATTATCTTGCATAATTCCTCCTACTTAGAATAAACCTCTTCCTTTAAAACACCAATGAAGGGTAAATTCCTATATTTTTCATTATAGTCTAATCCATAGCCGACGACAAACTCATTCGGCACAAGGTCACCTACATAATCAGCCTCTATTGCAGCAACTCTACCCTCTGGCTTGTTCAGTAGTACACACAGCTTAACTGTTTTAGCACCTCTAGCCTTTAATAAAGATACAACGGCACTTAAGGTTCTACCTGTGTCTAGGATATCATCTACTACAATAATGTCTTTTCCTTCTACATTTGTATTTAAATCATGATTAATTCGAACGTTACCTGTGGATTTTATCCCGGCATAAGAAGAAACGTCCATATAATCTAAGGAACAATATAAATCTATATGCTTAAGTAAATCTACCATAAAGGGATTGCATCCTTTTAATAATCCAATAAAAAGAGGCTCTCTTCCTTGATAATCCTTCGTGATTTCTTTTCCTAAACGAGTTAAGATTTCTTCAATTTTTTCTTTAGAAACACTTACTTTTTTTATGTCATTCATCATAGCAATTCCTCGCAAACCAGATAAATATCTCCTGTCTTTTTTTGTTCAAAAGCAGCCTTACTTTTGGCTATATCATATATCCATAATAGAGTTTGATTTCCATCAAATATAAGAGGAGTTTCGTTTCTCTTATTTGTTGGCAGTTTCGCATCAATCATAATACGGGAAACCTTTTTATTTCCATAGCTCATATGGATAGAGTCGCCCTCTTTTTTATTTCGTATACAAAACGGCAACTTTAAATCATTATAACATAATTTCAAATACTTTGCATTATTTTGTGGTATTTTTTTTGAAAAATAAAAACAATAACGGTTTAAAATTTGCACTTGATTTTCTAGGCTCAAATATACCTCAAACGAAGTGAAATTCTTTTTTCTTTGGATAAAAGCTTTTCCATATTCCACACAGAAGAAGAACTCTCCTTTAAGATGAATGGTTTTATTCTGATTCTCCTGTACCAAAAGTAAACAATTCTTAAGGATGGTATGATTCTTTTCAATCTGATATCGTTCAAATAGTAAGCACAAAATATCCAATTGTAAAGCCTCATCTAATCCGATAAAGGAGGGTACATCAATATTATTGTTTTGTTTATCTAAATAATTTATACTTTGTTTTCGAATAAAATCAAAGGATTGCTTAAGGATTATAGAAAATTCCTGAAGCTTTTCAAGATAAGAATCCGTTTCTGATTTTAAAAGAGGAAGTATATGATGCCGGATACGATTCCTTAAATAGTCATCGGATTGATTAGAGGCATCCTCAAAATAACGAATTTGATGCTTCTGAGCATATTGATAGATTTCTTCCTTTGAAACACATAAAAAAGGTCTTATAAAAATAAAGTCATCCTCTTTTTTTTGAATAGAAATGCCGCCATAGCCATAGAGATTTGAACCATTAAGCAAACGCATTAGAATGGTTTCTGCCTGATCATCTAAATGATGAGCCGTAGCAATCCAGCTGGTTTTATATTTTTTAGCTAAACTTTTAAAAAATTCATATCGAGCCTCATGAGCTTTTGCCTGAAAGTTATCTTGGGAATCATCATAGAAGCTGAAAAGCTCAAAAGGAATTTGTAACGTATGAGCTAATTGCTTCATCTCTTGTTCCTCTAGATCAGATTCCTTTCGTTTATGATGATTCACATGGGCTAATACGATAGGATACCCTAAGGAATGAAATAAATGCAAAAGACATACAGAATCCACTCCACCAGAAACAGCACAAATGATTGGTTTATCCTTAGGAACCAGTTTTTGCTCTTCTATAAATGCTAAAACCTTTTTTTCCACTTTTTCACCACCAAAAACAAAAGTATGCTACCATTATATCATAACTTTATCTTTGGGTTAAGACGGAGTTGCATTTTTCCTTAATTTCCCATAATTTAAATGGCTTTAATAACAATTAAGGATAAATCATCCTTGAAATTTCCTTTTTCCTTGCGTTTTAAATATTCAACAATACTATAGCAGGCTTCCTCAGCTGTTTGATCTTGATGAACTAAATTTTCAAATTCCTGATTTGTTATGAAATCACCGATTCCATCCGATAAAAGAAAAATGAAGTCTCCATTGAATAAATCCAATTCATAAGCCGAATTGACATCATCAAGCTTCAGGGGAAGAGCCTTATTTTCATAGGTTAATAGCTTTTGATTATGAAGAATATAGGTTGTAGAGGAGCCCATTTTATACAAATGCATTTTTCTGTTTGAGGGGTTAATGCTTAAAAAATCTAAGGTGGCATATCGGTCGTAATTGCTTCTTAGCTCATAAATATCCTCTAATAATTTTAAAATTGTCTCTGTACGGAAATGATAGCTGGATAAAGCTGAAATGGTTTTTAAAGCATCCATAGACTCTGTATAAGCATTGTAGCCACTTCCCATTCCATCACTTAACGCAAATATATAGGAGGAATTATAATCCTTTTTAATGAAAAAATTATCTCCACTCATTAAATTTCCTTCCTTGGCAAGAACTGTATGGGCATAGGTAATCTTTACCTGAGGCTTTTTATAAAAATATATTTTTTGTTCATGCTGCTTCATTTCAAGCTGTTGTCCAAAGGCTTTATAGCAGCATCGCAAAAATAAAGACTCTATGGCAGGCTTGCTTGTGTTTAATTCAATAGAAAAGTATAGGGTAGAGGAGGCTAAATTGATATCTAGGGATAATATAGGATATCCATAGCTATTCAGCAAGGAAATAAATTTATCATATTCCTTATGCAGGGCTAAGCTTTGATTGTATAGATAGCTTAATTCAAAGGCTAGAGCTCGCATCGCACTATATTCAAAGCTTTTGTTTAAATGCTCACTATCTGCATCGATATAAAATTGATGGTAATAAGGACAGTTATACATATTCAGCTTTGCTCCTAGCATGGCTGCGGATAAAAAGCTGTACCGTTTTTCTAGCTTTGTTCTACACAATGTAGTTTTTGTACATCGTGAACAAAAGCTCGTACTAATCTCTGCAAATTTCTTTTCCTTTAGCTCTTTTAATGTTTTATTTTTACTGTATTCTAAATTTAAATGAGTTAAATACTTGTTAAAGTCATCAAATAGAATTTCCATAGAGCTTTGTTCTATCGGTTGTTTTTTTCCAATAAAGGGAAGAAGGGTAGCAATGATACTATAAAGAGCAAATAAAATCCAAATATAATTTTTATAGGTAAGGGTAAAAAGAATACTTAAGGGCATATAGGAAATACAAGTAGGTAGAAGAATGGTAGAAATAGGAATTGTATTTTGAATCAAAACGGGAATGGCATAGATGAAAAGAAAAACCAAATTGTATTTAAAATCATGAATGATATAGAGCTGCATAAATAAAAAATACATGACATATGGATTTTTGCAATAAAAAAATATAATGAAAAAATAGCCAAGAACCATCGTCAAATCAATGAGCTTTGGATGATAGGGAATGATTGTCTGCTTGGATTGTATGGTTTGAAAGACATATTGTGCATTGATAATGGAATATATAATAAAAAGATAGGAAAGGATAATAAGGTATTCCTTGGAAAAGCCTTCGATTATGGTTAGAACCGTAAAGGTAGTAATACTACTTAGAGCGTAGACACCTAGAGCATAAAACCTGTTCTTTTTTATAAAGGGATATAAAAGAATATGGTAGCATAAGACAGCTACCAAAATATAGATATGGCTTAAGGGCAAATAAAACCCAATACATAAGGGTAATAGAATAAACCAAATATTTTCTAAAGCGAAAACAGAAATAAGAAAACCCGCAGTAAAAATTGCTACTGAATCTGGGAAAAATAATAACGCTGTGATATAAAAGCAAGAATGCAAGGCCAAAGTGGCATATTTCTTCATATGAATCACCTAAAGCGTATTATAAAAGTTCTTATATAAAAATATTGTCATTTTAAAGATGGATTTTTACTTTTGTTCCTTCAAATGGAGAGAGGTAAAATATGCCTCTGTAATTTCCTTTATGCTTTCCTTGCAATCTGACATAATCCAATAATAGATTACGTTATATAATGCACCAGCATAGGAATAAAAGGGATATTTAAATAATTGCTTTTCCTTTTTTAAATCTGTTCCCTCTATAATATATTCATTTATAGAATCTAATAGCATTTGACCTAAGCTGGCTATAAACAGTGTTTTTAATTCCATTTGATATTCCTTAATATAGGTAAATGTCCGATATACATTATCATATCTTGCAATATGATTTAAATCAGCAGGATATTTTCTTTTATAGCGAATCAAAAGCGTATTTAAAAAATATTGAATAACTTCTTCCTTGGAAATGAAATTTCGGTAAAAGCTTGCACGGGCTACACCTGCTTTTTTTACCAGCTCTGTTATTGTTAAATCGCTAATTGGTTTTTCTGTCATAAGTAGAAATAAAGCTTTAACGATTGCGTTTTTTACCTCTAAATTCAGTTCAATTCTTTTATCCATAGACAAATACCACCTTTTATGTCTCACTTATGTTATGTATAATTGACATGTTTTATTATAGCATAAAGGAGTATGAAGATGAAGAAAATAATAAAAAGAGTATTACTTATTTCAATTTGTGTTTTATTAGGAATCGCCCTAGTCAGCACAATAACCGTCTATTCAGTTTGGCATAATGAAATTCATACAGCTTTCTCATTTAAAAAATTAAGAAATAGAAATGAGGAGCATAAGGATGGTGCCTTATATGAAATGACCGTTAGTGGAAATTACTATTTTGAAGAGTTTAAGGAAAAAGGCGCCAGCTCTGATGCAGAGCTTATTAGCTATATAACAAGCCATATAACAAAAGGCTTGATTCCTATGAAAATTAGTGAAAGTGAAATTGCTTGTTCCGCCTTTACCGCAGAATTAGAAAATGGAGACAGAGTATTTGGAAGAAATTATGACTTTGCTAGAACCAATACATGTATTGTTAAAACCAATCCCTCCCACGGGTATAAATCTATTTCAACGATTGATTTGCAATTCCTAGGACTAGCAACAGATAAGGATGTTAAAGGATTAATGAATCGAATTACAGCCTTAGCAGCTCCCTTTGTTCCTTTGGATGGATTAAATGAAAAAGGAGTATCCTGTGCTATTTTTATGTCCTATCAGGGAGATGATCCAACCATCGCAACCAATCAGCAAACGGATAAACCCGATATTACCTCTACTACAATGCTAAGACTGATTTTAGATTATGCAGCTACAGTGGAAGAGGCTGTAGAACTAGTATCCCAATATGATTTACATGACTCTGCACAGACAAGCTATCATTATATGGTAGCAGACGCTACAGGGAAAAGTGCAATTCTAGAATGGGTAAATGGAACAGATAAAACCGATAATGATGGAGCAGCTCGTAAGCTCGTTGTTACCTATAATGATAAGGATAGTCATATAGGACAAAGAGAAGCAGAGGCTGATTATCAATGGATTACAAATTTTATCATTCAGCCGAATTACTATGAAAAGGATGATGATAAGCCAGGCTTTGATCGTTATAATATCATATATGATGCATTATCTAAGGTCAATGGAAAGATAAAGGATGAGCAAGCAGCTATGGATATCTTAGAAAGTGTGGGTCAACGCTATTACAAGGAAGGACATGATGGCTGTACCGTTCATAGTGTTGTTTATAATCTAACACAAAAAACCTCATATTTTATACCTAATGAAAATTATAAGGATGATACAGCAAAATTTAATTATACAATTTAAGGGGCATAAGCCTCTTTTTTTAATTTTGCTGAAATCCACCAAAGGACTACAAAAATAGTCCTTTTTTCTTTAAAAATAACAAAAAAAGAAAAGAATTTGTACCCAATTATATTGCCATATATAGAAGAATTACCAAGCATAAAATACATATGCATAAAAAATAGCACTTGTCAAGACCTAATTTAGGGCCTTAAAAATTGAAAAAGTATGCTACACTAAAAATATATTAGGTCGCTCCTAATATGAAATTTAAGATCTTAAATATAAAAAAAGAAAGAAGGAAAGAAAAATGGCAAATCAAGGCTTAAAAAGCCATACCAAACAA
>CATKXV010000008.1 GCA_949840955.1 uncultured Anaeroplasmataceae bacterium | reverse complement strand
TGGTTAAATCCCCATGCCTTTGCCCATCATAGAATCGTTTTAAGACATCCGCATCCTCTGGTCCATAGGAGGTTCTCATTTCCTCTCCTAGGGAGTATTGCATCGGTATAAATTTTAAATCCCATTGTTTCAGAGATTCTTCTACAATATCTCCTGAAACATCCATCATAATGACATATTTGTTCATAATTTGTTCTCCTTGTAAAATATATCAATTTCTTACATATTTTACCCCAAATATGTTCATTTTGCAAGGAATTTATTTGGACTTAAGCAAATTCATTACAATTTTATTAAAATATGCCCCTCGCTCTATATAATTTTTGAAAAGATCAAAGCTTGCAAACATCGGAGAAAATAAAATAATCTCATCCTTTCTATCCTTAAAGGCCTGATAAAAGGCTTCATCTAAGCTATCAAAAATGAAGCATTCAACATGGTTTTCATCCATAAATTTCTTTATTTTTTCCTTTGACTGCCCATAGGCATATACCCGCTTAAGCTTAGATAGACTATCCTTAAGACAAAACAAATCCTCTTTTCTATCATATCCACCACAAATCAATTCAACAGAGGAAAAGCAGCATAAGGCAGCAATCGTTGAATAGGGATTGGTGCTTTTCGCATCGTTGTAAATGAAATCATTGAGCTTGGTCAACCGGTATTCTACCTCCTGAAAGGTTTTCATCTGCTTTTGAATGATTCGAGGGGTAATCCCTTTAAATTGGATAGATGCACTAATGGCAGCCATCATATCCTCAACAAAAAAGGCTTTTTCCTCCATACTGGATGAAAGCTTTACAATTCTATGATTCTTATAAAAGATCTGATGAGAGGAAATATAACAATCTGCTAAAGGATTATTCCTAGAAAAGGAGCTAGTTCTTGCTTGAACTTGCTTTACGATGGACTGGATTATAGCATCATCTGAAGGATAAATAAACAGATGATTTTCAGATTGATTGATACAAATATTGGCCTTACTTAGAACATAGTCCTTAAATGTTTGATGATGATCTAAATGGCAAGGATGGACATTTAAAAAAAGACTTATATCTGGATCTATTTTTGAATTTTCCAATTGAAAGCTTGACATTTCAATGATAAAAATTTCTGCATCCCTTTGCTCTACTAAGGCTCTACAAAAGCTATATCCAATATTCCCACAAGCAACCACAGAATATTGGGCAGATAGGATATGCTGTAATAAGGATACCGTGGTGGTTTTCCCATTACTCCCTGTAACACCAATATAAAGCTTTTTCCTTAAGCTCATACCCAGCTCAATATCTGTAAGAACTCTTATTCTTCTTTTTATAAATTCTAAAATGACCTCAGCTGTATAAGGAATCCCTGGAGCTTTAACCACATAGCTATAGTCAAAGGAATCCACCTCATTGATTTCCAAATAATCATATTCTACATTTTCTTCTTGAAGTAGCTCTATAACTCCATCATTGGCTACCCCTTTTCCTAATACAAGTATTTTCATAATTTCATCTTCCCTTGGTATAGTTTACTAGGGAATGCTTTTTTTTATGATTCCTTAGGAAAAGAAATATAGAAAAAAGGAAGTCTCCTTCCTTCTTACTTATTATGATAGCTTTCAGCAAGCCGATTTGCCTTTAGGGTATCATTCCAAAGCCCTTCATTTCCAAAGCGAATGCTTCGTATTCCACTCTCCTTAAAATCATCTGCTAAAGCAAAATAGATAGCATATTCTCCCTTTTCAAGGGATTCTTTATTTATGGTAAGACTGAGCTTTTGGATATCGACATCCTCAAAACAAAAGGAATAGGTATGGCTTTCATTTTGAAAAATCAGATAAGCATTTTTCGATTTACATAGATTCCCAAAGCCTACATTTTTTAAATGTAAGGTAAGGTTCAGCGTTGCTCCTTGATCCTTATAGACCATATCCGTTAAAACAAAGCGATATCCCAAATGATTTTGAATATAGTCATATTCTGTTTTTCCCTGATAGAGGGCATCCTGTCCCGTATAGCTTGCTTCCTTCCACTGCCGTATCACCTGATCATTCCAGGAGCGATTTAAATAGCTTAAATGAAGCTGATACATTTCCTCTACCGCCTGATTTAATGAATTATAGCCACTGCCTGGTACAGTTACTTCTCCTCCATAGGGTGTTTTATCATTGAGCTTGTTTAAGAATTCTGTTTCAAGCTTTCTATCATCATAGGTACCTAGATCTGTTGCAGAACCCAAATAGCCATCATTATATACGCCCAAGCGACAATCCATTTCATGAAATTGATCTAAGGTAGCTAAGGTATATCCATAGTAGCTATAAATAAATTTAGGGCGTCTTACCAATAGCTTTACAGATTTTGGTAGAGCATCTAAATAGATAGGAATCAACTGATTATAGGTGCTTTGCTGGGCAAGCTGGCTCGAATGCATTTCTCCCCATGGTCCAATTAAGCCAAATTCTACAGCTGTAATCATCCTTTCATACTTATAGAATAAAGGCTTTAAGGCTTCAATATGCTTTTTTTGAAGCTTTATATCAGGCTCCATATCCTTGTTTCCTGAAAACCCAGGATCATAGGCAAAGCGTAGTATAATACAGCAGGATGCCCGATTCATTCTGTCAAGCTGCTGATCAAACTGGTCTAGCATTTGGCTTGTAAATTCCAAATCCTTATTCTGATTGACTCTACTGCTAAAGGAGGAAATATCAATTCTTAAATGAAGTAGCGCATTATACTTCAGGTATCCCTCCTGAACCTTAGATACCTCCTTTGGAGTACACTTTATATATACAGGCTCATAGAAGCAACAATCTGGATTAGCAAATGCCTCAACAGACTCGAGATAGGATATCCGATTTCCCTCTAAGCTTGTTATAATAAAGGCAATGGTTTTTTCAATCTGCTGTTCATTTGTGATGGTGGGAATCCCATCCTTTTTCTGTTTTCCATAGGAGCCAAAATAAGCATGACAGCCTCCTGGTATTTGATACTCCCTATATGTAGCAGGAAGATGCTTTAGATTGGATTGATACTTTTTCATATCCAAAACCTGATCCTCTTCTCCATATATGGATAAGACCTGAAGCGATGTTTCTGATAAATCCTCTGTAGAATAGGCAGCAAGCAGGATTAAGCCCTCATAGTCCTCCTTATGCTTTGCAAGATAGGATGCAGCCATGGCACCTCCTAAGGAATGGCCAGCCATATACCAGCGATCGATTGTAAATCGCTCTTGAAGCCCTTGGGCAGCATCCACATCAAAAACAGCCAGCTTGAAAGGCATTTCACATAAAATGCAAAGATACCCCTCCTCAGCAAGTCCTTTCAGTAAGGGTGCATAGGCAGTTGCCTCTACCTTTCCCCCTGGATAAAAAATAATCCCTGTATCATATGTCTTCGGCTCAAAAATAATATAGCGATTTTCCTGATACACCTCTACTGCCTCAGAGGATTTCATATGCTCCTTTGCATAGGCATTGGCATCATAATCCATGTTTATATAAATGATTCCCCCTATAAAAATAAGGAGTAAAAGCCCTAAGAATCCAAATAGAATCCATAAGACCTTCCGTTTTTTTGGTTTCCTTTGGTTTTTCATTATCTCATCTCCATACTTCCTTATTATACATCGATTTTTTCGAAATGAAAAGAAAAAAGGATGGTTAGTCCTTAGCTAATTCCTTTATTGAAATACTTCCTGTCAGTAAATCTGAATAATGTATGGTAAACCGTTCAACATAGCTTTGTACCCTAGATTCAACACATAAAAACCGTTCATATATCCCTATTATTGTAGAGGGGGCTTCCATCACCTTATTCCTTTTATTATGGATGGTAACATGAATCATGGGGCTTTGTAAGGAAAGCTCCTTGATTTTTTCCTTGATTGTACTAAACTGCATATTGGCAAGAGTTGTTTGCATTCTTTTTCTCCTTTTCTTTTTAAAAAGACGCTTGCTACATAAAGTCGCTTTATAGTAAAATTATATCATTTTTTCAAAAGAGATGTAAGCATTTATTTTAAAAGACTGATATATTTGCTGATGGAATCTGGACAAATCACAGCAATTCTTTTATCCTGAAATTCTTTTCTCTGTTGTATTTTTTTTGCAGCTACAATGGCTGCACAGGAGGATGGTCCTAAGAACAGTCCCTCATTTAAAGCCAGCTCATAAAGAAGATGATAGGCCTCCTGATCTGAAACAGGAAGAATTTCATCAAGATAGGCCATATCCAGTAAAGGAGGAAAAAATCCTGCCCCAATTCCCTCAATCTGATGAGTATCCCGATAGCCCTTTGTCAAAAAAGGGGAATTCTTTGGCTCTACTCCAACAATATAGCAGGAGGCATTCCTTTCCTTTACATATTGAGCAATCCCCATAATGGTTCCTCCTGTTCCAATTCCAGCAACAACGACATCTACCGCCTGCTCCATAGCATCCCATATCTCCTTTGCTGTATGAAGATAATGGGCTAAAATATTTTTGGGATTTTCAAACTGATTCGGAATAAAGAGATTAGACTGGGATTTCTTTAGCTTGGCAAGTCGCTTGGTTGCTCCTTCCATCCCCTCTTCCTTAGGGGTTAAAATGAGCTCTGCTCCATAGCCCTTCAATAGTTTTCTTCGCTCCATTGACATGGATTCTGGCATAAACAAAAGAACGGGAAAGCCTAAAGCCCTACCAATAGCTGCAAGGGCAATTCCTGTATTTCCACTTGTGGCCTCAGCAATCGTCATGCCCTTCCTTAATGTCCCCTCATGTATGGCATCCAAAAGAATTTGCTTAGCCACTCGGTCCTTGATTGACCCAGTCAAATTAAAGTATTCCAATTTTAAAAAGATGGAATATCCCTTCAGCCGAACCATCGGCGTATTTCCTATGAATTCTAAAATAGATTCCTTCATCTAAAGCATCATTCCCTTTATAAAAATTTCAATCCCCAAAAGAATTAATACGATACCTCCAAAAATCTCTGCTGGTTTCCCTAATCTCATCCCATATCTTTTGCCAATTTGAATCCCTAGAAATGAAATTACACCTGTTATACCAGCAATGATAGCTGCACAAGAGCAGGCTAGAAGGAGGGTATACTCTGCAATAGTAAGTCCTACAGATAGGGCATCTATGGAGGTAGCAAGCGCTTGGAGAAAAATATAAGCTATAGACAGCCTTGGCATGGATTTATTTTCCTTTGAAAAGGCACTGATGAGCATATTGATTCCTAAGACCCCTAAGAGGACAAGAGCAAGCCAAGGAAGATAATCTACATAGTATTTTAAGCAGGCATGGCCTATAAAATACCCAAGGAGGGGCATACCACCCTGAAATAGACCAAAAAGCAGGCTCATCAGTAGAATCGTTTTCTTATTCATTTTAGGATATTTTAATCCATTTGCAATGGATACAGCCCCAGCATCCATTGCTAGAGCAATCCCTAATATCATACTCCTAAATATAAATGGTATCATAATTAAGCATATCCAATCCTTAGAAGATTTATGCAATCTTTTGAAAATATATAGATAATTCAAGCAAATCAGTGTATAATAGTAATACCTTAGGAGGAATACGTATGCGAGTACTTGCGATTATATTTGATGGTTTTGAGGAATTAGAGGCCACTGCTCCTTTTGCACTATTGAGACGTGCTGGATTAGATTTAACCATTGTATCCAATCGAAATGAGGTGGTTGGTGCCCATTACATTCATATTATGGATGTTTCATTAATCAATGAAATAGACTATAAGGATTTTGATGCCCTACTTCTCCCAGGTGGTCCACACTATCGTTTTATGGAAACCTTTGGGTATGCAATTGAGATTATAAAATATTTTATGAATCATAATAAGGTTGTAGGAGCCATTTGTGCCGCTCCAACCATATTAGGTCGATTGGGATATCTTAAAAATAGAAACTATACCTGCTTTACCTGTTTAAATGAGGATTTTGGTGGCACCTATCTAGATGAGCGTGTCATCGTAGACGGGAATTTAATTACAGCGCGTAGTGCTGCTACGAGCATTGACTTTGCCTATGAAATCATAAGGAAGCTTTCTGGGGAGGAAGCCCTTCTATCCTTAAGAAAACGAATCTACGATGAAGAATAAGCTACCGATAAAATTAATTGAAAAGTATCAGCAGGGGATTTCTCCAACAAAACCACCAAGGTGTAGATTCACTCCTACCTGTAGTCAATATGCTAAGGAATGCTATCAGAAATTTAATTTTGCAAAAGCATCCTATTTAACAGCAAAAAGACTTTTAAAATGTAATCCATTATTTAAGCCAGGCTATGATCCTGTTCCCTTAAGTAAGGAGGAAAAAAGCAATCCAAAAGAAGGAAAATAGACAAGGTTTTCCTTTTTATTTTTTAAACCCCTTTTCTTTTTTCTTCTTTTTTTGTATAATAAACAAAAGAGGTGTACAATTTATGTTTTTATTTGAAATTATTGATCCCATTATACAATTATTCAAGTGGGATGTTCTTGCAGAAATCAATTTTGGTTCTGTTTGCTTCAGGCTGGTATTAGCCATTATTTGTGGTGGTGTGATCGGCTTTGAACGAGCAAAAAAGCACCAGGCTGCTGGATTTAGAACCTATATTCTTGTCTGCCTAGGCTCAACCATAGCAATGCTCACAAATGAATTTATTTCTCGAGCTACCAATATGGGGGATGGCGCTAGATTAGGTGCACAGGTGATTTCAGGAATCGGCTTTTTAGGTGCTGGTACCATTTTGGTTACCTCTAGAAATCAAATTAGAGGCTTAACAACTGCTGCTGGTCTATGGGCATGTGCCTGCTTAGGTCTATCCATAGGAATCGGCTTTTATACCCTTGCGATTATGGGTACCCTAGTGATTTCCATTGTGCTTGCCATTCTTCCTAAAATTGAAGCAACCTTCAATAGAAAATCAAACTTTTTTGAGATTCATATTGAATTTCAAACTAGAGAAAATTTAAAGCAATTTATTAATTTAATACGGCAAATGAATTTTCAGGTTATATCCATTGAGCATAATTCTGCCTATTCTGCTTCTGGCTTAAGTGTTTATACCATTTCACTAAGAGTCCTAGAGAAGAAAAAGAGACACAATCATCAGGAATATTTAGATATTTTTGCTCAGTTGGATTATGTAAATTATGTAGAAGAAATTTTTTAAATGGACTAAAAAAAGGAAGCCAGCTTACTTGCTAGCTTCTTTTTTTATTCTGTAAAGCGATGAATTCCTTTGGTAAGATGAAGCTGCTTAGAGGCTCCCTTATAATGAATTTGAAGTGTGGTTTCTTCCTGGACTTCAATTTCATAGCTCAGCTGATTCTGCTTTAGCCATAAGGATAGACTTATATTTCCCTTGATTGGAATATGGGTAAAGCACAACTCTGTGATTTCCTTTGGCTTGGCAGGGAAGATTTCAATATATCCCTCTTCCTCATAGAGTAGCATTTCCTTGATTGCTGCTGCTATACCAAAATTTCCATCAATTTGAAAGGGTGGATGTAGGTCTAACCCGATTCTAGAGGTTGAATTTTTATAAAATTCTTTAAAGGACTGATAGGCATGACATCCATCCTTTAGCCGTGCATATAGTGCTGTAATCCATGCTTTACTCCAGCCCGTATGTCCTCCACCATGCTCCAATCTTCTTTTTAATGTTACCTTAGCGTATTCAAAGGCCTTTGTTCCTTCTTTAATTTGATTGGAGGGATATAGACCATAAAGATGAGAAATATGACGATGTCCAGGCTCTGCCTCTATAAAATCCTCATGCCACTCACATAAGGCTCCATATTGGTTTTTCTGAAATGGATATAAATGCCTCAGCTGTTCCTTAAGTCTTTGATTCATATCCTCATTGATTTGCAAAATTTCATTGGTTACTATGGTTTTATGAAATAGATCATAAATAATCTCATCGTCCATAACACAGCCCTTTGAAAAATGACAAAGCGCCTCTTTTTGCATATAGCTATTTTCAGGAGATAAGGATGGACATAAAATATAATATCCGTTAGAATCTAGAATCAGCATGCTTGAAATAAATTTCGCTGCCTCTTTAAGCAAATACCCATACTGCTTTAAGATTTGAACATCCTTAGAATAGGCATAGGCCTCATAGATAAAAAGGGTAAGCCATGCTGCCCCTAATGGCCATATGGTTGCAGGTAAATAATGATCCTGTAAGCCACAATCCCCATAAAAATCTGTATTGTGATGTGCCACAAATCCATCTACATGGTACATATCCCTCGCAAGCTTTTTTCCATTCGGATACATTTTTTCAATCAGCCGTAATAAAGGGGAAAAGCATTCCTTCAAATTGGCAGAAAAAACATTCCAATAATTCATTTGTAAATTAATATTAATGGTAAATTTTGAATCCCATGCAGGAAAATAATCCTGATTCCATAGGCCTTGAAGATTGCAGGGTAGATTCTTTCTAGAGGAGGATATCATAAGATATCGAGAAAGCTGATACATATAGGTCATCTCTAAATCATTGCAGGTAAATTCCTGTCTTTGATATAAAGTCTGATAATCTAAAATTGCTTCTTTTTGAATTTCTGTTATATTGAGGTCTTCCAAATCCTGAAATATCCTTTTTTCATAGGCCGCTAGGTCAGGTGTATAAAGCGTTGTTGCCATAGATAGATATAGGACAATATCCTTTCCCTTAAGATATAAGGAGGCACCAAGCTCTAAAATTGTGCTAGCTTGAGCTTGAAGACGAATATGAAATTCATCCTCTTGATTAAAGGAAGCCTTCAAATAAAGCTCATTCCTACTGGCATAAATTGCATCTACAAGCTTTTCTCTATCTAGGGAAACAATGGCCTCTAGCTCCTGCTCTGCTTCTATATGAATTACGAGTATATCCTTTGGATAGCTTGCAAAATATGTTCTTTTGATTGTGTTTTTTCCTCCCTTTGTTATGACCTCTACTATTCCTTGATCTAAATCTAGACTTCTTTCATATTCTACCTCCTCTGGATGGAGGATTTGAAGATTAAGCTGGCCTCCAACGGTATAGATGGCCTCTTGCTTGGGATTAGGGAAAAGGGTATATTGAGCTAGGGCTTCAGCCTCTAAAACCCTACCATTTAGTACATATTCCTGTACCTTTTTATAGTGCTCATAAAAGGATGGGGCGTATCGAACACGATCCTTTTTTCCTAGCCAAAAGGTATTTTCATTTAAAATAAGCTTTTCATGAAAGGGATCCCCATAGATCATAGCTCCAAGATGCCCATTTCCAATAGGAATTGCATCATTAAAGGCATCCTTATCCTTTTTTGAGGGATTGGCTGAAAATAAAAATTTTTTCTTCATATGTATCTCCTAAGATTATAAAGGGTGTCTTATTTCTAAAACACCCCTTTTCTTTTACTTATCTGCTTTGGCTTGTTTTTTTCTAGTATAGAATACGGCACCAATTGAACCACCAGCAAGTACGACTGCTAAAACAACACAGGTTACAACAACACCTACGATATTCATTCCTGCTGATGTTTCAGCTGGAGCTATACTTGTATTGGAGATCACAAATCCCTTTTCTGAATAGCTCTTTACAAACTCCTCTGTAATAAAGGATACCTCTAGCATATTGCTATCCTCTAATTCCTCCTTAGATAAGGTTAATGTACCATCCTTATATCGGTTAGACTCAAGGGCTTTTCCATTAAGGATTACCCCTGCAATTTGATATCCCTTCTCAGGCTCAATCGTATAGGTAATGGATTTATCCTCAACGACTGCAATTCCACCTTTTCCATTGGCCTTGATGGAGCCACCATTTCCATTTACATTCGCATAAATATTCTTTGTATTGGACTTTAGCACAGCTGCACTTGTGTTTTTCAATTGAACAATTGTAAATGGACTAAAGCTGTTTACTCGAGCAATCAATCCATATTCTGTAACAATCACAGGGATTTCCTCTACTCCTGTGATATTCCCCTTATCATCATGCTTATAATGGTAAATTTTAAAGGTTGTTCCTGCATCATCCTTACTATATCCTTCTGGGAATCCAAAAGCAACCTGTAGATAGCTTCCATTCGGAATTGTACGGATTAAGCCGCAGATTTGCAGATCAATTTCATAGGTGGAGGAGGCTACAATATCCTCTGATTGAATTGGAGTATCCGTTTTTAAAACCTCATCCATTTTAGCTTCTGTCTCAGCAGATGGCTTACTTGCAACCAATAAAAGCTGACTTCTTTGGCTTTGTGCAAAATAGTTTCCATTTTCATCCTTAAAATCGGTTACGGATAAATCGGATGTATCCAGCATCTTAGGCTCACCAAAGACCTTCATAAATTGTCTTCCATCATTAAACACCTTGCTGCAAACAACACTTTTTCCCTTAAAGGTATAGGCAACATAATCTGGAACCTTTTCACTTTCAGCTCCTACTAAATTGGTTGGAGTAAAATAATACGTTGCAAGATTGTGCTCATACATTAGGCTTGGTGTAAATGTAAATGTGATTACCTTATCACCATCCCATTTCACATTGGATATTGTGGCATGCTGCTGAACGGTAGAATTTCCTTTTGAGGTGTAAAATTCCATTTCAACAGGTAAAGATTTATCGATCTTTTTTAAAGACGTATTATAGGTAATTTTGATATCATAGGTTCTATCTACTGGTAAATCCCCTGTATTGGATGGAGTTCCAATCCCTCCTGGAGCTGGTAAATAGGAACCAAATTCATTGTTATGATACGGAATACTTGCTCCACCAATAAAATGAGAATCGTTAAGATTTTCTGGCTTGTAAGCATAATAATATGGTGTTCCTGCAAGATCTCCATAGGTATCAGGATTATTTGGATATGTAGCTCCTAGACTGTCATCTGGTGCATAATCAAGTAATCCAAATTGAATATATTCTGTCCCTGAATTCAGCATAAATTGAGTTCCATGATCCTGATCCTTGGATACGGGTACCCAAACATCATTAAAGCTTAGAACATTATACCATAATCCCCATTCCACCTCAGTGCTTGTTTTAGAACGAGCCCCTGAACGGAAGGCCAAATACTTTCCTTCCTCCTGAAGCTCTGTAGCATTCTTATCCTCATAGGAAACCGTTAAATAAAGTACCTTTCCTGTTTGATCAGAGGAATCGGAATATTCACCAACAATGGTCATTCCATTATCATCCTGATCATTGCCATAGTCATAAGGCTTGATTGCTGGGAAGCGGAATTCTGGACCATCATAGGATACCTTTCTTTCTTCTAAATGGGAAGAAAATAAACGACTTTCTCCAACGAATAGCCATCTTGTTGGAGCATTTTCAGTATCATTCCAAGTCACATCTACAGCATACCAAACGCCATCTAGCTCTACATAATTCCACATATGAGGCAAGAAGGAATTGGATTGATTGGGTTGACCATAGCCTGGAATACATACACATGGAATTCCTAATCGATTTAAAATCGCTTGAAAGGCTTTTGCATAGCCCTCACATACAGCCTTACCATAGACCAATGCTCCATAAGCGGAACGTATAAATGGAGCCTCTGGACCATCTACATTTCTTCCATCCTTAACGTAGGTACCATAGCTATATTCTATATGGTCTACAAGGTATTGATTTACATATTCAATCTGCTCCTTAACTGTGGATGCTGCCTTGGCTGCATTTACAATTTCTGTAAGCTTATTTTCATAGGTGGACATTGCCTGTTCCACACTCTTTTTTGAAGTAAAGTCTCCCATATATAAGGACAAGGAATTACTTGAATCTAAATAGGCAGCATAGGTATTGCCCTGCATACCCGTTTGAATTGTTAATCCATAGATGTCAACATAAAATAAATCTGGATGATCCATATAGTAGGCATCTCTTCCCTTCATATAAGAATCAAACATGTCCTCATCTCCTGTTTGAATATACTGGGAGATATCACTTTCACTAAATACATTATTTTTAATGAGATCATATTCAATTTTTCCATCCTTGAATTGACCATTTTTTTCTAAATCCTCAAAGGTTTGATATACCTTTTCCGCTCTTGAATCTTTAGAAATTTGATCATAAAAGTAGCCCTTGGATTCAGATGCTGCATGTGCTTCTACTCCTAGAATAGCTACCAATCCTGTTCCTGCTAGTAAAACAGAAACGAAGATTCCTAAACGCTTGAATAAAGTTTTCATAAAACCTCCAAATTTTTATAATATTCTATAATATTCCTAAAGAATACCGAATCAATTATACTCTTTTCAACAATGCTTTGCAACAGTCTATCAAAAATTTAAACCTAGGATACTATGGAACTTCTTCTTTTTTTAGCGAGCTTAAGGCCCTCTATTCTATCGTTTCTTCCCCTATTTGTTCTTTTTCTTCCTTCATTGTAAAATGGAAGGACAAGAAAATCATCAATAGAAATATATAGTCAAAATATCACATTTTTTATAGATTTACATACTTTAATATAGGAAGTGATAGAAATTGTGTGGAATATTTTATAAAAGTAATTTTTACACAAAAACGGATGAAAAAAGATTTATAAGGGCATGTAATTTGTTAAATCATAGAGGTCCAGATGATTATGGCTTTCTCTTTAATAAGGAGCATTCCTTTGGACATAAGCGGTTAGCCATACGTGAAATTGAAAAGGCAAAGCAGCCCATGTCTATTTTAAATGACCATCTCATTTATAACGGAGAGCTATACAATCAGGAGGATTTACTTCCTAAGCTTTCTGAACCCTTAGAGTTTGAAAGCGATACGCTTTTGTTGCTGAAGCTACTGATGAGCTATAAGGAAAGGATTTTAAAGGATTTAAATGGTATATTTGCTTTTGTATATACTCATCTAGATGAGGTATGGATTGTAAGAGATATGTTTGGAGTTAAGCCTCTATATTATACCTTTTATAATCAAGACATTCTTGTTTCCTCTGAAATAAAATCCATTTTGGAATATACAAATCATCGAGTAATCGATAAGGATGGTCTTTGTGAGCTATTGGGGATGGGTCCCTCTCATAGTCAAGGCAAAACCATATTTAAGGATATTTATGAGCTGAAGCCTGGACATTATTTGAAATGGAAAAAGGGCTCTCCAATAGAGGAGCATGTCTATTACCAGCTAGAGGCTAAGGAATTTCATTTAAGCTATAAGGATACCAAAAAACGAGTTCGATTCCTTTTGGATAGAGCCATACAAAGACAAATGATTTCAGATGTCGACCTATCAACCTTTTTATCAGGTGGATTAGATTCATCCATTATCTCAACAATTGTTGCGATGCATAAGGATACACTTGATACCTATAGTATCTCATATGAAAATTCCGAATTTAAGGAAAATGCATTTGAGCGGTCAAGGGATTCCGACTTTACTCATTTGGTAAGTGATGCCATTTCATCCACACAGCATGATATTATGATTGATAATTCATCGCTAGTGGAGGGCTTAAAAAAAGCCGTTCTCATACGAGACACTCCTGGAATGACAGATATCGATTCTTCTATGTACTTTTTGGCAACCAAGATTAGAGAAAAGCATCGATTGGGCTTATCTGGAGAATGTGCCGATGAAGTGTTTGGAGGCTATCCTTGGTTTTATGAAAAGAAAAGAAAACTTTCAACGTTCCCTTGGATTCGCAATCTAGATTATAAGGAAAGCCTTTTGTCCCCAAAATATAAAAAAATCCTTCATTTGAAGGAATACGTTATGAATGAATTTCAAACGGCAATTCAGGAGACACCAACTCTACCATCGGATTCAAGGACGACCATCAGAGATCGTCAGCTGAGCTATATCAATATGAAATACTTCATGACGAATCTATTAGACCGAAAGGATCGCTTAACTATGGCTGCTTCCATTGAGGTCCGGGTTCCATTCTGTGACAAGGACTTGGTTGATTTCTTATATAATGTTCCCTTTCAATATAAATATAGAAATAAGGTTGAAAAAAAGCTTTTACGAGATGCTTATGAGGGAACTGTCATTGATGAGGTAATCCAAAGAAAGAAAAGTCCTTATCCTAAGAGTAATTCAAGTGAATATCATGAGGAAGTTGTTCAGCTGCTAAAGCATACCCTAGAGGATAAGAATAGTATCCTATATGAAATCTTTGATATAGAAAAGATTCAAGCAATCATAGACTCTAAAGAAGAGCTAGAGGTTCCATGGTATGGTCAGCTCATGCGGAAAACTGCATTTTTAGCCTACCTGTATCAAATAGATTATTGGTTTAAAGCCTACAAAATAAAATTGGAGATGGAATAAATGGAAAGCTTAGATTTAATTTCAAAATTATTAAATGAACGGATTATGCTTGGAAAAAAGGAAGAGTTAACTGAAAATTTGAGCATTGTCCCTGTATATAAGGTTAAGGTAAATTTCTTTAATGTCAATACAGATATTAAAAATACTACAGGAGATGGCTCTAGTGGATCTCTACTGATTACACCTGTTTGTATTCTACAAATTAAAAATGATACTGTAACGATATTAAAATTTGAGGATAAGGCTCCAAAAGAGGATTTCTTTGACATCATCCCAAGCCTTATGTCTAATATAAATATCAATGATGTTTTAAAGGGATTAAAAATTTAAATGAATACATACCTCCAAAAAAGGAAGCCCTAGAGGTCTATTTTGGAGGTATTTTTTTTGCTTGTACAAAGCCTATAATTTTAACTAAAATATGCACTGGCAGGAATCGACTTATTCCAATCCATATTTTATTTTTCACTCCAGAAATATGAAGCATCTTCTTTCTTCTTTGAATCACCCGATAAGCCCTTTTGGCAAACCTTCTAGCGGAGATAGGGGGCATGCGATCTAAAAGATAGCTATGGGCTCTATCCGATTTAGATTTCTTATAAAATGGAGTGTCGACAACCCCTGGACATAGAGCAAGTACATCTACATGATCGTGCCTCAATTCCTCTGCAAGAGCTATACTAAAGGATGAAATAAAAGCCTTAGATGCATAATAGGTAGCCATAAGTTTACCAGGAAAAAAGGCAGAAATGGAGGAAAAATTGATGATATATCCTCTCCCTCTTCTTTTCATTTCATTGCCAAAGACATGGCATAGACAAACAAGATTCATGATATTGACCATAATCAAATCCTGATTGGACCTGATATCTTGGTCTAGATATTCTCCATAAATTCCAAACCCAGCAGCATTGATGAGGATGTCAACCTCCAGCTTCTTTTCCACTACATAGGAATAGATTTCTAAAAAAGCATCCTTTTTCCTTAAATCCACTGGAAGAAGAAGGATGTCCTGCTTATCCTTTAGCTTATGCTGTAAGGCTATTAATTTTTCTAAATTGCGTCCAACAAGAAGGATTGTATACGAATCCTTCATAAATTCCTTACAAAGGGCTTCTCCTATGCCTCCTGTGGCTCCAGTAAATACAATCGTTTGTCTCATTTTATCACCCTATTTTAGTATGAGAAAACTTCAAAAAAAATATGCTCTATAGGAGAGCATATTAAAGAATTCTTTTTCTTTTTAGAAAATAGATTCCTACGATTAGAATAAAAACCAAAGGGCATAAACCTACAAGGAACCATGTTAATCTTGATCCTATCGTTCGATTTTGTGCATCTGCTACAAGATAGTATTCCTTATTGAAATCCTCAATCAGCCTTTCATCCTCATAGGCAAAATAGACTGTTTTATTTTTTGTTTCTTGTTGATAGAGTGTAAAAAGTTTAAAATCCTCTACATAAATATCACAGGTTTCCTCATGATATAGGATGGTGAAAATAGAATCAGATGTCTTAGAAATAGAGGATAGCTCCTCTTGTGATCCAAAAAAGATATCCAAAACATAAGTTTCAGGAAAAGAAATATCCTGATATGCTCTAGGTAGTTCTACACTAAAGTTATAGTGATTATTCTCAAAGGATATACCTAAATTTACTTCTTCCTTTTTATTAAATTGAACATCATAAATCTGTTCTTTAATTTCATCCTTCGTATATTTATAAAGCGTAAGGGGTGTAAAATTATAAATTGCAAAAGCACTAAAAAGAACTAGAACCATGCCAACAAAACAGAATAGCATAATTTTCTTCAGTCTAAAATTATAGGCTAGCCGTTGAAGCTCTTCTTGATTTAGCTTATACCTCTCATCCATTTTCAGCTTCTTATTTGCTTCATAACAAAAATATGAGGAAAATAGAAATAAGGAATATAAGCATTTGAGGAAGGTACTATATTTTAACATATACCTCATAAATATCGGATGGGGCTCCTCCTCTAGAACCTTTGTATCCACTGAGGTATAGGTAATATAGGAAAATACAATACCACCTATATAAATACATACCGACAATACAAGAAAAACTATTCCCAAGGTACGTGGAACAAGAAAAAAGCCTGCAATAAAGAAAATCAGAAATACTAAAAATATAGCTACAGAGATATATACCATATTCCTATATTTCAATAGGATTCGCTTAAGGATTAGATTCTTTGTTTTCGTTCCCAAGGATTGTTCTTCTTCTAATTTGGAATTGGGGATTCTTTCCCCTCGTAAAAGCTCATCACAGCTAACATGAAATAGGTCTGCTAGAATAGGTAATATGGATAGATCTGGAGATGATTTATCTGTTTCCCAGCTAGAAATGGTTTTATTCGACACTCCTAAAACTTCAGCCAACGATTCCTGTGTATAGCCGTTTGCCTTTCTTAAACTTGAAATAAATTTACCAATGGACTTTGCCATAGTCTTTCCCACCTTTCTGCTTTAATTCTAATTCTTATAGAGAAAAAAGTACATACAAAATTTAAAGAATTTATCTAAGAATCTTAGAATTATTAAAAAAATAAGCAAAAAATAAAACGCAAAGCCTTGCGTTTTATAAATATCCTCTAATCGTAGTTGTTAAGCGCTCTTCTATATGAATCAATCGCTTTGTAATATCCTTTGTAACCTCATCGGCTGCTTTATATTGGTTTAAATAGCGATTTAAGGATTTTACGCCCGTATTACAGCCATCGGTTATCAAATCTGCAATTGTATTATCTGATTCCTTCATTCTTAATTTGGCATTGGTTTTCACCCAAGACATGCCTTTTACCATAGGATTTGGATTTTTACCCTCATCCTGATAATTATGAAGTAGCTCTACAATCTCCTCTTTTAGAGTTTCATGCTTCTTTTTACAATCAAGTAACAAGGTTCTAAAATGATCATCCTTGACATAATCTAGTACATCTTCTATGGCAGAAACTCCCATTTTTATTCCTAAATCACATTCTCTTAATAGTTTTATTGTATCTGGCTCAATCATACATATTCCTCCTACCTATATGGTTTCCATATATGAGGAGTTTATTCCAAAAATCGGATTTGGATACCCTACTCAACTGATTTTTTTATAAAAATAAGAGAAAATAGAAACATTTTTGTTCTTTTTCACATACAATAAAATGGAAATAATGGAGGTTCCCTATGAATGGTCATTTTTTAACTCCTAGAGAGCTAGAAATTTTTAAATTATTAATTCAAAATGAAACAACAAAATCAATTGCTGATAAACTACATATAAGTGATAAAACCGTAAGAAATCACATTTCCAATGTGATTGGAAAACTAGGGGTTGCTAGTAGAACTCAAGCAATTATATTGTTAGCCAAAAGTGGAATGATTGAGATTTAGTCATTCCACTTTCATTTTATATTCATAATTCTTTTTCTTCCGATTTATTTTTCATTTTTCTTCCGATTTATTTTTTATTTTTCTTCCGATTTATTCTTTACTTTTCTTCCGATTTCTATTAAAATATATAAGAGGTGAGATAAATTATGGAATATATAAAAAGATTGTTTGATGAAATACTAGATTTTGCATTAAAAAGTAAAGGATGCGTAGTTGTTGTAGGCCCTAAATGGTGTGGAAAATCAACCACTGCTAAACGTTTTAGTAGGACACTGATTGATTTGATGCCTTTAGATACAAGAAAAGATTATATAGGATTGGCTAAAATAGCTCCAAGTCAATTTCTGAATTTGGGTGAAAAGCCTATACTTATAGATGAGTGGCAGCACGTTTCATTTATTTGGGATCAAATCAAATACGAAGTAGACAAAACTGGAAATTTTGGGCAGTATATTCTTACTGGAAGTGTAAGTGATAAAGAAAAAAACGAAGATATAGATGATTATGGTGTAAGGCATACAGGGAATGGTCGAATTGTAAAAAAAATGATGCGTACTATGTCTTTATTTGAAAGTGGCGAAAGTAATGGAAGTGTTTCTTTGATGGATTTAAAGAATGGAATTTTCAAGCCTTCTTTTTCAGACAAATCCATTAACGATTATGCATTTTATGTGTGTCGAGGTGGATGGCCTCTTGCAATGAAACAAAATTATAGCATTGCGCTTCAACAAGCAAAAGACTACTATGAAATGGTAGTTTGTGAAGATATATTTTCATTAAAAGATATTACGATACGCAAGGATGAACAACGCGCGCGTAAGGTTATGCGCTCCTATGCAAGAAACGTATCAATTCCAGCTTCGGATGAGACATTACGTGCAGATTGTTCCTCAGCAGATGAAACATTTGATAAAGATATCTTTGCTAAATATATCAATGCACTGAAGAACCTCTATGTAATTGAAGAACTTCCTGCATGGAATCCGAATCTTAGAAGTAAAACAGCTATTCGATCTAAGAATACGCGTCATTTTATTGATCCTTCCATCGGTGCGGCAGCACTCGGTTTAACTCCACAAAGTCTTTTTAAGGATATAACAACCTTTGGATTTCTATTTGAATCTCTTGTAATTAGAGACCTTCGAATCTATTGTGATACCATCGGTGCTCAAGTATATAAATATCGAGACTCAAAAAAAAGAGAGGCTGACGCTGTAATTCAATTTTCAGATGGTAGTTGGGCTCTTATAGAGGTAAAGCTTGGAAATGAAGAGGATATCCAACAAGCCTGCAAAAACTTGATTTCAATAGCAAATGATATTGATTGTGATAAAACAGGAAAACCAGCATTTTTAATGGTAGTAACAAAAAATAAATTTGCATATCAAAGTGATACTGGTGTGTATATTGTTCCTTTAGCTTGTCTAAAAAATTAAATTGTATATAAAATATAGGGCTATCCCAAAAGATAGCCCTATATTTTATTCCTCTTCTACTTATTTCATATCCTCACTGATTTAAAAATCATTCAAATTGTGATTCATATAATTTCTTATAAAATCCATTAGCAATCAACAATTCATCATGTGTTCCTTGTTCTACAATTGTCCCATTTTGCATAACTAATATCTTATCTGCATTTCTAATGGTAGATAATCGATGGGCAATAATAAATGACGTTCTGCCTTCCATCATTTTATGAAAAGCCTTTTGAACCATTACTTCTGTTCTTGTATCAATATTTGAGGTTGCTTCATCTAAGATAAGTATTTTAGGTAATCTAAGCATAAGTCTTGCAATACAAAGAAGTTGCTTTTGACCCACAGATACACCATCATCATCCGATATAATTGTTTGATACCCTTTAGGAAGCTTAGAAATAAAATCATCGACATATGCCATTTTTGCTGCCTCTACTACATCTTCTAAAGTTGCATCATTTTTAGCATAGGCTATATTATCAAATACAGTTCCTTTAAAAAGCCATGTTTCCTGTAGTACAAGTCCAATTTGTTTTCTTAGGCTATCCTTAGAAAACTCCATAATACTTTTCCCATCAATCAATATTTCTCCCTGATGAATATCATAAAAACGCATTAATAAATTGATTAAAGTTGTTTTTCCACAGCCTGTAGGTCCAACAATTGCCACCTTCATTCCAGGCTTTATATCTATATTTAAATTTTCAATCAAAGGCTTATCTTCTATATATCTAAAGCAAACATCTTTAAATTCTACACTGCCTTCTTTAATTTCTAAAGACCCCTTTACTGCTTCATCTTCCATTTCCTTTTCATCAATAAGCTCAAAAACACGTCTAAGACTTGCAAAAGAATTGGATAGTTCTGTGGCTACTCCTGAGATTTCATTAAATGGCTTTGTATATTGACTTGCATAGGTCAAAAATGCTGTCAAACCGCCAATTCCAAAGCCTAGAGCAAGATTTTTAATAATCAATATCGCGCCTATTGTAGCTACACTTGCATATACAATTGCGTTAACAAAACGAGTTGTTGGATTGGTTAAGGATGAATTAAATTGAGCTTTGATTCCTACCTCATAAAGATTTGAATCTATTTTTTGGAATTTATCTATATTTATAACTTCTTGGTGATAGGCAATAACCATTTTTTGATTTGTGATCATCTCATTTAAGAACCCGCCCATTTCTCCTTTAATTTGAGCTTGAGCTTTAAAGGTTTTAAAGCTTCTTTTCGATATAAATGCTGCCACAAATAAGGATAGCGGTGTAAGAATGATAACAACTAAGGCAATTTCCCATTTTATAATTAGCATCATTACGATCGTAACAACAATCGTTATAATGCCTGTTAAGGCTTGAGAAAAGCCTTGAAGTAATCCCTCAGATACTTGATCTGTATCTGAAATAATTCTCGTTAAAATATCTCCTGATAAATGAGAATCCAAGTAGGAAACTGGAACGTTTAAAACTTTATGAAAGGCATCAACTCTTAAGTCCTTAACGATAGAGTAGGTTACTTTATTTAATAAGGCATTCATAAACCAACCAAAAAATGCACCTAAAATGACAATGATTAATAATTCTAAAACAATCCAATAAATATCTTCCATTTGAAAAGCAAGTGAATTTTGAAACTGATCAATGGCTTCTCCTACTAATTTGGGTGCATATAATGTTGCAGATACATAAAGTATGGAAAAAATAAAGGCTAAAATTAAAATAAACTTATATTTTTTCGTATATATTAGAATTCTTTTTAGCATAGACTTACTATTATTTTGCATTAGAACTCACCTCCTAAATCCTGTGAATCACAGATTTCTTGGTAAACAGGACAGGTGGCTAATAGCTCCTCATGCTTACCTTGACCTACAATATGGCCCTGATCTAATACTAATATTAAATCAGCATGCAGAATCGATGAGGCTCTTTGAGAAATAAGTATGGTTGTTTTATTTAAAGCCTTTATATTTTTTCTTAGGTTTAACTCTGTCTTATAATCCAAGGCACTAGAGGAATCATCTAATATCAATATCGGACTATTCTTTATTAACGCTCTAGCGATAGATAATCTTTGCTTCTGACCACCACTTAAATTGGAGCCACCTTGATATAAAACCGTATCCTCCTTAGCTTCGAGCTTATCCACAAACTCAAAGCTCATTGAGGCTTCTAAAGCACTTCTTATTGCTTCATTGGAGGCTTCTTTATTTCCCCACAATAAATTATCCTTGATGGTTCCACTAAAAAGTACAGCCTTTTGCATAACCAAAGCAATTTGCTGATCTAGAAATTCTCTGCTATACTCTTTAATGCTTCTTCCATAAAAAAGAAGACTTCCATCCATTACATCATAGAAACGATGCATCAGATGAACTAATGTCGTTTTTCCTGAGCCTGTTCCACCAATAACGCCTACGGTCATCCCAGAAGAAATGGTAAAGGACGCATGAGAAATGGCAGGCTTTGCATTTTCATTATAACAAAAGCTCACATCTTGAAAAACAAAGGGTACTGTCGTTTTAGGTGTGGTTTCCTTTCCTTCAATGATAGAGCTTCTTGTTTGAAATACCTCATTCACTCTTCCAGCTGAGGCACTTGCCTTAGTAAAGATAACAACAAGGTTTGCAACCACCATAATCGCCAATTGGATTTGTAACAGATAGTTGTACAGGGATGTAATATCTCCTTGATTTAACCCACCCAATTGAAATTCATAGCCACTTAAATAAAGTACTCCTACAATAGCTAGATTCGTAACAATAAAGGTCATAGGGTTCAAAAGCGCGTTGATTTTTCCAAGCTTGGCCAAAAGATTTTTTAAGGATACATTCTCATCAATGAAGCGTTGAAATTCTAAGGCCTGCCTTGAAAAGGCACGGACTACACGGTTTCCACTCAAATTCTCCTTTGTAATGGATGTAATTGTATCTAGCTTTTCCTGAGCCTTTTTATTTTTGGGTATCGTATAAAACATAATAAAAAATATAATCATAAATAATAGAATACCCGTTCCTAAAAAGATAAGCCCTGCCTTCCAGGAAACCATAAAGGATAAAATGGTTGCACCAACAACTAAAAATGGTGCTCTAACGACTAGCCTTATGAGCATAGCCACACTTTGCTGTAAATTATTGATATCTGAATTCATTCGTGTTAATAGGGAAGATGCTCCAAATTGATCTAGCTCCTTAAAGGATAAAGTGTTGATATGGGCATATAAATCATCCCTTAAGGCTGTTCCAAAGCCTTGTGATGCTCTAGATGCAAAAAATTGACATACTAAAGTTGAGCACAAGCCAATACCTGCAAATAAAAATAATAGACCTCCATTTTGTAAAATAAATTGAATTCTTTCTTCTTCTGTTAAAATGGTATTATTTAATCCCTCATTAATCATTCTTGCAATAATCAGTGGCACAAGAAGCTCAAATATAGCCTCTACTAATTTAAATAATGGTCCTAAAATAACATGCTTTTTGTATTTTTTCAAATATTTTTTATATAGCTTAAACATTCTCTCACCCATTTCCTATTGTATTATAGCACAAATTAGTGTATACTTAATATACAAATTTTATTACTAATGTATACTATGGAGGTATATATGGATTTAAGACAGCTAGAATGCTTTAAGGCAGTTGTTGAAGAAGGCTCAATCCTCAGAGCCTCAGGAAAGCTCAATATGGCTCAGCCACCTCTTTCTAGAATGATGCATCTGCTAGAGGAGGAGCTAAAAACAACACTTTTTATTCGGGGAAAAAGAATTGAGCTCACAAATACAGGGAGACTTCTATATGAAAGAGCCTGCTCTATTTTAGAGCTGACAGCCAATACCTATAAGGAAATTCATGATTTGGAAATGAAAAATGAGATTACCCTAAATCTTGGGATTGTCTCTTCTTCTACAGATTTTCTTTATAATAAAACCATACAGCAATTTCATATGAAATATCCAAAGGTTCGGTTTAATATACAGGAGGCAAATACATATCAATTGATTGAGCTATTGAATCAAAGAATTATTGATTTAGCCATTGTACGGACTCCCTTTGAGGATCAAAATTTTTCCACCAAATTCTTTGATCAGGAGCCTATGATTATTGTACATAAATTAAAGCTAGATAAGGAGACTCTTACGATTCAAGAATTATCAAAAAAGCCTTTAATCCTTTATCGAAGGTTTAAAGAAATTATCGGAAGGCTTTTTCAAAGCTCAAATGCTGAACTAAATATTATCGCTGAGGTAGATGATGCCAAGACCTCTATTCTTCTTGCTTCCACGGGACTAGGATATGCTTTAGTTCCAAAAAGTGCCTATCAAACCTTTTCCTATCTCCATTTGAATACAGCCATTTTAAAGGAGAAGGAATTAACCACCTGTCTAGGTATGATTACAAGAAAAAATGAAAAGCTAAAAAAGGGAATCCAATGGTTCATCGATTTTAAAAATGAAAAAGATACCACAGAAATGTAGTATCTTTTTTTATTATGAAATTCTAATAGCGATATCGATCTTTTCTCTTTCTATTCCAAATACTTACGACAATTAATAGAATTAAAAGAATCAATATGATAACACCAAGGACGATAAATATCCATAAAGGAATAGCTTTCACTGGAATTTCAGAGATGTAGACTACCAGTTCAACATCATCCTTGACATTTTGGACAGTAACCTTACCATCCTTCATTTTAACCTCTTCTCCATCCACAAAGACAATGGATACTTGCCAGCCATCCTCTGGGGTAATCGTAATCTCGCAGGATTCGCCATAGGTAATCGTATCTAAATCAACATTTCCACTGACGGTTCCTTTTCCATAAAGCTTATAAGAAACCTTATACTGAATTGGCTCAAATATAACTTTTACGGTATGATCTACAACTAAGGTTGGGAAGGTATAGTCTTCTACACTTCCTACGCTTTTCCCATCAACAAGGACTTCCTTTACCTTATGTCCTACCTCAGGCTTAAATACTAAGGTAACTGGTGTACGCCATTCATAGGAGGTCGATTCAGGCACTGTTCCATTTCCCTCTTTTGAAATATCTAAATGAATCATTTCAACAAATTCTACTTGGATAAAGTAATCCTTATCTACGGCATTGAACTTTAATTCATTTGTAGAATCAACCTTTTCACCATTAATCATGATCTTTGGAACATACTTTTCCTTCGCTTCTATATGTAAAACAAAATCTGTTCCAGAGCGTACATATACTGTATCTGATGGCTTTACAGGTCCCTCCTCTGTAGGATAGGTAACTGTGCCCTCAGGACCAAAATATATAGTAAATCCAAATAATATTTCCTCAAACACAACCTCTATGGTATGATCTGTAGATACATTTCCAAAGAAATAGGATTCCATTGAGCCAACACTCTTACCATCAACAAGAACCTCCTGAACACGGAAGCCTGGATCAGGTGTAAATCTACACATCAATTCAGATCTGTGCTCTAGGATATTTTCCTCTGGAAGCGTTGTTGTACCACCAGCACCACAAATGACATGAATGGTATGGAGCATTTTTTCAAACTCTACTGAAACCGTATGATTCTCTGTAACATTATAGAACATATAAGAATTTACGATTTCAATTGCCTTACCATCAATTTTGATTTCTTTAATCTTATATCCATCATCTGGTGTAAAGGAATAGTTTTTATTATCACCATAAGGAACCTCAATACTATCTCCAGGTGTCACTGTTCCATTCCCAATCACATTCGTTACTGTAATCGTAAAATAGATTTCCTCAAATTCAACCACGATTGTATGATCTTCTTTGATTTCCCTTAGTGAAATTTTATTCGTACCAACGACAGGTGTTCCATCTAATTCTAATGTTTTTATTCTATGACCCTGATCTGTTGTAAATATAATGTCCTTATTTGCATTATATAAAACCTCTGTTACCAAATCAGAATTGAAGGTTCCTACACCCTTTGAATCAATGGTTATGGTATACAAAATTGGATCAAATTCAACATTAATTAAATGATTGCTCAAAACATCCTCAAAAGCATATTCATAGGCAGGATCAATAACCTCACCATCAATGGCTAATCTAGAAACTTTATATCCTAATTCTGGTATAAAGGTGAAGGAAATATCTTGATGATACCCGACAATATTGACAATATCTGGGGTAACACTTCCTTTACCATTAATGCTTACCTCAATTGTATAGGTAATTTCTTCAAATTCGACAACAACATTTTGATCCTCTTGAAGATTGATAAAGGTATACCGATCTAATGCCCCCACACTTCGATCATTAATGAATACGTCCTTTATTTTATAGCCTTCATTCGGAATAAAGCGTAATTCTTGATTTGAGGCATATGGCAATTCTAGACTACCATCATAATCTATACGACCATTTACAGGAGCTTGAATATGAATTCTAAACATAATCTGCTCAAACTCTACCTCTACTCTATGATCAAAGGTTACACGAGTAAAGGTATATGTCGAAATAGAACCGTAAGATCTGTTATCAATTTTAACATCCTTTATATAATATCCCGTTTCTGGTATAAAGGTTAATACTCGATCAGAACCATGAGTAACAAGATTATCGCCAGCAGGACTCACGCGCCCTTCTCCCTTGATTGTCACACCAATGGTGTAAACAATCTGACTGATGTTAACTTCAATATTGTGATCCTCTTTTACCTCTTCAAATTCAAAGGTTGTATTTCCATTAGACACATATACACCATCAACATAAATACTTCCTAAATCATATCCTTCAATAGGAACTACAGTATATACATATTTCGTTCCATAAGGGATAGCATGCTCCTCTTCAAAGGTAGCAGTTGTACCATGAATGGTAACCGTTAAAGTAAATGTAATCTGCTCAAATACCAATTCAAAGGTATGGTTCGTATTTATATTTTCAAAGGTATACAGCGTATCTTCATAATCAGGTAATGCAACACCATCGACAATGATACTCTTTAAAACATATCCTTCATATGGTCTAAAATGAATGGTTAAATTCTCGCCCTTTTGATATTCATATATTCCTGGCTCAATATCCATAATACCATTTTTCGTTTCTTTGATTTGAATGGTATTATAACGAATTAAATCTACATTAAATTTTACATTTCCAGCAGGAACCTTAAAGGAATATGGATTTGTAGTACTGCTACCTATCAATGCCTCGTTGCTGCTTTTAAAGCCACTAAAATGATATCCAAAATTCAGCTCTACAAATATTTCTACATCAGCCTCATACTCAAAGCTTCCAAAGCCAGTTACAGATTTAATTCCGGGATTTTCTTCATAGGAAATTTCAAACTTTAAACGATAATAGGAAATTACAAGCTCAGATTCCCCATTTGGTAAACAATGAAATGGTAAAACAGGCTCTGCTTCAAAGCCAGGAATCACCTGTGGCTTTACAGTGATTTCTTCATTAACCTTTGCTGTTTTTTCTTCAACAAATTCTTTTTCACCATACCCCGTTTCCCCTAGCTTTTGGAATCTGTGATAAATCTTATAGGTTGTATTATCTCCATCAAATAGAACCTCAATGGTATAATCCTTTGTAATATTTGAAATGGTATAGGTAATCCCTTGCTTTAATTCTGCTTCACTATACCCACTCAAATCTATACTTATGCCATCGATTTTGATTTCAAGAATATGGAAGCCCTCATTCGGCTCTATGCTAAAGCTTGCTGTATCTCCATGGGTATAAGATTCTTGTGGTGCAGATATCGTTCCATTCTCAGCATTCTGAACTTCTATTTTATACTGATTAATTTCAAATACAACGGTTAACGTAATTTCTTCTGTTATCCCTTCAAAGGTATACCCATTTTCTATAGCAGAGGCTAATTCCTCTTCCCCTAACGCAACACCATTTACTAAAATAGAACCAACATGATAGCCCTCCTCTGGTGTAAAGCGATAGGTTGGAGTTGCCCCATACACATATTCTACATTAGTTGCAGGATCTATTTCACCTAAGCCCTGCTTATCCAGGGTTACCCAAAATTTTTGGTCCTCAAAGATAACACGAATCGTATGCTCTTCCTTGACATTGGTTAATGTGAAGCTATCAATTGCCCCCTTAGAAACCGTATCTACTATGACTTCTTTTATCTTCTTCCCTATACTAGGAGTAAAGACATATGTTACCGTTTGATTATATTCTATTTCATTTATATTCGGAGAAATTTCCCCATCCCCTTCAATTTCATAAGTAATTTTATACTTAATGATTTCAAAGGTTAATTCTAAAACATGATCATCAATTGTACCAATATTTAATTCATTTGTAATATTTACTTTTCTATTGTCAACCTTAATTTCTGTCAGCTTATAGCCTTCCTCTGGAACAAATTTAAATTTAATGGTTTCTCCATAGAGGAAGGTAATTTCAGCTTCAACCTTCTGTTCATTGACATAAGCTCCACCATTTCCAGTAACACGAACGGTTATGGTATAGGTAATCTTTTCATAAACAATATGAATCGTGTGATTCTCTCTTACATTTTCAAACCAATACTCATCCTTAATTTCAGCTGGAGCTTCTCCATCGATTTGAACGGATAAAATATTGTATCCCTGCTTAGCTACATATATACTCTTATCCTCACCATATACTACAGTTTCTTGGATCGGCTCTTGACTATCTAAGCCATCTGTTGTTATGGTTATAACAGGATCAACTACAACTGTAATTTTTAATGTTACGGTTTCAGATATATATTCTGTTGCTTCAGAATTTGCATTCGCATACTCGCTATATACGGCTATAGTAAAGAGGTTTTCTCCTGAAACTAAAGAAATGGTATCATCTGTTAAAAGCGCTTGATTTACATAGACATAAGAAAATTCACTTTGCTTTTCAACATCTAATTTCATAGAAGTCGTATCACTTGGAACCTTTATTTCCAATATATGATTTTTATAATCAATGTAAGTGCCATCTACACTTAATAAATTATCCTCCGTATCAACATCCTTAACAAAAATATCACGGATTGCAAATTCAGTATCACAAGGATAAACTATAAATTTGTATGTTCTAATTAGCTCCGTTTGACTTGTAACAATGACTTCTTTCTCATTTCCTATACCTGCAATTAATCCACGATCTGTTGGCATGGTTAAGCTTGATTTTTCATCAGTTAAAGTGATGTTTGGATCAAATGTAGTAGAGGATCTATCAACGACATAGGAATAGGTTGTTTCATCTGCATTGATTTCTAAGGTAGTTAAATTATCCCCTGGAACTTTATAATATTCAAAGGATTGAATCGTGTTAATATCACTACCTTTTTCTCCTGTTATTTCTAAATCATAATCTTGATAATCACCACTTACAGCTGTGATACGAATTTTATATGTAGAAATACCAGCCTGAATATCATCTAGAATATATTCATCCCCTGTAGCTTCGATTTCCTTGCCATCTGGTCCTAAAACCTGAAGGGTCGTCAGCGCTTCATTGGTTCTTCTAAAGGCTAATACTAAGGAATTTTGACCATATTCTAGGAATATAGAATATTTAAAATTCTTTGAATCAAAATGAAGAATTTTTTCCTCACTATCTAATTTTAATGATAAATCATCCAATGTCTTTGGCGCATCCTTAATGGCTTTAACTGTATATTCACATGTCGTTATGCCATCTTCAGCTGTAGTGATGAAAACAAATGTATTTTCTCCAACAACAGCATCAGTAGGAGTTTCACAAGGATTGGTAGTAATGGAGGCATTCACGTCCGTTAACGTACCAGATAAAGTAACAGTATCCGCATCCTTAATGAATACCTCAAATTCTCCACCCGTCATACCAGATGTAAAGCCTGAAACGGCTTCACCATTTATGAAAAATTCACTTAAAGAAGCATCCGTACTAGCTGCTTCCTTGGTTATTTCAACATCATAGTATTGCTTTACCCCACTTCTAGTAGATACTTCAATACGGTATTGGCTTGTTCCAACCTCTATATTCTCTACTTTAATTTCTTCCGTATCACTTACATATTCTATTCCCTTAGAATCTATCACTTTGCAAGTGTTATATTCCGTTCTACAGGTGAAAATCACATATTGATTTGCATATTTTATTTGGACAGCATAGCCTGTAAAGGTATTCGGTTCAAAGGAAGGTGTTAAAAGATTTATCCCTTCTTCAGCAGAAGCCTCTAATCCATCTAATACCGCAGGTGCATCCTTAACCACAACGATGGTATAGGTTTGAGTTGTTGTTTCATCCTCTGCTAAAACGATAATTTCAATTTCATTATCTCCTACATGTAAGGTATATGGATTATTTAGATTGGTAATAGATGCTTTTGCGTTATTCGGAGTAGCTGTTATAGTAACACTATCCAAATCACCTGCAAGATAGGTAAAGCTAGCGCCCTCCATTCCTGGTGTAAAGCCATCTACTGCATTCCCATCCACAAGGAGTTCCTTTAAGGTCGCATCCATATCTGGATTCTTTTTGACTGTAACAGAATATTCTTTTCCCTTGATTCCAACCTCAGAAACAGCATAAATGATATATGTTTTTTCTGTATTGGTATCCTGATGTGGAATTCGATATCGACCATTTTGTCCTTCCTCAGGAACGGCAGAGGTTCCATCATATACATATAATACAGCATGCTCATCCTTTTTAATAAACACAGATACCTCATCATTATATGGAACTTCTATTTCATATCGAGAGGTTTCCTTATTGAATTTAGGATTTAAGATATCCAAGGAAGGAGCAGAATCTAAATGTGCTGTAAAATCATCAATATCATTATCCTCACTTGCATCAGCTCTCGTTCTCCATAAAACAATTCGATAAACCTTATCCGTAACTCCATCCTCTGCAAGTACAGTAATGGTAAACTCTTGCTTGAAGTTATCGCCAGTCAAATTAATTGCTTGAGTTAAATCCTCTTGAATCGTTGCATCAGCATCCTTAGGAATAGCTGTAATTGTTAATTCATTGGCATCCTTAGATACATATTCAGCTGTATATGGACCAGCAATTTCCTCTTGGAATTCAATTTCTGTTCCATTGTTTGTAAACTTCACTTCTGTTCCATCAATTTGAATAGAAAGCTCTGCTAGTTCAGCGATCGTTTTCCCATAGGCTCTTTCTACAGTTAATGTGTAATTTTGAGGCTTAGCTGTTATATTTTCATCACCATCAGCCAAACAAGCTAATTCAGATAAGACTTCAAATTTCAATGAATTTCTTCCAGTAGAAAATTCCACACCATAGGGGCTACTAAAATCTAATTCATTTTGATTTAAGCTTACTTTACCATTAAAGTCAGCCTTTACTGGTAAGAAATAGCCCTTCTTAGTCTTAAATTTGATATCAAATTTCGTTTGAATGCTATTATTCTTATTGAAAATGAAATGCTTATCCTTTTGATCTAGTACTTCCGTTGCTTTTGTTTCATCCGTATAAATCTTTAAATCATCTAATTTGTTTTCCTGATCGGCAACATAAACTCTTATGGTATACTCTTTTCCTAAAGCTCCATCAACAATTTCCTTTTCGGATTGAACCTGAATATGAAACTCTTGATACGTGCCATCCTCTACTCTAAAGCTATTTCCTCTTGTGGCATTACTTATAGTAAAAATAGAATCAGCTGAGGTAGTAATCTCAAAAAGAACATCATTTGTTCCTCTTTGCATATAATAAGAAAAGCTTAAATTTTCCTTAGAAAAGGCTTTATCATAATGTGTTCCTACTTGATCTTGGCTACTACAATCTATCCCATTAATTGTAAGGGAGGTTATATCATTTTCTTGATTTCCTTCAAGTCTTGTAAACCGAAATTGATATAGAGATCCTGCAATTTCCTTTTCTGATCTGGCTTGAATGTAAAAAACATTTTCACCTTCAGAAAGCTGAAGGGTAACAACAACCTTTACATCACCATTAACCTCAGCAAATATGAAATTAGAAGCATTAACTAAGGTTTCTGTTGCATCCTTTAAGGTAATTTCTACAGTCAATGTTTTCACAGAATAAGGGAATGAAAAATTTGGATATTCTAAGATTCCTTCATTAAAATGAAGCTCGACTTCCTCTTCTCCATGCTTAAAGAGAATATTTTCAATTCCATTTTCTTCTGATCTTTCATCTGCAAATTCTGTATTTACCGTATATTTAAACCAGTCAGAGCCACCACTTTGACTTAATACATAAATATATATCGGATTTCCAATAGACCATACTTTGTCTGGGTGATATAAATTTCCCTCATCCTTCATAACATTCTCATGATCTGTTGTGGATAAATAGGCTTTCGTATATTCTCCATCTAATGTGATAGAAAAACGGAAGGATTCTCCACATAGGCTTTTCTTAAGTATAAATGTATATGTTCTTAAATCCTCATCAAAGGTTGTATTGGATAGGTTGCTGATGACATCATCCTTCTCAAAATGCTTTAAAGCCAATTCATGAATTGTTTTATCTCTTTCAGGACCACTTGAGGTTAAATCAATATTGGTTTCAAAATCTCCTGCAAGTGTATTATCCGGTCTCAATATTTGTTGCTTTTGGGATCGAACCGTCAGCTTAAGACGTCTTGTCAAAGAAGACATTTCATTTTTAATATCTATTTCAAAAGGAATGTTTGTATACTCCTCACCTTGAATATAAATTTTTGTTGTAGAAGATGCAGGAACAATTCTAAAAGAAGCCTTAATGGTAGAAAATTTCATTAAGCTATCTGCATTTGTAATATTAACAATTTCTGTTTCGCCTTCCGAATTGGTTCTCGTCAATATTTTCAACTCAAAGGGTACTTCTTTTTCATTACCACTAGGGTCAATATACGTGTACTTTTCATCCTCAATCTGAAACTCCGTATTTGTATCAGCAGTTCCTCTAGTTATCGTACCTGTATAGGCTTTCGTATTTCCAGCTTCAGATCTCACTTTTACACTTATACTGAGCTTTTGTTCATTAGATATACTTGCTTCTAGCAAGGTTTTATCGGACGGATCAGAACAAAAGTGATGTTCACTTTTTATTATATTATTCACACGGATCTCCACCGTAGATTTGGAGGATTTCGGAGTAGCAGCTAATCGAATAGAATCAAATGTAACAGGTAATTTATCTAAGCCATCAGGATACTGAATGTTTAATGTAGAGGTTCCAAAGGAATCACATAAAACAACCTCTTCTGTACCTCTAACTGCTGTAATTTGAATCGTACCTAATTCTTGATTGTCCTCTGGTAAAAGCTTTAATATGGATATATAAGCTTTTTCTCCGTTTACATTCAAAAAGAGCTTATCCACATAAAAATCCCCATACGTAGAAACAGTTGTTATCTGAGACACATCATGATATAGGTCTAAAGAAAAATCAGTATAATCGGTAGGTAAATTGGGAACGGTTATGTTATTATGAGTGATTTCCACAGACGTTATAGAGGTAGGATCAACAAACTCAATATTTAATTTATAGGCACTACTCGCATAAGGGAAATTAGAGAACAAATAATTTGTCGGAAGCTTTTTATCAAACTCCGTTTGGCTTTGTTCATAATTATTCGCTGTTACTTTAATCGAACGAATAGCCTCAATCTGAGTAGCAACTGCACGCTCATTTAGGGGAGCACTGGTTAATACAGTCGCTCTATTCTCCTCATTTATATCATTTAATGATAGATTTCCAGCAAAACAAAATAGTAATGCTGCTAGCATTAATGCTGTTATGAATTTAAAAAGCTTTTTCATACGATCACTCCATTACATTTTAGTCTTTTACTTCTAGACAACTGCTATTTTATAGCCTTCAGATATATTTTCTGGCTTATATTCAACCTTAACAGAATATGTCCCAGGCTCTCTTAAAATCAAATCTGGTTTTTCAAATCCACCTTTATATAAGGTAAATTCACAATATTGTGGAAGAATCATTCTTGTCTTTACATCATCTTCATAAAGCCAAATCACTAGACCTGTAGAAGTAAAGGTTTCCCCTACAGTATAGTGAACCTTATGGTCTGTCAAATCCAGTACTAGCTTTTTTTCAATATGACGAAATTTAACAATAATTTCTGCCTCACCAATGATATTCTCAAATTCTACACGAAGGATATAAGGTCCTTCATTTCTAAATTTATAATCCTCTAATACTATACTGTGATAGAGTAAAGTGAATTTACATCGATCATTTGGAATCTTACTTTGATGTGTTCCACTTTCATCCGTTATGTAAACAACAATCGTTGAAGGATCAAATACTTCATTTAACCAATATACCAATTTAGATTCTTTTTCATCAATCATAAGCTTATCTTTTTGAGTTTGATTTATATTCTTTAAAACCGTGATAGAGATATAGGTTGTATATAAATTTTCTAAATGCCTCATAGAAAAGCTGATTCTATAATTTCCTGATTCAGATAAATCCGTTGCTGTATGTCCATTCACACTGATGACCATATCCAATTGTTCTAAAGGAATTTTTGTTGGCTCCTTCTCGTTTTTCAGCATGACAATTTCTAAGCCCTCTAGATCTAATGGCTCGCCCTCAAAATACTCTGTTTTCTTCGGCTCGGATTGAACCCTTAGGCTATAGGTAATTGTTGGAACTCCTGGAACGATTTCTATTTCATAGGAAGCTGACTTGCTTTGATAGTTGACAATAACTTCCTTTTTTCCCAATTCGTTTGTATTCGGGATAACAAATTCTGCTTGTAGGGTAACATTCTTTACCTTATTTTCAAATACTGCCTTTACGGTAATGCCCTCAGGCTTATATACAGTTCCTTTTTCTACTTTTATATCCTCAGGTGTTTCAAGCTCTATAGACAAAAGCTCTCCATCTCCCTGCTGCGTGTCATGACTACATGAAGAAAGGGTGACAAAACAAATTATGCACAAAAGAAATACCAATAGTTTTTTCATTTTAATCCTTCCTTTTTCTTAGATTCTAAATAAAAGAAGTTTCCCTCTTTTACTTAAAATCTAAGACTATCTATAAATATCAGATAGTCTTACATTACAATTTATTTTGTATCCTTTAAGAACTTATATTTATTTGCATAATCGACAGATTTATAATTTGGATTAACTACAACCTTATATTCTTCCATCAAATCACCAATAACCTTATTGATTCTTCGAACAGAAAGCTGTGAACGAACCATAGTATAATAAGGGGTTTTTGCATGAGCCTTCTTCTCAGAAACATCCTTATGTGGGAATTGACGGTCAGGATATTGTGCTGGATCTACAGCTAGGTAAACCTTTAATTTCTTAGAGGTTAGGGATAGCTTACATACAAGCTTTCTTCCAATATAGAAAGAATCATAGAAGTTCGTAAGCTTATTGGATACACTAGAATATCTCATAATTTCATTCTTAACAATGTTAAATACCTGCTTTAATTCAGGGCTTGCCTTCTTAATACGATCTAAGAATGTTCTTCTTGTTCTCTTATAATAATTCAAGCCATCGATGATTTCATAGTATCCATCCTTAAGCTCATTCTTAGCATAGGTAGACCAATCATCGCTATATTTATCACGGTAAGATTGAATAATTGCTTCTAGCTCCTCTAAGGAAAGCTTAGGTTTAGCAAGCTTTTCGATTTCTTCCTCATCATCCTCGTCATCTTCTTCATCATCTGGAAGATCTGTTCTAGACAATGTAGAAATATCAAGGTTAAGATTACGGTCTGCTTCCTCCTGAAGTCTAACCTGTTCAGCCTCATCAACCTCAACAGTTTCTTCCTCAGCATCCTCAGCCTGCTTGCTTTGAAGCTCATTAATCAATGCCTCTAAATCCTCGCGTTCCTTACGCTCTTGTTCTAGTCTTTCACGTAAAGATTTAGCCTCTGCTTCAGCCTTTTCAACTCTATAACGAGAATCATCCTGACGCTTTGTTAGTCTTTCAACAAGCTCGTCTATATTAAAGACTGGTTGATTTCTTTGCTTTTCCTTTAAATCATCAATTTGTCTTTGAAGCAACTCATAATCATGGCTACGATCTTCTCTAACATAATAGCGATCACGATCACGAGAGGAGTATCTCAAATCAGAAACTTCTCTACGTAAACGAGATAATTCATCCTCATATTCATAATAGCCTCTATCACGATATTCTCTTTGAATATAGGTAGAGGTATTGGAATGCTGATTTGCCTTTAAGCGTTCAATCTCAAGACGTAAAGCATCAATTTCAGACTGTCCTGTATTCTTTGGCTGATTTTGAAGCTTAGCCATTTCTTCTCGCATACGCTTCATTTCTTCATCCTGTGCCTGACGCTTTTGTTCTTCTAAAGAGGATTGGAATTGACGACGCATTTCTTCCATCTGGCGACGCATTTCCTCTAATTCCTTATTGGATTCTGGAACCACTGTAGTTCCACCACCTAAACCGGAAATATTGATAGATGTGCCTCCATTTGGAGTTTGAAGAATGGTTGCATCAACACCATCGCCACTGCCTGCTTTCCCCTTCTTCTTCTTTGATTTTGTCTCCTCTTCTTCATCCTCTTCATACTCAGGAAGATTGAAGTCAAAGATTCGATCAGCGAATGGATCAAACATAGGAAGTGGAATTGGTTCAGAAATAACATAGCCCTGAACAATGACCTCACGACAAATATGAGCTAATTCTGTTAAGGTTTTCTCATCAGATACACCCTCACAAATCAGCTTATAATTTAGATTGAGTAGCATACGAAGAATATTTTTAACAACAACACGATCCTTTTCCGTTGCTAGCTTATTCTTAAAGAATAGCATATCTAGCTTAACATATTCAAATGAGCTTGTTGTTAAGGATTCCATAGAGGATAATTCCTTACCAAAATCGTCCATAGCCACGGTGAAACCAAATTGACGTAATCTTGTGATGATTTTAGAAATATAAGGATAGTTTTCCATTAAGGTGTTCTCAGCAATCTCAAGCATAATATTCTTAGGATCAATCTGATAGCTTTGAACAATTTCCATAACTCTACTTTCAAAATTTGGAGTTAAAAATTGTACCTTAGACACATTAACAGAAATAATAATGTCAGATCTTCCTCGTTGAATCATACGCTGTGCCAATTCACAGGCTGATCTCAGCATCAAATCATCAATATAGCGAATAAATCCTGTTTGCTCAAATAATGGAATAAAATCACCTGGATTAAATTTAAAGCCAGTTTCCTCATCTTCCCAACGGCATAGGATTTCTCCACCAACAACCTTACCTGTTCTTAAATCCACATTTGGTTGAATATAAGGAACAAATTTATTTTGCTCAAAGTCAGGCTGCTTATCATTATTGATTTTCTTAAGTTTTTCAAAAATAACTCTTACATCATCCGTATAATAATATAGATTATTTTCAACTAATTTTGAAAATGGTATGATGGCTGAGGAGATATAAATAATCTCAGGGTCATCAAGAGGCGCATTTTCATAAACACCGAAATTCAAATAGAAGTCATACATACCAAAGTCTTCAATAGGCATTTCTACCAATCTTCTTTCCATACTTTGGCAAATCGCTCTTACATCCTCCTTAGCCTTTTTATCTAAGATTAAGAAGAACTTATCAAATTCGATTCTACTAATCATTTCATATTTGGATAATCCCTTAGTTAAGCAATCTGTAATATCATACATTAGCTTACTTCTTCTAGAATAGTTCATATAAAGATAGCTTAAATTTCGCATTTCAACTACCAGAACGGTAGGATTAGAAAACTTACCTATTCTTTTTTGTAGATATTTTTCTAATCCTTTTTTATTGTAAATTAAGCATTCATTATCCATATACTGACTAGCTTTTGCTTGCTTACGGTGATTATAACGATAAGCAATAATTGCTATTAGAACAATAATAATGACAAGAACTATAATCAAGATCGTAAGTGTGATTTCAAAGCTTCCCATTGTAAATAATGCAGTTTCTAAAAAATTCATCATTTTTCACTCTTCTTTCTTGATTTTTTTTGCTGTGCTTCATCATCTTTTTTTCTTCTCTTATTGATTGCACCATACTTATCACGGTTAACACAAATTAAGATAATAATTAAGAAAATGATTGCAATTGCTAAAAGTATCCATGGCATAATCTGCTTCAATATTTCTGGAATAGAGTAGCCTGTAGTTAATGCCGTAGATTTTAATTTAAATGTAACAAATTGTTCTTCAGAGCCATCAAAAACACTTACAACTACTTCTCTACAGTTTTCATCAGAAACATCAGAAATAACAGTTACGATAGGCTCTTTAACGAATTGATTAGAAGAATCATAATCTTCCTCTGAAAATTGAATATACTTTGTATAATCTTCAATTGCAGAAGCTCTCTTATCTCCTAAATCAATTTCATAAACATTCTTTTGATCTGTAGATGTACAGGTGAATTTGTCATATGCTTCCTCATCAACTGTAAAATTCATTGGTAGACGTTCTACATCAATTAATATAGCTCTTGTAGAAATCATATCCTCTGCAATGATTAATACAACTACAGTATTATGGCCAACTCTTAAGTCCTTATCATTAATAATCTTATAGGTTGCACCATCCCCATTAGAATCAGCTAACTTTTCAGGATGTACAATGAAATCAAGATCATGAATACCATTTGGAACCTGGTAAGCATATTCTCTTAAATCATTTGTATAATCTGTTTTGAATACTTCAATTTGTTTAATTTCAATACTAGCAACATCTGTATTTGTAGAATCCTCACCACGACGTTTAATCGTTAGTACATATTCTGTAGTTTTACCTTCAACAGATGTAACTGTGATTGTAAATCGATTTAAGCCTTCGACTAAATCAACATTAAAGGTTCTCGTTAACCCTGTTGTAATAATTGCAGTTGAATTACTACAAGATACCGTATATGATTCATTATCAATGGATGCAAAAATTGTTGCATGAAGCGTCATATAGGTAACAATCATTGTATATTCATATACTTCCTTATCGAAGGTTGTACTCTTATAGGATGTATCCAGTAGCTTTTCTCCAACAGCTCCTAAATCCGTTAAATATGGAGCAGCATAGTCTCTTTGCACTTGAATTCTATAAGTATATGATGTACCTGCTTGTGATGTAACAACTACTACAAAGGTATTTAAGCCTTCTTTTAGCTCTTGAGTACCTAAATCACCTGTAATGGTTGCCGTTGGATCACTTGCCTTATAACCAATTTCTATGCTCTTTGTTTCATAAGGTCTTGGTGCAAGTGTATATGTACCACCTTGATCCTCTGGACTAAATCCAGGTACGGTTACACCATCTGCTGTTAAGTCATCTAAGGATGCGATATCACTTGGAGCATCAAATTCCAAATCAATCGTATATGCTGTACCTGGTGTACCATCTTGAGCAACTACCTGAACTATAACGCTCTTTGCTTTACCACGATCAGAATCTAAGATTACTGTAGTCTTTGTACTAGATAAAACAGCAACACCGTCAATTAAAACGCTAGATTGTGCATAGCCAGGCTTTACAACTGTAATTGTATAGTTTTGAGCCGTTGCTGGAATATGATATACACCATATTTATCTACTTCCAATTTGAAGTTATGCTGACCTAAATGTAATGTTCCATCTCCATCAGAAACCTCAATATAGGTTAAGGAATTATCCTTGTTTGGATCAATTGGACCACGAGAAATTTTAATTGGATAATCTGTATAGCTACCATCCTCCGCTGTACATTTTACTGTAAAGTTAAACACAGCCTGCTCTACATCATTTAAATCTCTTTGTCCATCACCTAAAATTTTAGATGTAGGATCATTTGGAACAGCCTCAATATTAACTACGGTTACATTATCTCCAATATAAGGAACAGATAGTAAGGAGTTTCCAGGTAAAGCATCATGAACGAACACTTGTGGGTTACCTGAATCATCAATATATGTAACAGCTAAGTACTTTAAGGATGAATCTGTAGATTTCGCTTGACGAATGATACTAACTGTCACTTGCTCAGATTTAGCAGATGAATCCTTACTTGCCTCACCATATTCACTTACAACATAGATAACAAAGTTATTTGTTCCTTCCTTTAAAGAAACAATCTTATTATCATAACGGCTACCATTCACATAGGTTACAGAATTATAGCCACCTGTTACAACCTCTAAATAGGTTTGACTGATGCTGTTTGGAACTGTAATGGATAAGTGTTTATTTTCATAATCAATAAAGCTTGAGCCATCAATATCAAAAATATCACTACCATTTTCTTGATCTAATGCATTAATATCATCAATACTAAAGTTTGTATCACATGGATATACTGTAAATGTATATACCTTTCTTTTACCCGTTTGACTCACAATGGTAACTTGCTTCTTATTTGCTTGTCCTGGAGTTAAAGACATATCCTGTGGCCACTCAATCGTAGCATTTGGATCTGAGCATGTGATTGTAGGATCAAAGGTTTGAATATCTCTACCTACAGCATAGCTATAGCTAATTCCTCCTGGAGTAAGGGTTAATTCCGTTAAAACACTATCTGTACTTTCCTTTAAGTATTCATAACGAATAATGGTATTATCATCACTACCTGCATCTCTTGTGAAGGTTACTTCATAATCAGCTGTAGCTCCTGATTGGGTTTTAACACGTACTCGATAGGTACTTGTACCAACAGGTATATTTGGAATTTCTATTTCATGCGTACCACTTATATATTCCTTATTATTTCTATCTAATACAACCACCGTATTATAGCCATCATCTACATAGGTAGAATAATAAGCAACATATGCAGTATCCTGATCAAAGGTTAAATTTACTGTATATCCCTTTAGAATATTAGAAGAGAAGGTTGGATTTAACATATTTGTACCATCAACCAATACTTCTAGGTTATCTAAAGTCTTAGGGGCATCCTTAACAACATTTACAATATATTGACATTGGGTTATACCATCTTGTGCTGTTGTAGTAACAACAAATTGGTTATCCCCTACATATAGAGGCTGTCTGTTGTCCGTTGGAGCATCATTTTGAGTGATGGTAGTAGTTGTCTTAGAAGGAGTTCCTTCAAACCAAACCTCTTCTGCATCACCAATAAAATGCTTATAGGAGCCACCCTGATCTCCAGCCTTGAAGCCCGTTACAGGCTTTCCATTTACCTTGAAATCTTTTAATGTTGCATCTGTATCTGCTGGATCTCTAGAAATAATAACCTCATAATAGCCATCATTTTCTGTACTTGTACCATCCTGAGCACTTAACCATACCTTAACAACTACGGTTGCCTCAGGAGCTACTGGTACATGATAATCATAGCTTTGATCTAATGTCGTTTCAAGATTATTTCCATCATCAATATGTAATGTTGAATTTCCACTTTGCTTAGTAAAACGTAAAATTGCTTCTTCTTCAAGAGAGGATAATTTCACATTATATTGATGTGTCGCTTGACTAAATGTAGGTGTTAACTTATTAATCGTACCATTTTTATCTGTATTAGCAATAATACGAGTTAATGTTTTATCTGTATCTGGATTGGCTTTTGTTGTCCATAGCTGAATTCGATATTGCTTCTTTGTTACACCATCCTCAGCAGTTACATCAATCGTAAATACCTGAGATATTGTATCATTTCCTAAAATAAGATTTTGAATTCCAGCACCCGTTACAGTAGCACGTGAATCCTCTGGAATAGCTTCAATTTGAGCTATACTAGAAGAGGTTGATTGAACATATTCAACCGCATATGGTCCTGGTTTTGTTTTATCAAAGGCCATAGTAAAGGTTTGAAGTGCACCATCAACATAGATTTCTAAGCTCTGCAAGAAAGCATTATTTGAACCCTTATTTCTTACTATAGTAAGCGTATAAGTAAACTCTTGTTCGGCTTTATTCACCTTGCTATCTGCTTTAGCTAAATTAGCCAATTCAGAAGAAACTTTAATTCGAACTGTATATGTTGTAGCAGAAGGAAGTGATTTCGTATAACCATCTGCTAGGTCTGTTAATGTACTATTTTCAATTGTAACAGAACCATTAAATCCATATTTTGTAGGTAATAAGAATACACCACTAGTCTTAAATGGAACAGTAAAGGTTCCTAAGTTTGCTGTATTTGCATCAAATTGGAAGAAATTACCATTCACATCCTCAACATCAATTTGCTCACTCTCAGATTTAAAGATATTTAAATTATCTAATTTATTATCTCGATCCGCAATGTAAACCTTAATGTTATATGTATTACCACTACCACTACCCAATACAGTTTCTGTTTCTGATTTAACATTAATGGTTATACTAACCACTTCGCCATCAGAAACGGTACAATATAATGGTCCGTTTGTTATTGGATTTCCTCGATCTGTGGTAATGGTATAGCTTGCATTTTTAGATACACCTAATTGTAAATCTAAGTATGAAGTACCTCTTGGTAAATAGAATGAGAAGTTACGATCACTTGATTTAAATACATAATCGAAGTTTTGTCCAAGATAGTTTGTATCTGTACAATCTACTCCATTAATTACTAGGCCCTCAATTTCCTTTTGAGTACCACCTGCTTCTCTTTCTACAACGAATGTATAGGTTTGACCATAGGTTTCATTTTGAGCTCTACCCTTAACCTTAAATTCATTTGTACCTACCTTTAATTGAATATTCCCTTTAGCATGTAAATTAGCATCAATACCACCAGATAAGAAATTTACACCAGCAGCTAAAGTTTCTAACGCATGCTTAACAGTAATATCATAATTTAGGCTTGTTACAGAGAATGGAACCTTAAATGTACCACTCGCAGGATATGTCGTTTGATTTTCATTAAATGTGAAATTTAAATCATTGGTTCCATCATTTAAAACAACATTTTGAATACCGTTTTCAGTAGATCTTTCATCTGCAAATTTAGGATCAATTGTGTAAATCAAGCTATTTCCAGATTGAGCTACCAAAATAACATATATCTTTTCTCCTATAGACCAAATTGAATTTGGATTATATTCATTTTGAGGTATAGCTTGGCTAGCTGAATTGGTCTTAGATACATAAGCCTTAGTTGTTGTAGATAGCCATGATAAATCTAATTTATAGGAAGGTCCAACAACACTTTCCTTTAATACATATGCATACGTATTTCCATTAATAGATGTATTCGTTGAATCACTAATGGTAACACCACTTGATGAATGTAACAAATTTACATCGGTCAGCTGCATTGTGTTATCTGGTGCTTCTGATTCTATATCAATATTAACCGTCATACCACCAACAGTAGCACCAGGTCTATCGATTTCATCCTTTTCGGTTTTAACCAATGCTTGAATTCTTACCTTATGAATTGCTGCTGTATTAGTAATATTACACTCATATACTTTATTTGTATAATCTACACCGCCGATATAAACTTTCGTCGTTGAACTGTTTGGTACAATCTTAAATCTCGCCTTGGTCGTTGAGAACTTTAATAATGTATCTGTATTACTCCAGTTCGCTTGAGATGTACCTTGTACCAATTGATATGTACCCGTTTGAGTACTGCCACCTCCATCTAGATACGTATATTCTAGATTTTCGAAATGGAAATCATGGTCATCATCAGCTCCTGCTCTTTTTATTGTACAGGTATACGTTTGAGATGAGCCATCTTCTGCTGTTACCTTAATTTGTACAGGTATAGATTGGGCTTCTCCATTACTAAATGTAAAGGAAGACTGAACATTATTATTAATTCTTATTTCTACAGTTGCATATTGATTACTAGCTGTTGCAGTAACCTTGAAATTCTTATAGCTTAAAGGTAATTCAGATGCACCACCAGGATAATTTACAATTAAATTATTTCCACTGAAGGTATTACAAATCGTGGTATCACTACCATTATTCGCAACAATCTGAACCGTACCTAAGGCATTATCACTATTTGGTGCTAAGCGATTTACCTTAACTACAAATTCTTGTTTAATGCCATACTTAGAAATAACCTCTATACGAATTTCATCCGTAGATGCACTACCATTATCAGACATCATAAATGTAACTGCACCAGTCAAAAGATTTCCTGTTGATTTGATATTATTTTGGTAAACATTTACACTTTGAATATCTGTTCTATTTGTCCAAGAAGCTGCTAAATTATAGGTCTTGCAGCTATATGGCATATTTGTAATAGTAAACTCATCATTATTATCTGAGTCTGTATCACTTGTATTGAATATAGAGCCAGAGGTTACATTGACACTCGTTGGCTTTAAATTTACCTCACGTAAGGTTACTGTATAATCCTTAGTAGCACCACTTTGAGCAGTTACTGTGAATTTAACCTGACTATTATTTGTCCAGTCATCAGGTATAGTATACGCTGTACCTGAATTAATTGACTGAGCAGTAGTATTTGCAGGATATGCAACCTTTATAGTCTTAGAACTACTACTAACCGTTGGCGTAAGCTTTAAGGAGTTCGTTCCTTTTAAAACATATAGAGTATAGCTTGTCGTGCTTGATGAGAATACTGGATCTAATTTTAATTCAGCATTTTGCCCACCAGCTGTTCTACCACTAGCATCTAAGCCATCCAAATCACAGTTTGTATCCTTTGCTTTAGGCAATTCAACAGCATACGTTTTAGTAACATTACCCGATGATGATATAACTTGGAAGGTAGCAATATAGCTTTCCCCAGGATTCAATCCATTTAAAGGAACAGAAAATGAATCACCACTCACTTGAGCCGTATTGGACTGGTTAGCTAAAGTTTTACCATACTTAACTGAACCAGCAACCAATTTACCACTATCTTTAACAGTAACTGTTACATTTGCAGTACCATCATTTGATTCCTTACCTGAATATTGTAATGTTGAATTACCACCAATGGTTACACTTGTGTTCTTTGATATACAGGATTCACCTTCAACTGTAATATCCGTAAGATCTACATTATCAGATAAACCAGCAACTTGAATTACACAATCATCTTCAGCAAAATGTGCTTTATTAGCTTCGCTATATTTTAAAGATGTAGATCCTGTAACTCCATTAGTAAACTGCGTATGTCCAGCATTAACTCCTGTTTTTAAAAATTCAATTTTCATACTTCCAGAGAGACCAGTAGAGATAGTAAATCCTATACCACCTAATAAATGAGGCGATGGCATTACTGGTCCTGAACTAGAAGTTCTAGCACCACCAAGGTCTTCACCAATACCAGACACAGTTAAATTACTTGGAGCCCAATTGTCAGGTAAAAATGCTTGCTTAGTATATTTTCCTCCTTGGGCATACTTCGCGATATCTAATAATACAACATTACTTATCAAATTAGGAGAAGATCCGCCTGTATACTCAGAGGTTACTGCAATAAAGATTTGATCTCCTGGAACAGCTTGAGTAATTGTTGGATATTTTCCTATATCTTTCCATGGGAATAACTCACTTAAAACGCCATACACTTCAGCATCTGTGTTAAAAGTACGAAGCTGAGCCCCAGACTTTAAAACATATTTTTGGTTTCTACCTGTACCTGAAGTCGCATAATCTCCACCATTCATTTGAAGATCTTCGTTGGTATAAAATTCACCACCAATAGCATCTAGTAAAGATTCACCACTATTAACATAATCTTCTAAGCAAGGAAGAACATCATCAGCAGTCATTGCTTCACTAACTTTCAGTCCATCGAAAACAATGAAATTTTCATTGTTTTGTGCAGCCATATACTTGTCCCATGTGTCCTGCTTATAAACGCTATAATGATAAGTAACAACTCCATCTCCTGCCGCAGCTTTTACTCCAATATTGGCAAAAGCAAACAAAACAGTAAAACTCACAAGGACAAAAGCTAATCCTATTTTAATTTTTCTACTAATTTTCATAAATTATACCTCTCTTCATCCTTGTACAATACTGACAAAGCTACTTCAACTATAGGTTCATCAGTATTTGCACTTGAATATTTTCCATCAAAAGAATTAAAATCATGTGCTGAAGCATCATCTAGATAATTAACAATATCTATAAGTGCAGCGGCAGTAAAGATACCTTGTGTTCTATCACTTGTTATACAAGCAAAATAAATATAGGCTTCATCGGGTTGATATTTATAATCATTGTCTAGATAATTTGTTATATTAATCAAATCAGAGCCTAATATTGAACCGTCACAATCTACATCTCCATACAATATAGCTTGAACAGAATCAATCACTTGTCCACCATCATCAGTTAAAGAAACAGTCCATCCATTACCAAAATAATAATTTTCATATTCTTCTTTTTCTATAACATCCCCATTAGGGTTAGTAACAACTAATTTTTCAGGATTGTTTTTAAATTGTTTTATAATATCAGGAATCAAAGTTTCTTGATGTATATGTCCTAAATATAGTCCTTCTTCTCCCGCCATTAAATGTTCAACAGTACCATCTTCAATAATGATTGCGGCACCATTTTCATATTTAGCATTGATAAACATAATTAATGCGTCATCATTTAATTCTAAAACTTCTGGTTTTGAGGCTGTAATTGTAAAGTATTGAGTGATATCTTCAAAGAAGTATTTGCTTCCTTCAACACTTGTAAATAAAATCTCAGCCTTAGAGTCTTCAGTAGTTACTTCAATATTATTGTTATAACTAATGTTGTAATATTTTGGATCAAATAAAGTCATTTCATTGGTATCTACATCTCTTAAATATACAGTAACCTCTGGTTCAATTGGGTTTCCTGTATGTACCCATACCTCAGTATAATCAAATACCAAATTGTATTTTTCTGATGGTAATTCTTGTGGTTTTAATGGGAAATCGTAATGAATATCATCTTTACCATTTTCCTTCCAAGAATCATTTTCAGGGTCCTTTAATGAAATATCAACATTGACCTTATGTTCTCCTGTATCTGGATCTACATAATCTGGATCAATTTCCATTGTCCATGGTAGCTCAGCATCTACCCATTCATCCTTTGTAGGGTCATATTTTAATATATTTCCATCTTCATCTACAATGAATGTATGCTCTGGATCTTCTACGATGGATGGGTCCTTATCAAATTCCTCCTTAGGAATATACTTATTACCATTTGTGTCTTCAATGATAATTGGCTCTCCCGTTTCATATCCATTCTCTGGTGGTACTAACACAATATCATCAATTACATTTTTAGTAATATTAAATTTCGCATTTGGATTATTTAATAAATAATTTGTATCATCCGTAGAAGCTACTACAGAGAATGTACCTGTAGCATACTGTGGCTCCTTCACTGTACAATCCACTCTATTTCCATCAATATCCTCATAATAAGCTGTAGGTAATTGTGGTGTTCCACCCAACCATTGCTGATTTAAATCACTCCAAACAACATCGACTGGACGTGGATAAATCTTAAACTCTTGATGAATTACTTTGCCTGGGTATGTCAAATCCTGATCATCAATCTTAAAGACAAATACATATCTGCCTGCATTCACTGGATTAGATGACATAGCCTTAGATTCATCTAGAACAACAGTTTCATCTAATTTATGGGCTTGTGCATACGCTAAATAATCATCCCACAAATAATATTGAACCACATGATTTCCTCCAGCGTTATTGATATAAACCGGATCATTATATGGAAGCTTGTCATAAACCTTATTCTTATCAAATTCTAAGAATGGGAATTTATCCGCATCATTTGGACCTGGCCAATCTGGGTTGTCTGGATCGTTTGATGGATCATCCGGATCATCTGGGTCCGTTAGCTCTGGCGGAAGATTTGGATTATTTGGATCGAGAATAGCTAGATAAGCTTCCTTAATTAATGTTTCATAATTTGGAGCTGATATTCGAACACGAATATTATATACACCTATTCCAATTCGATTGATAATATCCACACCATATTCATATTTCCCCTTATCATAAATACCATATTCAATTAATACGTCATTATCGAAATCAGAAACATAAACATATGGCTCAACCGTTCCATCTGGCTTTACCGTACCATTTATACGAGCTGTAATGAAATGTGGATCACCATCATACAGGAACGCCTTAGACCCAAAGTCAACTGAGAATTGACGTCCAACAATCGTTACATCTGCTAATAGATTCACTACATAATTTTCTCTTCTAGGAGAATTAACCTCAAATCCATCCTTATCGTAGATTCTTAAGGAGTTTGTTTGCCATTGGAAACCAGGATCCATGCCTAAAAGAGTATATTCACCAACCTCTGGTGAGGTTGTCATAAGGATACCATTATTTGGATTGGAATCTGACTGTAGGGTATGTCCCTTCACTAGATTTTCAACCTCATGGTCTTCAACCTTATGTGTCCATGATAAGTAATCAAACATCTTTGTTTGTGTCTTTATATGGATTGTTATTGTACGAGGTGTAATTTCAAATATATCAAAGGAATGTACTACACTGTTGTAGTTATTTGTAGCTGGCACCTCAACATCCAAACGATATTTTCCAGCATTAATTGGATTTGATGTTAGCTTATGAGCATTGCCATTTTCGTCAATCTCATAATAGGTATATTTTACTCCCGTTGCGGTAGCTCCATTATAGGTTACCGTTGGATTAACAATAGGAACACCATCATAGGTTTTACCCAAACGGAAATACAAATCTTCAAATTCAATTTCTGGATCAGCTTTTGTTATTGTTATACCGGCTGTTCCTTCAAATACAACTCTACTTACACCCTGCTCTTCACGTTCAATACGAACGGCAATTTGGTCTTGACCCACATCCATTCTTCTAGGCTTTGTCGTAGACCAAACCTTACTTTGACCGATAACCCAATATTTAATCGTAAACTGACTTGGATCATCAACCAATAAATCAACTTCTATGGTATGCCACTGTCCATCATAGACACCAGCATAATTGGTAATACTTACCGCGGCATCCGTTATGGTTTCGCTTAAAACGAATAAGTAAGAATACCCCATAATGTAATTATCCGTTACATCTACATTAAATTCATCATAAATTCTTGGAGTTTGGTTAGAAAGAGCTACATTGTTTACTCCATCCATCCAAATAAAATCACTAGGTTTATTATATTCTCTTGGACCATCGTAATTTAATTTAATGTAATCCGTAATTTTATGCTCAGGAACTATATTAGAAGCTGTAAATTTATAACCTGTTTGACTATTATAATGCATCAAATAATCCACTTCACCCTTGTATAAGGCTTGAGGATAATTTAATGTGATTACAGTCGTTCTTGGTTGAATAACAAACGTTACACGTCTTGTTTTATCGCCAATGATATAGTTTTTAATCTTATCATCACTCAATTGATAATTTATACTAGCCTCAGCTATATATGTACCCTTATTCTTGTGGTTAATATCTCCACCAGGCACAGCAGGAGTAACTTGAACATCTATAACAATATTCTTGATTTCTCCACTTAGTTTATCTGTAGGTACAAGCTGTAAATAAGCCTCTGGCGTATGGGATTTGCCATCATAAACAAATTTCAAATCACGCCATGTTAAATCTGTCACAAAGGAAGAAATAACAAAATCATCGGAATAGGTAACAGCAGTAAAGTTATCACTTGCTGGAATCTCTAATTCCATTCTATATCTACCTACATCAACAGCACGCTTACCATTTGCTACAACCTGTTCTAAATCAAAGTCATAGTGTTGTTCATAGATTGGATCTGGTAGTAAATTACCATCCTCATCATAACGATAATATCGATAGGTATAATGATTTCTTAGTGTACCTTCAAAAGCATCATCTCGATTTGTCATGATAATTTCTGGCATGGTAACCTCATTACCATCATAAACACGACTTAGATTAGAAACGTATTCAATGATCGTTTCTGCTGGTTCAATCGTCATTGGTAAGGTGATTTCACCAGAAGGCTGATAATTATCAGCAAACATTCTTACCTTAACTTCATATGTACCAACATCACGCTTCATAATTGGCTTTGTCGTCCACTCCCCAATAACCTCATCATAATATTCAATTTTCACAAGCTTAGTATTGCTTGGAGTTGAAATATAGATAGAGAATGGATGATACTGGTTATCATAAACATAAACTGGGTGATTAATTTGATACTTCATTGAAATTGGAATAATTTCAATAGAAGCCTTAGAATAATCAATTAAATAATTGTTGGATACATCATTACCATCTAAATCCGTAATCTTATATTCATAATTGAATAAAATCAAGGAGGTATCTGCACCCACATATTTTTTAACCTGAATGCTTCTTGTAACCAATGTAGCCTCAAACATTAATCCGTTTAAAGCAAGTGGATCAATTGGATCCTCTGGACTTTGTCTTGTTCCAACCTGATAATAGGAGGAATCCTCTGTTACAAGTACACTCTTAACCAATCCATCATATTGGAAGATTGCTCTTTCAAAGTCAGATTTATCTTCAATGTAAACTCTTATCTTAGATATGATAAAGGAGCCTTGTAAAGTAGATTGCTTATAATATCTTGTTTCTGGAATGATTAAAGAATATACATAAATACCAGAATCAATACATCCGATTTGTGCATCAATTACACTTGTTAAGCCTGCCTGCTTATAGATAATTTCTAAATCCTCTATAATGTATTCATCTACAATAGATTCATCATCATGGGTTACTTCAAAATTCGGGAAGTATCTACCATTTCGATTATTCCCCGCTGCTTGACCATCATATTGCTTATCCAGCGTCTGTGTTTCTACTACTGTTCTTTCCAATTTATTAATCTTAATGATATAAGAGCCTGTATTGGATTCAAACTTTAAGGATGTAGCATTATCCTTAACATCAATCTTGTAATAAATCACATAGCTTCCCGGATCAGAGAATGCCAATTGCTCAATGCTTGTCTTACATGTTTCAGGAGAATTTGTCAGTTCATCTCGATTGATAGAATACAATTGAACAGCATTTTGCTCAAACCAATCCTTAGGGAATGATATGGATGTATCAGCACTAGTAAAATCAGCAAATGTAATACTACCAAAATGATCATCCTTATCATAATCTACCTCTACTCCTTCAATCGTGACAGGAATATAAGGATAATGAACAGATAGCTTCAATATTAAGCTAATAGAATAGTTTGGTGAAACATCACGAGGAACCTTAAGCTTAGGTCCTGTTGGATCATTTGGATCCTCATATTCATCATAGATAATTTCACCCTTGTCATTTGCTTTTAGTAGTCGCCAAGATACATTAAATATCTTACCACTTTCCGTAACCATATTTGTTGTATTGGTAGCATCTAAGGCACCTTCTGTTGTAACCTTTAAGATCTTACTTCCAATATAATTTCCTCTAGTAAATACATCTGTAGAGAATTGTAATTGTAGGACATCTCCAGACATAATATATGGATTGTCTCCAGCACCATAGGTATATAGCTTACTTGTCCAGGATTTGCCTAAAAGCTCATCACTTAAAAGCTCCATATCCTCTTCTAAGGTTAATTTTATCTCTTTTGCTGTAATATCAAAATCCTGTACTACATCCAATTCTGTATAATTCTTTTGAACATCATCAAGTTGATCTATCGCAGATGTAATATGAACACGATATTTACCAACATTTAAAGGTATAGAATCAAAAGGCTTCTCAAAGTATTGACCATTCTCATATACCAATTCAAAATATTCAATAATCAAATCAGAAACAGTACCATTAAATCCAGAAGCACTTGTTTCAACCAATTTAGAAACATCTACTGGTGACCCATCATAGGCCTTCGTTAAATTTGTAGCAAAGGTCATATATGCTGGGAATTGGGTAATGGTTACATGGACAGATGCTCTTTGAGCTTCATATCCAGAAGCTAGAATATCAAAGCTGATATCATATTCTCCAGCCTGGCTTAAATTTTGGAAGGTATGTCCATAATTTATACCATTAATCACGAAATTGGATACGGTATATCCACTCTTTGGATTGGATACAGCTAAGCACTCTAATTCTTCAAAGGTATAGCCCACAACTGTACTATCATTTTTATTTTCCTTATATACTAATGTAACATCCTTTGTTGTAAAATCAATTTCATCTCTTTTTACCGTTACAGAACCAATAATTTCAAAGTTAATTGATTTCGTTACATCTACGCCATATTTATTCCGAATGGTACAGTTGATATCAAAACGATCTCCACGATATGTACCAGGCATATAATCCTTTGCGGATATGGATGCTGGTGCCTGTGGGTCTGCACTTGAGGTTAAGGTAATATTTTCTAGCCATGCCTGTAATTCTGGTGTTTCTGCAAGAATTTCAGCTGCATTTGGCGTATTTTCCTTATACAATTCAGAACGCCATACCGTTTGCGTATTATAGTATACAATATCATTTGTTTCCTCTCCGTCACCCAATTGAATCTTTAGTGTCAGATATAGGATAACGAAATACTGTGTATCATTGGTTAATATATAATTCTTATTATAGGTTTGTCCAATGGTAGTTGTCGTATCAAATTGAGCTAAAGCTAAATATGTTCCCTGATTTACTACATCAGAAACCCAATCATAGATATCATTATCCCAATAAGAAGCAACCAAATCAACACGAATCTCATTTTCATGATCCGTCTCAGCATCTATAATCCAAGGCTTAATGGATAAGGATTCTCCAGTAAAGGTTTGTTCTGTATCCTCCCATTGAACCTCTACCTCTTTAGGGGTACACAGAATCTCACTTTCTAGATATGGAGCATCAACCAAATGCATGATCCAATAGGAATCCTCCCAGGAATGGTAATTCTTACCCTCTCCAATGGATACCTGAAGCTGATAGTGACCAACATTCTTTTGGTCTCCTTTTAATTCGGTAATATTGATATTACCATCCACATCCTCCATTAAGAAATACGTAATTAATAATTCACCATCAGAGATGGACCAATAATTTGGTTCATGGCGATATCCATCATACACCTTTTCCTTATATGGCTCGACAGTAAAATCACCCTCCTTTAAATACGCCTTTTCAATGATAACATTAAAATTACCATGAATGACTGGACGATAATTTTCTTGATCAATTACCTTACCATCGGTACGACGAATATCAATGAAGCCAAATTCAAACTGAGTTAATAAATCATATTCCCCAGCATCAGCACTTATGGTTTGTACAGAATATTGCTTCATCATTTCTAAAGTCTGATTGATTGTATGGTTTTGAACCAAACCACTGGTTTCAGTTCTTTCCGTTACAATAGAAGCTTCTGTCAATGGAATTACAATCTTTTGACCATCATATACTTTTACAATATCATCGGTTCTTGGAATTTCAATATGAAGCTCACGCTGCTTTAATTCAACATTTAATACGACAAAGGATTCATTCCAACGCATATTATCTTCTTTAAAGTAGATGACTAGGAAATAATGTCCTGCCTCTGTAAGTCGATCTAATCCATATGGTAATACCAAATTGTTTGGATCGACATGACTATAATACTCTAAAATAACATCATATTCATAATCCTTAGCACTATAATATTTGAATACATCGGCTTGAATCTTTCCAGAAAGGATATTTTCTACAGTATAGTCATGCTTATGAGGCTTATCATCATAAACATCATGAGGTGTTTTGCTCAAATCCTCTGTTCTATACATATCACCGATTTGAATATCTAAATCAGCTGCTAAAATCTTTAAAATAACAGAGCCATAGGTTTCTTCATATCCATCAGCACCAACTAAGTATCTGATTTCATATTCACCAACGTTTATAAATTTAGGAGGTGTAGAGCCATAAATACCCTCAGAACCTCTATAACGGATATATCCACCCTTCAAATAGGAAGGTAAATTTACTTGAACGGTATGTAAAAGTCCATCATATGTATAGGTATCTCTGATTTCTAAATCATTTAAATTCACATCAGGGTTAACCAAATCAACCATAATGTAATAATCTACATCATAGAAATCAAGCACTGATTTTGGCATACCATTTTCAAGAACATAGTTTCCGTTTCCGTCAATTTCATAAATATTTAAATCTTCAACATCAATAACGTTAGCATAATATTCATTTTCCTCAAAGAATACATTGGATTTGAAATATGTATTTCTTTGACCTTTTCTTGTTTTTAAGCTAACAGATAAAGCATGTCCAGGCGCTAATCCTGCATAAGTAACCGTTTCAAATTGCTTTGTATCTTCATTATAGAAGGTATGAGTACCACTCATATCACCGAGCATATGCCATCGATTATCCCCAACCTGATTGGATCGATCATAATACTGTGAATCTAGATGAGTCCAAATGGATCCATCCTCTTTTGCAAGACACTCTTCTTTTAAATAGAAGAATAGATTACGCTTACGAATCTCCATTTCAATAATATTGGTAGATAAAACATAGTTCGGATTCTTTTCTACCATGGTTACATCAAATTCATAGAAACCAACATCAATAGGCTCAACCGTGCCTCGAATCGCCGTGTATAAATGAATCACATCACTTGTTCCTGTGACAACATATGCATCTGGTGTTTTTAATGTTCCATCATAGTATTGAGGGTTAGTAAATTGAACCTCTAATACTCGTGGTACAATTTCCACATATCCAGAGATTTCACAGCCTGCACAGTTTCTTGAAGGAGCAACACGAACAACTACATAATAGATACCTAATTCCTCTGGTGGTAAAATACGATTTAATGGTTCATCATATTTAGGAACACCATTATCCCAATAAGCAGAATAGAAATAGTAAGCACGTTCTCCATCTGCAATGGTATCAACTACAATCTTGCTTGTATCCAAAGGTGCCTTAGAATATTCAAATTGCTGTGGACTATCCATAGAAATATCTGGATTCTCTAGACGATCAATAACCAAAGAGGTATATTCCTCAATGACTAATGTATCGAAATATTTTGCCTCTATACGGACATAAACCGTATAAATACCAGCATCCTTAATACCCGCAACAACAGCTTTTCCATCTTTAGTGACAACTGTAGGCAACCAGCCTCCACTTCCACCAACAACATTTGGATCTGTCGTATAATAGAATTTCAATTCTACTTCTTCATCAATCTTATCTGTTTTATAGAAATATGTTTTCGTTACATCATTAAAGCGTAGTGTCGCAGTCTTTGAATCAAGACCTATCATATGATATTGTCCATCAAAGAAGCCCTTATATGGAATTGTAGTTATATCGAGCTGTAAGCCTGTGATCTCAACAATTCCTTGAAGCATAGCATCTCGATAGCCCTTTGCTGAATATTTCACTGTGATTTCATACTTTCCAATATCCTTGAATACTGGATTTTTATCCGTCCATGTATTCCCACCATCTAGGGAATAGAAAATATGAGTATTATCCTCACCGCCAACGCTCAGTAAGAAGGCATCACTAAAGCCAGCCTCGATTTGATGCTCTTGACCATCATATTCGCCCTTATAGAAATTAGCATAATAATCATCAATATCCATCGGATCTCCTAGACCCTCATTATCGGGATCATTCATATCAAAGACGATTTTGACAACACGACGTTCTTCAACATCCTTATAATTTGGAGCTTCAATCTTATAGGATATATTATATGTACCATAATTAATCAACAATGGAATTTCTGTAGTGAAGGCTGAGCCATTCACACTATAGGAAACCTTAGCACCTGCTGCTGGCTTCGTAACAATAACCTCAAATTCATGGCTTCTTGCATCATATTCAAAAATCCAATGATCATGAGAGCCATCACTTTCATCCATTGCAGGGTCGGTATATTCCATGGTTAAAGCAATGATTTCTACAATAACTCTACCTTTGATTGTTCTAAAATATGGAGCTTCAATCTTATAATAAAGCTCATATTTTCCAGGAGTTACAAAGGCAGGAGCCTTAGATAACCAGCTACTAGAATCCACATCTAAATCAGATAAGCTCCATTTCACAGCTACATCTGGAGTAAATGCAGGAGCATAGTTGTCTGGGGTTGGATATAAGACAGTAACATAGCCAGTATGATAATATCCATCAAATTCTTCCTTATATCCACCAGCCTCATAAACAAACTCTAATGGTTTAATTCGATAGGAGCCTCGAACAATTACATCATAGTTCATAGATACATCACTGTTATCATCACTATAATAGATAGACCAATCTGGTGCCCAAATAAAATCATCTGGGTAACGATAGGTTTGAGGCTCAAAGCCATTGGTTTGAATCGTACCTACAAACTCATCTCCAACCAATAGACCACCATCAGGATTCTCGCTATTGGTTAGAAGATCAGAGGTCATTGGAGTTAGACTGAAGATATTTTGATCAAAGGTCTTTTCTCCACTAATATTAATATAAACCTTACGCTTTGAAATCTTGAATCGATGGGTTTGATCGTAAGCATTAAAGTATTCACCCTCAGGAGCAGTGATTCTAACACTATAGCTTCCTGCATTTCTAGGTGCACTGCCTAATGGATTTCCATTGATGTCAAAATATCTAAATTCTAAGTTCAGCGTCTGATCCTTACCTATTTTTAGAATTTTACCATCATTAACTGGATCCACTGGATTACGGTCATAGACCTTATCTAGATTTCCAATAACTATATTACTTTTTACTGTTTTAAGCTTAATATTTTTAGCCAACGTATTATAATGTCTTGCAGACATTTGGAACATGTATACATATTCACCAATTTTTTGGAACTGAGGACCCTCATTATTTAGAGATTCACCATCATCCTTATAATACTCAACCGTGTAATTTGGATAACGATTTCCAAAAGCAGTTAAATCATCTACAGTTAACTTATATAATTCTCCATCAACCATATATTCAATGTATTCATATTCACGTCTGTTGCCTTCAGTTTCTTCTGTGATGGTACGAGGATATACCAAATAATTTGGATTTCTGTTATCCATATACTCATCATTATCCATACCTATAAAATACGAAGGATTAAAGTTATTATAGAATATTTGAATTCTACCATCTAGAATTACATCATAATATTTTGTTTCATCCGCTATTTTCAATACTGGGTTAAAGATAATAAATGGTTGATCCTCACTCGGAATGAAGTCAATTGCCATACCAGAATAATTCAAATACAAATGATTATTTTTAAACAGATTATCCCATGTAAGGGCTGTTCTACCATCATCCTGGAAGGTATGTGTACCTGGATATCCACCACCGACTGTTGAATCAAATTTAGCACTATAAACAGCCTGTTCATCTCCTGTGGATCTTAATGCACCAACAAGGTATGAATTTGTACCCAAGCCTTCTAAATTATCATGATGTATATCCACACCATCACTGGTGTCTCTATATCCATATCTTCTTACCCAATAATCCTCATATGGACTTATTGTATATTTTTCATCAAAACGAATTGTGATTTTACCTTTACCTACACGATAAGCAGCAGGCACCGCCTTAACTTTGCTTGTAGCACCTAATACCAAATCTGGACAATCGATATAGGTACCATCTGCTTGCTTTATTTTCAATTTAAAGTTTCTAGCATGACTAGAGTGAATATAGGCATAAATCAAATAGGTAGAACGCATTCCATTTTCTCCATATGGGAATGTACCAATTTGATTATTATCCATATGTGTAGCTACCACTTGACAAATGCTCTTATTCACAACCTCTTGTGTTTCAACATTTACAGCCACAGCATATGGCTTAATTTGACCACCGATATATGGGTAATTCAATAGAGGAATTTCTCTTCCATTATAATTATATGTGTTTTCCCCTTCCCATAAATCGACGAATTGGTAGACACCATTAATTGGATCATCCGATTTTGTGAATTTAACCTCAACTTCCATTGGAATAATATTTACCATAAATTCAACTTTAACAGTAAAGTTGTCCGTAATATTACGTCCATTTAAGGTTACACGCCAATCTCTTCCCCAATATAAGCCAGTACCCTCACCATATAGACCTACATTTTCTCTATTGGTTTCGATACGACCACTAAATTGAGCACCAACAAATCCCTCAAGTCCTGAAATTTCACCATTTGCCCATGTTTCATAACGATACACCTGACCATCATAAACCTTAGTAACAAAATTACCAGAGATTGATTTGACTGTAATTAAGCTCTTTTGAATCTTATAATGCAGATTCACTTTGCCCACCAAGTATAAAGCATGTAAGGCATTCGGCATTTTCATACCATTATCTGTTTCTACTACAAGGCTTGTCCATTCTCTATTAAAATCTCTTAAAATATCATTAGATACTTCGCATTCTAATGTTGCAGTACCAACATCCACATTATTGGAATATTTATATCCTAACAAGTCTAGTGGAGAAAATTCACTACTTCTACCACCAATAAACAATAGACTACGTGTTACACCAATTTCTTCATTTTCAAAGATTTCACCAACAAGCTGAATTTCACTAACATATTGTTCTATCGGCTTTCCTGTATAATGATTATCATAGTTGGTTAAAGTAAACTTAAAGTTACCAATATTTAAATAAGGAATATTAAAGGATACTCCTGTACCATATTGCCAGTAATCTTTATAATATAAGAATCCACCCGTAATCCAGTTTCTTTCATCCCAAAGCTCTTGTCCAGGATTTTCACTATTTGAATTACTGCATACTCCTGTACGATCTGGAGCAAATGGCAGCCATCCTTTAATTTTTTTGAAAATATTAATTCTTGTATTTTCTATTTGAGTTTCACTAGCCGTAGAATTATCCTTTTTCCACTGCGTAAATTCCTCTTCTAAAACAGCATAGTGATCATTATAAATTTTTGTAACCTCATCCTTTGTTAGTTCTGTATAAACATCAACACGCATTCCAGTAGCAAAAGGATCTCCAACAATCTTCGTAATGCTCTTAGGTAAAATGACCTTAGAAATACCCATTTGAGTTTTGATATCCTTAGCACCAGCTAAAATATCCTCCTCTGTTCTTCTGGATTCATCAATACCCACAACTTGAATACCATTATGCATATGTGGAATTGTAATAATTCCATTTAAAGTACCCGTAGGTGTTAATCCTGTAATATAGAACTTCTTTTCAACAACATCAAAGACATAGGTATAAACATCATCCTTAATTTGTCCTAAAACATAAACAGGATAATCGCAGTTCCAGTTATTAACCCAAGTTTTAGGCCAGTTCTCCTCTGGTTCATAAACATAGAAGAAGAAATTATCATTACAGCCAATCCATCCATATGGATTAATTACTGTAGTTTCACGAGGAATTGTCATATATTCAATTCCTTTACAGCCCTGGAATGCTCCTTCATCAATCGTTTTTAAAGCATTATTTAGGATGAATTGATCTAATCCACTACAGCCAGCAAAGGCATATTTGCCAATTTCTGTTGTATTTGTATCGTAGATTAAACCTTCATTATATTCTGTATCCCATAATAGGTTTTTACAGCCCTGTAATAAACCCTCAGGAATGGAAGTAATGCCAGAAAGGTCAATACCCTCAAGGCTTACACAATCCTTAAACATATATTTGCTTACATTCTTATTATTGGTTAAAGTAACATCTCTCAAATAAGCACAGCCAGCAAACATACCCTCTCCAATAAAGCTTAAGGAGGATGGAATAGATACTTTTTCTACCTGTAAACAGTTTCCGAATGCATAATCTCCAATAGATGTATATTTATCAATTACAAGCTCACCCTTAGCAACACCTGGCTTTACTTTATTACCAACAGATGTCTGATAGAAGGAATAATTTCCAATCGTAGTAACGGTATTTGGTGTGAAATCATCAATATCCAATACCTTTTGGCAATTATAGAATGCATAATCTCCAACATGCATATATTGAGCATTTGGATAATTAATACGAGACAAATTGACACAGTTTTGGAATGCTGCAATACCTAGCTCATGGATATTCGCCTGATAAAAATCAATTGTTGTTATAGATTCACAATTTTGGAAAGCATAATCAAATATCTTATTTGACATATGCTGTTCTTCTCTTCCTGGAGCACCAACCTTGACAATGGATAATTTTTCAGGAATATAGAAGACTGAACCACCTTGCTCTGCTGGATAGGAGCCTTCATATTCTGAGGATCCAAAGATATAGCCTAGTGTATGCTGATAGCCTGTCTTTCCAGTAGGATTCAAATCATAGCCAATATATGGAATATGAATCTCCTGTAATCCAGAACAGCCAGAGAAGGAATAATTATCAATATTATTTGGAACATTGGTAATCGATATCGTTTCTAAGGAGCTCATGCCACGGAATGCATACGTATTGATTGAGGTATCATCTGTTACAGTTAAGCTCTTCAAACGATTTGGAATATATCTTAAATACCACCAATAGGTAGCTCTATTACAATATGTATTGGAATGATCTACGGTAGAGAATAACCACGCAACAGAGTTACGAATGGCATTATCTCCCCACCACCAATAGTTCTGATGCCAATTTCCACGACTTCTTCCTTTAAAAGGAATAATCAGGTTTGTAAGCATTTCATTGTTATAGAAAATGGCACTTTCCATAATTTGGGTATTTGTACCAATTTCAACATTTTCAATTCTTGTACAATGATCAAATGCACCTGTAGGAATATGGACTTGATTTGTAACAACAATGGTTTTCAAATTCAAAGGTACACGAGAATCATTTCTTGTTACAATACTATTTTCAAATTCGTCTCCCTTAAACAAATCACCTAAATGATTTGTAACGGAAGAAATAGATAAGCTCTTCAGCATAGAACAGCCATTTAAAGCTCCGGCAGCTATATTGTCACCCACAGCTTCATTAATCGTTAAATTCTCAATATTTTTTAAAGATTGTAAAGCACCATGTTGAATTTTCGTTTCTCCACGAATCGTAACATCCGTTAATTTAGAAGGGATATAGAAGGAATATATTTCTTCTCCTCCTCCATCATTTAAATATTTTTGTGTAGCCTGATACATATCCCCTACTGTGCTACCTGTAGAACCAAAAATCCAACCAAATAAGCCATGGAAGTGCTTATCTCCACCAAGCTTATCTAATTCACAATTATTTTTATTATTTTCCCCATCACAAGAATCACTATGAGCTCCAATGAAAGGTAATAGCATCTTTGTCAAATTATAGCATTGCCCAAATGCTGCATAACCAATAGATTGTACAGATTCAGGAACATTGATTTCATCCATATGGTTACAGCCATAAAATGCATTTGTACCAATGGTTTTTAAGGCAGCGGGTAAATTGAATTTATAGCTACTGCTTAAAACAGCACCATTTTGAGAATCGGCCTCAAAATCACCTGTAAGCTTTGAGCTGTCATTACCACTATATAAAGCAATTCTTTCTAAAAGGTTACAACCATAAAATGCACCATCTCCAATATTTTGAACACTGGCAGGCATATAGATTATTTTTAAATTAACCGCATTGAAAAACATTGAAATACCAATATCATTTATAGCTGGAGGTAAAATAATTTTCTCCAAGCTTTGGCACATATTAAATGCACCTTTTCTAAAGGACACATTTGGTCTTGTTGGTAATATAATTTCTGTTGTTTTAGAACATTCAGAAAATGCATAGTTACCAATCATCAAGGATGATCCAGAATAATTTGGAACCTCAATTTTCAACGCAGGACAAGAGGTTAATGCATTATTACCAATCTTCGTATCATCAGATACAATCAATCTTTTCAATGATTTAGGTAATAAGAAGGTAAATTTATAGGATGCTGCTGGATCATTTGGATTATCGCTTCCTCCGGAAAGCTCCTGCCAAAGAACTCGAACAACATCTGGATTAATATCATCCAAATTGGTTGCATTTTCAGTATCAATCAAATCAGCTTGTCCACTTGTTCTAGCATCATTATCCCATGTCCACTTATTCCACCAGCTGGTATGATACTGTACCTCCCAACGATTTACATTACTTGAATCAAAAGGAACACCAAACATCGTTCCAAAGGAATCACTACTTGGCTTGTTAGGTCCATAATTATTTCTAATTTCTGTAAGAGATAGATTCATACCATTACCAGAAGAGCCTCTTTCTGTTCCTATAAATGGAATGTCTAAATATTCCAACCTTACAAAACCAAAGAAGGATCCAGATTTTATGGCTTTCACAGACTTAGGCACCTTCACCATTTTAACCAAGGAGAACATAGAGGTTTCTAATAAATCTCGAGTAGCACCTACATTTTTTCCTCTGGTTTCAAAATCGACACCAACGACTGGTCGATTATTTGTCATTTCAGGAATGATGATAGCATGATCTTCAAAATATCTAGCGCGTGCCACATTGTTGTTGGATACGCCAGGATAAAAGCTGGTATAGTCATAATCCATATCAATTCCAGTCAACCAATATCCAGTGGTTTTACCATCTGGAGCAGCTGTAGCATCTGTATAATTGTTGAAAATGAATAAAGACGTATCAAAGCTCTTTTCTGCCATTTCATTAAAATAAGCATCATCATATTCAACTTTTACTGTGTTATCTTTTTCTTTAGGACTAAAAACATTTGAAACCTCTAAAAGAACGGTAGTTGTCAAGGCAATGGTTGTTATTGCCATAAATACCATAGATAAAAGTTTCCATTTCCCAGAATTTATCAATTTTTTTAACATAAAAAATCACCTTTTTTCTGCCAAATTTTTTGTGTAAATTATCTAAAATTATTTTTTCATACTCAAAAAACTAGTTTTTTGAATACTAGTCCACTATGATTATACTCTTCTTTGTCAACTTTTTCAACAAGTTAGATGGTTTTTATGCAAAAAATAACGCGATTTCGTCGAAGTTTATGTGCTTTTCGATAAAAAGAATGCGTAATTGACGGAATATAAGGTTAAATAGTGCGAAACTATCACAATATCCATATATTGACAATTCCTAAAAAAGCACAAAAAAAAAGGCCAATATGCACAAGCATATCGACCCTTTTTAAGGAATTTTACATCATATTCATCATTTCAATTAAATCACTAGCATCAACCAAACCATCATTATTAATATCTGCTGATTGATAATATTCATACTCTAGTAAATTGCCAAATTGAATATGATTTTGTAGCCGAACAACATCATTGATATCACATATACCATCTCCATTTAAGTCACCGATAACAGATACGTAAATAACATCCTTAACAATATTTTTCTCTTTTAATTGAATCTTGAAGCCTGTACCAATATAGGTTGTTGAATAGTTTCTTGCATTTACTTTTATGTAATCACTATCCATAACTACAATGGTTTGACTCTCATTGATTGTTAAATTATTTAAGAATTCTTCTATTGTTGTTTCCGTTTGTACGTTTGCTACAACGACAGTTTGAGAAGACTTATATGTCTTATGTGCTTCTTCTACTAAATAATCTGTACTCTTTGCTGTCATGAATTTATAATCTGAAGTATCTGCTAAACCAAATACTGTCAAACGAATCTTGAAGGATACAGCAATTTCTCCTTGGAAGTTGCCCATACCTGTAATGATAATCTTAGCTTCATTGCCTGGCTCTCTATTATTTTGGTAACGAATTGTATAATCCACACCTTCAACTAATCCTTTTCCGAAGAATAGAACTGTTGGAAGAGGCTTAACAGCTACACCTGTATAATTTTGAGCAGGAACCTCATTTACCTGAATTCCCATACCAGCAAGTGATGCTGGAGTAACCTTCACTTGAATTACTACATCCTCTGTTGATATTGTACCATCAGCCAATCTCCAAACTGTATTATTCTCATCCTTTAATGTTAATGTCGCATTATACGTACCAACATTAGTAACGGAAGTAATATCAGAAGTAAAGGAGCTATTGAATTCGATTAGAATTGGTCTTCCTGTATACTCTCTTTCGATTTGCTCAGGAACATCAATCACTTGATAATCGATCATATAGTGATGTGTAGGATTAGAAATTACAAAGTTTGGATTATCTATTGTTGCAGTCGCAACATAGTATCCACGGTTAATAGATTGGTTATCATCACCTGTATATGTAATCTGAATATTGTGTTCGCCACTAATTGCAATGGATGGATATCCTAGTGGAACTTGCTTTGTTCCATCATATTCGAAACGAATATATTCGATTCCATCAATTTCAACCTTGGCACCAACCCAGTAAATCATGAATTCTCTTACGGTAATATCAAATTCAAATTCACCAGAAATTGAATTATGATTTGTACCTTCACTGATATCAATTCGAACCTTATAATGTCCTAGATCAATTGCTTCTGCTACTTCAATATAAGATCCATCATCCAATTGCTTAAACCAGGTATAGGTAGGTGTACCATCTGTATTTGTCTTATACTCAACATTTTCAATTGGGTGTCCATCATATGGCTTAGTTAAAGTATCCACAACAATATCCTCTGCGTCTACCTTAGTAATCGTGATATGAGCAGAGCCCGTAACTGCCTCATAATTCTCAAATACAACCTTATAGAAGATTTCATAGGTACCACAATTCTTATAACGAACAGGACTAGATTGATAATTTATTCCATCCTCACTATATAAAACATAGTACTTCTCTTCTTTACCCTCTTCAAATACTGGACTTGGTGTCACTGTGAAGTATTGACCTGTAAATGGAGTTTCATAATCCTTACATATAACCTCAACCTTAGCTGGCTTAATGTCAACCATCATGAACACATCTATACGATAGTTCTTGGTTATATCCTTGCCAGTTCGATCCGTTATAATTAGATTAGAGGTGTCAAAGTGGTTCGCATTTCGATAGGAGCCTTGGTTCGCTGAAATCGTTAAGATTGTACCTGTGATTCTTAAATCTGTATCAGCCTCAACAAATTCTAGACCAATGACATTATAGAATGCAAATTCACCTTCACCAATCCATTCCTTAATTAGCTTAGATTCTAATATTCTAAATACTGAAGCATTCACTTCAAATACTTGTCCATCATAATTCTTTTCGAATTCTTTTGATAAATCACCAAAGAAAATCAACTTTCTTAAAATGTGAATAGAATAGAAATCAGATTCAAATTCATTATAATTACCATGAGCTTCTACAAAGAATTTAACGTAGTAGACACCTGCATCAACTGCACTAGATACTTCGTTCTTATCCTCATCATAGAATACATAGGAAACGTCTCCACCACCAATGACATCATAGATAATATTCGTATTCATTTCTTGCTTCTTATTAGAAATGCTTACTGGCATGCCATCATATGACTTGATGAAGTCATAGTCGCCATCCTTAATATTATTTAGCTTAATGCCACCTTCAGCACGCTGAATAGTAAATTCAACGCTCATATGTGTCTCACGATAATTTTCAGTTTGACATACAATAATTTCCATCGTGTATGTGCCTGCATCTACAGGAACATATCCTAAATAATTCCCATCTGCATAATAGTTCACAAATACTACTATACCTAAATCACTAAATTCTGTAGTATTTACATTGATACCATTTACTGCTATTTCAGGGAATACTTGAATTCCATCATATACCTTATCTACAGGCTGTTCTAACTCAATTTGATAAGGCATACGATTGATAATGACAACGACCTTAGAGTGAACCGTTTCATGTTCAGCTAGACTTATCGTATAATTGAATTCATATTTTCCAGCAGCGATATATTCCATAAGATCCATTTCAACAATACAATTGTCAGGATCTGTTAGGATTACTAATTCTGGAATTAAGGCAGTGCCATCAAAATCCTTCTCATATACATAATGACCATTTTCATAAGTAGCACCTTCAAAGTAATGCTCAATCTTTGGTAAATGCACTTCTAAATAAATCGCATAAGTGATATGGAAGGAATCGGTTACATCCTTACCATCCTTCGTAATGCTTAACCTCTTAATAACGATATCTCTAACGTTATCATAAATCATATTTGGTAATCTCTTATGACCTGGTAAATAGAATTCAAAGAAGATTTCATGTCCTTCAAATAAATTATCTAATTCAGTTAAAGTAACATTATAATCAAATAGAGTATCAGCGATTACCTCTAGATCCTTATAATTTAAAAGTAATTCATAAGGTAAGATTGTATAGCTGCATTCTGTATTTTCCAAATCATAATTTGGATATCCTTCTGGTAATAAAGCATGAGCCTGATAAGTACCAGCATACATACCATCACCATCTACATAAACATCAAGTTCAATTAATGTACCCTCTAAGTCATATGCATATGCTTTTGGCATTTGTACCTGTCCATTATAATAATATGAATCAGCCAATTCCCAACGGATATATAACTGTGTTGCAACAATTTCAAAAGTAAATGCTTTAGAAGTTGTTAAGTAATATTGATTGCCTTCAACCGTAACTACAACTACATATTGGCCTACCTCATAAGGACGATCAATAGGATTTTCGAAATCTATATCATCAATATGATAAAATTCGAAGGTTGTATTTTCATCTGTAGATAATACAGAAGAAATAATTTGTGGATTAGCTACAGGCTTACCATTGAATGGCTGTCTTAGATAATCTCCTATAATATCAATCTTCATGTGGTTTGGTTCAATCACATATTCAAAGGTTTCAACGAAGCCCTCGTAGTTTTGAGTGCTATCAACAATAATTTCTACAGTATATGTACCAATAGAGAATGTTGAATTGGTCTTTAAGCCATCCTTATAGAAATTCATTCTAGAAGGTGCATAGAAAGGAGCGATTTGATAAGAGATTTGGATATCCTTACCATCAAACTTCTTACCACTAATTTGATCAGGCTCATCAAAAATTACTTCTAGTTGAACCTTATTGATCTTAAAGTGGATTACACCCGTTGTCTGTTCATAATTAGGAGCTATAATCATATATTTGATTTCTGTATCCATAGCAGATGTATAATATTGAGGCTGATAGAATGTACCTGATTCAGTAATATAAATTACTTGTGCTCCAGGAATATCCGTTTCAACAATAGCTGCATGAGATTTCTTATCATAATCATAAGAAACTTCCCAAACACCATCTACCAATTCTCCATCCTTAACGCTATGCTCAATATATGGATTTGTAATCTTAATACTAACGAAATATTTAATATTGAAGTTAGAGGTTACATCTTCTCCTAACTCATTTATGATTACCATATCATGAATTATAATATCACGATTTAATACGGAATAGCTACCAACGGTTGCTCTAGTTGTTTCTAAAGAACCACCAAAATGCATTCCTTCTGGTAAAAGCTCATCAAAATAGCTTAAATCCTTTTGATATACATTTCCATTAACTACCATCTTATCCTCAATACGAATGGTAAGATTTTTAATCTTAATTGAATAGTTTAGAGAGGTCTTATTTAATTGATAATTGGAATGAGCTTCATCTAGGATATAATCAACCATTTGATTTCCAACACTGATACCATCAAATCCTTCACTAGCTACTGCATGAATTATGAAATCCTCATAACCCTTTTCTGTAATCTTAACCTCAGGATAAATAAATGTACCTGTGTATTCTAAGCTTGTATTTCCCCATTCTAGGTGTAATACTTTTGGAGATATAATGAAGTCAAAATATTCATCATATTCTAATGTATTCGCACCCTCGGCTAATGTAATTCTTAGCTGATAACTACCAGCATCTACTGGAGCCTTTTCTAATAAATTTCCTTCACTATCATAATATTGATATACAGGTTTAGCTTCAGAGTTTGTTACAATCTTAGGATTTTTGTAGGCTTGGCCATTATATTCCATATCCTCAACCAAATCAAATTCAACAATCGGTGTAGTCTTAAGAATCATAACCTCAATTGTGAAATTAAATTCAAAGTTTTCAACTGAGATTTCTGTATCATTAAAGTACACATGAATTCCACTTTGAGGAACTCGAATTGCACCATCAGCAACTGTATAAATTCTATCAGATGCTTCATTTGGTGTTACATTGAATTTGAAATCAATTCTTAAATCATTCTCTTCAACTAAGCTATACATATAAGTTTCTGCATAGCTGTTTAAACGATTGTAAACGCGATTCATATCGATAACCTCGATATCAATACTACGTTTCGCTATTGTAAAGTCTTGATATACTACCATACCCTCAAAATTATCATCCGCAGGTAGGTTAACAACCAATAACCAATTTCCAGCTGTACTTGCTTCAGAATAAGAAACCAATTGATACCGATCTAATAGAGGTAAACGATCTAATTCTTCTCTAGTTAAATCTGTACGTTCCTTACGATATGAAATCAGTACATCGGAGGTACTACCTGTTGTTGTAACTATAGGCTCTACTGGCAATGTATCAAATACCTTATTTAATTCATCCTTATTTGTTATTTCAATGGTAGATTTGTTCTTCAATATCTTAACTGTAATCTTTCCATAAATTGTCTTATAATGGTCACAATAAATTCTATATTCCAACATATGTGTGCCAGCTTCTTTGAAGTTAACATCTGTTGTACAAGTTTCATTGAATACCTTCCAATCTGAATTTTCATTTACACGATATTGAATTTTTGCATCTCCACGACCTGTTTCAAATAAGAAGTTGTGAATCATATCCTCACTATAGTTTGCTGTATATGTACCCTCTAGATATACACTACCATTTAGAGTTTCATTTCTTGTTTCCTCATAAATGGATTCAGCTGTATCAGATACTCTGAAATTCAAGTCTGGGTAAACAACCTCAGCTTCATCAACTAAAATGATACGATAATTCTTTGAAGAATATAACTTTGTTACAAGATCTCTATAAATGAATTCCTCATCAATCATAGCCTCAGGCGTATGGTTACCACTTAACGCAAAGCCTTCACTACTATAAGCATATTTACCCTTTGCATTTGGTAAAGTAAACTTAAAGTCTAAATTGTGCGTTGCATATAGGATATCCCCATCACGAACCTCAGTTGTTCCAGTAAATGAATATTCCAAAGAATCCTTACCAGATTGATATTCAAGAAGAATATCACCCAAGCTAAAGTAAATACTTTCTTTTTCAATAATGAACTTTAATGGATAAATCTCTTCTCTATATAATGGGTTACGATAGTCACGCCATTGATAGTTATTTGAATTCTTTAATTTTGCATAAATTGTATAACCACCAACATTTAAGATACCATCTATCGCTAAGGATCCAAAGATATCATTGTTTTGCTTGAATAATTCTAGCATTTGCTCAAGTGGTGTTCCATATGGAATACCTGCAATCTTGATTGTACATTCAGGATCTAAATAATAATCATATAAATCACTGACAGAAACATCAAGATATTGATAATAATTCACCTTATCAAAGGATAATTGACCATATACAGAAGGAAGATCCACGGTAAGCTTATCTATGATATAGATATTGAAATCATTTAATAGGATATAGTTGTGAGAGGTTGTTGTAGCCTGAACAGATAAGATACCTGCTGAAGCGATATCCAACACCTCAGAAATGAAGTTTTGATCACAAAGATACTTAGTTAATAATTCCTTACCTGTAGATGTATCTTCAAATAAAGATACCCAAATAGGACATTGAGTATAAGGATCATAGCCATCCTTAATTACAACATAGGCTACTGGTAAGACAAATCTCTTATCCTCTTTAAATTCAGAATCTAGATATCTCCAGTTTACCATAATTTCCTTTGGCTTAACGAGTACATTTACGCTAAACTTAACCTCATAGTTCTTAGTTAAATCCATATTCCCCTTCGTTATTGTATATCCATCTAACCAGTTGAAATGATCTAAAATATTAGTGTAAGCAATGACATTGCCATCCTCATCTACGTTTACATCCGGTTGATTCAAGCGTAATGTTCCGTTAAATACCTCACCAGAGGTTGCAAAATTATTAACTGTAACGATTGGATTTGAATTTGACCAATCACTATTCTCCCAAATTTCTCCCTCTTCAAATGTTCTTTCATCATCAATTTCAATCGTTAATTGTCTACGAACGATCTTGAAGGATAGCTTAGCACCATCAGGAACACTACCATCCATAGAAGGAACAACATCAGAGTACCATGGATAATCAACGATTTCATCACACCATTTGCTTTCATCAACATTTAATCCGGCAACAATTCGGTTCGTAAATATCGCTGTATTGTTTGTAAATACATATACCCATGCATCAGATATTACATTGCCATCCTCATCATAGGATACTTCAAGGTTATTCCAATATTTTGCATAGTATTCCCCTTGACCTGTTTGACCAACTAAATCATAGCTTGGTAAATTTGCATCTCCGACTCTAACGGTATCTGGATTATTTAAATCAAAGCGAATTACAGGCTTTGGTGTAAATTCTTCACCTGTATAAACAACATAATATCCATTTTCTTCATCATAGGCTAATCCCTTTAGACTATCCAAATCTAAAGTGATTTCGGTAGCACTTAATAACAATTGATAAATCTTATTTCCATTATCAAGTGTCCAGGTTACACCCTCACCATAGTATACTAAGCCACAAGCACCTGCTAACCACTCTTCTTCTGTGATATATCCTGCTTCCATTGCTTCTGCTTTTGTCTTACATACATAAGCAACGAAATCCTTACCACCTAAAATGATATCTGTACCTAGCTTTTCTACATTCTGTGCAATAGCAATACCATTAATACTCAATTGATGCTTATCCTTTAAGTCAACAAATCTAGATTGTAATACTTCAAAATAATAATCAATGAGCTCATCATTATATCCTATAAGTGCCTCATCTGTAATTTCTACTACTGGAAGCTGACACTTATATTCAGGAATACGTAAGATATATCTGTTATATTGAATATCGCGATGGGTTACAACATGAACAGGTAATTCCTCTGTAAACCCAATAATCTTAAATGCATTGATTGTGTAATCATATTCATATTCAAATATATCACTATCTTCCTCATAGAATACAATATACTTTGTATGCCATCTCTTGGCAATTGGCATTTCCTTACCAGTTACCCAGCCCTCAGGGAAGCCACCATCAATATTATAGCTTGCTGTAATGAAGAAGATTTCTTTTGTTTCTTCATTTTCATACATATTCTCAAATACTGCCTCATGTAGAATGATTGCAGGCTTTGGAATATTGATGTATCTTAGGTTCGTACAGCCACTAAATGCTGCTGTTTCGATTTCAACAATGTGGTATGGAAGCTTAACATCATAGATTGTACTTAAGCCAGACATTTGTCCGTTTGTAATCTTAGTAAAGGTATCTAAGAATTCAACCTTTGCTAGACCACTAGGAATCCAGAAGGCTTCACCATATACACTTGGAGAGGAGGTTATTTCTCCGTCCTCAGTAATGTAATTGCCATATCCATCTGTATCATAAGCTGTAGTGCCAAATTCATTGAAGAAGCTCTTCTTAACCGTAGCCACTCTTGCTTCATCATAATACTTCATAAATTGATGTACAACTGTAGCTTGATCATATGCCTCACGTCCGAAGATGTAACCAAATAAGGATTCAGATCCAGATTGCTGATTATATAATTCATAATCAGGAGCATTTGATCCAATAAATGGTAAGGTAGCCTTAACGATATTACCACAGCCACTAAATGCAGCATAGCCAATGTGCTTAACATTTGCTGGTACATTTAATTCTCTTACCCTACTATTGTTGCGATAAGCATATTTTCCTATAGATACAACTTGATCTGATAAAAGAATTTCTCCTAAATCTGTATGATCAAAGGCATAATCCTCAATGGTAACAATAGAATCTGGTAACTGGAATGCCTCTAGACTACAAGCATTTTGGAAGGTTCCTTCTTTAAGAATACGAATAGAATCACTCTCAAAGTGAGCCTCAAGTAAGCCTGTACAATCCTTAAACATATATTTACCATTCATTGCCTCTACTTCACTCATAGAAGCATACATTGTAACACTTTCTAAGTTCGTTGCTTCTGCAAAAATGTAATTGCCAAAGGAAGTAACGCGAGCTGGAATTTCTAAATGCATATTTGCATCAGAATCTTTAGTAGACCTATAGAACATATGATCACTTAATACATCATTTAAAATCGTAATGGATTCTAGCATGTATGTATCACTAAATGCGTATACACCTACCTCAGTTAAGCTAGAAGGTAATACAACATCCTTTAGGCTTTCTGCATGACTAAATGCATATTCTCCTAAGGTATTCAAGGTTCTTAAATCCAATTGATTCATATGTGTGGTCATATAGAATGCATAATCTCCAACACTGGTTACATGGACAAGATCAAGACTCTCTATACCTACACAATTGCTAAATGCATAATTTCCAATTGTCGTAATGCTTTCAGGGAATACAACCGTATAGCTTGCATTTCTATTGAAATCATTTAAGGAATCACAGCCATAGAAGGTGTAATCCATAATTTCTGTTATTTGATTTCCATCATAGGATACCTTAGCTAAAGCATCATTTTCATAGAATGCATATTCTCCAATATAATTGGTATTCGTAGGAAGAATCAAGCCATCCTCCTCTGAATTTCCTTTGAAGGATTTACAATTATAGAATGCATAATCACTAATCTTAAATTCATCCTGCTTTGTAGTACCATCCTGTAATAAAACATACTCTAGGTCTTCAAAATTCATGAAAGCACCATAGCCTACAATCTTATCTACAGAAGTTACTCGTACTGTAGTTAAAGCCTTAGGAATATAATAGGTTTCAGCCTTGGCATCACGACTATATTTTTGAGAAATTGGTCGAATCATTGAAGAGGAATTGGTTTCTTTTCCAAAGATATAACCAAATAAAGCTTCACTAGATTCTCCATCATAAACATGAGCACCAACAAATGGAACAGTTATATCCGTTAATCCAATACATCCACCAAAGGCAGCATAGCCAATAGATGTAACCTTATCCGGAACAACTACATGATCTAGAACATATGCATTATAGAACATATAGTTACCAACTTTTGTATTATTCAAGGAAACTGTACTTAGCTGATGTGCCTCAGCAAATACATATTCACCCACATTCTCTCCAATTTGTTCTGGAATGTATAGACTTTCTATAGATTCACATAAATAGAACGCACGGGTAGATAATTGAGTTACCTTACGAGGAATATAAACACGATATTCATCTGTTTCATTGAAACGATATAAGGATTCACAACCGTTAAATGCTGAGGTTCCAATGAAGGCTAGCATAATTTCAGCTTCACCTGTTGTGTTTTCAAAGTCAATGGTCTCAATATTTTGTGCACCATAGAATGCACTTTCCTCAATGCTTGTTAAGCTATATGGTAAGGTAATACCCTCTAGCATATCGCATTCAAAGAATGTGCCCTTATGGATAACGGTTTGTAGACGAACCTGAACATTCTTTAATGAAATTGGAACTTCAACAATTTCTGTTGCACCAACCTGTGTTTGATCAAGACGCATTAATAAGGAAGATGTCTTATATGAATCTGTACTATCCTTACCAAAGAAATAACTGAATAATACCTCTCTTGTATCATTTTCATTATTTGTACATGCGGATTTGATTTCTTTTCCAACAAATGGAACATCCAAACGAATCAAGTTACCACAGCCACCAAATACATGCTCACCTATGGATGTAATTTGATCAGATAAGTAGATTTCTCTTATACTAATGTTATTAAAGAATACTTTATTTCCAAGCTCCTTTACTGCATCCCCAAGACAAATCTTATTCTCTTCATTATGAGATGGAGATGCAATCGTCTTTAAGCTATAGCAGTTATAGAATACACCATCCTCTAGATGAACTAAATTATTTCCATTAAAGATAACTTTAGCTAAGCTTTCACAATCCTTAAATGCATATTCTCCTAAAGTATTTGTAGTTTCTGGTACAGCAAAGTATTCAAGCTCAGTATAATTTTCATCTAATAGCTTATCACCAAGATGAATACAGCCACTAAATGCATAAGCACCAATCTTAGTAAAGTCCGTAGAGGTTCCCTTTATATTTCTTGCATCACTTAATGTAATTGTAGTTAGACTACGACATTTACTAAATGCACCATAACCAATTTCAGAATCATTGGTTACATGAACAATTCTTAAGGATGAAGGGATATAGAAGGTTTCTGTATCACCACTAGAAAGCATTTGCTCAGCAGCATATACAGGAGCGTTTGTAGTACCTACCGCATCACTATACTTACTCTTTGTACCAAAGATATATCCTAATAGGGTTTCTCTACTATCACCACTATAGGCATGACCACCAACAAATGGGATCCAAATTTCAATTAAGCTGATACAATCACCAAAGGAGCCTTCGCCAATTTCATCCAAATCATCAGGCAAATGAACACTAGCTAATCTTGGACAGTTATAGAATTGTCCTTCACCTAATACCTTATTTAAAATCGTTGCAACACGAAGCTCTGAGTTATTTGCAAATGCAAACTCATCAATTCTTGTTACATTTGCTGGAATCGTAATTTCTCTTAATGCAGGAATTTCATAATCCTCTTTTGTAATATCAAAATCCTCAGGGAAATTGTCCTCATTGTCAAACATATGAGCACCAATCCATGCATTATGAATTTCAATATTGGATAAACGATCACAGCCTGCAAAGACATAAGCTCCTACGGTTCCACCATCTGTACCAACAGAGGCTGGAATCACAACAGCTTCAATAGAATTACAATTCTTAAATACATTATCATTTAGAGTTGTAACTAAGTTTGGAATAATAATTTCATTTGTAGCACTATTGCTATTAAAGTGTGTTAAGGAAACAGAATCCTCAAAGGCACTAGCACCAATAGATTTTAAAGCACTGTTCGTATTATCTGTTCCAAAGATTACAGTAGTTAAATCAGAAGCATTATAGAATGCATAATCCTCAATAACCTCTACCATTTCAGGCAATACAACCTCCTGAACGCCAGATACATTATAGAATGTACCATAGTGAACTACCTTCGTATTGGTAATGGATACTCTTTCTAATACAGTTGGAATATAGTATGCCTTTACCATAGCCTCTTCCTTACCATATTTTTGTTCAATACTTGTGAAATGATCCTTAATATCCTCATGATATAATTCATATTCACTAGAAGAACCAAAGAAATAACCAAATACTGTATTCTCACTATCATAGATAGAATCTACACAGATATCATATGTCTCATCTCCAATAAATGGTGTAGTAAGATGAGTAACATTTCCTGCTCCACCTAGGATAGCCTTACCTATTGTAGTAATGCTATCTGGTAAAACAACCTCTATTGCGGAGATGTTATTAAAGAATACATAATCTCCTAGGGTTGATATTGTCCAAGGAAGTGTAAGGATATTTTCTACCTTATTTTCCTTTGTATAAATTGTTCTTAATGAAATGTCATTATAGAACGTTCCTTCTTCTAATACCTCTAAAGAGCTCTGATCATCAAATGTGACAGTCTCTAAAGAAGACATATTTTTAAAGGCATAGGCTTCAATCGTTGTAACACTTTCAGGAATATATAATTCTCTAAATTTTGTATTAGAACAATTGTTGAATGCATATTCTCCAATGATTTCTGTAGTATCAGGGAAGGTGATTCCTTCTAGACCTGTACAGTTCTCAAAGGCATGCTTTCCAATCTCAACAAAATTAGCATCTCCATTATATCCTCTTGGTAATAGAACCGTTGTTAGGCTTGCTACATTTTCAAAGGCATAATCCTTTATCTTTGTATCATCTGTGATACTTACATTGGTTAGGCTCTTTGGTATGTAGTAGGTTGTTCCATTTTGTTCTACACTAACTAGTAATTCCTTATTTTCTTCTATGATTTCATCTAAGCTTGTGCTAAAGATGTAACCAAAGGTCGTTGAATCTGTAGTATGAGTTACATAACGATGATTACCAACGAATGGTAATACCAATTCATTTAGACTGACTGCTCCACCAAATACCTTTTCACCAATCGTGATTACTTGGGTATCTACTGTAAAGTTTTCTAAGCTTGCTGCATTGAATAATGCACCTTCCTTGATTTCTGTTACAGAGGCTGGGAAGGTATTTGCTAAGCCTTCTACATTTGCATCTAGTGTATCAGCAATCTTCACATCAACTAATTTTGCATCATTTGCAAATACATATTCATTGATTTCCTTTAATACCGTATTATTCGTTTCAAAGATAACCTTAGCTAGGCTTGTACAATTGCTAAATGCATTTGCTCCAATGAAGGAAACTGTATTTGGGATAAACATATCAAGCAATCCACTAGCTCCATCAAAGGCATGCTCTAGAATTTGAGTCAAATCTGTATGCTCATTGTTCTGAATGTAAACATGCTCTAAGCCTTCAATGTTACTGAAAGAATAATCACCGATAATTTCAATATTATTTAAGGTTACTTCTTTTAAGCTCATAGGAACATAGAAGTCATAAATCAATTGATGAGCAATACTATACTCATTATATCGATCTGCGGATCCTAATCCAGAAGCTGTATATAAGGCATCCTCATAGGTACCCTTTTCATATCCAGGAATCAATTCACCAAAGATATAACCAAATAATGTCTTTTTCTTAGCTAATGCTCTTTCTTCTTCTGACTTAGAGGAATCATTGAAGATAGCCTCTAAGCTTCTATATGCCATGCTACCAGCAAATGGCAATTCCATACGTTGTAAGGAAACACATCCGCCAAAGGCAGCATAACCAATTTCGTTCACATTTGCTGGAACGACTACCTCTGTTAATGAAATAGAATTGTAGAAAGCATATGCCTCTATTACAGCTACCGTATCAAGAATAATTGCTTCATTTAAATTATAGCAATTATAGAATGTACCCTCACTAATCTGAGTTAAGCGGTTATTGTTATAAACAACCTCTTCTAAATATTCACAATTCTTAAATGCATACTTTTCAATGGAAGACACGCTTTCTGGTAAGGAAATACTAGTAAAGCCTGTAGACTTACAATTTTCAAAAGCATGAGATTTAATTGTTGTAGTCTCAGAATATAGGTTGAATTGATTAACCATCCATAAATCCATAAATGCACTGTCACCAATAACCGTATCATCTATCATAGTAATGATTTCTAATGCCTTTGGAACTAAGAAATTATATCCATCATTGCTTGGATCAAGATCAAAGGTTGTATAATCATTATCAGCTAATGAACCATTACTGATTGTACGAATGTCCTCATGTACCGTTTGAATGCCATTGCCCTCATAGGTTTGAACAATTTCAGACATCACTGCATCAGCTTCTGTCTTATGTCCAAAGACATAACCAAATAATCCTTCAAAGGTAGATCTTGAATCATTATATCGATTATGACCAACAAATGGTAACCGCATTGTTGCAATATTTGGACATGCACCAAAGGCAGCATAGCCAATCTCCTCAATCGTATCTGGAATAAAGGCTCTTCTTAATCCTGTATTATGGTAGAACATATATTCTCCAATAACTCTATTTTGAATAGAAGCACTACTTAAAAGCTTATTATTCGCAAAGACATGAGTACCGATATAAATTGCGTTTGCTGGGATCGTTATTCTACTAATTTGAGTATTGTCGAACATATGATCTCCAAGCTCATAGTTTTCAATAACAATTCCGTCTTCTTCTAGGGTATTATTTGCAAAGACATAATCTCCTAAATATCCATCATTTGCAGTTGGTACCTGCTGTTTACCGATGGAACGATTTACGATAATTCTTCTAACATTCGTAACACCTGCAAAGGCATAGGAGCCTAAGGATTGAACTGAATCGTTGAACCTTATTTCTTTATCTGCAAGTGTAGAGTTAACACTTTCAACCTTACTATTATAGAAAGCATAATCTCGAATTTCATTAACACTATCAAACTCGATTTCTTGAATGGTAGTATTCATAAATGCACCATACGGAATCACGGTTTCATCAATCAGCTTAATCTGCTTTAAGTTGTTTGGAATATAGAAGCGTGAATCTGTAGTAAAGTTAACACTTTCATAATTACCATTTCGATAAATCTTTACTGTTTGAGTTTCAAAATTTTCTTGATGCTTTTGCCATAAAGCCGTTGTAGAATCCTGAATACCTGTATGGCCGAAGATGTATCCGAATAAAGAATCAAAGGTATTTCCATTTTCTTCTTTTCTACTACCAACAAAGGTTAATGTCATACGTTTTAAGGAAATACAACCACCGAAAGCAGCATAACCGATTTCTTCTAGCTTTTCCTCATCATATTTAACAACATTAAATGCATCTTCATTTTTCCCATCAGGAGCAAATTCCATGAAGCCAGAGTTATTGTAGAACATGTATTCCCCAATAATCGCATTTCTAATATCAACATTCTTTAGGTTGTTATTTGCAAAAGCATATTCCCCTACCTCAACAATTGTTTCAGGGATTTCAATAACCAATAGGCTCTTACAGTTTTCAAACATATGAGCACCTAATACACTAAAGCCTTCATCAAATAGAACTGTCTGAATTGAATCACAGCCATAGAATGCATGAGTGTCAATTTGTGTAATGGAGCTTGCCAATTGAACACTGACTAAGGAATCACATTCAGCAAACGCATAAGCACCTATTTTATTAAATTTAGAATCTAATACTAAACCATCTGTAGTATTAACCTCTTCTATAGCACCATTCTTATAGGTTACATACCAGAAGAATGATAATTTCTTACAGCCATTAAATGCATAGGAAGATATTTCTTCTAGACCATTTTCACGAATAAAGCTATTGATGTATCTATCATAATCCTCATTAGAAATAATATGATATACATAATCATTATCTCTTGTCTTATAGGCACGGAAGAAATCTCCATCAATCACATCTGGCTGATACGTATAACGAATCGTTTCTAAGGATGTACAATTTTGGAACGCATAAGAACCAATATGTGTAACACTAGCAGGAAGTCTAAAATACTTTTCAGCCTTTTCTAATTCTATAGTGTTATCTATACGGGTTTGTGCATCATCATAAATCGTATGATATACACTATGGCATGCCTTGGTTTCACTATGATCAGATGGCACTTCTTCATTTGGATTCAAATAAATACTATCATCTGCATCAGAGTAATAATGCGCACCCGTTAAGCTGTTACAGTTCATAAACGCATAGTCACCAATACTTGTAAATGGAGAAATGGTGCCCAAGAAGTTACGATATTCAGGTAATTGAATACATGAAATGTAGCTACAATTCATAAATGCACCATAGCTGAATTGTGTATCATTTGTAATAACAACTCTTGTTAAAGCCTTAGGTAAATAATAGGTAACAAACGGACTTTGAGAATCTCCACGCTGCTGAACCTGATACATTAATTCTGGATATCTTGAGCTATTGGTTGTACCAAATAAATAACCAAAGATTTTTTCATCTGGATTTAATGCACGGATAGCACCTGTCTTCTTATCCTTTACATCCTGATCGTTATAATATCTACCCACATATGGAAGAATAATTTCTTCTAAGCTTACACAGCCACCAAAGGCTCCTCTACCAATTTCTACAACCTCAGATAGTACTGTAACCTTCTTTAAGTATTCACAGCCATAGAACTGAGAATCACCAATGACACCGTTCTTTATAATGATTTCAGAAATATCGGTCTCTTGGAATGCACCTTGGTCAATATCAACTGTTCCTTCTGGAATATCAACATAATCTAGACCAGTTCTATAGAATGCATATCGCTTAATATAGCCTAATGTAGAAGGGAAATTGAAGGAAACAAGGTTATGCATATTCATACATGCACCATGTCCAATAACCTTCGCATTTGCCTCCTCACTATCCGCAAGATAAATGGATAATAAGGATTTTGGTATATAGAAGTCATAGAATATGTCCTTATGCTCCACTGAATTTGGATGGTATGGAATTGGTGGTTCACCTGATATGATACCATCTCCACCAACATTTTCATTTGAAGTATTGTAGGCCTGCTGAACCAGCATTTCTAATTCTTCATCATTATATTCATTATTGGATTCACCAAAGATATAACCAAATAAATATACCTCACTTTGAGCTAAAGCTGGATCTGGAACTTCATTTCCTGAAGCATCGATCTTCGTTGGATATCTCTTACCACCCGTAAATGGTACATAAATAGATGTCATAGATGTACATTCATCAAAGGCAGCATAGCCAATCTTTTCAATGTGATCAGGAACATACATTACCTCAATACCTGTACAGCCTAAGAACATGTATTCACCGATGAAGTCATTTTCAAACTTCAATACATTATCCATCTTTAGGTATTGTGCCTTAGCATCAAATACAAGATTTCCTCCATCCTTTTTATCTCTTAAAACATTGTAATCATACTTTACACCACCGATTTCCTTGGTAACTACATAATACTCAAAGGTCAATGGGTTTCCATGAATATCCTTTGTACCTAAGGATGTACAGAATTCGAAAGCATTCGTTTCAATGATTTTAATAGATGCAGGAATTGTCAATTTATATAAGCTTGTATTATGACTAAATTGATGAGCTCCAATGATGCTATTATGAATTTCTAAATCAACTAGATTGGTTAGATATTCAAAAGCATATTGTCCTACCATTACATTATTGATAGAAGCTCTTGTACCAACGGATTCAGGAATAATCAAAGAAGTAATAGCACTATCATGGCTAAATGCATATTCATCAATAGAATATAATTCATCTAATAGAATCACACCAGCACTTGAATTCATATTTCTTAAATTCTTAAGATATGCTAGGGCATATTTTCCAATACCACGAAGAGAGCTCTTATCCACTTCCTCACCCTTAGGTGTATCAATGGTTTCAACCACGCTATTTCCAAAGAATGCATAATCAGCTAAAATCACTGGGCTAGCATTTTTAATAATCACATGAGTTAAACTACTTGGCATATAGAATCTCGTTCCTAAATAGCTTTCATTGATGTTTCCATCATTAAAGCCAACCGTAACCCGAGTTAAGCCGTCATATCCACTAGGAATCTTATCTCCATATGGCTTTATAACACCATTTGCATATACTTCATGATCTGCATCATTTTCTGTACCAAATAAATAGCCAAATACCGTTACTGGATCATATTCACCAGTATCACTTTCTCTTCCACCCACAAATGGAAGCGTAAGCTCTTGTAGACTTGTACATCTACCAAAGGCAGCATAGCCAATGGTATGCGTATTTTGGTAAGGTACAACAAATTCATAAAGACTAGAACAGTTATAGAATGCATAAGCTCCAATTTCCTCAATAGCCTCTGGCAATACAAATGGATCCACACCACCTGTCGTATTTCTTAAAGAAATACAGCTTTCAAAGGCATTACTGCTAATCTTTGTGATGGTCATAGGTAAAACTAAATTATTTAATTTATAGCAATTTCTAAAAGTTCCCTCATTAATTACCTTAAGTAATGCTTGCTCATCAACAACATCAAATGTTGCTACAGCTAGCTCATGGTTATCTTGGAATGCATAATCCCCAATTAAAGTGATAGATCCAGGAATAACAATGCCGCTAAGCTTCTTACAACCATCAAAGGCATAATCATGGATTTCTTTTAAATCATCATATAAATCCATATCAACAAGTCTTGAAACATTTTGGAATGCACCATACCCAATAACATCTCCACCTGTCATAACAATCTTAGTCAAGGATTCAGGTAAATAATAGGTATAGGTGTGTGCTTTCGTTCCATCAAAGCTTTGTTTAACCTCGTATAATCTAGAATCTAGACTACCCTTAGAAACCAAGCTGCTTGCTTCTTCACGAATAGAATCCTCAATCGTTGCCATATAAGCAAGAATATCAGCAGGTGTAGCACTTGGATTCGCTGTTTGATAATCATTCCATGCTGCATTATATAGCTCAAGATATTTCGCTTCTAATTCTTTTGCATATGTACCCTCAATTGCATCTAATGCTTCTTGCTCATTACCAAAGATATAACCAAATAAAGTCTCTTCTGATTCTAATTCGCCTAAGGTCAAAGCCTTTCCTCCAGCAAATGGAATCGTCATTTGTCTTAAGCTATAATTGCTACCAAACGCACCATAGCCAATGGTTTCCATATCATTGAATTCTACTCCACCCTCTTTATGAGATAAATCAATAGAAACAAGATTTTGACAACCATAGAACATATATTCTCCAACCATAGTATTATTAAATATGATCCATTCATCATAATTTCCATCATAAGCATTAACAAGCTTTGGAGAATATGCAAAGGCATATGTTTCAATATTTGTAATATTTTCTGGAATTAAGATATGCTCTAGGCTATTGGAATAAGCAAACATATAATCGCCAATACAATTATTCTTAAAATCAATATGTAAGATATTCTCATTTTGAGCAAAGATATAATCTCCAATATAAGAGTTCTTTGTATAATCTAAGGAAGCAGGAAGGACAACAGTAATCAAATTATCACAATTATAGAACGCATAATCATGGATATTTTTTACACTATCTCCTAAATATAGAACATGTGTTTCTGTGTAATCCACACCATTCATCGTGAAGGTATAGCTTCCATTTTGATTCTTAGACTGATTTGTATAAACCTGTCCCTGATATGAAATAGTATATTCCATATTATTGATATTATATAAATCACTATTTTCAAATGCATGATCCAATATAGTTTCAATTGTATCGAAGTTTACATGACGAATATCCTTAGTATTCATGAACGCACCATACCCAATGGTCGTATCAGAGAAAATATTTACAATTTCTAAGGATGATGGAATATAATAGCTAATCAGGTCTTTATTTGATGCAAATTTTTGATCTGTTTTTCTAATACCATAGGTTACAAATTCAACATCTGTGATATCCTCATGAGTTAATAGGAAGTGTGCTTTAGCCAATTCAAATTCAACTCCTGATTCATCATTTACACCAAATAGATAACCAAATAAGGATTCTTCACTATCACCATCATATGCATGTGCTCCCACAAATGGAATGGATAATTCCACTAGATTAATACATCTACCAAAAGCAGCCTCACCAATTAAAGTAACACAAGGATTCACTACCAAATTGGTTAATGCGTAATCAAAGTAGAACATATGATCTGATACTTCTTTATTATTTAAGGTAACATCACTTAAGCTATTATCATATGCAAAGGCATAAGATCCCATTGTTTCAATGGATTCAGATACAATCAGTTTATGAACTGAAATACATCTTGCAAATGCATAATCACCAATGTTCTTTAAAGGCTTACCATAGGTTGGATTATTCAAGTCTAATACACCAGTAGCTTCTGCATCTAAATCCTCATTGTTAATATTCTTTAAGGAAATACAGTTATAGAAGCCATAATCTTGAATTGTTACGACCTGTTCAAAATCCACATTTTCAACCTGACGTAAATCCATCATACCACCAAAGCCAATAATGTCCTCTTCAACAATAACGACGGTTCTTAGACTTGCTGGTACATAGAAGGTATAGGTATAATCATCACGTCCTAATTCAGATGAAATTGCATCATCGTCTGTAACAATATCGCCCACGATTGGTCTACCCTTATACCGCTGAACTACCTCAATAGATAAATCATCCACACTAGCTTCACGCTCTGTAGTTGTAAAGCCATAAGGCGTTTGGTCTAAGGTATAGAATTTATTTTCAAAGGCTTGCTTTTGATCCTTTGTTTCGCCAAAGATATACCCAAATAAAGTTTCTTTAGAAGGTGTTTCTCCTGATTTGAAATCATGATTTCCAACAAATGGTACTGTAATCTTTTCTAAGCGATCACAGGAACCAAAGGCAGCATAGCCAATCGTTCTTAAATGATTTGTTTTATTGTTGGTTGTATCAACCTCACTTAGGTTAACACAATCAAAGAACATATAATCATGAATAAAATCATTTTCAATAACAACACTATCTAGCTTATGACAGGATGCAAAGCTATAGATACCAACCTCTTCATTTACTACTGTACTAGGGATTGTAACATGAGTTAATGCAGAGCATCTAGCAAACATGTAATCTCCAATTAGGGTTGATTCGATTTGAATATCCGTTAAAGAATCACAATCAGCAAACGCATGTGTACGAATCTCTTCTAAGCATGCTGGAATGGTTACTCGCTCTAAGCCATCACAATTTTCGAATTGATGTTCACCTAATAAACGATTCTTAATTGTAATATTTTTCAATCCATCACTTGAAGCAAATGCCCAAGGAAGAATTTCTTTATCTGTTTCAGAAATCGTTAAATTAACGATAGAATCATCATTCATAAAGGACATATATCCAATATGGTTAACCTGAGTATCAAGAATAACCTCATCCTTGGATTCTGTTAAAGCATTCATACGGCTTAAACCATTTAATGTTACTGTATGTCTGATTTCTTCTTGGCTCGCATCCTCAGAATGCTCTGTCCATACCCAAGTACGCTTATTCATATCAAAGAATGCATAATCATTAATGTATTCTACTGTATTATTTGTGAAATTAATTTCTTCAATCATATCAGCATCCATGAATGCACCATAGCCAATACGAGTTTCTTGTGTAATATTTACCTTCTTTAAACGGATAGGGAAATAAATGGATACACAATCATCCTCTGAAGGAATAGCATATGTTGTACTTGACTTAATTACCTTAGTATCTCCATAAGAAATTTCAAATTCTTCTGAAGCTGGCTCTAATCCATTAGGCTTAATCTTTTGATTTGCTTTAAAGAAATTTCGCTCTGTATCGTAATTTGTAGATAAAGTCCAATACTCTAAGTCAATTTCTGGAGTAACAAATTGAGGATTTACCGTAGAGAATGAATCATGATATCGATTGGTAAGTAGTTTTGTTATGCTCATACTAGCTAAGGAATCAGACTCTACTCCTAGGTAATATGTACCTGTATGAAGACTGAAACGATAATTTGTATATGTATTGGTTAGAAGAATCTCATCTACATTTTCTCGATCCTTCTTAATCCCCATAGGTTTTACTTCATTTCCCTCTTCATCGAATACCATGAATTTACCATTTCCTTTAACAGTAAGCTCAAACAGCATATTGGAGTTTGGCTTTATAACAACCTTTAACGCATTGGCTTCTGTTGATATATTTCCATTAAATTCTAAGGTTTTCGCATTATCATAGATACCTGTAGTTAAACCAGGAATACCATAGAATAGCTCATCATGAATTTCTGTTTCCTCTGTGTACTCCTCCAATACCTTATCCATATTCAGTGGTATTTCATCATAATCTACATATTGAACCTTTCTAAAGTTTTCAACCATAGCTGAACCAAATAGATAGCCAAATGTAGCTTCACCACGATAGGTTTCATCATAGTCAAAGTAGTCATTACCAATACGCTCTCCAACAAATGGAATGGTTAATTCCTCTAGGCTTTCCATACCATTCATAATCGCATATTCTACTTCTTTTAAGGATTCAGGCAGCTTAAATGATTTTACTGCACGACAATTCTTGAAGGCGTAAACACCAATATTCACTAAGGAGCTATCTCCTTCGAAGATGATTTCTTTGATTTCAAAGCAGTTTTCAAATGCATAAGAGCCAATCGTTGCTATACTGCTTGGAAGAACAATTTCCTCTAAGCCTGTACAGCCAGAGAAGGCATAGGAATCAATTTCAGTTAAAGTACCACCTGTAGGAAGATTTACATGCTGTAAGGATACACAGTTATTAAATGCACCATAGCCAACAATCTCTTCAGATGTTAAGGTAACCTCTCTTAATCCCTTAGGTAAATACTTCGTAATGGTATTGGAGTTCGCAGATATTCTTTGTTCTGCACGATAACTATTTAAATAACGATTTGAACCAAAGATAAATCCAAATAACGCTTCCTCACTTCTACTATTTCCAACCTCATTACCAGCAAATGGTAAAGATAATTCCTCTAGCATAGAAACTCCAGCAAAGGCTGCATTTCCAATATAATCTACGGAATCTGGAATAGATAGATGAACAATACGCTGTAAATCCTTAAATGCATCAGATTCAATACGCGTCAATCGACTGAAATTATTCTCATCAACAACAAAGGTTAAACCGTTGTTTCCATCTACCTCATTTACATTGAAGCAGCCTTCAAAGGCAGAATCAGAAATAACCTCTACATTATAAGGAATTGTGATTTCTGTGAAGGACTCACAATGATAGAACGTAGATTGTTCAATTGTTGTAAATTGATCACTTGTAGGTAAATCTACATTTAATAATTTTTTACAATTATAGAAAGCAGAATGCCCAATATTTGTAATTTCAGGATTTAGGATTGCATGAGTTAGGCTGGAATTGGTTTTCTCAAAATAGAACATTTCAATACCAATGATCTTGTTCTTAATCTCCACCTGGTATAAGCCTTGAGTTTCAGCAAAGGCTCTACTACCAACCATACCTGTTCCTTCTGCAACACTTTCAGGAATAATTACCTCATATAAGGTATCACAGTGCTCAAACATACTATTTCCGATAAGAACTAGTCCTGGTTCAAGATATAAGTGACCAAGCAGATTGCCACCCGTTGGATTTGCATCCGCAATTTCTACTACACTTGTAGGATTACCCAGCATATCACAATCGCCAAAGACAAAGTCACCCATAATTTCCATATTTTTGTTTACTTCTACATAGATTAATTCATCATTATCATAGAACATATAATTTCCAAATCGATCGTTTTTGATATCATCTAAATCTAAGTAGATTAAACCATTATAGGCAAATGCATAATCCCCAATGATTGTAACCTCACTTGGAATTTCGATATGAGGTAACGTTGATTTTATCGTTGGAGAACCAGCAAAGGCATAGGTACCAATATTGGTTAATAAGCCTTGTGCACCTAAATCTACCCATTGAAGATTTGTGGTAAGCTCAAACGCATGATGACCGATGCGGTTCAATACAGAATGCACTGGCGTATCACTTTGAGCATCTCCAGAACGATCTCCTGGTAAATATATATGAATCAAACGCTTGTTTTGATAGAAGGCATAATCATCAATAAACTCTAGATCCTTAGATTGAGATAAATCTAAATTCTCTAAATATTCAAAATTGATACATGCATTCTTTTGAATACGATATGCATTATATACATATAAATTTTTCAAAGATTTAGGAATAGAGTAAGCTCTTAGGTTTTCACCCTCTTTAGAAATTACTCCATACTCATCTACTGTAGCTTCTGGATCATTGACAATATCATAGAAGTATTTGAACTTATTAAATGCCTCATATCCTTCTTCATCAAATTGAATAAATGGATGTAGATCCTCATCATATCCATAAATAATATTCCAGTTTTCATCATGGATATAGAAATCATTTATATCCTTTGTAATGAAGCCAAAGAAATAGCCTAATTCCTCAATGGATGGATCACGATAGGTATCTCCAATAAATGGAATGGATAGGGTTTCTAAATGCTTTGTTCCCTTTAAAATCGCTTTTCCAAAAGTCATTACCTTGTTCAAAACATATAAGGATTTCAAGGTATACATGTTATGGAAGGCTAAATCATCAATTCTTTCAAGACTTGAAGGTAAAATCATGTATGGTAAGGTATAGCAATTTTCAAATGCTCTATTCGCAATGGATAAAATTGCATCTGGTAATCTACCTGTTACAGATGCAGCATCTGTAATCATAGATAATTCATTTGGAAGTACATAATCATTATCAATAATAGCATCAGGTAGGCTTACATCCCCCTCAGGATTTTCAATCAAATAGCCATCAGGATTATAATGAGTCTTAAAGGATACTAATCGAGAACAGTTGCGGAAAGCACGTTCGTTAATATAACGAATTTGGCCACCTAGCTCTATTCTTTCAATATAACGACAATTTTCAAAGGCAGCAGCTGGAACATTGTTCTGTGTTACTGCTGTAATCTTTACACTCTTTAATGACTTAGGAATATGATATTGTAATGGCGTTTCATTTAAATCATATTGCTGCTGAGCAACATAATCTTTTCCTGTTCCATAAGGAATTGTTCCAAAGATTACACCAAATAAGCTTTCAGGTCCATCAGCACTTGGTGAAACACCAATAAATGGAATTTCTAAATATTCTAAAGAGCTACATAAATTAAATGTTTCAGGCAATAAGGTACGAACCGCATCAGGAATAATCATTTCCTTTAGGCTTGCACAATTGAAGAACGCATAATTTAATACCTCTTTAATCGTATTTTGTGGTAATACAATATGCTCAATATCCACACAGTTAGAGAAGGCACCACGAGCAATAACCGTTTCTAACATGATAATTACTTCTTTTAATCTTCTAGGAATCCAGTTTGTATCCACAGTTGTATCTAAGCTTCCCCAGCCTTGATCAGATGGATGGAAATGATCATATTCGCCATTTTCATCCTTATGGCCTAAAATAAGTGAGGTTTCTTTTTCTTCTACAACCTTTTCAGGATCCATAGCTTGAACAACAGAACTATATCCTGGAACCTTTAATACATCGTGTGTACCAAAAATCCAACCAAAAATATCATCCTGATGGAAGAAATCACCAACGTGTGATCCAACAAATGGAATAGTCGTTGTAATCAAATATTCACAAGCCTTGATTGCACCCTGACCAATATATTCTAAGGTATTAGGGAAAATTAAGCTTTCAATCTTGGTTTCTTGGAAAGCAAAGCTTCCAATATATTTTAAGACATCATCAGAGCTATTGTCCTTACATAAATTAATTTCTGTTATTTCAACACACTTAGCAAATGCACCATCATATATTGCTTCATATTCAGATAAATCCAATTCTGTAATTCTTCTATCCTGATAGAACATATATTTTGGAATATAGGTCGTATTCACATCAAATGCTTTAACACCATATTCAGCCTTATCTCCACTAGGAAGTAGTCGATAGGAATAACAATATTCAAATACATTTGTTGTATCATATCCATAAATATATTCGCTTTCATCCTGAATATAAATAACAGGACTTCCATCAGGACTATTATAGGTATCTAATACTTTATTGTGAGAGAACATATAGCTGCTGAGTAGTAATGAATCATTCTTTACATTGGTTAAAGACACATTGTAAGCGAATGCCCAATCTCCCATAGAGGTTACACTTGCTGGAATAACCAAATCATCTAAGGATTTCCAGTACATAAATGCACCCTCACCAATTGTCGTTGGATTCTGTAATTCAAGGCTCGTCATGGTGTTGATATAACGAGTTACTCTTGGATTATCTAAATCAAAGTCATACCCACCATAAATGGCTGCACTCTCTCTATTATTTAAGCTAAATGCATAATCTCCAATAACTTCTATAGCTGTAGGAAGAATAGCACTTCCACTAACAGCCTCGTTTCCTACCTCCTGAATATACTCAATGCTATAATCGTTAAAGAAGGCATAGGAATCAATCGTAACAATCTTAGGGTCTAGCTTAACCTCCCTTAAATCAGAAAGATTCATTAAGGCACCATAGCCAATGACTGTATCATCATAAACGGTTACACTTTCAATATGGTTTGGTAATTGGTATGTCTTGCTAGAATCCTCACTATCATCCTGAACGATGGAAGCCATATCTGTAGACGGACTTATGGTATACGCTTTATCTCCTAAGGAGTTTGTAAAGTGAATGGTAAATACCATATCCCCATTTTCTTCTGTAGAGCTATCAATCGTATATTCTCCACCATATAGATCCACCATACGTGCACCATAATGATTTAAATAAGCTAGGATATCTGCTTCAGTAGTATAAATAAAGCTACCATAGGAAGGAGCATTTTCTTCCTCAAACATAAATTTATAATATACTTCTGTTCCAAATAACCAACCTAAAACGGAAGCTTCACTTTCACGATTTTCATCAAAGCGTGTTTGACCAATAAATGGAACATAATAGCTTCTGATATTATTCGCACCTGCAAAAGCATTTGCTTCAACAATTTCAATCGTTTCAGGTAAATATAAAGCTTCTATCTTTGTATTTAAAGCAAAGGCATAGGAATCAATCTTCGTTATGGATGGCTTGAAATGATAATTATAGGTCATATCATCCATATCATCAAAGTGAGCAAGATTATAGCAGTTTGCAAATGCACCTAAAGAAATCTCTGTAACATCGCCCACCAAATCAACAGACTCTAGGCTATAGTTTCTTGTAAACATATACCTACCAAGCTGTGTACCTAAGACTTCAAGCTGAGTATGATGATAAATATCACTTAATGCATAATCAGCAATTTGGGTTAAGGTTTCTGGAGTTATAATTTTTCCTGTAATGGAATTATCATAGCTAAAGATATTAGAGCCTATCGTAATTAAATTTCTAGGTAATTCAATTAAGCTATTTTCAAAATCATAAGAGCCTGTTTCGTTATAAACTAAAACATTTCTTAAATTTTGATTGTTATAGAAGGCACGATCCTGAATCTCTATAATTCCTGTGTTATTCTCTGTTTTTGTATCCGTACTATTTAAAACTACATTTTCTAAGCTATCTATATTTTCAAATGCACCATAGCTTACTAAAGTTTCATCATAAATAGTAATGGTTTCCAAATGAGCAGGTAATTTATAGGTTACCTTATTTGTAGGGCTATAGTAAGATATAACATCAGCATAATCATTCGCAAGAGAGAATGTAAATGTCTTACTATCCTCAGGAGTATTTGTAATATCTGTCTTATGGATAATATTCCTATCATCTTCATCTCTTACATGCTTTGTCGCTACAAATGTAACCTTAACTTGGATTGTACCACTTGGATCTGTAGATTCAACTATGGTTGCAACTACAGTAATCCATTCACGATAATTATTCTCTTCATCATAGGTAGATAATGTATATGTTCTTGTAGAATTTCCTGTGACATAATTCTTCTTATCCTCAGTAAAGTGAATTAAGGATTCACTTGTACCATATACATATGTTCTTTCATGCTCTTCAACAAAGGCATTTACAGTTTCATAAATATCATTAATCTTATGATCATCTACATTGTTCACACCATAGAAGATAGTTTCATCATTTTCTTCTGCTTCTGTTTTGTAGAATACACTTGGGCCAAATATCCAACTAAATAAGCCCTCAAGCTCTGTACTACCACGTTCACTACCGATAAATGGAAGGGTAGCATCTCTCATATTTGAACATCCTGTAAATGCACCTTTTCCAATATACTCTAACGTTTTAGGTAAAACCAAATTCGTAAAGCTTCTATTCAGCGCAAAGGCATAGGAATCGATTGCTTTTACTGTTTCTGGTAAGATAATCTCATCTACACCATCTTCATTTGTATCGTTCATTCGAACTAAGCTAAAGCAACGATAGAAGGCACCCACAGGGATTGTCTCTACATCACCTAAGTATACTGTTTCTAAAGCATAGTTGCTGTAGAACATGTATTCTCCTAAGTAGCCACCTAAAATATTTGCTTCAACCAAGGAATCACAATCGGCAAAGGCATAATCGCCAACCGTTTCTAATGATGTAGGTGTTTCTAATCTCTTAATGCCATGACAATATCTAAAGGATTCATACCCAATCGTTGTAACACTAGATGGTAAGGTAACCTTAATATTGTCCTGATCTACTGTGACATCCTCATCATCTGGATTTCTCATGGTAGAAAGATTTGTACAATAATAGAAGCAGCCATCAGGGATTACCTCTGTTTCATTTGAAATCTCAATCGTTGCAAAGGCAGGATCAAAAGCAAACATATATTTTCCTAATATGTTTCCACGAACCTCAGCATATTCTAGCTTCGTATTATAAGCAAATACATATTCACCCATAATCTCATCTGGATCTAAGCCCTCTTGTGTACTAATTGCTTCAGGTAATACTACATTTAATAATGAATTACAATAGTTAAATGCATAAGATTCAACACGAGTAACTGTTTCAGGGATGTATAAGAAATTATCCTCATCTACTGTTTTCGTAAGAGCACCAAGCTCATCATATACAGAATAGCTCATCTTAACTAAACTTGTACAATGATCAAATGCACCTTGATTGATATATTCTAATGCTCCATTGGCATGAACGGTCTCTAAGCCCTCATCATTATAGAACATATAATTACCAATCTTAGGTCCGTTAATAATTACATCCGTTATCTTTGGACAATTTGCAAAGATATAAACACCAACACGACCAATACCATCGCCATTTCTATCCTCAAAGCCAGAGCCCTCAGGGAAGGCAGTACCTAAGTTTTTAGGCAGGATCAAAGGACCAGCCTCTGTGGCATCCATTCCAAAAGAACTTCCTTCAAGATTAGGGCAATTTGCAAAAGCATAATCCCCAATTTCACGTAATTGAATAGGTAAGTCTAATATGGTTAAATCATCCAAACCAAAGAATGCTCTTTCGTGAATGATATATAAAGAGGATGGTAGATATGCATCTGTCATATCATCATTTTCTAAATAAGCATGAACACCAATTTCACGAATAGAGTCCTTACTATGATCATCTGCAAGATAATTGTGTAAATCTAGGATATTAAATCTACAATTATAGAATGCATATTCATCAATAATCTCAAGATCGCCACAGCCTCTAACAGAGAATCCACGATCAAAATAATCAAATGGTTCATAGGTTTGAGTCTTAGGATTATAGATTAAGAAATCCTCTGGATCAAGACCAGCTAACAAATTATCCCCAGCAGTATGAACCTTACCTAATCGATAGCATTGATAGAATGCACCAACAGGTATAATGGTTGCTGTAATTGGAATTTGTACACCAGCAAGATTAAAGCAATCCTTAAACATATATATACCCAGCTCTTCGCATCTTAAATCGACACTTGTAACACCAATTTGATATGCAAAAACACTTTGTCCAAATTGATAGGTTGTGCTATCCTCAACAACCACCCTTGATATCGGTGTTATTTCTCTAGTTGTTGTAGATACATCATATGGAGTAAAGGAGAAAGCATAATCCTGAACCTCAAAGGTAGAGCCTTTAATTCGAATAATCGTCTTTTCTCTTGCAATTTCATCCTCAGTTGCATTAAAGTATTTTAACTTGTAGTTATTATAGAATGCATAGGAATGAATAATTTGTATTTCACTCGTTTCTGTTTGATCGAAGCGTTCTAAGCGATCACAGCTTCTAAATGCATAATGATTCATTGCATTTGATGCATAGGTAACCGTCTTTAGATATTCTGTATCCTCGAACGCAAACTCACCAATGCTTGTAACACTTTCAGGTACACTTAAAGAACCAACATAGGAGCCCTTTGTTACATAGCGACCTAAGGTGGTAACTGTATTTGGAATCACCAAATCATATCCTTCTACTGTTTGGCCCTGAATATCTGTAAATTGATTTGTAGCATCTGGAGTTAAACCAAAGGTTGCCTTATAGAATGCAAAGTCCCCAATTGTCTTTAAATTTGGTGCTGTATCTAAATGAATTTCAGCAATTTTAGTTTCAGCAAATGCACCTAAATAAATGGTATCTACATCTGTAACCGTTACAGATCTTAATGAAGTAGGAATTGCACGGCTTTGTGCCTTAGATGGCTCCCATGCAGGATTTCTATAAACCATTTCTACTTCCTTATATACATCCTTTGGTAGATTATTATTCCCATAATGCGTGTTTAACGTTGAGAATACTTTTTCTGTCATCTCATTATTAGCCAAAGCTGTAGGTTGATATACATAATATTCCGTACCACGAGTCAATTCCTCAAATACTGAATCATTAATATAATATCTGTAAGTATATCCTTGTAATGTTGCATTTCCAGGTACACCTACATTACTGCCTTGAGTAGACGTATAGAACCAGAATCCCAATACGTTATTTGCTTTCGTATTTTGATTTCTTGTATTTCCAATAAATGGTGCTTCTATTGTCTCTAAATTATCACAAGCACCAAAGGCATTTGAGCCAATGCTCTTTATTGTATTAGGAATTACTACATTTACAAAGGAGAAGCATCGATAAAATGCTGAATCCGCAATTGTTTCTACAGTAGATGGAATTGTAAACATAGACAAATCCTCTGCTTGGCTTGAAACTAAGTTATAGCAATTTTGGAAGGAGCCAACACCAATACTTTTAACACCCTCATTTATCGTAATTCTCTTGACATTCCAGAAATACTGGAAGGCATAATTTGCAATTAATTCTTCATTTGTTATGTTAATTTCTTCTAATGAATAAGGTACATAACAATAATCCACATAGGATGTAGAATCTGCATAATATGTTTTAGAGTTATTGTTATAGTTTAGATAATTTCCATCATATAAATAGAAATGGAATGACATAGTTGCATAATAATTCGTACTTGTTCTATATTTTCCTGTACTAGAATCTACAGAATTCATATTATATGGGAAGGATAAATAATATGGACTTGTAGCAGTCTGATCCCCTTTTCTATAGCCAATAAATGGAATCGTTAACGTTTTTAAGCTAAAGCATGCTGCAAATGTAGATATACCCATAGTTTCTAAGGAGTGATCCTCAATCAGGATATTCTCAATAGATTCATTTCCATAGAAGGCTAAGCTTCCAATAGAAACTGCTGTACCAGGAACATAGATTGTATTGGCATACTCATCTGTACCAAAGTCATTGATTAGAGCCTTACAGCCAAAGAAAGCAAAGTCCCCAATTGTCTCAATTCCCTTAGCACCAGTTTCTGGGTTTGCTTTTGGTATAAATAAATTCTTAATCTTAGAGCATTCTGCAAACATTTCATCTGCAATATTTGTTAAATATTCAATAGAAATGAATGTGCCATCCTCATTTACAAGACCCGTATCGCCTCTAAACATACCAACACCAGATTTTTCTCCCAGCATGGTTATTTCAACAATATCTGTACAATTTCTAAATACATATTTTCCAATCGTTGTTAAAGCTTCTGGAGTTTTAACCATACGAATGTTAATATCATTCATAAAGGCGTAATTTCCTAAGGTTTCTAGAGTTCTTGGTAAAATTACATCTGCTTTGCCTAAGGATTGATATGATACTACTTCATTCTCTTCTACCATTGTAACGGTCTTTTTAGAGCCAGCCATATATTTACAATCACGGAAAGCAGCCTCACCAATAAATGTAGTTTTTACTGTACTAGCTTCTGGAGTCTTATATGGATAAAGAAGGACAGTATCCCCATCAAAGGCATAGTTGCCAATGGATGTGATTAATGTATCAAAAACTGTAACCTCAGTATCTAAAACACCACCAACATAAGCACCCAATGTAAATTCTTTTAAGGAGGTATTATGATAGTAAGCATAGTCCTCAATAACCGTTGCAGATGATATTGTAGCAACAATTAATTTTTGACAGTTATAGAACGCATAGGCCTTAATGATTTCTACATATGGAAGGAGTGCTGTTTCTAAGTTCGTATCATTCATACACATTCTTTCCATAAGAATAGCACTCTTGCTATCGAATATTCTTAGACGACTTACATTTTCTAAAATACCCTTATATTCTGTTGAAGTAGCAGAATATGTATGCTCATAAGGCATTTGAGTTACCTTATCATACATATAGAACTCAACAATATTTGGTGTATTATAGAAGGCTCCTTCTCCTAGACTAACCAGTCCACGAGGAAGATAAATGATTTGATCATCATTTCCAACGCCAATTTGGGCAATAGTTGAGAAGGCATAGTAGCCAATCATCGTAATTAAGCTAGCCTTAGCTGTTTCACTATCTAATGGATAAGTAAACTTATCGGCACCATAGAAGGCATAATTTCCAATAGATGTTATTTGATCAACAAATATATTTCTGTTGCCATCCTTAGTTAAATGAATTTCCTCTAATTGATCACATTCATAGAAAGCATAATCAGGAATTTCTGTAATATAATCCATGATAACTTCTTTTAATTTGGAGCAACCATAGAACATAGATTTATTGATTGCAGCGCTATTTGAAACAAATCGAGTTAGATTCTTGTTATTTTTAAACGCACTCTCCCCAATGATTTCTACTGTATTTGGTAAATACATTTCTCTTAAATCCGTACCATCAAAGGCTTGATCTCCAATAGAGATAATGGAATGGCTACCAAACTCTACTTCATCTGTTCCATAGATATCTGGCATACCCAATTCATTGTTTGCCTCATTATCTATGCCAAATGGTAAGATGATGTTTTGAATCATATTCATATTGCGGAAAGCATCTTTTCCAACGATGGTAGTATCCGTAACAATAACCGTTCTCAAGTTTACAGGAACATATACTCTCTTATCAGGAGAATAGCTATTATGAACTTTTTCATCATTTATTGGATAATCGATATATTTTCCACCCCAAAGATCATTTCGAGTATAATAATCGTTATGATCGATGTTAAAATACCATCCAAGGGTAGCATTTAAGCCCTTAGCTCCTGTGGACACACTTTGTGGATCTCTACTAACACCAATAAATGGAATTGTTAGCTTCACTAAGCCCGTATTCACAAAGGCATCCATTCCGATATAAGTTACACTATTTGGAATAACAATATCTGTAATTAAATGTAGACCTGCAAAGGCTAGGAATTCAACTCTCTTAAGGTTGTTCGTAAATCTAGCTTCTCCATCATTCACTTCTATGATATTAAGATTTGTAGTATCCCAAATACCAATTTTCTTAATACCAGCAGATCTAGTAAATGCATTTTGGCCAATATAATTTGTCTTATCTGATAAATAGACTTCCTTTAAAGACGATTCTATATTAGCTAAGGATGAAAAATCAACTCTAGTATCTTGAGTAACAACCAATTTGAAATCTATTGGTACATAACGATACCATCCCCATCCATTATTATCATAGGTCTGATTATACTTACAATAACTTGAATTAGCTCTATTATAGTATCGAGTATCTGTACCATAATAATATTCATTATCGTAGAAATGATATCCTATTGTATTTTGATATTTTTTTCCATCAACTAAAGCCGTATCTGCACGTCCAACATAAGGCGTTTGGAAATATTTAATATTCAAACACCAACGATATGCAGCCTCACCTAGCACCGTTAGGGAATCAGGAATGATAACACGCTCAAGATTTGTACAATAAGCAAACATATTGTCAGCCTGTGTTCCTACAGCATTCGGGAAATAACAATATTGTAAGCCTGTACAATCGTTAAACGCAAATCGAGCATTAGAAATATTTGTCATTCCTAAATAACCATTTAAAATACCATTTACATTACTAAAGGCATGATCATACATATTTTCAATGCTATCATCAATATATAGGCTATAGAAATCCATCATATCGCCTAAGGATACAACCTCATCTAAAGGTATATCCTGCTGAGGAATAACAAAGGTATTATCCTTATAAATATTCATGCCATTGATAACATCACTGTTTTGAGTTGGTAAGGTACATCCTACAATATTTTGATCCTCATCGTATTCAATATCAAAGATCATATTTGGATCGTCATAGAAGGATAAATCCTTAGAAATAACGATGTTCTTTAGCATAGACATATTAGAGAATGCACCATAGCCGATAACATCTTCATCTGTAATATATACTTCTTTTAATGTAGATGGAACAAACACCTTACGATATTTATTTCTGTAGTCATTTCTTCCTACATAATAGAAATATTGATCTACCTGCTGAGCTCCAGCAAAGCTTGCTCCTGGTTCTGTAATTACACCAAAGATCCAACCGAATAAATCCGTTTCAGCGCCAGTATTCCCGCGCTCACGACCAATAAATGGTAAAATCAAAGTTTCCAAGGAAGCACATTGCTTAAAGGCTGCATCCTGTATTAATGTTACTGTTTCTGGTATCGCAACATATCTTAGGCTTGTACAATTTTCAAATGTAGCAGTCTCAATGGTAGATACACCTTCTGGAATAACTACAGAAATTAAGCTGATACAATTACTAAACATCTTAACACCTAAAGCGTCATTTTCAAGATATAAAGTATGTAAGGATGTACAATATGCAAATACATGAGAGCCAATTAAATCCTTATTCACAGAAGATGGAACCGTAATGGTAGGTAAGGATTCACTATGATAGAAGGCATAGTTTCCTAATTCCTCAACACCCTCTGGTAAAGCAAGATTTACGACATTCTTACAATATGCAAAAGCATAGTTTCCAATTTCCGTAATTTGACTTGGGATTAAAGCAGTATCTAGATTAATACAGTTATAGAAGGCATAATCTCCAATACGAATCAACTGATTTACATTATCTAAATTTGCATTCTCATCTGAAACATCTGGAAGCTTAATGTATTCTAAGATACAGTTATAGAAGGCACCAAAGCTTACTAGCGTTTCATCTGTAATTGTGATTTTACTGATGGTCTCTGGAATATAATTTAAAACAAATTCTGTTTCTAATGTTCCATAGCATTGCTTTGTTGGATCAATTCCTTCAACTTCTTCTCTACCAAAAATCCAACCAAATAGACCCTCTATTCCTGTACTACCACGTTCACTACCTATAAATGGTAGGGTAAGCTCTTTAATTTTAATACAGTTAGCAAAAGCACCTTCGTCAATGAATAATACATCCTTTGGAATAACAACCGTTTCTAATGATGTACAGTTTTGGAACGCATAAGAACCAATTGTTGTAACTCCTGAAGGTAAGATTAAAGAGGTCAAGCCTGTACAATCGATAAACATCTTGTCTCCTAAACCTTCATTTTCAAAGACAATATTCTTTAATTTATCACAATATGCAAATACACAAGAACCAATATTGGTTTGCTTTAAGCTAGAAGGTATAACAATACTTTCAATATCAGAATGGGCAAATGCATAATCGCCTAAATAAGCCAATGAATTTGTAAATACTACCGTATGAATTGTATCTGTGTAAGCGCCATCCTTCATACCATTTAGTGGACAATTATAGAAGGCATATTGCTCTACTCTTGTTACCGTAGTTGCAAAAACATTCTTTGTTAAAGGAATAATATCTCCAGAATTTACTAAATCCTGTTTAAACGTTACCTCATAAACACCCTCTTCAGCGGTTGCTGTTACATCACTTTCATTTCCCTCATAATCATAGAATTGTAATTCGGATAATGAAGTACAGTTTTTAAACATTCCATCACGGATAATTACTGTGCCATAAGCAAATGTAACAAGCTGTAATGCGGTAGAGGATTCAAATACATCTGTCCCCAAATGAAGGCTTGTGTCAGTTCCAGTTAAAGAGGAAGGAATACGAACTGTTTTTAGTCCTGTTCTTTGGAAGGCTTCTGTTCCAATGAATTCCAATTCATCATTTAATTTCAATTCCTCTAATAATGGAGTATCTCTAAAGGCATGAGTCTCAATTCTTCTAACATGGCTAGATAGGGTATGATCCTCTATTTTTACGCCATTCTCATATACAGTAACATTTGTTAAATATTTACAATTATCGAAAATATTTTCCGTGAATGTATCAATATAAACAAATTCTGCTACCGCAATTTTAGAATTTTGGAATACGGAAATACCAAATTCTATTTGGTTGTCCGCCAAGAAATAAGCCTCTGTAACATCAGAATTATAGAATGCATATTCTCCAATATTGAGACAACCCACAGGTAATGTAATACTACCAATTTCAGGGTCATTTTCATCCTCGCTTACCCAAGTATTCATAAATGCTTCTGCTCTTACTTCAGTAACCGCAGGAGAAAATACATTAACATCCAGTTTTGTTAAAGAATCAAAGAAATATAATTCATTTAGAGAAATACATCCCTTAAACATTCCTTTAGGAATGAAGGTTGTATGATTTAAATAGGTTTCATTAAATTGAACATAGGATAAGGAAGTACAATCCTCAAAGATATATTCACCATAGCCACTATCATGAACCAGCTTATCTCCTTGAATCGTATAAGGTAAAATAATGCTAGTTAAGCTTGTACAGCCTGCAAAGGCATAGGATCCTAAGGTTTCAAGATTTTGATATGAATTAAAATCATCTGGAGAATATAATTGGAATTCTTCTAAGGATTCACAGCCAAAGAAAGCATAATCATCAATAATTGTCAATTCAAATGGAACCTTATTATCCACCTCAACGATAGCTTCAGATGGTACACTATAATAATCATCCTTCGTGAAGAAAATATCATCTCCATGGTACTTCTTCCATTCCTTAATCTCATCCGTATCGCCTTCTTCAAACGGAGTTTGACCAGGGAATACCTTGCGATTCACACCTTCAACTAAAATCCAATAATAGTCATCATAGGTACCTAAAATTGCATCCTCACCAATAAATACATGCTTATCATCTGCTGTACCTAAAAGACCATCAAAGCTCTTGTTTAAATATTCTTTATTTTCTACTACAACGAGATACCAATCTCCATTTTCAGCTAAGACCAAATTTCCGCTGGCATCTGTAATGTCATCGTCATTTCCTGGACGACAATCTGTACCACCACAAATATAAGTAGCGTAAAGACCTGTATAGTTTGTAGAAGACATAATATATTTTTGATAAATATTATTATACGCATGATGTACATCATCCGTTAATGCATAATAAGCAGAATCATCTGTACCTAATACAGCAATCAAATCATCATTTCCACCATAATATCCATCTGGTCCAACAAAGGTTGCTTTAAAGCCTTGACCATTTACCAAATACCTAGTTCTATTGTAGTAATCATCAATTGTACCGATGATACCATCAGCACCAACAAACATTTGCATATCGGAATAGCCGAGCATATGCGTAGGAGAGGTATAATACTCATCATTGATGCTATAGTAGTAATGACCATTGATAAGCTCAACTGTATCAATATCATCAGCTGTACCTATAATTCGATCATTTCCAGCAGAAATAATTAAATCTGTACCGTCCTCTTTTGTAAGCTTAGCCCCTGTTGCCAAATCATATTTAAAGTAAATATTATGATCTGTTTGATCCGCATAGCCATAAGGTCTTTCATCATTTTGTCCAACAAAGCAAGTGATATCGTCGGTTGTACCAATGATACCATCTGCACCAACAAAGATACCATTTTGACCAAGTAGAGAATAATTATACATAGAGCCTAAGGAAGCAGTATTTCCATCATCATCTAATCCTAAGTGGATTAAATATTCTAAAATGGACCCACTAGCATAGGTATAATATGTTTTTGCTGTATCCTCTAAATAATATTGAACAACACCATTCACATTTAAAACAATCAATGCTTTATCTGTAGCACTACCAACATGGTTAGGTGCATAAACTGCTGTTCTATTCCCCTCATCATTTACTTTAGCCTCAAAACGATTTCCATTTAAAACAAATTCATAATAGATTTGCTTAACCGTATCATACAAATATGGCATTTCATCAAGACCTGCAACTACACCAGTTAAATCAAGAGGAGAATTTACTAAGCCATCCTCTTGGGCAAAGCGCGCAGAGCCATTCACTACCATATAGTCATCAGCTGTATGATATGTATTATCCTTACCCTTTTCTACAGAAACGTAGCTTGTTGCATCTAAAATGTCATTTGTATTCACCATAAGGCTATCATATAGGCTAAGAATACCACCTTCTGCAGGTAATAAGTAATTGTTATATAAGAATTGAACGTAGGAAGTTGTAACAGCTACTACATCTGCTTCTCCAGCAACCAAATCATCTGGACTACCAGCCTTATATATACCATTCGTTTTACCAGCGGCAACATAGCTTCTTAAAACACCATTTTCAATTCGTTGATAAATATTTGCAGCAACCAATTTATAGTAGCTAGAATTTGTACTTCCAGCAACAATGTCTATAATATCATCAGATGCATCGTTTGTATAATCGATTTGATGGTTCGCACCAACATGACATAATACATCATCATTTCCCGTACCAAGCATACCATCTAAGCCAGAAGCAACATAAACCTCACTACCAGCCTCATATAAGAAATGCGTAGGAACGCCTTGGATTTCTACCTCAACAACATTCTTAGAGTCGCTTGAATCTAAAGACTCATTTTCCCCTAAGCAAACGATATATTCTACACTATGTGTATTTCCTGAAACAGGTGTATCTAGCTTCACATATTTTGTATATGTATTATCTCCATTGATATGATATAGTCCAGAAACACCATCTAATGTAATGGAGGTTACATCAATATCATTTCCATTATACATAATGTAGGTAGAATCTAGATTACGATTATGTCCATAAAGAATATCATCTAATCCATATCCACGTCTAGCACTTGTAGAATCTATATAATAATATGCTTTTAAGGCATCGTTATAGTATGCTTCTACATCCTTTGTATTTCCTGGCTTAAAATCATCCCAAGCAGCGATAAAGCCTAAATCATTGTATACAAAGCTACCATAAGCTCCAGTAATCTCATATTTTCTATATACGTTATGACCTAAATCCTCATAATAATATGTTTTTTGTCCTGAGCCTTCTGGCGTATAGGTACCAGCAACAACCGTAGGATCAAGGGCATCCGCCTTTTGATTTTCCATGAACAAATGAAGCGTATCATCCTCTGTATTAAATTTTCCATCTGCACCAAGCTGTGTAAATGTACCATTATGATGATCCACATAAACAAAGCCATTATCATCTGTAACCGTGATTTTAGGATCCATATTTGGATCTACTTTACCCTCACTATTTCCAACAAAACGATCTCCAAGTAAGCTTACACTATATCTGTCTCCTGTTTTATTGAAAATAGCTAGCTGATATGTATTATCTAAATAATCACGATAATACTCATCCCCATATTTCGTTAAGGTATAATCATCACGATTTCCAATGGTGGTTCCATTTGCAGGGCAAACCAAACGGTCACTATCTGTACCCGTCAATTTATTATCCGTAACAGCATAATAGGTACCATCTTGATTGTCAATATAGAATTCTGAATTATTTCCAATGACAATATTGGTATTATTATCCTCTGTTGTTGTAGGATCCCCATCTGGACCAGCACAAACATAGCTATATTCATTTCTACTTAAATCTAATTTAAAGTAAATATTATAATTATGATAATGATAGTAATTTCCATCCTTCTCACTTCGATCAAATTTCAAACCACCAACATTTTCACTTGGATTATCATGAACAATATAAGCATCATCAGGTGTACCTAAAATAAGATCGTCTCCTGGAACATGATAAACATTATTGCCCACATAAACAGCATATGTATTATCTCCCTTAATGAAGGTAGCCTCTACTTCCTCATCATTTAAAATGCATATCAATGTTGAATTGAATCGAGAATTGCTGTATTCCCAGCGGTTATAGAAATTACCAGATAAAGTCTCATAGAAGACATTCTCTGTCTTTTCCTCTACCCATATCAAAGCATTGTTATGTAGAATATAAATTGCATCTGTAATTTGACCAGAAAGAATCTTACTTAAGGTATGATTTTCATTGATAAAATAATAAGTATTTTGAACAGAGGTTATTGTATCAACAAAGCTTCCATCCAATGCATATACAAGCTTTAAGGTTAGATTATGTACATCCACCTGATAATAAACATTTTCTTCAATATAGGAGTAGTAAGCTCCATCTATGCTTTCAAGCTCATAGGTCGTTCCATCAATTACAATGGTTAAAACATCATCTGTCGTACCTAATTTTCCATCTCTACCATAGGAATAAAGGATATTTCCTACTTGATAAGAATAATTTCCTAACGCATCCTGATGAACAAGAATGTGATTATTTTGATTTTCTAAAGAGAAATCACCACTTGCATTTCCTAAGAAATATGATCCATACACAAAGGAATTGGATTGACTATTCCATGTAACCTTACGATATAGGTTCACATTCTTGAAGGTCGTATCATAGCCAACAACCTCATAGTAGGCTTCATCATAAATGAGTACAACAATATCATCCTTAGTTTGAGCAACTAAATCTACACCAATAAGCTTGTTATAGGCACCAAATGCATAATAATCATCCGCAGTACCCTCTATACCATCTAATCCATTTTGAATTGTTACAGCACTATTTTTAGCACGTTCAACCAAGTATGTGATATATTCCTCAGAGTCAGGGTCCGGCAGAGGATCCTCAGATCCAGAGCCATCTCCATCTGCTGGCTCTCCTCCGCCTGGATAATATCCATCTGGCAATTCATAGTGTATGTCTTGGATAAAATTAGAATGGAAGGTTACTAATTTTAATGAAATACATTTATTAAATGCACCCTTACTTATCTTTTGTGTACTATAGGCAATAGAAACCTTACGTAGATTTTTATCATCGCTAAACATATATTCACCGATAACCTCACACATAATAACGGCATTTTCTAAATTCTTATTGCTTGCGAAAACATACTCGCCAATATATTCCACTGAAGTAGGGATCGTTATTTCCACTAATCCAGAGCTAAAGAAAGCCTTGTCCTCTATCGTTTCAAGCTGATTGGATAATTTCAAATTCTCAAGGCTGGTACAATTGATAAATGCTTCTTTATCAATTTTCTTAACCGTATTTGCCATTTGATTATCTTCATAATTTCTACTTACAAAATAGGAATAGGTTTGAGTATGAACCACTGGAATAACAACAGGTGCTTCAGCAACAGGCTCATATTTTGGATTAAATGTAGTCGTTGTGCCTAAAACATCGTCATTTGTACCAAGGAATCCATCATATCCAACACCCAAATAGGAAGGCTCCCCTAAGAACGCAGCCCAAGGAAGATATAGATAATGTGTTCCATCTTCTCCGGTTATAATGCGTTCATAGCTGAATTCTAGATCTAAAAATTTTAATTTACCATAGTCATTTTCTTCAGGATTGGATTGAATCTTATCATAGGTGATTGTATCATATCTAGATAAATCATCCTCTGTACCAATAATCAAATCAGCACCTGCACAGAAAATTTCTTTCAAGCTATAATTATGCTCTGTATCAATTTCTTGATAGGTATTATCCTTGTAGTCTAAATAAATTGCGCCATTATATACCAATACATTTTCATAAAGAATAGCATCTGTAATAATAGAATATTCCGTTCCCTTTAAGCCTACAAAGCCAAGTAAATCATCACTAGTCCCAAGTAAGCCATCACGTCCAACAGATTGGAACAAAATATATTTTGAATCTGGAACCTCAAGATAAACATTATCTTTTTGATCAACTACTGCTTCCTTTAGAACACCATCAATTAGCACATATCGAGTGTCTCCAAAAGCATAATTCCAATTTCCATCCTCTGCTTGCTTCATGGTTACTAAAGCATATGTATTATTCAAGAAATTCTTATAAAAACGATTGTCAATTACTGTAATAATAAAGTCATCCGCAGTACCAAAGCTATGATCATTTCCAACACCAATTAAAACATCATCCTCTGTACCTAATAAAGTATCTTTTCCATAAGAATAATACGTTCCATCTAAATTATCAATATAGAATTCTTCACTACGGATAATATTTTTTATGTCATCGTCTGTCCCAATCGTTAAATCTCTTCCACCAGATACATAAATCCCTGTAGATACAAAATTTCCATGTCCACCAACCTTTTTGAATTCTTCAAAAACATTATGGCCAACATATCGATATTCATAAGCCGTTATTTGAGATTCAAAGATTAAATTTGATAAATTTGTACAATCCGCAAACATACCTTCAAATATCGTTTCGATACCTTCTCCAAAATAGACAGTTTCTAAGCCTGAATTTTGGAATACATAAATACCACAATCGACTAAAGTAGATGGGATTCGAACCTCTGTAAGGCTAGCTGTATCTATAAAGGCATAATCGCCAATTTCAATAATTCCCTCTTCTAATACCAACCCCTTTAAGCTAGAGGCTCCAGCAAAAGCATAGGAAGGAATAATACTACCAACATAATGAATCACAACATTTGCAGGGAAATACCGTTCTTCTGTCGTTTTATCATCAATTTGAACTTCATTTAAAACCAAGCCATCTCCAGCTGTTGTACCAAATAAGAATCCAATGTTGTTAGATCCAGAAACCGTAGTACCCCCTGTAGTTTTACCAAGGGTATTGATATAAACCTCTTGTAAGCTAGCACAGCCTGCAAGAATTTGATTACCAACACTGACAACTCCATCATTAAAGTTAACAACCTCTAGACTAGAACAGCCCATAAAGGCTTGATCATGAATGACAACATCCTCACCTAAAATTTCTACATATCGTAGGCTTGTTGTATTCTTAAACATACCTTGAGAAATCACTTTAGAACGAATTGTAATTTCCTCTAAAATTTTAGAATTTGCAAAGGCTCCTTCTCCAATTTCAGTAACTGTATCTGGAATATCAAAGCGAGTTAAGCCCGTGTTATAGAAGGCATTCTTACCAATCTTAGTAAGATGTCCTTCAAATGTAATATTTTCAATCATAGAGCAGTTATAGAAAGCTGCTTCCTCTAATCCAATTGCTGTATTATTTTTAGTATCTCTAACAGTTACATTCTTTAAGGATAGAGGCACTTTATAGCTTACGCGTCCACTATAATATAAATTATATGGCACACTTAATCCATGAGCAATAACTGTTGTTTCAGGTGTTGTCTTATCATAGTCATTCGTTGCAGAACTACTGTTATACCCCGCAGGCATAGATAGGAACCAGGAAGCTAGAGTCCCTTGATGGAACCTTGTCTCCCCATAGCTTTGAGTCGTAAAAATAGATCCCGCTAGACCAGTAGCTCCCCTAGAAACACCAATGAATGGAACGGTAAGATTCTTTAAGCTTGTACAATTATACATACTAGCTTCTCGAATCGTCGTTACAGTATCACTAATTTCAATATCCGTAAGGCTTGTTGCAGACCAGAAGGCAAAATATGAAATTGTGGTAGCATCGGTTACTACGACCTTCTTTAATGACTTAGGCAAGAACCACTTTTCTGTTTTATACCAGCCTGAATAACTGCTATTGTAGTAGTTTGCTATACATTCATATGAATTTGCTGGATTAGAATACGGAGTACCAGCAGCTACAACATATACATTAGAAGAATTCAAAACTGGAGTAGAGGCTCCAAATATCCATCCTAAGGTATATCTAGAATAGCCTTTTTCTGTACTACTGTAATCTGGAGTACGATTTCTTCCAATAAATGGTAACACAACCTCTTCTACAGAAACATCCCAAAAAACATTCATACCTAAATTTTGGATAGTTTTAGGCAATTCAATTCGCGTATTTCTATAATTTTGAGCAAAGGCATAATCCCCAATTGTGGTAATGCTTGCAGGTAATTCAGGGAATAGCAATTCATGACATCCATAAAATGCAAATGCTGGAATCGTTGTTGCCTTACTACTTGAAATAGCTTCAAAGGAAACATTTCTAAGGCTTGTACATTCTCTAAACATAGAAGATCCCATAATACCACTTAATATAGTTGCATATTTTAAGTTCGTACATTTTTGGAATGCAGAAGCTCCAACATAGGTAACACTCGCAGGAACAACCAATTCTTCTATAGATTGACAGCCCATAAAGGCTTGTTCCCCAATACTTTCAAGATGGCTTGGCAATATTAATTGCTCTAGGCTTGTACAATTTTTGAAAGCAAAGGCACCAATTTCAAGCATCTCATCCTTAAATTCAACAATTTGAATTGTGTCGCAACCTTCAAACATTTTAGTACCAACGATTGTATTCGTAAATAAAACAGAGATTAAGCTATCACAATCAACAAATATGGATTCACCCAAATCTGTCAAATTTTTAGGAATTACGATAGAAACCAAGCTATCACAATTTTTAAATGCATTACTATCCAATGAAATTAAATTCATAGGTAAGGTAATAAAGCTTAATTTCAAACAGTTTTCAAATGCGGAAGCACCAATCGTTTCAATGGTTGAAGGGAATTCAATTGTAACCAAATTAACACAGCCACTAAAAGCTTTTTCATGTATGGTTGTACAGATTTTACCCTCACTACCATTTCCTTGATTCAAATCCACAATTTCTAAAGATGTACATCCCTCAAAAGCAGAGGTTGATACGTATTCTACATTTTTCAAATGGGTTGTATTTAAATTCACACAATTATAGAACATGTACATACCCATAATACTACAATGTAGAGTAGATTCACGTAAATTCACACATTCAGCTAAAACATGTGTTCCAATTTCAGACACAGTACTTGGAACAGTAAAGTTGGTTAAACCACTACATTGATAGAAAGCATAGCTTTCGATTTTAACTGTATCCACAGGAATATTGATGGATTTCAGCATAGAACAGCCATAGAACGTACCATATAAAATGGTTTTTTCCTGTGTGATAATAACATTATTCAATCCTGTAGGAATATAATATGAAGCTGATCCCCCCGCAGAATATTTGCTTGTAATGCTAACAGAGCTATCTGATTCAACCGTACCGAAGATCCAACCAAATAAAGTCTTCTCAGAAGGTACCTCTGGATTTGTAGATGGATCATATAATTTTTCACCTGCAAATGGTAAAGTAATCGTATTTAAGCTTGAACAATTGTTAAATACACCAAGTCCCATAATTAATACAGAATCTGGCACAGTAAAGGAATCTAAACTAGTACAATTTGCAAAAGCATATTGTTCAATTTCTGTTAATTTATCTAAGGCTCTTGTACTAACAGTAGACAAGCTTGTACAGCCATTAAATGCATATTCTTCTATTCTTTCAATTGGGCTTCCTAGGTTTAGCGTGGTTAAACTTGTACAGCCCTCAAACATATGAGCACCAATCTTCTTTAAATTCAATGTAACTGTACTTAAATAATTACATCCCTTAAATGAATATTCGCCAATATCCGTTGGAACACTTACACTATTATCGTCATTGATAATACCAATAACAAGCTCCTGTAGACTCTTGCAATCCTCAAACATATAATCGCTGATCTGATTTGAACCAATTTCAGCTCTTGTAACTCCCGTTTTAGCGAAGGCATGCTCACCAACACTCGTTACATGTCCATCAACAACTAAAGTTTGATTGCTCGTTGAAGGAGCATATAATAGCTGGTCATTATAGAACATATAATCACTAATTTTCGAATTTAGAATATCAGCATATTTTAATGTTTGACATTCTGCAAACGCATATTCACCAACATTTTCTCCAACGCTCTCAGGAATGGTCACACCCTGTAAAGCGATACATTGATAGAACATATATGGTGAAATCATATTGCTCTCATTTAAATCTACACTCTTTAAAGACAATGAGTAAGCAAATGCTAAATTTCCAACCTCTGTTACAGAAGATGGAATAGAGATTGTTTCTAAATTAGAACGATAGAATGCATGAGCTGGAATTACTTTTGTATTTGGATTCAAAGTAATATTTTTTAGCTTTGTATCATTCGCAAACATAAATTCGCCTAAAGCACTTGTAAGCAAATGAACATTGCTTAGCTCTTGGCAGTTTGCAAAGGCATGCGTTTCCACATTACGAATGGTAGCCTTCAATTCAATTTCCTTTAAGGCTATGCATCCATCAAACATATATGCGCCCAATGTTGGACATTCTAAAGTTATATTATCTAACCGAACACAATTTGCAAAAGAAGCATTTTTTTCGACAGTTGTATTAACAATTGTTTCACTATTTGTATTATAATCGAAAACATAAGTACTTATATTCTCTTCTGCCACCTTTATTACGTTTGATGTATTTGGTCCAACGTATAAAGTATTTAAAACCTGACAATTATAGAACATTTTATAGCTTAAATCCTTAGAGTTAACACTTGCATAAACCAATTCCTGCATATTTGCAAAGGCAAAATTACCTACTGTTTCTACAACGTTTGTAATGGTTATATTTTCAAATCCTGTATTATAGAATGCATATTCTCCAATACTTGTAATTGTACGAATTAATTCTCCATGACGATTATTAGACATATCAATAATGGACAATTGCTTTAATTTAGAACAATCCTTAAAATATTCATCTGGAATGTAAGTGATTGGATCCTCTGGAGCAAAATTTATGGTTGTTAAATTGGAGCATCCTGCAAAGAAGCCTGGTTCCAAAACATTTTTTCTTAAGAACGTTACATTGGATAATAGCGTTGCATCTCTTAGGAAGTTGATACCACAAGAATTAAATAAATCTCCTGGAATTGTAATAGATTCTAGATTGGAGCATCCAAATAAGACATTATCTCCAAGTACAATTTGCTCAGTAGCTTTAGAGAAATCAAATAGAATTAAACCTTTACAATCTGAAAATGCATTATCTCTGATTTCAATTACATTTTTAGGTAGAACGAATGTATTTAAATTGGTATTACTAAATGCATTTTCTCCAATTGTTTTTAAAGCTAAGCTTTCAGAAATATCCGTATAGCTTGGATATAGCGTAATTGTACTTAAGGCATTACAGCTTTGGAAGCAATAGTCAGGAATTTCTTCGGTATCATCACTGATTCTCACAGATACCAAGGATGCATCATCCTTAAATGCACCTTCTCCTAGATGTGTAGTTCGAACTGTTGCCATAATCATATTTTGGCAAGAATAGAAAGCATACTCACCAACCTTTTCACAGCTCTTAGGAATGTCAATATTTTCCAAGCCGTCACAGTTATAGAAAGCATAGGCACCTAAGGTTTCTAAGCTACTACCAAAGTTAACACCTCTTAAGGCTGAATAAGAGTAGCCACTATCTAATGTGATATCATTTGCAAAGGCATATGTACCAATTTTACGGATATTTAGCATATTGATACTATCATTTGTATCATAATCTACTCTAAAAGCATTTCTAAAGGCATTATCTCCTACTTCTACAAGATTTGGCATATACTCGGCTACCCGGCCTATATTTCTACCATTTCTTTCAGAATCTGTATAAAATGCATTTTTCCCAATGTACTCTAAATTTACACACTCTGATAAATCAAAGGTAGTACTATCAAATCCATTGGAAGTAAAGGATGCCGTAATTTGCCAATAAGATTCAGCAAAGGCATTATCCTCAATCCGTTTTAAGGAAGCAGGAAGCTTTAATACGGCTGGGTTAACCACATTATAAGCCCTACAGCCATAATAGCAGCTTCCAGCAATGTATCTAGTAGTAAAGTTAGAAGCAATTCTCGTAACGGTATAATCGGTACGATTTCCGTAGCTATCATAAAGTGAATAAACGGAAGGAATCTCTATATTTTGCGTTCCACTATGGTGATAAGAGGAATAATGACCATAATTATGATAATCTGAATAATTGGTAGGAATCATTCCCGTTAAGGTAATCGTATTGGTACCATCATTATTCAAAGTATAAGCATAACCATACATTCCATCCCAAAATTTGTGTTCTGGAAATGGCTGGCTTTCAGAAACATTTGCAAGTTGTATTCTGCCATTTTTTTCTAATTGCTTGACCTCATCTTTGGATTCTAAAGTAGAATTCATTGACTGAGCTCTATACAATTGTCCGACCAAGCCAAGTAAAACAAACAAGCCTAGTACAGCTATATGCTTCATTCCTTTTTTAATGTTTTTTATCGAAAATCCTTTCATACTACTGACCTCCTATAAATTCTATCATTCAACATATGGCATAAGCCACATACACAATCCATTTATTACGCGTTTCATACGCGTACGCACGTGTGTGCATCGCGCGTAATTGCACTATACAAAGACATTGTACCATATTTTGCTATGATTTTCAACTCATACGGCAGATTAAATATATATTTCTTGCTGAAATTTGCTTAAAATTCGGCTATTCCCTTAAAAATTTTAAAAAAAGAATACAAAAAAAGCCCATAAATTCAAATTTAAACTTATGGGCTTACATCGTATTTACCATGGAATTGGATTCATATTTTGATCGTAATGCCAGTAATTTCCCTCCTGATAAGCTTCACTATACCAATAATTTTCTTTTATCCCTGTATTCCATTTTGCATTCCATTTTTTAGGCTGACTTTCTGCCTCTGCATATACGACTAAATTTGTAGAGCTTACAAAACTATTGGATTGTATGATATCCACTGAAATTGGAATGATCATTTCAGTCAGCTTAGTACAACCATAAAAAGCACTATAGTGAATTTCCTTTAGTGTTTCTGGCAATTGTACCTTTTCTAAACCATAGCAATTCGCAAAGGTATCATGCTCCAATCGCTTGATTGGTCCTAAAATAATCTCTTTTAAGCCACTAGCCCCCTTAAAGGCTGAATCCTTGAGTTCTTCTACTTTTTCTAAGGAAATGGAGCTTAATTGCTTTGCACCTAAAAATGCACTAGATTCAATTTTCGTAACATTAGGAATATAAACATTTACAAGATTTGTACAGTCCTTAAAGCAAGAGGTAGGAATGGTTGTGACATTTGGTAAATTAACACCTGTCAAACTATAATTTTTTTCAAAAGTATTCGCTCCGAGCTGAGTAATATTTTCCAAATTTATAATTTCACTAAGACTAGAGCAATTGGAAAATACGCCGTCAGCTAGCTCAGTTACATCATGAGTTAAAATTACCCTTTTTAGGCTCTGTATTCCAGCAAATTGATATTTGCTTGGATTTGTACTAATAGAAAGCTCTTCTAAAATGCTTCCATTGATCCATAGATTCGCTTGATAGTACAGTGGATTCGCAGCAAAGTTTTTATACTGGATTTGAGTATAGGAGGATACATATCCATTATAATAGACATCCTTTAAATTGGATGATCCTAAAAAGGCATTTTCATAGATGACAAAATCACCCACTGACTGAAATGTAAAGCTGGATAGTGAGCTACATTCTGCAAAGGCACTTTGGCCTATCCAATGGATGGAAGACGATATTTCGACGCTTACCACATCTTTAAAACCATAGAATTGGAATGCGTCGATATATTCTATGTCATCAGATAGCACAATTGTATCATAATTTAGGGGGAAACTGTCGAAGGTTATATTTCCGCCTTTTGAGGCTAAAGGTGTAGAATTTAGTGACAAAAAGCCGATATTTACCCAATTTTTTAGGCTTCCTAGGTAGGAAACATGGAAAATAGTCGTTTCATAGAACGCTTCAATATCAATTTCCTCTATTGTCTGTGGCATGATAAATTCATTTGCCTTTCCCATGCTACTAAAGGCATATTTGCCAATATGTGTTACCTTCTGGAGCTCTATTTTATTGATATTTTTAAAGCCATAGAACTGATAATCCTTTATGATGTCTACTTCCTCATTTAAAATAATATCGGTTAAAAGAACATATGTATTGATATCCCAAACATAAAAATCATCAGCAAAGCACATAGGTGTTGCATATAAATTGGCAATATTTATTTTGCTATAATCCTGTATAGAACCATCATAATAAACCTGCTTTAAAGAGATATCTCCTGCAAAGGAATCGGTATGCAATTCCTTTAAATCACTTCCTAACCAAATGGAATGTAGGGAATCACAATTCATAAAAGCGTAATCACGAACGCTTTGGACTCCAAGGAATTTAACTTCCTTTATCTGGCTAAAATTATAGAATTGATATGAACCAATTTCTAGAGTAGAATTCAAGAAAATTTCTTCTACTGCTTCATCATTTATATAAAACAGAGTTGCTCGATTCATTGGAGTGGATAAAGCATCAGCAAAGCTGATATTCGCCCAGGAGTCTAAGGAATCTGATGTTACCTTCCTTATTTTATCACAGCCTAAAAAGGCCTTTTCTTCTATGCTAGGGCTTCCTATAATTGTAATTTCCTCTAGATTATTACAATTAGCAAAGGCGAAGCCCTCTACATGATTTACATCTTCTAAATAAACTTCTTGAAGCATAGAACAATTATAAAATTGGAATGTAGGAATCGTATCCAGTCGTAAATTCACTTTTCTTAAGGCTTTTGGAAAATAGAATGTAGCTTGTCTTTGAGGGATAGGCACACTATTTTCATATTCCTCCTGTCCAAATAAATTACCAAACTCTTCTTTTAGCATAGGAAGAAAGACCTCCTCTAAATTGGAGCACCCCTTAAATAAATCCTCTGGTAAATAGACAACAGGATACAAATCGTCAATGAATTCCAAGAAATTATAGGATGTCTTCGTCTTATCGAGTATCTCTATAATTTCTACCTTCTCTTCTTCATTTAAAGTATAACTAAAATCATATTTATATTTCGGATATAGCGTTAAATTGACTTGTACAGGCGCATTTAAATCAAATTTAGTATGGAATTCCTTATCCAGATAAAAGCCCTCCAAATAGCTACTAAAAGAGAATGTAGGCTGTACACACGCATTGCTATCTAAAAAGATTTCCTCATAAATATGTCCATTGGGATGAGCCAATACCACCTTACATTGCCAAATAGGATATAAGGTAATGTCGTTGGTCCATTCATACAGACCATCCTCCACAATATTGCCATCCTGATCTACCCATTTTTTGAAGATATAATCCTCTTTTACAGGAATGGGTAGCTGATACATGCTTTCATATTCCACCTGGAGATCTTCTAGGTCCTCATGAGCAAAATGAATAGTAAAATGAGATTTTCTATATACGGGATAGCATTCCATTTTTGAAGTAATAAAGGTAAAATCCTCCTCATAATATCCCTCATAGCCTGGCTTATATACAGGAAGTGGAATATCACTTATGCCCTTCTCATTTTCTACAATCCTTTGAATAACCTCTCCATTTCCTAAATGGAAAATAACCATATGATAGCTTCCATCACTAACAATAGTCAATGTAGCTGTGATAGGAGCTGGTAGGATGTAATTTGAATGGTAGCTCTCTAGCCGCATCGTAACCAAATATGTTCCCTCATACATCTGACCATTATTTTCATATACAGCGTATACACCCTCTGGCAGGTATGAGTTGGTTTCTAAAGAATGTATTGATCCATCCAAAATAAAGGTTTGATCCTCTAAGGTTACCTCATTCATTGGAATGGAGGTAATCACAATATGAGCTCTTAATTCAGAAATGGCCTCATAATTCTTATCTGTTACTAGAATAGAGGCAATAACCTCATAGGTACCCGCATTGACCATTTGATTTCCATAGTATTTAACATCGATGGGATATCCTTCGATTCCTTTGACATAAATACTATGAGGCAAGCCATCATATGGATAGGTTTCATCCTCAAAGGTTATCCCTGTGATACGGATTTTTTCAATAGTTAAGGTGGCTGTCATTTGAGGAATAGCTTCATAATTCGGATTTCCAACAAACGTAGCAAAAACAACCAAAGTTCCAGCATCTATCAGTGTATTTTGACTGTATTTTACCTCTACGCCACTAGGAAGTTCTCCTTGGATTTCTAATGTATGTACATTTCCATCATAGGTATAGACTGCATCCTCAAAGGTTATACCACTCATATCATAGGTAGCTTTTTGAATGGTCAATGTAGCCATCAAGGAATTATAGTATCCTTCATGATCCTTAAATAAAGCCGTAACCTTATAGACTCCTGCTTCACTTTGAAAATTGTTCAAATACTCAACAGTTACCCCACTAGGAAGTTCACCCTCGACCTCTAGGCTATACACATTTCCATCATAAACGACCACTTTATCCTGAAGATACACATGCTCTAGTGGTCCTTGTGTAATCGTTAAATACGCTTGTAAGGATGGGATAGGCTCATTATTTTTTTCATCCACAATAAAATTTGCTGTTACCAAATATCTTCCCTTTTGTGTATAGGAATTTCTATCATAGGCTACAATGACATCCTTAGGAAGCTCCCCTTGAATGATTATGGTGTGCTCAAAGCCATCATATACAAATTCCTTATCCTCAAATAGAATACCATCTAAGGATATTTTTCTTTTGAGTATGGTAAGCGTTGCTGTTAAGGATGAAACAGGATTATAATTTCCAAATTCATCTATGAAGGAAACTTTTACCTGGTAAACTCCGGCATTGATTTGATTGTTATTCTCATAGACCACTGTAATATCAGAGGGTAAATCATCTAAATAAGCCTCTAAGCTATGAACCGTTCCATCATATGTAACTGTTTTATCAACAAAGATTATCCCACCTACACCAAAGCTAGCCTTTCGGATGGTTAGGATTGCTGTCATATCATTTAGCTTATCAAATTTACCTGTTGAATCATGAAAATGAGCAGTCACCACATAGGTTCCAGCATTCTTCCTTTCATTTCCCTCATAGGTCACTGTAACCCCATCAGGTAAAGTCCCTTCAATATAAATCGACTGAGGCTGCCCATTATATACAACTGTTTTATTTTTAAAGGAAATTCCTGTTATTTGATTTTCAATAATGGTTAAAGTTGCCGTCATATTCGGAATATCATTATAATGCTTCTTATCAAGAACCTCAAAAATAGCTGTAGCGGTTTGACTACCTACTTGAGTTCTCGTGTTATTTTCATACCGAACGGCTACAAGTTCTGGTAAAATTCCCTCTATAACAATGGAATGGGGCATCCCATCATAAACAAAGGTTTGGCTATGAAAATAAATATTTGAAAGATCAATATCAGCCTTAACAATCGTTAGTGTGGCTCTTAGCTGCTGATATCCTTCAATATTAAATTTTACAGTAACCTCATAAACGCCAACTTCTTTTTTATAATTATTCTCAAATTCGTAAACGACACCTAAGGGAAGCTCTCCTACTAAGGTCAGTCCATGAATATTCCCATCATAGACAAACGTCTTATCCTCAAGCCATACCCCCGTTAATTCCTTAGGAACTATAGTTAATGTGGCCTTTCTAGCTGGTATTGGATAATAGTTTGTTTCATCGGGAATCTGAAATGTTGCAAGCACCTCAATTTGTCCAACCTCTGTTAAAACATTATTGGTATATTGAACCTGAACTCCAGAGGGCAGTCTACCCGTAACCGTTATGCTATGGGACATACCATCATAGACAATAATTTCATCCTTAAAATAAACATTTGACATATCATAGGTGGCTTTTTGAATGGTTAAATGTAAGGTTTTTGTCTCCTCCTGATAACGCTCAAATGCATCTTTAAAATGAGCAATAACCTCATATTTTCCAGCATTTAAAAAAGAATTCTTCTCATAATGGACCTCTATTCCCTCTGGTAAATTAGGATAGCTAATCCCCTGATAGGCTCCATTATAGGTCGTAATAAATTCTGTTTCCTTTAAAAACGTCATTTTCCCCTTGACAATAGTTAAGGTTGCTTCCATTTTTGGGATTGGATTATAATTTTTTTCATCCCATTTAAATTCAACTGAGGCATAAGAGGTCCCCACCTCAGTTCTTTTATTATCTATATATTGCAACACTTCTACCCCAAGAGGCAATTGTCCTGTTATAAGTAGCGTATGCTCTACCCCATCATAAGGAATCTCTACCGAATCAAAAAAGACAGAAGACATATCATATGTCCCTTTGATAATAGTCAAAACTGCTTTAACCGTTCCTTCTATTTGATAATTCCCCGTCAAATCCTGAAATGTCGCAGTAACCTCATATACTCCAACGCTTGTATGATGGTTATTCATATAAATAACCTCAATCCCCTCTGGAAGATTTTCTACTGTGAGGCTTTTTTCTGTACCATCATAAGGAATTGTTTGATCACGAAAAATCAAGGTATCTAAGGATAAAACAGCCTTTAATATCGTCAATTTCGCTTTCAATACCCCTATAATCTCATTATCTGCTACAGAAGAAAATGTTGCAGTAACCTCATATACTCCTGCATGAATTTGATTATTATTTGTATAGGTTACTTCTATTCCTTCAGCAAGCTCCCCAACAATATATATGGATTTTTCTTGTCCATCATAGGTATAGGTTTGGTCACTAAAGGTTATATGCTCTAATCCATCCCTTACTATGGTAAGGGTAGCAAACATATCTGGATACGTCTTATCCTTATCCTTAAAATGAGCCGTTACAATATATGTACCTACTTCCTTGTGTCCATTATTATCATAGGTAATTTCCATAGACGAAGGAAACTCACCTTTCACCTCTAAATAATGAAATTCTCCATCATATAGAACTGTTCTAGATTCGAAAACAACTTCATCCCAGTTGATTTCCTTATTTTGATTTGATAGTAAGATAATAGGCAAACTGATAGCCAAAACTATAATAATAGCTACAATGCTTCCTATTATAATCCAAAGCTTTTTCTTTTGCATACTTTAAACTCCATTCTAAATAAAAGGAACAGGCTCATTCTTATCATCAAAGCTCCATTCATCAGAAGAGCTTGGATTTGAAGAATAATAATAAACCTTAGCCTTGTTAAAAATCGTATTATTGTTCTTTTCTATTTCAGCAAAGCTCTCTTTTGTTCCAAAATAAAATATTTGTTCTAGCAATTTACAATCCTGAAATGCACTTCTAGCAATCATTTCAACATTTTTACCTAAAATAATGTATTTCAAATTGATACAAGATTTAAAACTATTCCCAATGTAGATGATTCCGTCTGGGATGGTTATAGATACCAAAGCACGACATTCATTCAATGCTGAATCCACAATGATTTTTGTTTTATTATGAATCTGACAAGACGTGATTAAAGGATCATCCACACCAAAAAGGATTAAGAAAGGATTTTCTTCATTACCTAAATAATTGCCATGACTGAATTCATTATATAGTAGTCCACAATTTTCAAATACATCTCTTCCTACACTTTGAATTGAATCAGGTAAAGATACCGAGGTTAAATTTCTACAGCCTTTAAAAACACCATCCTTAAGAACCTCTAAGCCCATATTACTTTCAAAAGTCTTTAAGCTACTACACCCTTCAAATGCATAGCTTCCTATGATTTTTAAAGAGCTTGGAAGGATAATTGTTTCTAAATTTTTGCAATCCTTAAAGCAATTTTCTTCCAACTCTATAACTCCCTCAAGGAAGGTAACACTTTTACAGCCAACCTCTCGAAAGGCAGAGGCAGCAATTTTTGTGACGGGATAATTGTTATATGTGCTTGGAATAACAATTTCTGCTTCATAATATAAAGGATCAAAGCCTATGATTTTATAGCTGCTTAAGTCCTCATTCAAATCAAATATTAATCCTTCAGAATAGCTTATATAGTTACAAATGCTACATCGTCCATTTACCATTTCATGCTGAGCATATTCAGATCTTTCCTCTTGATGCATACAGGAGGCTGGATGCCAGTGATACTGATTATCTGTGGCCCATTCCTTGAAGAAGGTATGGTCTCCTAAAGGAAGCTTTGCTTCAAACTTCAATTCCTGATTGTCAATTTCCATTCGATACAGAGCATCTCCAGCGGAACTACAGGTGGATTCCTTTATAATTTCATAAAGATAATCCTGCTCGTTTAATGAAGGAAGCTCATAGGTCTCAACATGAGAATCATTTGTTTTACAGACTTTTCTTAACAGCCCATTTTCTGTAAGGGATGGTTCCTTTACCACTTCCCACAAATCCCATACATGAACATGCTCCTCCTTAGGCTCCTCATAATGACATACGGTACAATATCCATTTTTAAAGGTATGCTCCTGATAATCCTTATTGATGAAATGCTCGCATGTTGCCTTATGCCAGTGTCCAACAGAATCAAATGTCCAAACAGCTTCATAGGTATGATCCCCTAAAGGGATTTCTATTTCAATTTCTAATTTGCTGTTATCCTTTATTAAAGTATATTGCTCTAATCCTTTCTCCTTGCAAGTAGAAGACTTAATCACCTTATAACGGTAATATGTTTTATTTAAAATAGGAATATCCAGCTCCTCTACATGAGAAGCATCCACGGTACAAACCCTTTTGATTTTACCTGCTGTAGTTAAAGTTGGTTGAACAAGAAACTCCCAGTCTGAAAAAATATGCTGATGGGAAACTGTAGAAATGGTTTCCTCCCTCGTAAACCCACAATAGCTACATACTTGCTTTCTTCTTCCTTCTTCTGTTTCAGTAGGCTCCTTTACTACCTGCCATGAACCATAAGTATGATATACATAATTTACTTTTTCATGACATTCCATACATTCTTGCCAATGTAAATGCTCATCGTTTTGATACTCGCTAAGAACATGCTGATGAGAACTACAGCCTACTAGGATATTTATTGCTATGGTAAAAAATAAAATCAAATAAAATTTTTTCCAAGAAAATGTCATACTAACACTCCAAACATTACATTCTTCGACAATCATTATATCACAATAAGGGAAAGAACAAAAGAACAATAATTACCAAAATAAAGGAAAAGCATAAAAAAAGAAGCCGTTAGAAACTCTTTCGTTTCTTAACAGCCCCTTTAAAATATTATTCTAAGTATTTTATCGTACATAAGTGAGAAATACCAACAAAAAAGGACATCAATTGAACAAAGGTTTGATTTGTCTCATATTCACCCAAAGTTCTTTTTATGATTCCATCATCAATACAAAGATGAAACATCCTACAAATTTGTTTTATTTTTTTCTGATAATTCTCAAACAATATACCATTATTCTCATAATATTTAAAGACATTACCATTATCCGTAATTGTAAAAAGCCCAGTTTCATCCTCAGTTATATGACAAGAACTAATATGATCATCATTGAATAATTTAAAAGGGAATGCTATTTGATACCCAATATCATCCTTTTCATAAACAATTGAATCCATATATTTTTCTAAAAATATTTCTATATTCACTATAAAACACCATACTTTCAATCCATAATAACAATCCACACATCTAACGTGTGTTTTTTTGTGAGTCCTTCGACTAACCAAATAAAAAAACATTCCAAAAGGGAATGAAATACTGGCGCCCGCAGTAGGACTCGAACCTACGACACCATGATTAACAGTCATGTGCTCTAACCAACTGAGCTATGCAGGCATATAAAACAAAGAGAAGCC
>CATKXV010000007.1 GCA_949840955.1 uncultured Anaeroplasmataceae bacterium | reverse complement strand
CTTTATTATAGCGGATAAGTGATTTTTTGTATAACTTTTATTTCCCACCCGCATAGCAGGTGGTTTTCTGTTTCTCTTGAACATGCACTGTATGTTCAAGTTCAACTGGCTAAAGCCATAATAAAAAGTCGCGACATGTCGCGACTATTTAAAGGAGGAAATAGAATAATGGCCAATGTATCTATAAAAAATGATGTTACTTCATTATATAATGACATAAATGAAATAATAAACTCTAAAAAGATATCATTAACCAAGACAATTAATTCTACGATGATTACATTGAATTGGGAAATTGGTAAAATCATTTCAGTTAAGGTTAATGAAAACAAACGCTCTGAGTATGGTCAAAATGTTGTACAAGAATTAAGTGATAGATTAACTAATGAGTATGGTCAAGGATATAATAGAGCTTCTTTATTTCGAATGATACAATTCTATCAAGAATTTAATGATTTTGAAATGGTTTTGCAGTTATCTGAACAATTAAGTTGGTCTCACATAGTTGAATTGCTTCCAATTGAAGATACAACAAAACGTAATTTTTATGCTACACTTTGCTACAATGAGAACTGGAGCGTTAGAACGTTACGTGAGAGAAAAAAGTCTATGCTTTTTGAACGAACAGCAATTTCAAAAAAACCAGAAGTATTGATTGAGCAAGAATTAAAAGTTTTAAGGAATAAAAAGAAAATGGATGTAGATCTATTTTATAGAGATCCATATGTTCTTGATTTTTTAAATTTAAAAGATACATATAGTGAAAAGGATTTAGAATCCGCCATTTTGAATCAACTTGAGAAATTTATTCTTGAAATGGGAACAGATTTTGCTTTTATGGCAAGGCAAAAAACTTTTATTTTTGCAGATAAGACATATAAAATGGATTTATTGTTTTACCATAGAACATTAAGGCGTCTTGTAGTAATTGATTTAAAACTTGGAGAATTTGAACCATCTTATAAGGGGCAAATTGAAATGTATCTTAGATGGCTTAATAAATATGAGAAAGCAGAAGGAGAAGAATCTCCTATTGCGCTTATTCTATGTGCTGAAAAATCAGATGATATGATTGAATTGATGGAATTGAGTGATGGAAATATTAGAGTGGGTCAATATTTGACTAAAATGCCACCAAAAGAAATTTTTGAACGCAAATTAATTCAAGCTATTGAAATAGCTAAAAAGAACTTAGAAAATAAATAAAATTTGAAAAGAAATTAAGTGGAATCCGCAAATTTAAGCTTGTGGATTTTATTTTGTCTCTTTAGAAAATCACTTAAAATCAATTTTATAATTTTGCTATTCTTCATGAATTTTTCGCAATATTTTAGTTATATTCATTGTATTTTTTTTGATGTTGTATTATAATATTAGGTGTGAAATTTTAACTTTAGAAGGAGAATAAATATGCCATTAGTTAATGTAAAAGAAATGATGGAAAAGGCTAGAGATGGCCATTATGCAGTAGGTGCTTTCAATATTAATAATTTGGAATGGACCAAAGCGATTCTTCAAACTGCGGAAGAATTAAAGTCACCTGTAATTTTAGGTGTTTCTGAGGGTGCAAATAAATACATGACAGGCTTTAAGGTTGTTGCTGATATGGTAAAGGCTATGATTGAAACCTTAAATATAACTGTTCCAGTAGCACTTCATTTAGATCATGGAACCTATGAAGGAGCACAAAAGGCTTTAGCAGCTGGATATTCATCTGTTATGTTTGATGGATCTCATTATGATATTGATGAAAATGTTCAAAAAACGAAAGAGATTGTTGCTTTAGCAAAGAAGCTTGGTGCAACAGTTGAAGCTGAAGTTGGTTCTATTGGTGGAGAAGAAGATGGTGTTACAGGTCGTGGAGAGGTAGCAGATCCAGCACAATGTAAGATGATTGCTGATTTAGGAATTGATATTTTAGCTGCTGGTATTGGAAATATCCATGGTCAATATCCTGCAAACTGGCAAGGACTTGATTTTGATACTCTTGCAGAAATTAAGAGAGTTTGTGGTAATATGCCACTTGTACTTCATGGAGGTACAGGAATCCCTGAGGATATGATTAAAAAGGCTATTTCTTTAGGAGTTTGCAAAATCAATGTAAATACAGAATGTCAGCTATCCTTCTGTGCAGCTACACGTGCTTATATTGAGGCTGGCAAGGATAAGGAAAAGAAGGGCTTTGACCCTCGTAAGCTTTTAGCTCCAGGAACAGAAGCAATCAAACAAACCGTTAAAGAAAAAATGGAAATGTTTGGTTCTATTGGAAAAGCAAACTAAAAAAGAATGGGACGATTTTTAATCGCCCCTTCATTTTACAAGGAGGAAAACTATGAGAATTGCTTTAATAAATGAAAATTCCCAGGCTGGGAAAAATGAACTAATTTATAATACTTTAAATCGTGTTGCTACTAAGTATGGACATGTAGTTGACAATTATGGAATGTTAAATGCAGAGGATAAGGCATTAACCTATGTACAAAATGGATTACTTGCTGGAATTTTAATCAATTCTGGTGCTGCTGATTTTGTAGTTACAGGATGTGGAACAGGTAGTGGAGCAATGCTAGCATGTAATTCCTTTCCAAAGGTTTTATGTGGATTAATTGTTGATCCATCAGATGCATATATGTTTGCACAAATTAATGATGGAAATTGTGCAGCATTTCCTTTTGCTAAAGGCTTTGGATGGGGAGCAGAATTAAATTTAGAGTACTGCTTTGAAAAGCTATTTAATGGTCCAAGAGGTCAAGGATATCCTAAGGAAAGAGTAGTTCCTGAACAAAGAAATAAAAAGATATTAGATGGTGTTAAGGAAATTACACATACACCTATGCTTGAAATATTAAAGAAAATCGATCGAGATTTCTTATTGGAAACGATTGATCGTCCATCCTTTAAAACCTATTTCTTTGCAAACGCAAAGGATAAAGAGCTTATAGCCTACTTAAAAACACTTTTAAATATGTAAGCTGATATCCTTATAGAATATTAGGAAAGGAGTAATAATTGAGGAAGCTCTATTTGACTTAATCAATTATACGTGAAATTATGAAACTTGTTGTGAACATGCTTTCTAAAGCGGATAGTGTGGAAGGACAAGGTGTAGGAAGTGCTTATTTAGAGCAGGTAAGCTTAATTAAGGAAGAGCTATCTGATACATTTGAGGTACGAATCAACTCCAAAAAGAAGGCTGATATTGTACACGTACATTCTGTAAACCCAAGCTTTTATTTGAGATTTAAAAAGAAAAATGGGATACGTGTAATGTATTGCCATTTTTTACCTGAAACATTAAAAGGATCCATAAAGCTTCCTAAATTCGCTTTTCATATTTATTGTAAATATGTAATGTCATTTTATAAAAAGGCAGATTATTTGGTTGTTGTTAATCCTATTTTTATAGAGGATTTAGTAGCATTGGGTGTGCAAAGAGAAAGCATTTATTATATTCCTAATTATGTTTCTAATAAGCAGTTTTATCCAATGCCTAAGGAAGAGTGCTTAGCTATTCGGAATCGATATCAGATTGCCTTGGATAAATTTGTTGTTTTAGGCTGTGGACAGGTTCAAACTAGAAAAGGCGTAACAGACTTCGTAGAAGTTGCTAAAAATAATCCAGATATAGAATTTGTATGGGCTGGTGGCTTTAGCTTTAAAGCAATTACAGATGGCTATAATGAATTAAAAAAGATAGTAGAAAATCCACCCTATAAAAACCTACATTTTATAGGAATTATACCAAGAAGCCAGATGAATGAAATATTTAATATGACGGATTGTCTTTTTATGCCTTCCTATAATGAATTATTCCCTATGTCAATTTTAGAAGCGGCAAGCGTAAATAAGCCAATTTTATTAAGAAATTTAGACCTGTATAAAGATATATTATGGGACAATTATTTATATGGAGAAAATAATGAGGAATTTTCTTTAGAAATCAGAAAGCTTTCTACGGATAATACTTATTATGAAGCTGCTAAAAAACTATCTGCAAACATTTCAGAGTTTTATTCTAAAGAGAATGTTGCAAAATTGTGGAAAAATTTTTATTGCTCTATATATGATAAAAGTAAGACAAAGGAATAAGGCAGTTTCAAAATCTAAAGAAAATTATATACTCGGGTTGTCTTATTAAAACTCAATGGATATGAAATCTCCAAAGTAGACAGATAAAATGGAAATGATTCCTATAGGGATTATTGACCTTGAGATACTTTGTCTACTTTGGAGGTGTTTTTTATTATAGGAAGTAAATTAAAATTTTCAAGACAATGAAATTTTCCTAAAAAATTTACCTTTAGTTCTTTATTAAAAAATGATATAATACATAACGTACATATTAGATAAGAAGGAGCTTAAGCTTATGATAGAGTTTAAGAATGTTTCATTTCAATATACAAGTAATGAGCCGAATGCCTTAAATGATATTAGCTTTAAGGTAGAGGATGGGCAGTGGTTTTCTATCCTTGGGCATAATGGAAGTGGGAAATCCACCATCGCAAAGCTTATGATTGGTTTATTAGAAGCCCAAAAGGGAAGTATTTCCTATGATGGGAAGGAATTAAAGGAAGACACGGTTGCTGATATTCGGAAAAAGGTTGGTATTGTTTTTCAAAATCCAGACAATCAATTTGTAGGCTATAATGTCAAATATGATATTGCCTTTGGATTGGAAAATCATCTCATACCTCATAAGGATATGCTTGATATGATTCAGGAATATGCAGCGAAGGTTGATATGCAGGATTATTTAGAACGAGAGCCTCAAACCTTGTCTGGAGGACAGAAGCAAAGGGTTGCTATTGCAGGTATTTTAGCTTTAAATTGTGATATTATTATTTTAGATGAGGCAACCTCTATGCTTGATCCTGAGGGGATATCAGAAATAACGAAGCTTATTGTAGAATTAAAGGAACAATATCATAAGACCATTATTATGATTACGCATGATTTGGCTTTAGCCAATCGAAGTGATTATATGCTTGTTTTAAAGGATGGACAGATTATTGATGAAGGGAAACCAGAGGAGGTTTTCCAAAAAAGAGAGCTTTTAAAGAGTTCTAACCTAGATGTTCCATTTTCACTAAGATTTTATCTAGAAGCAAAGCATCAAAAGACTTTAAGTCAAAATAAGGATTTAATGGAGGCTTTATGGGAATATCATTTAAAGAAGTAAGCCACTATTATCCTACCTCTAAGCGTAAGGTTTATACAGTGGCTTTAGAAAACATAAATTTACATATCAATGAAAAGGATGAATTCATTGCGTTAGTTGGTAAAACAGGAAGTGGCAAATCCACATTGATGGAGCATATGAATGCTTTATTGCTGCCCACCTCTGGTGAGGTAGATATTATGGGCTATAAAATCACTCCTAAAAAGAATAAAAATCCTAAGCTGAAAGAGGTTAGGAAGAGGGTTGGATTTGTTTTTCAGTTTCCTGAGTATCAGCTATTTGAAGAAACCGTGCTTAAGGACATTATGTTTGCTGGAAAGAATTTTGGGTTTAAGGAGGAAGAAGCCAAGGAGCATGCCTTAGCTACAGCAAGGCTTTTAAAAATAGATGAGGAATTCTTAAAAAAATCTCCATTTAATTTATCTGGTGGACAAATGAGAAAGGTCGCTATTGCAGGAATATTGGCCTATGATCCGGATATCATTTTACTAGATGAGCCTACAAGAGGGTTGGATCCGAAAACCCAAGAGGAAATTATGGACTTGTTTTATGAAATCCATCAAACAACACATAAAACCATTATTTTAATATCTCATGATATGGATTTAGTGTATAAATATGCAACACGTGTCCTTGTTTTAAATCAAGGAAGTATTGTATTTGATGGAGACAAGGTTGATTTATTTTCATCCTCTATTTTTGAGGAAAATCATTTAACAAAGCCAGAGGTTTTACAAATGATTGATTATTTAAATTGTAAAATGAATTTGAAGCTAGACTATCATATTTATAATGAAAAAGAGCTATTAGACCAGGTGGTGAAGCAGTATGAATAATATCACGATTGGTCAATATGTTCCTGGAAATTCTTGGATATATAAATTAGATCCAAGAACAAAGGTGATTTTAGCCATTTTATTTATTGTTATGATTTTTTTAGTTCCAACACTTGAAGCAATGCTGATTGCCTTTGGTGTATTTCTTATCATTTTCTTATCCACTCGAGTTTCTGTAATTCGTTTGATCAGAGGATTAAAGCCTATCCTGTTTCTTTTAGCCTTTACCTTTATTTTACAGCTTATCTATAATAAGGAAGGAAAGCTTTTATATAGCTTTCCTATGCAAATTGGATTATTTCAGCTTTTCATTATGATAGGGATTGTACTGCTATATGCTGTAACAAAAAAGTATATACGGCTTAAAATGATTTATACCCTATTGATGGCTGTCAGTATATTTTTAGTTTTATGGATGTCAAGATTTGATATCTGTAGCTGGTCTGATTTTACCTTTGATATTTATGAAACAGGGGTTACAAATGCAAGCTTTGTCTTTATACGTATCATTATGATGATTGGATTTACTACCCTACTTACGATATCTACAATGTCTACAGACATCAATAATGGACTAGAATGGCTATTGGCTCCATTAAAGCTGATAAAGATTTCAGTAAGTGTGTTCTCTATGACAATTGCCCTAACGCTAAGATTCATACCTACCCTATATGAAGAATCTAGAAAGATTATGAATGCTCAAGCCTCTAGGGGTGTAGATTTCAGTGAAGCAAAGCTTCATAATAAAGTAACTCAAATTATTTCCTTATTGATTCCCATGTTTGTTATTTCCTTTAGAAGAGCAGAGGATTTATCAAATGCTATGGAGGCAAGAGGATATGTTATTGGTGCTAAAAGAACTAAGCTAGATGAATTGAAATTTCGTTTTTTAGATTATTTTTGTTTCATCTTGAGCTTAAGCCTTTTAGGACTTGTGATTTGGAGCAGGTTCCTTGGCTAGATATAAGCTGATTTGTAGCTATGATGGCTATAACTATATGGGCTTTCAAATTCAAAATGCTCTTCCAACGATTGAACTTGAAATCATGAAGGCCTTTAAAGCCTTATGTAAAGAGGATGTAAAGATATATCCATCCGGTAGAACGGATCGATATGTACATGCTGTTGGACAAGTATTTCATGTAGATTTAACAGCATGCATTCCAGCAGAAGGAGTAAAAAGAGGACTCAATTCATTTTTACCTAAGGATATTTATATTCAGCAGTGTGAAATGGTTGATGATGCTTTTCATGCTCGCTTTAGTGCAAAGCAAAAGGAATATAGATACTATATAAATACGAAAGAATATAATCCCTTAACCTTAAGATATATGCCCTATATTCCCAATTTAGATATAGAGGCTATGAAGCAGGGGGTAGAGTATCTCCTTGGGGAGCATGATTTTAAGGGCTTTGCTTCTGCATCCATCGATAAAAGAAAATCTACAGTGAAAATCATTTACGAAATAAAAGTAATAAAAAAAGAGAACCACATAGAATTTCATTTTATTGGCAATGGCTTTTTAAAATATCAAATTAGAAGAATGATGGGGATTTTGGTGGAAATTGGAAAGCATCATTTTAAACCAGAAAAAGTATTAGAAATACTAGAATCCAAAAATCCTTGTGATTCCAAATATATTCTAGAAGGCTGTGGATTATACTTATATAAGGTTACATATTAAAAAACGAGGCATTTTTTGCCTCATTTTTTGTTCTTATTTTTTTGTAAATTAAATACAGCATTGTACATATCAAATTCGTTATTTTTATAAATTCCATATTCTAATGCAACCTCATAAAATATAGATTCAATAGGAGTAAATACAATTCCGTTTCTTCTAAAAATAGGATCTACAATATGATTTAGCATAGGAAAGAAGGCATCAGGGACATTTTCTTTTTTATCTAAATAGGAGGTGATTTGCTCCTCGAAATTATCTAACTCGCTAATATCATCCTTATTCATTGAATCTATATTCAACATTTCAGATTGAAATTCATGTACATAGAGTAACAAATTAATGGTTTTAGCACATTGTTCCATTTCTTGATAATTCCCATGGAAGCGATAATCAAATAAGGTTTTGATTGTATAAAAATTATCATGAATATAATCAAATCCAGTAGAGAAGAAGATTTCCTCATCCTCCGTTAATGAATGCTTCTTATTATATTGCTCATAAAGGTAATCTACTACTGCAATAACAGAGGTAAATCGAGATATCGTTTTACTTTCTGTTTGAATTAGCTGGATAATAAAATCGTAGTTTTCCTTTTTCCAGCTTGCATAGTCATTATATATATTCATAATGTCCTCTAGTTACGGTTTCTGTTATGTGGGAATAGAAGAACATCACGTATATTGGTCTTTCCTGTTAATAGCATTACGGTTCTATCAATTCCAATTCCAATACCACCTGTAGGAGGCATACCATACTCTAGGGCCTCAACAAAATCGGTATCAATTTCACAGGCCTCATCATTACCAAGATTTCTTTCCTGAAGCTGACGAGTAAAGCGATCCATTTGATCGAGTGGATCATTTAGCTCTGTAAAGGCATTTCCATATTCGGTTCCACCCATGAAGATTTCAAAACGGTCTGTAAATCGAGGATCCTCTGGATTTTTCTTAGCAAGAGGAGATATCTCTACAGGATGTCCATAAAGAATGGTTGGATCCACGAGCTTTTCCTCACCATATTTTTCAAAGAATGCATTAATGATATGACCTACACCTGTGAAGTGTGCAGGAACCTCTATTCCATGTGCCTTAGCTAGCTCCTTAGCCTCATCCAGAGTTACAGGCTTCCAAAAATCAACACCACATTCTCTTTTAATTAAATCAACCATATGAATTCTTTCAAATTTAGATAAGTCATAGGTATGGCCATCAAATTCAACAACAGTAGTACCTAATACCTCTTGAGAAACGGATTTAAAGAATTCTTCAGCTAGGCTCATCATACCCTCCATATCAGAATATGCAAGATATGCTTCAACAGTTGTGAATTCTGGGTTATGTCTTGAATCTACACCCTCATTTCTAAAGAGACGACCAATTTCATAAACAGCCTCCATACCTCCTACGATAAGACGTTTTAAAGGAAGCTCAGTAGCAATTCTTAAATAAAAAGGCATATCTAAAGCATTATGATGTGTAACGAAAGGTCGAGCTGCTGCCCCACCTAAAATAGGCTGAAGTACAGGCGTTTCTACCTCAACAAAGCCTTGATTATCAAAGAAATGCTGAATAGCACGAATGATTTTTGGTCTCATAAAAGCAACTCTTCTTGAATCATCGTTTACAATTAAATCTACATATCTTCTACGACGAGCCTCTTCAACATCCTGTAGACCATGAAATTTTTCAGGAAGAGGCTTAATCGCCTTAGAAAGGTGTGTAAATTCCTTACAACGAACAGTTAATTGCCCCGTATTTGTTCTCATTATGGAGCCTTCAATACCCAAAATATCTCCAATATCGGATTTAATGAAGGTATCATAGACATCCTCTCCTAAAATTTCCTTAGAAATGTAGCATTGAATTGTTCCAAATTTATCTAATATATTGATAAAGCCAATTTTACCTTGACGTCTTTTGGCAATCATTCTACCAGCAATTTTAACGATATGCTCAGTAGCTTCTAATTCCTCTTTTGTATATTGATCATATTCATCTATAATTGTTTTTGAATTTGCAGTACGATCATATCTTTGACCAAAGGGACGGATCCCCTTTTCTTCTAGATATTTAATCTTCTCAATTCGAATTCTTTCTTGTTCAGGTCTCTTTTCCATAAAAATTGCCTCCTTTTTTTTCACGCATTTAATTATAGCATAATCAATTTTAAAAAACAATAAATGAGCCAAACAAAGCCGATTGTTCTAGGTCTAATTTATCTTGCTTTATAAAATACAACCTAAAGAATCGTTTTATAAGGGTTAATTCCTTTATTTTACTTTTTGTTTGTTGTATAATAACGGAAAGATAAACAGAAATTTAGTAGGAGGTATTCTATGAAAAAAACACTAGAACAAATGGATTTAGAAAAAAATTTAATTTTAGAAGAATACGACCCTGAAACACAAGCAGAAAGAGCGGAAGACGAACAGTTAATATTAGAGAAAGTAAGCAACGCTAACGATTTACAACCTACAAAAGTTGTTAAATACGCCTATGGTAAAATTAACAACGGACACGCAATAGTCAGGGAACACTTAACACCTTTGGCAATAATAGTGTTATGTGTTTTTCTTGCCGTTCCCATTCTCTTTCTTACATTTTTTATAATCAACCAATGGTGGTCGAATATAGGTATGATTTTTGCGTGTCTCATTTTCTCTTGTGCGTCAATATGTTTGGCATATTTTATTGTATATAGGTGCTTTATAAAGGATACAAAGAAGTTATTTGACGTTTACTATTTTCAACAGGGGAAAAAAAGGATTATCATTTATCAAAACGAAAAATATACTGTCTATTACAGAAATCGTAAAGAGTTAATTTGTATTGATAACAAAACGAAGAAACATATTGAAGATTACGAGCGTGCTGACTTTATGAATTTGAAATTAGGGTTTAATTCTTTGGTCGGTGATTTGAAATATAGAAAATTAAGAAAAGGCGGGTTTGAAATTTGGACACCTGCAAGATATGATACTTCAACTCAAATCCATATTTTTTCAGGATATGCTTCATTAACGGTTGACGATAATTATAATCCGATTAAAGTTTTTATTGGTGGTGGTAGCTATACTTCTTATATTTACGATTTCAAAAACGATAAGGGGTTTAAGGTACGTATTCCAAAAGAAACTATTTCTATATGTGAAAAGCTGAAAATTGAACCGCCCAAAGAAAATCAATGGCTTACATTTGACTAAATTACAATTTATCGGGCAACTAAAAAAGGCGAGGGATTTTAAAATTCTTCGCCTTTTATATTCCCTATGGAAAGTGTGCTTTAAAGGCTTGTATTTTCTTATATCATTGAAAAAAATTTAGGACCATAGTAAAATAGAGTAAAGGAAGCTATAGGTGATGGTATGAAAATAGAAGAAAAAATAAAATTTATTCGTGAACAGGAAAAGCTGAGTCAAGAAAAATTTGCAGCACGGCTTGGAGTTACAAGGCAGACTGTCCTCAATTGGGAAAAAGGAAAAAGCACACCTGAATCGGCCTTATTGCTTGAAATTGCAAGGGAATTTCATATGGATCCTACATCACTTTTAAATGATGATCAGATTCCTTCCCCATTGATAACGGAGAAAAAAGATAGCTCTTTGATAGAGCCCATAAGAAAGAATCGGGTAGTACCTCCTTTAGAGCGACCGTTGTATGTATGTAAAAAAACTATTTTTAATATTAACTTAGCAGCAAGAGTGGTTTATTTTACAACATTTCTCGTTATAGGTGGTGGAATGATTTGGGTAAGTAGCTTAATAGATAAATTTATTATAGAATTGATTTTTATGCTGGTGGGTATTTTGTTTTTATTATCCTGTGTGTATATGTTCATAAACTTAATTTTAGAGATACTTACGCTTAAGACGACAAATATATCTTTTTATTCAGATTGTATCATACTAAAGAAGGGCATCTTAAAACGGAATTACAAGTATAATTCTATCCATATAGAAGAGCTTTATAATCTCCAAGTTAACCAAACGCTTTTAGGAAAACTCTTGGATTATGGTACGATTCAAATTCAGGCAAACCCTCAGTCTATCCATTTGCATTCCATAAAAAGACTGCGTCGTTTAAAGAAATTTATCCTTAAAACCTATCCTTGTAAAGAGGATTTTACAGCAATGTAAAGTCCTTTTTTCTTTTATTGTTCCTCATTTTCCGTTATATTTAAAATGTAGCTACGAAATGCTAACTTCTAGTTGGTGTTTATTTTATTGAATTTCAATTATAATACTATTATTATAAGTGGGGGTTGAATGTGGAAATAGGTAAAAAAATAGAATATTATCGGAGAAAAGCATTTTTAACTCAAGAGGATTTAGCTGAAGAAATGAATGTTTCTAGACAAACCATTTATAAGTGGGAGCATAATTTAGCTTATCCAGAATTGAGAAAATTAGAAAAACTAACAACTATTTTAAATATCTCATTTGATGAATTATTAAAAACGGAGGAAAAGAAAATATGAGTAATGGAGTGTTATATGTAGCAAAAAGAACGATGATCACCAGGAAATTTGTATGGAGTATTATCGCTTTGATTCTTGGATTGGTTGTTCTTATTTTTGGGTTTGTGCTTATGGGAAAGGGAAGTGGACCAGCCGTATTATTTATAGGTCTAGTGATTATGGTAATTGCAGGGCTTTTTGCACTTTTTATAGGAATTGCTATGCGTAGTAATACAATAGAATTTTATGAAAAAAAATATATAATAAAATCAGGTATTATCAATAAGCATGAGGATGAGGCCTTATTGACCAATTTGATTTCTGTAAGTGTAAATCAGGGACTTGGTGGAAGCTTATTTCATTATGGTACAGTTCGTATCAATGTCGTAGGTAAACAGGATATAAAATTAATTGGTGTTAAGCATCCACACGAATTAAAAAAGTATATTCAATCCTTAATGGAGAAAACTGATATAAACAATATAAAGCAAGTTATACAGGATTAATTTAAAAAGAACGTGCATTGTGCACGTTTTTCTTTTGAGGCTTTAGCACCGTTTCGGTGCTTTATTTTTATCCTTAGATTTAATATAATAATAAAGGAGGAGGGATTTATAATGATTTATGATACACTGAAGCAGCTACGTCTTTCTAAGGCTTGGACTCAGGAGGATTTGGCAGAAAAATTAAATGTAACTAGACAAACCATATCCAAATGGGAACAAGGAATCAATGAGCCTGATATAGCTACTTTACTCAAGCTGAGTGAACTATTTGAGGTATCTATGGATGAGCTTCTAGGGAAAGAAGTATCAAATCAAACGAATCACTTTCCTTATGTGATGAAAATACTGAATGTGGTATCCATTTCAATTTGCATATGGATGTCCTTACTCCTCGTAGTCTCCATTTGGTATCTGAAGGATCGCATACCGATGCATTATAATTGGGCTGGACAGATTGATCGCTGGGGATCAAAATGGGAATGGCTATTTATGCTGATATATTTTATCAGTATAGTAGCTACAGATTTATGTGTTTCCTATTTCCTTCGTAAGGATACTCAATCCAAAACGATAAAAATAACATTTATTAGTGTAAAAATAATTTGCTGGTGCTGCCAAATTGCTGGTATTGGAATGTTTTTTGGCTTAGCAGGTCAATTCTTGAAAAAAGAATATTTGCTTCAGCTCATCAATTGTGCTGCCTATGCCTTTTTGTTATCCGTGTTCCTAATAGGGCATCCTGCGATAATCAAGCGAAATAAATATTTTGGTATTGTCAAAACCAATTTCACCTGCTCAAATGACCTAGCATGGTATAAGGTAAATCGATTCGCTTGGTATATTGCAATACTAAACTGCTTAGCCGTAATAGGGATACAGCTGTGTGTAACTCATTTTTGGTGGAGTTTTGTTATTTCCTATATGTTTATCATTGGTTTTTTGGTGGTTGGAATGTATTATGTTCAGCTGAAACGAAACCTAAAATAGCTCATATATGGATTTTGGCTTTTTATTTGGATGCTCCTTGTAAAACTTATGTAGCTTTCTTTTTTCCTGAATCCAATAAATAAAGGGAGGAATAGAAATGATTTTTAATACTCGGATTGTACCCTTTTTTAAAGGAATAAGAAGGGTATTTAATTCCTTATTATGCTTTTGTATAAGCTTGGAAAATAATTTTCTTGCTAAATATATTCCGAATAGGTAGAAAAGAATATAAACGTGAAATATGGGGATATTGTACTGATTCGATACATGAATAAGCAATGAAGCCAAAAAAAAGAAGAAAAGAATGGTTTTCAAAAATAAAAGCCTTTTTTGGTGGTAAAAAAGAATTTGATAAAGAATATAAGAGAAAAATCCTAAATAAAGAACAATACCTATTTTTATAAGATTTTGTATGGATTCCATTTATGCAAACAATCTTTTAATGAAACTCTTATTTTTCTTTGCCTGAACATTCTTTTTTTCTAAAGTATTAAGGGTGCCTGTGATTTTTATGGTTTTATTATCATTACTAACTTCCTTTAATAGCAAATTGGTTCCCGTTATTTCATAAGGAGTATCATTAATGCGTAAAACAAACATAGTTTCTGAAAACTCCTTTATTTCTGTAATATTGTTAACTATAATTTGATCATCATAAATCGTAAAATTAGCTAAAGACATTAAAATCACCTAATTAAGAATATGTTTCTCTTTTTAAAAAAAGAATAAAAGAAACAATTTTATATATAGTTTTTTATACTAGATAATCTAATACTATTGACTTTGTATTATAATCGAGATATAATAACGATGGTGATACTTATGGAAGAATCAAAGGAATTGCTTGATCAAGAAAAGAAAAATCAGAAGCTTAATGAAAAGAATAAAAAAATAGAAGAAAAAGAAGAGCAACGAAAAAACAAAGCCATAGAAAAAGAGGCTGAGTATATTCGGTTAGAGCCAAAGCGTAAAAAGAAAAGAGAAAAAAAAGAGAAAATCAGAAAGTTAAACGAACCTCCGAAACGCCCCGTATTAGAAGAAATAGGAAATGCAGTGACACATGGCATTGGAGCTATCTTAGCTATTGTTGGATTTATATGTATGATTTTAAAATCTGATACGGGTTTAAAGATAACTGCCTCTGTTGTATATGGATTTAGTATGTTTTTTATGATGCTGATGAGCTGTTTATACCATTCCTTTAAAGGAGGCTCTAGGGTTAAAAGATTATGGAGAAGATTTGATTATACCTCAATTTATCTATTAATTGGTGGAACGTTTGCCCCACTTTATTTGGTATATTGGGGAAACACCTTAGGAATTGTTCTATTTATCATTCAATGGATTCTAATTATTTTAGGTGTAACCTTTGTATGTACCTTTGGCCCAGGAAGGTTTCGTTGGCTACACTATACGCTTTATTTTGCGATAGGATGGAGTGGACTCATTTTCATCCCTGATTTTATTGAAAATAATTTAAATTTATTATGGATGATATTAGGTGGAGGTGTTGTATATACCTTAGGGATGATCCCCTTTGCAAAAAGAAATGTGAAAAGTGCTCATTTCATTTGGCATTTCTTTGTACTTGCAGGAGCCATAGTACAATTTATAGGTATTCTATTATTTGTTTATTAATAATCAAAACAAATCATATATATTTTGAATAATATGCAAAGAGTTGTTGATAGATAAAACTATGAATAACTCTTTTTTTTAATTTTATGATTATAGGAAAAAGCACCCAAGATGTACTTGAGTATCCTATAACCAGCTAATGAAATCTTATTTAAATCTGTATCTTCCTTTCCAATAATTCATCAGATTATAAGCTGATTTATCTGATACAGAAAGCATACTAGATATGATAGTTCTACTAAATATTTCAGAATGAAAATGTTCTACAATTTGAACTATGAATTGCATCAAACGGTAAGTTTTCCGTTTCAATCGGTAAGTTTTCTAATTCAATAGTCAAGTTTTTTGTTTCAATCGGTAAGTTTTCTAATTCAATAGTCAAATTTTCTGTTTCAATAGTCAAGTTATTTAATTCTAAAACATTTATTGCGATTTTATCGTATCATTCCCATTTTTTTTGACTTATCTTTTAGGATTAGATTTATCCACTCCTCTATGAAATATTTTCCCTTAAAAATGATGAATTATCTATCCTAAACTCGTGTATAATTATCAAAAAAAGGAGTATCAAATGAAATTACAAGAATTACAAGATTTATGGCTAAATAAATATGCCAAATTAACATTAAAGGTAAGGAGCTTTAATAAATATCGAGATATTATATCCTTGCATATTAATCCTATTCTAGGAGAATATAATATCCAAGATATAACATCTAATATCTTACAGGATTACGTGATTGATAAGCTGAATTCAGGTAATCTTATCAACCAAAAGCCTTTAGCGGCAAACACAGTCTATAGTATTATTTCTGTATTAAAGCAATCTTTTAACTTAGCATTAAATTTAGATTTACTTTCTAAAAATCCAACAGCAACGATCAAACTACCTCCAACGAAAGAAAAAGAGGTTCATGCATTAACGAGAGTAGAACAAAAGATAGTAGAAGAATATTGCCTAAAAAATATCAAAAGCAATTATTTGGGTATGATTGTCTGTTTATATACAGGAATAAGATTGGGAGAATTATTAGCCCTAACTTGGGAGGATATAGATTTTAATAAAAAATATCTTTATATTAGAAAAACCTCTTATACTATGAGAGAAAATCAAAGGAAAGTATTTATCGTGGAAACCCCAAAAACGAAAAAATCCAATAGAATTATCCCACTTCCTGATAAGCTGATTCAGCTTCTTATGATCTATAAAAACAAATCAAGCTGTAATTATATAATTCATACCAGAACCAATACGATGGTAGAGGCAAGAAGCTTTCAAAGGACATTTGAATCCATTTAAAAAAAATGTAAAATCAAGCATTATAATTTTCATGCACTTAGACATACCTTTGCCACCAGAGCCTTAGAGTTAGGTATGGATATTAAAACATTATCAGAGATATTAGGACATACCAATGTTGCTATTACCCTTAACAGATATGCTCATTCTCTCCTAGAATATAAAATTCAAGAGATGAATAAAATCGTTCAAATTCTATAATATATTGCCATCAATGATTCGTTGGAGGAAAAAAAAGACCACCTATTAAAATAATAGATGGTTTTTTATAAAAGGAAAATCAATGTATTTAATGGAAAATATTGTAAACTATTTCGAAAAATGGTAAAATAAGACCATAAAAAATGAAATTAGACCATCTATTATTTTAATAGATGGCAAAATTTATACTTATGGAGGACAAAATGAAAAAAAGGAATATAGTTTATATATTTATATTTTTATTTAGTTTATTATGCATTAGTTGTCGTAGCAATATTCAACCAGAAGAACCTCTTCCTCCTTTAGAAGAGTATTTTCAGTATCATTATACAGACGAGGAAGTAAAAACATTATCTACGAATAGTCGTACATTAGATAAGAGTTTAATACATAGAACAGGTTATTCTTTTCAAGGGGTTTATAATGCACCAAATGGAAATGGAATACAATATTTCACTAGTGAAGGTAATCTAATAGAGGGAATGCAACTAACATCAAATTTGGATCTTTATGTGAAATGGGAAATTAAAACTTATAGTTTAATATTTATATCCGATGGACAGACTTTTAAAACAGAATCTTTTGCATATGGTTCAAACTTGAGTATAGCAGATGTTCCTGAAAAGCCAGGGTATAGTTTTATTGGATGGGCTGACAAAAATGGTAATTTATTTACTAACAGTTTAGGATATTTTGAAAATGGAAAACAAAACTTCATAATAGAAAGTGGATATGAATTTAGTAGTAATTCTGATAGTGTTACTTTATACGCAAAGTTTTCAATTCATACATATCAAGTAACATTTGATTACATGGGTAAAGGAAAAAACCAAATAATAAAAGTTGAGTATGGTTCAAAGCTGAAATTGCCTGATAAAATAGAATATGAAAACTATGAACTTATCGGTTGGTCTTATATAAATTCGGTACAAAATCCTATTTTCTACAAAAATGAAAACATAGAAAAAGAAGAAACACTCTATGCGATATGGAAAGAATATCATGATATTCAAATTAAATCAGAGGATTTTGTTTTAGATACAATACGAATTTATAATGACGGAACACGTATTTCGGTTGACGATATTGACCTTCCTCTTTTAGAAGAATGGGTAATAGAGGGATGGTATTATAGTTCATCTCTTTCAGGAAGCAGCAAAATTTCGTCTCTAACTTTTTCAACAAAGGAAGTATATGTAAAACTACTTAAGTATAAATTCATTGGAATTGAGGATTTGTTAAATTATTGTGTGAATTATGAGGACGGATATAAAATAAATCTTTCAGAAGATATAAATGTAAATTTTTTGGAGCTTTTTTTAAGTGAAAAAACTTATTCTAAAGATAATGGAGAAATTAAAATTTATATTCCTAATGAAATATCTGATTTTAGAATTATTGGTGAGAAGGAAACAAATGTATATTCTCAAGCTTTTGAATTTCTTCCAGGAGAAAAAAAAGAATTTTCTCTCACGATAAAAGATTATGCCACCAATGGGAAGTCTGGAGAAAACACGATTATTGCTCCTGATGATTCTAAACTTTTGGTAATTACAAGTGGCTCTGAAGTATTATTAAAAGCGTCCAATATGAATCATGGAATTTGTTGCTTTGATTTAGAAATCGAAAATAATGCAAAAAATTTATTAATTTACGGTGGCAATGGGAATCCTTCTAGAGATGGCGGTAATGGGATCATAGCTAATAAAATCTTTATAAAAGGATCTGGGAATTTAAAGGTCTATGGTGGCCATGGCGGACATGGGGCTACAGGGAACAATGCAGGCGGATATGGAAATATGGGCGATAAAGGAATTAAAGGTGGTCATGGTGGCACTGCAATTCAGTTTAATGAGGTATTAGAAGTATATAAAGAAAGCTATTTATATGCTTATGCTGGTGCTGGAGGCAATGGTGGAGCTGGAGGCTCTGGCTCTAGTGGAAGGAACGGAGCAAATGCTCCTGCTGCAAGTAATCATGGAGAAGTCGGCGGAGCTGGAGGTAAAGGTGGCGATGGTGGCAATAGTGGTTATGGAATTCAAATGCTTTCTTTAACTGGAAAAATTTATTTAGCAGGTTTTGTGGAAGTTTTTGAAGGAATCGGTGGAACTGGAGGTAAAGGTGGCCATGGCGGTAATGGTGGTAATGGCGGATCTAGAACAGGAGCAGGATATGGAAAACCAGGTGGTAATGGCGGACCTGGTGGTCGTGGCGGCGATGGTGGTCATGGTGGAAAAAGCCTGATATCCTTAGTACCTGTTGGGAGTAATATTATAATTCATAGTGGAAAAGATGGAGATTCAGGAACTGGTGGCGACGGCGGAAACGGAGGCCATGGTGGATCGGGAAATAAGAATCATATGTTTGGGTCTCACATGTATGGACACGGTGGTTTAGGGGGTAAAGGAGGAGATGGAAATCCTAAAGGGAATGATGGAACTGATGGTTAGATTTATTAGAAGTATCATATTAAAGGGAGATATAAGTAATTAAAAAAGGAGAAAAAATACATGAATAAAATAAAAAGGATATTAATTCCTACATTTCTATTAGCATGTTTGTGTTTGCTTATCACATCATGTAGTAAAGATAACATAGTAGAATTAACTACTTTAGACAATCCAACAGGATTTCAATATGATATAGAAACGTCAAAGGTTTCTTGGGATTTTGTAACGAATGCAGACTATTACTTAGTATCATTTGATGAAGGCGCTGAATCAAAGGTTTATACAAATAATGTTACATATAGTTCTGAAAAGGATGAATTTGGATTTCATATTACAGCAAAAAGTGATGGACTATTCACGGATTCAAATCTTGTAACTATGACTTTTTCTAAACTTTCATCTGATATTACTTTATCTGTTGCAGATGATGGAAAAGTAACGTGGAATGAAGTTAATGGTGCAACTGGATATGAGGTTATGGTTGATGGAGTATCTGTTGGTACTGTTCCTACACCTATTTATGAGGATGTGATTCCTGGGAAAGCGCATAGTATTAAGGTAAAACCTATTAAAAGTAATACAACAAATGTATACTATTACTCATCATGGAGTGAAACTGTTTCTATTAATAAATTAGGTTCGACTAATATTGATACTATCACCTATAATAATGGAGTTATAAAGTGGAATAGCATTGCTAGTGCTACTAAATATAAAGTTACAATTAATGGAAAATCTTTTGAGACTGAAACAAATGAATATACATATGATGCAAATAAGGAAGGCTTCAATGTATCTGTACAAGCCATTGGTAACCACATTAGTACGTTTGATGGAGAAGAATCTGCACAAAAATCGTTTGTCTATTTAAGTATAGTAAATGGTGTAACAATAGAAAACGGTGCTTTAGTATGGAATCCAGTAGAAAACGCAACAAGCTATCAAATTAAGCTTTTAAGCTCTTCCTCAACTCCAATCGCTGTTCAAGGAACAACTTATGACAAGTTGTCCTCTGGTACACAATATAATATTAGTATTTTACCTGTAGGAAATAGCAAAGATACGGCTTATTTTGCAGATTGGTCAACACCAGTTCCAGTTTATATTTTACCAGCACCACAAATTGCATGGACAGCAGGTGTTGATGTAAATGGCAAGGATGCAGTAAATGCAATCCAATGGCAAAGTATAGACCAAGCAGTAGGATATGCTTATAATGTTACATTGCCTAATGGTCAAGTCGATGAAGGAAGTTTAGGTAAAACCAATAATTTTTATTCTAGTGCTTTTGCAGCTACTGGTACATATGTAATTAAGGTGAAAGCAATTTCTGATGGTAGTGCAGGTGTATATGATAGTGCATATTCAACACCTATTACAGTAAAGCGTCTTGAGGCACCAACGATTTCTAATAATAAAATTATCAGTAATCCTAATAATCTAGAAAATGGTTTTACGGTAAGCTTTGATAAAGTTACAGGGGCTACAAGTTATAGACTATATCAAAATGAAACTATGATTCAAAATAGTAGTGAAACTCAATTTAGAGTTACAGATATAGTTGAAAGTGGAAATACAAGAGAAGTATCACTTGCCTACTATGTTCAAAGTATGGGTAGTATTTCTTCTGATGGAAAAACAATAACTTTAAACTCTATTATGGGAGAGATCTCATCCTCATCTGGATTTAATATTACTGTACTTGCAACTCCATTAAATCCTACAATTACTGGAACAGATGATTTTAGTGCAATCTATAGTTTCACTGGAACGAATCATGATTATGGATATAATGTAAATATTGGTGGAAATAATTATGCATCAGGTGGAACAGAATATGCTTTAGATGCTATTAGAGAGGGAAGCTATGAAGTAAAAGTTTGTTCAAGTGGAAATGGACACGAGGTGTTGGCATCAACTTATTCTACATCTATACAGGTTATTCGTTTAACTAGCCCATATAATTTAGAAATTACGACTGATGAATCTGATGGTGTTTTAAAATTTGTTGGTGATAATCATGCAACAAGCTATAAGGCAATCATTACAGGGCGCAGTGAAGCTTTAACAGTTGATAAAACTACAAATATTAAAGAATATATTACTACCCAAGCAACAATTGTTTATATGCATAGTATTGGAAATTATTTTGCTGATGAACAAAAAACAATTTACTATATGACATCTCGTGCAGGTGCAAATTATACTTTCATTAAATTAGAGGCCCCTACAAATATTACATTTACAAATGAAAATATGTCATGGAATAGCCCCTCTAATCTAAATGCCTCAGCTACATTTATGCCAACATATAAGATTGCAAATGAGGCTACGAGAGAAATTTATAATGGTGAATTTGCAGGATTATCTTATCCTTTATCTAATTTAGATGCAGGTGCTTATTCCTTTAATATTACAGCGATTGGTGATGGTATAAGATATATTAATTCTGATCCTACTTCAAGTAAAGAAATACAAAAGCTTGAAACTCCTTGTTTTACAGTAAATACTTCTGAAAATAAATATGAATGGAATAGTGTTGCTAGTGCTTCTGGATATGTATTAAATATAGATGGAAAAATAGTTTCAACTGATATTCATAAAGCTGGTTCTAAATATTACTATTCCCCTCATTATGACGTTCTTGGTACACATGATGTGAAAGTATATGCTCAAGGTGATGGGGGTAACACAACTATTAATTCTAAAACTTTTGAATATACTCAAGTCGTTAAACAATTAACTACACCAGTGTTTGCATATAGTTATGGTGCGGATTATTATGATGAAACTGTTGATATATTAGTAGAAGTAACTACACCTTCTTTATACGCAACTGGATATTGTTATGTTATAGGTGGGACAGAACATTTCTCAGCCAATTCAAGTTTTAATTTCAATCCAAATACATCTGGAAAAATAGACATTTATGTTTATGCAAAAGGTGGTGGATTTGATGAAGAAGAAGTATATTATTCTGATTCTAGATCTGCTTCAACCGCCACTCTTACCTTATTAGGCTATCCAACAGAAAGTACGATAGAAGTAAATGTAGATGGCGTTATCAAATGGGGAAAAATTGCAGATGCTAGTGGATATATCTATACCTTTTATTTTGTGGGAACAGATAATGAGACCTATACAGCAAAGGGTGTAATTCAAACGAATACAGCGACTTTAGATTTATCTAAGGGCATTCAAGTAACGAATTCCAGTGGAGAAACGATGAATCTTGAATATTCGTCAGTTCGGTTTATGACAATTGAATTGCAAGCTAAAGGGACTTTAAAAGCTAATGTAAATGTTACAGGAAATGCATCAGTAACGTCAGCAAAAGTAACTCATGAATGGACAAGTGCTTTACATTAATTAAAATATGATACCTTTGGTTAATACAGTAATACAAATTATAATATTTATTGGTGCTGTATATTTTGTTTGCTTTTTAATTTCATTAATGAATAGACTATTCTATAGATGTGTGAATGGGAATAGAATAGTCTGTTATGCAACTGGAATAATAGGAACACCTATACATGAATTAAGCCATGCTTTCTTTTGCTTGATATTCTTTCATAAAATCACAGAAATTAAATTATTTCAAATTGATGAAGAAACGGGAATTCTAGGATATGTAAATCATTCTTATAATCAAAGAAATATATACCACCAAATTGGGAATTATTTTATAGGAGTTGCTCCTATAATTGGAGGAACCTTATTTCTCTATTTCTTATTAAATTTATTAGTTCCTAATGTTTATTTAAATATGTCGAATTATATAGATAAACTGTCATTAGTTTTGAACAAAGGAAGCTATGATATAATTCCATCGGCTTTATTTATGACATTAGAAGGGTTTATAACTAGTTTTATGGCGGGAAATTTAACTGATATAAGATGGTGGATATTTTTAATTATTAGTTTTTGTATTGCTTTACATATGAATTTAAGCGGTGCGGATATTAAAGGAAGTTTAATTGCAATTCCTATTTTAGTAATTATGTTGCTTATAGTAAATTTTATATTGTATTATGCCTCCCCTGTAATTTATACACATTATATTCAATATATATTGTTGGGTGGAAGTTATCTTATAGGCTTTTTACTATTATCTTTAGTATTATCCTTATTTGTTTTATGCTGTGGTGTTGTATCGTTCTTAATAAGAAGTAAAGTCTTGAAAAAATAGACGCATTAATAATAATTTAAGAAAAGTGATGTTTTTAATTGCAAAGTACTATTCATTGTGTAAAACCCAAGAGAGTAGTACTTTTCTTTTTAAAAAGCTTATTATAAAAAAATCAAATATAATTGAAGAGAATATTTTACTCTATAATCAACTCAACCAAATAAAAAAATGAGGGAAAACCCTCATTTGAAAAGATCTGAATGACTATCAACTCTATTTAATACTAAAATAAGAACATCATCCTTGATGGAATAAATTAAAATTTAGTCAAGTTCAATACGATAACTATAGGGCTTACCCTTAGATAATATTAAAATAACTTATCCGAGTTTTTACCTATTAATTAAGAACTTAAATGTTATTATTTATATGTAATAAAAATGTTGTTTTTCTTATATTCTATCGTTGCATAGGCACCATTATTAAATGGCAAAGAAGGGGCTAAATGGCCTAAATCTATATCTAAAAGAATAGGGACGTTGTATTCTTCTAAGATATCTATACAGGCGTTTATATGATTTACTCCAGCAAATTCAGCTCCAATACATAAGGGTCTTCCTACTAGGAAGCCTTTTATATTGTGGAACCAAGAGGATCTTTTTAATTGTAGAAGAGCTCTTTTGATTCCTACCACATTTAAATCACAGGCTTCAAAATAAAAGATAATTCCTTCTTTATGTTGGATTGTATATTCCTTTACCTTATCATAAGGAGTACCACAAAGAAGCTGCATACAATCTAAATTTCCGCCAAGTAAAGTTCCAGAAAAGGGTTTAGAATAATGGTAAGGTGTTATAACCTTTTTTGTGTCCAAGGTATAATTTGAAAAAGGATCTGTATTATCCGAAATGGATTCATATTTTGGATATCCTTTAAAGTCTTTTTTTCCTTGAAGCATTTGATAGGTATCGAATACATCATAGGTATATTTTTCAAAATGAAAATGCCCTGCACAAGCACCATATATTGTTTCTAATTCACACAATGTTGTCAAGGTAAATGTTAGATTTGTATTATCAGAAAATCCAACAAACCATTTGGGAGGTAGTTTTTTTATTTCTTCAAAATCAATAAAATCTAAAATCTCGTACATTAGCTCTCCACCACCAACAGAAAAGATCGCATCTGCATCGCTTCTATATGCTTCCATAAATTCTTTGGCTCGAAGCTCAGGGGTATTAGAGGCACATTTTCCAAGGGCTGAAAAGCAGTTTGGACCTACAATAACCTCATGACCTAAGCTTTTTAATTGAATGATTGCTTTCTTTAATCTTTCCTCATAAGGAGAAGTTGTACATCCAAAGGAAGGAGCAACAAGATATATTTTTGATTTTTTCGTTAAAAATGATGGCTTCATATAATTTCCTCCAAGATTAATACCATAGTAGCATAGTTTTTTTGATTTGTTAAGTATTTCTTTTTAAAAGTTGCTTATCCATACATTTTTTAGTATAATTAAATTACTTATGTGGAGGACACGCCTATGAAAAAAATCTTGAATTATAAATATGGAGAGCAGATAGTCTATTCTACTTTCTTTTTTGTTAATTTTCTTTTTACACTGATCCTTTATTCTTTAAGATTAAGGACTACAGGAGAATCTGTTTGGAGCTCTATGGGATATTCGAATGACGGTTTTATTATAGAATATAGCTCTGTCTATGATTCTATGTATACTACAAAGTACTTATCTATTGCTCTTGTTGTTTTGTTTTTTGTTGGATTTCTGTTGACGATTTCAAGCATTGTATTACATGTACTCAAGCGTAAGAAAATCGGATATTATTTTTCAATTCCGTATCAGATAGGTTTACAGGTTATTCTAATTATTATGCATGTTGCAGTAAAGATGCTGTCTGCTGGAGCAATCGTGCTTTCAGTATTGAATCTTTTGCTGATGTCTGTATGTTTAGCTATTTTCCTTATCTATGGAAGAGAAGCAAAGGTAGTGGAAAAGAAAGAAGTAGAATCTAAGCAGGATAAAGTTTATAAAAGATGTATTTTAATCATTGAAGGATTATCTATGATTTTTGCTTCTTTAATCTTTTTCATGCCAATTTATAAGGTAACAACTGAAGATGGAATATCTACAACCTATATATTGATTAATTCCTTAGGAAAGACTAGATATGAAGCCTATTTTTCTATCATATTTATTCTTATGTTTTTGTTATTTATTACAAGCTTTATTTATTTTATATCGACAATTTCCTCATATTTTAGAAAGGATAAATCGTTAGCCTTGGTTTCAAAATCAAGCTTATATGGAAATGTTGGATTAACGTTAGTTTTCTTTATCACAGGATTTTTTATTTGCTTTATTAAAAAAGCAACCCTATATCCAGCAACCTGTGTACCCTTTGTTTTATCCTTACTCTTATTAATTGTATATTCTATCTTTCAAGGAAAATTAAGCTCTGATTTAGAAATAGAACCAAAGGATAAGGGAAAGACCTTTTATTTTGAGCCTTTACTTTATATTATTTTATTAACGGTTTGTACCTTCCTTTGCTTATTTTTAAATGTACTTCAAATTGATTTTAAATCCTCCTTTTTTAAAAAAAGTGTAGTTTTGACTGGCTATAAGCTATTAACAACCTATAAGGATCTAGGAGGGGGCTTTCAGATTTTATCTTTTCTAGTTCTAGCTGTTCTTATAACCTCTAGTGTTTTGTGTATTTTATCCATTTCAAGTTTCTTTGCAAAATATAAGGATTATTATAAGGTGGTAAAGGTTACAGCAATAACCAATGTTATATTTATGTTATTATTGGGATTATTTGGAATGTACTTTAGAATTGCCCAAAAAGTAAATGAGGAGACCATCTCTGCTTTATTAGATGCATTTCATATTACCATGCCAACAGAGTATACCTATGCCATTTCCTGTCAAACTATCTATCTTTTTATTGCAAGTTTCATCATCTTTTTGATTATGATATTTAGAGGACAATTAAACCATCATATTGCCGATGAATCTATTTTAAAGCTTTCAAAGGATTCAGCGTTAGGCTCTAGGGGAGGAACAGGAAGCCCTGCTCCTAGTAATGCTTCCCTTCCAATAGATTTTGATGCTTGTCCAGCTTTTACAGAGCTTGATTCTAAAATAGAGCTATATAAATCAGCCTTAGAGCATAGACATCAAAGTCAATTTGATACAATAACCTTGCCTAATTTGGTTCGGTTTATTGTAGATTATGCTAGAGAAAGTAGACTCCATCTTTCTTATTCCTTAGAGGATATTGCAACCTTTGTTGCAGGATTAGGGGCTTCGAGATTAGCCATCCTACAGGGAATGAGTGGTACAGGAAAAACAAGTCTTCCTAAAATCTTTGCAGAAGCTATCATGGGGACCTGTGATATTGTTGAGGTTGAGTCCTCATGGCGTGATAAAAATGAGCTTTTAGGATATTATAATGAATTCAGTAAATGCTATACTCCTAAAAAGTTTACACAGTGCCTTTATAAAGCTAAATTAAATCCAAGTGTTCCTACATTTATTGTTTTAGATGAAATGAATTTAAGTCGAATCGAATATTATTTTTCAGATTTCTTATCCCTAATGGAAAATGAAGAGGATAAACGAGAAATTAAGCTTTTAAATGTTAAGTTATCCCGTATAGTTCAAGAACAGCCCCATGAGTATTATGGTCTTGTGGATGGACATACCATAAAAATTCCAACCAATGTTTGGTTTATAGGAACAGCTAATAAGGATGAAAGTACCTTTGAAATTAGTGATAAGGTTTATGATCGTGCCCAGACAATGAATTTCAACAAAAGAGCTCCAAAGGTTTATTCCTTTAGTGAGCCTTTGTCTCCTAAATTTGCTTCCTATGAACAAATTGCACATTTATTTGAGGAGGCTAAGCAGAAGTATAAGTTTGAGGCAGAGGATAATAAGATTATTTCTAAGGTAGAAAAGCTTCTTATTCCTTATAATATTTCCTTTGGAAATCGTATATTAAAGCAAATGGAGGATTTTGTTAAAATCTATTGTGCCTGCTTCGGAGATAAGGATGCTGTAGTAGATGATGCTGTTGAAAAGATAGTATTGAGTAAGGTTGTAAGTAAGCTAGAATATAAAATTGTTGAAAATAAGGAGGAATTGGCCTTAGAATTTGATAAGCTTGGCCTATCCTTATGTAGTCAATTTGTACGTAAGCTCAATGAGGATTAGGTATGGAGTATACTTATGAAGAGCAGGTAGAGCTCAATCATCTTTTAGAAAGCTATCAGGTAGTAGAACCCTTTATGAAAAAATATAAGAGATTATCCTATATTGAATTGGATTACTCGATTGTACATGATTTAACCTTATTTACTATCAAGCCTGATTTTAGCTTTGAACAATTAGAGGCTCAAATTGATCGGTTGGTTCAAGGAATTCCTGCAATCAAGCAGATATTTGCTAAACCATTTATTCATTTAAAGGATGAAACAATCCTTTTACCAACAGAAGCAGTTCGAATTATCAATAATCATACCATCCAGCATATTTCCTCCCATAGTGAATTATGGACGGATATCAAGGATAATCAGATAGAACCCGCCAAGCTTTTAACTAGAACCTATGAGGATAATTATGGAATATATGAGAACATTGTGTTTTGCAAGGTTATAGATGATATATTATCCTTTACAAGAAGCAATATAAGAATTTTAAAGGAATTGATCTATACAAATCAAACCATAGAAATTAATATATTAGAGCGAGTAAATCATTTGAATTATTTTTTAGCTCTAGGCAAGCTCCATACAGGATATAGCCGTAATTTTTCTTCCTATTATGGAGTGGCAACCAAATGCTTAAATCGTCTACAGTTTATTTTAAATACAATTCAACCGAGATTGAAGCGTCCAGTTTATAAAAACAATCAATTTCGTCCTAAAAAAATAAAGCTTCATAAAACCAATATTTTGTCCATGCATAAGGATTACCATCAGATCTATAAGCTGTCAACTTATTTTGCCAAGGAGCATATTGGCGCTATCAAGGATATAAAGCCAGTGGATATGAAGGCCTTACAAAAGAATTATTTTCATTACTGCTTGATTTTGTTTATTTTTTCTATTGGACATTTTAATTTCACATGTGAGGAAGAAAAAATGATTAATTTCTCTCGGTTTTCTATGGAGTTTCATTTTAAAAATTGGAAGCTGAAATTGAAGAATATTAAGCTAGAAGTAGGACCAGCATTATCCATTCAAATAGAAAAGGATCAAAAGTATGAGTTTTTGTGTATTCCTTCCGTATTAAAGGAAACTACCACCTTGGCTTCAGCTGTAAAGGAACAATATTCTGCGGATGAATATATCATCTGTACCCCATATGAGGATACAAAGGGGCTATTTTTAAGTATGATGAGTATTGAATCCTTTCGAAGAATTCAGCAGATCATATTACGTGGAATGATTCTTACAGATCAACAGAGAACCGATTGTCCATTTTGCCATAGTAGTCTAACGATAAATGAAGAGGCATCCTTACCCAATCGTCCTGTATATGAATGTCTTTCCTGTAGAACCTCTCTTTCCTATGGGTATTGTCCGACAGAGAAAAAGGCTTATTCCTATACAAAAATAGCAGGTCTTACCAAAAGGCATTTTAAAGAAGAGGCGTGGCTTTTAAAAAGAAAATTAGAAGCCCAGATGTATTTTAGAAATATTACAGCAATTAATGAAGACATGGAGATTTTATGTCCATATTGTAATAAAGTTCATCCTTAATTTTGACAATCGAAATAAAAGAAAGTATAATATATTTAGAAAAGAGATGATTCCATGTTAGATTTCTTAAAAAGAATGAAAAAGCCAAAGGAGAAATTAGATTGCTTAGGAGTATATGAAACAAAGCCATATCATTATTTTGTTTCTAATATGTCTTATGCTGGAGATATAAAGGTTTATGAGGATGCTAGAGTAAAGGTTTTTACAAGGCTGTATAAGGGAACAATTTTTGTATTTACTTTTGTTGATGATGAAACAGATTTTCATAAGGAAAACTATGGATATGCCGCAATGAAGGAGAAAATTGATTCTATCATTGGAGAAGAACCTAAGGCTGTCATCAATTTTATTGTATTTAAGAACAATAATGAAGCTACTGTTCGTATTGCAAAGGAAAAAATAATGAATTCTAAGACAGAATTTAATCAAACCTTGATTTATGATCATGAAAAGGTAAGATTAAAGTATTATCGTCCTGTACCAGATTTTTATAAGCTTTATCAGCATTATGTAGAAGCTTTAGTTTTTGATTTGGTTGTTATCAACCTAGAAATGAGGTAAACCATGAAAAATATAAAAGCTAGATATATTTGGATTAGTGTAGGAATTAGCTTTTTGGCAGCTGCTGGACTGATTGTTGGAGTTACCTTTACGAAGGGAGCTTGGACAAAGGTTTGTATTGTTTTGATTGCCATTTTATTCATCTATATGACTATTGCAATCCAAATGGCATCTGTTAAAACCTTTCGCTATAAGGCAAAGCCTAAAAAATATCCTACCATTTCTTATTTAATCCCTTCCTGTGATTTGGACGAGCTTGTGAAGAAAAAAGGGTATAAGGCTAGAATAGAGCCCTATGGAGCAAGCTATTTAAAAATCGATCAAACAAATGCCTATAAGGTAGTTCTTATTAGAAATTGTGAGAAATATTTTCATCCTGAGGAAGAAAAAACAACAAATTCCCCTGTGAATAAATCCTTAGAGAAATGTACAAAATTTATTGGCTTTGAGATTTTTTTGGATTATGATGAGGATGCCTTAAGAAAATTACCCGATTTTAATCTTCAAGGGAATAATGTTTATTATAGTGGTCTTTATGTTGAAGATGGCAGGCTCATCTGTCCCAACTATATTGAGCCAACAGAGGCTTTTGCTCCTCTATATGAACAGCTACTAGAGGATTTAGAAGTAAAGGATGATGTTCCTCAAGAGGAACTTCAATAAAATATTGAATGAAGAATCGCTAGCTTTAGCGATTTTTTTTGTATTAAGAAATCAACCCAAGTCTAGGAAAAAAAGACTAATAGGAATTCATATTTATGATGCTTGCTCTACTATTGACAAATTCAATTTTTTTGAGTATACTATTAGTAGGAAAGTAGGAAAATCCAACCGAACAAAAGGAGGAATGCTTCATGTTAACAGAATTGAGAAATAAAGCTCAAATAACAATACCTAAGGAAATTGTTACAAGTTTAGGCTTATCTGAAGGAGATAAACTTGATATCTTTGAAAAGGATGGGATGATATGCATCATGCCTGTTGTTGTTTATCCAAAAGATTATGTTGATACTTTGCATCAAGAAATTAAAGAACTGAAGGAAAATATTGCAAAAGGGAAAAAGCCTATATTTGATTCTATCGATGTATTATTCGATAAATTGGAGAATAATGAATAATGGCATTCAAAATTACATTTACTGACCGGTTTCAAAAGCATTTTAAGAACTAAAAGAATACAAGGAACAGCTGATTTATTTGAATGCAGTGTAAAATGGATATCCGTATCATTTGGTATTATGAGGGAAGGACTATGATAGTTCTTGTAGATGTAGGGCATCATAAAGTCTTAAATAAATATTAGGATGAGCACTTTTTAGTGCTTATTTTTTGTGCTTGAATCACATTTTCAACCTTTATACATATATTATAATGGGCATAAATCATGTCAATATAGTAGGAGAGAGATAAGCATGTGTGGGATTGTTGGGTATATCGGAGAGTTTAATGCTCTTATGGCTTCTATGGAGGGCTTACAAAATCTAGAGTATCGTGGGTATGATTCAGCAGGAGTAGCCTTTGATAAAAATAACAGCATTCAAATTTATAAAACAAAGGGAAGGGTTAGAGATTTAAAATTAAAGCTTCAGGAGACACACGCAAGTCTATCGATTGGGCATACGAGATGGGCAACGCATGGTGAGGCCAATGATATCAATGCCCATCCACATTCATCTAGGGATGGACGCTTTGTTCTAGTTCATAATGGGATTATAGAGAATTACCAAAGATTAAAGCTTATGTATGTAAAGGAATATCCTTTTATAAGTCAAACGGATACCGAGGTTATTGTTCAGCTCATTGAATATTTTTCAAAGGAAATGACTGTTCCTGAGTCTATTCGAAAAACAATGAGTTTACTGGAGGGATCCTATGCTTGCTTGATTTTAGATAGAGAGCACTTGGATCGAATTTATTTTATTAAGGACAAAAGTCCTTTGCTGATTGGAAAATCTACGCTGGGTATGTCCTTTTCCTCTGATATAACTGGCTTGATGGATTATGCCAATGAATATATGATTTTGGAGGATAAGAGCTTTGGGGTTGTAACAGCTAAAGAAATTGAATTATATGATGTTATAGGGCTAAAGCTTTCTCTGGATTTTAAGCCTATTTCTATAAAAAAGGAAGATATCGATAAGCATACCTATACGCATTATATGCTGAAGGAAATCCATGAGCAGCCTATGATGGTTAGAAATCTCATCGATCGGTATTTTATAAAGGATGAGGTCAATATTTCTAAAAGGCTCCTTCATCAAATTCGACAAAGCGATAAAATCAATTTTGTAGCCTGTGGCTCATCGATGTATGCTTCCTATTATGCAAAATATTATTTTGAAAAGCTTTGTGGTATTCCCTGTGAGGTATTTTGTGCCTCAGAGTTGGTTTATTCAACGCCATTGATAACCAAGAGACCCTTTTTTATCTTTTTTTCTCAAAGTGGGGAAACCGCAGATTGTATTGCTGTAATGAAAAAATGCAAGAAGCAGGGCTATCCTACTTTAACCATTACCAATACAAAAGAATCCAGTATGGTTCATTTATCTAAATATTATCTTGATCTATATGCGGGTAAAGAAATTGCTGTGGCTTCAACCAAAGCCTATACAGCTATGATTGTTGTTTCAGCCATTCTTGCAAGAGCAGTTCATATGTCTAAAACCAATATTAAAAATAATCTAAAGGCTGTGAGTCTTGCTATGGAAAAGGTTTTAGAAAATGAAGAGGTATATAAGGGGATTGCTAAAGAAATTAAGGATTCCTCTGATGCATTTTTTATTGGTAGGGGAATGGACTATTGGACCTCCTTAGAGGCAGCATTAAAGCTAAAGGAAATTGCTTATATTCATACGGAGGCTTTTCCTTCGGGAGAATTAAAGCATGGTCCGATTGCCTTAATCCATAAAGATACGCCTGTCTTGGCTATTATTACACAGGAGGGAACCAATCGCATAACCAGAAGTAATCTTATGGAAACTGCTTCTAGAGGAGCTAAGACCTTTGTTATTTCTACCAAGGATTTAGCCTCTTTAGATGATGATATTATTCTTCCTAATGTAGCTCATTATTTATCGGGACTTATCAGTGCTTTGGTTGTTCAGCTTATTGCTTATTATGCAGCCTTATATAAAAATAATGACATAGATAAGCCAAAAAATTTGGCTAAAAGTGTAACGGTTGAATGATAAAAATAAGTTCTAAATACAGGGGTAAAAAAATAAGATATAGTAGTAACAAAATAGGCCTATTACTTCGTTGTAAATAGGACTTTTTTATATTCCAAGGAGGATTCATGCTAAAACATATCGAAGAACTATTTATGAAGTATCACTCAGGAGAAGAGGGCTTGTCTTCTGCCACGGTAGAAAAAAATCGAAAAGCTTATGGACAAAACCAGATTGAAGAGAAAAAGAAAACAAACTTTTTTGTTAAATTTTTAAAAAGCTTTAAGGATAGCTTAATCATCATTCTTATGGTTGCAGCAGTGGTATCCGTTATCATAGATCCCACAGCCTATGTGGACAGTATCATTATTTTAATTGTTGTCTTTTTTAACTCTGTTTTAGGTGTTGTTCAAGAGACTAAGGCAGAGCATAGCCTAGAGGCCTTAAAGAAAATGTCATCTCCAACAAGCAAAGTCATTCGAGAAGGAAAAAAGAGGATTATTCCCTCTAGCGAGGTTGTTGTTGGTGATGTTTTACTTGTAGAGGCAGGAGATTATGTTGCTGCTGATGCTTTATTAATGGAAAGTGTGGATTTAGCTGTTGATGAGTCAGCATTAACGGGAGAATCTCTTCCTGTAAATAAAAATGTAAGGGATATAAACGAGATAAATTTACCGATTGGAGATCAAAAAAACAAAATTTTTTCTTCAACCTTTATTACGAGTGGCAAGGCCAAGGCGATAGTAACAGAGGTTGGTATGCATACAGAGGTAGGACGTATTGCAGAGCTTTTGAATGAAAAAACCGATGCAACAACACCTCTACAGCATAAGCTTTCCTCCGTGGGAAAAATGATTGGATTTATGGCAATTGGTATATGTGCTGTAGTTTTTCTATTAGAAATGCTTTCCTGCTTCAAAAATGGAGAGGATTTATCTAAGGCATGGGTGGAATGCTTTAAAACAGCAATTGCCTTAGCTGTTGCTGCAATACCTGAGGGACTTGCAACGGTAGTAACCATTGTTCTTGCAATAGGCGTTGGCAAAATGAGTAAGAGAAATGCGATTGTAAAGAGACTACCAGCAGTTGAAACCTTAGGCTCCTGTAATGTAATCTGCTCTGATAAGACAGGAACCCTCACCCAAAATAAGATGACCGTTCAAAAGATATATTATAATGAGTTAAAGTCTATCCAAAAAATAGGAGAAAGGGAACGAGAGCTTTTATCCTATTTTGCACTTTGCTGTGATGCAACCATAGATAATGAAATTATAGGGGATCCGACAGAGGTAGCTCTATTAGAGGCGAATCAAAGCTATGGAAGAGTACTTCAGGAAAAAAGGGTTTTGGAAATTCCCTTTGATAGTACAAGAAAAAGGATGACAGTCGTCATAAAAAAGGAAAATACGTATTTAGCTATTACAAAAGGAGCGCCCGATTTTCTTATAGAGCAATCCAATTTGACGGATATGGAAAAGAAGAAAATTATGGAGGTCAATCAGCAAATGGCAAGCCAGGCACTCCGAGTTTTGGCTTTGGCAACACAAAGCTTTTCTTCCAAGCCAACGGAATACCAGCTAGAAAAAAATATGACTTTTATGGGGCTGGTTGGTATGATTGATCCTGCACGACCTGATGCTAAAGAGGCTATTGCTTTAGCAAAGGATGCTGGGATTAGAACCATTATGGTCACAGGGGATCACCTCCTAACAGCCAGTGCTATTGCTAAGGAGTTAGGAATTATAGAGGGAGAACATGAGGCCATAACTGCAAAAGAGCTAGATAGCTTAAGTGATGAGGAGCTCCTTAAAAATATTGAAAAATATGGAGTATACGCTAGAGTTGCTCCTAAGGATAAGGTTCGTATTGTGGAAGCCTGGAAAAAAAAGGATGCCATTGTTGCGATGACTGGAGATGGAGTAAATGATGCCCCAGCATTAAAAAAAGCTGATATTGGTTGTGCAATGGGGATAACAGGAACAGATGTTTCTAAGGAAGCAGCAGATATGATTTTAGTTGATGATAATTTTCATACGATTGTTTCAGCTGTAAAGCAGGGAAGAGGAATATACGATAATATAAGAAAATGCGTAAAGTATTTATTATCCTCTAACATTGGAGAGGTAGTTACCATCTTTTTAGCCTCCCTTATTTCAGCGATTACCAACATCTCTATAGGAGTTCCCTTATTGCCAATTCACCTTTTATGGATCAATTTGATAACAGACTCCTTACCAGCCTTTGGTATTGGTATGGAGGAGGTAGAGGATACCATTATGAATGAAAGTCCTCGACCAAAAAAGGAAGGCTTTTTTGCCCATCATATGAGTATCCAAATTGTTATTGAAGGCTTTATCATCGGAATCTGTGCTTTGATTTCCTATTCTATTGGCCATTTCCTTGAGCATTCTCATATTACAGGACAGACAATGGCATTTTTCACTCTATCCACAGCACAGCTGTTACATGCCTATAATGTCAAATCCAAATATTCTGTTTTCTCTTTAAAAAGCTATAAAAACCATTTCTTAAATTTTGCTATTTTTATTGGCTTTGTTTTACAAGTCCTTGTTGTTTATTGCCCAGGAATATATACCCTATTTCAATTTGAGCCCTTAAGCTTTACGAATTTAACAATTTGTATTTGTTTGGGTTTACTCATAGTGGTTTATTCCGAATTATTTAAAAAGGATTAAAAGTCTTGGAGGACTCTCCAGGATTTTTATTTGCTCAAAAAAGAGGATTTTGTCAAGATTTAACAGTATCTTTTTATTTTTATTTGTGATATAATTATGCATAGATTTTTTATAGGATGTGATATAATGAAAAAACATCCGTTTTTATGGATTGTTATTTTATTCTTTATTCTAAATATATTCAATACATATTTTTTAACGATATCCGTGTTTAACCAATATATCATCCCTTTTCAGCATACCTTTTTATCTGAAGTTTGTTCTTTATTGGGGAATTTTGCCATATTAGCCATCTTATTTTTAATTGGTGTTTTACTTTTTAGGAAGCCTAAAAGAATATCCGTATATTTGGTTGTTATAACCTTCATCCTAAATATAGCTATTATAGCACTCCAATATTATATGAAAAGCTATAAGCTAGCCTTTTCTATTTTTAACTTTTCTTTAATGAAAAGCCCTACAGGTGGATTTGGTGGAAATGTATTTTTAGACTGGGTATATGAGTTGTTTGTATACTACCGAATATTAACTCTATTGCCCTTTATTATACTGCTCACCCTTATTTTGGTTTTAAGAAAATCCTTTGAGGATATAAAAATAGAGCTTTCAATTCAGAAAATAGTTTGTAGCTTTATATTGCTTATGAGCTGTGCAGTGGGAACCTATTCTATATATCAACACTCTCTCCATAAAAATTGGGGATTTTCAACCGATTATGCTCAATATGGCTGTCAGTATGCAGGAGCGTATAACTACTATATATCAGAGCTTATATTTCGAGTAGATAATAGACCCATTGATAAGGATGCTGATGTTAGAAGCAAGGAAGAGGAGCTCGCTTTATTTAATAAAAATCAAGAATCCTATATCAACGCAATTGATCATAAGACCTATTCCAATGTAGATAAGCAGACGGGAATTTTAAAGAATAAAAATATTTTTGTTATACAAATGGAATCTACAATGGGCTTTTGCTTCAATCAAACCTATAATGGAATAGAGGTAACTCCATATTTGAATCAGCTTTTTAAGGATCCAAACTGCTTTTATTTCGATTATGCCTATACGACAGTAGGAATTGGAAATACCTCCGATGCAGAATTTGCATTTTTTACAGGCTTATATCCTACAGGGGATATGACAATTGCTTGGGAATTTGATGCTTATGATTTTCAGCTTACAACCCTAGGAGATCATTTGCAGGAGTATGCCTCCTATTCCTATAACGCAACGAATGAAAGCTTCTATAATCATAACAATTTACATGAGGGCTTATTTAAAATAAAAGATTTTAGAGGCTTAGAAACCTTTGAAAAATTATATCCAAAGGAAGAGAATAAAGAGAAGTATTTAAATTACTGGATCAGCGACCAGACAATATTAAATTGGGCACTAGAAACACAAAAGAAAGCCAATTCCTTAGGACAAAATGCTTTCTCCTTTGTAGAAACCATTACACCTCATAATCCATTTTATGATTTGTCTGATGCTTTACCTGATTTTACCATCTATGATTTTGGGATTAGCGGAACCTATTACCAGCTTACAAATTATATCAACCAGGTCAAATATAATGATAAGCTGATTTATGATTTTTTAATGGATGCAACCAATCCAGAGAGTCCGAACTATTTAAAGGATACCGTATTTATTCTTTATGGAGATCATGGGAATGCCTTATATCGTGGAGCATATGAATCCTTATTTGGAAGGGAGCTAAGTGATCTTGAGTATCGTAAGCTATTGTTAAATATTCCGATTATTCTTTTTGATCCGACAGGCTCTATTTATAACTCCTTAGATGCATCAAAAATAGATTCTATTCTATCTCAAACCAAATCCAATACCGATATGTATCGAACGATTTTAAACTTATTGGGTATAGAAACGAGCTCGTATTATTTTGGTGTGAATATGTTTAGTGGAGAGCCTTCCTATACCTATGATCCAAAAAATTTAGATATTATAACGGATGATTTTATGTATTGTAAAAAGAATAATCAATATGAGGTATATAACGGAGAAACCATCGATGAGGCTTTATTGAATCATATCCTAGAATATCGTAAGAAGCAGGATGATTATTTAAACACATTGGTGTATACTTCAAAGAAAAAGGAAAAGAAGTAGGCTTACTTTTTTTCTTTTCTTTTGGTCTTGAATAGGGTATAATAGGAGTAAAGAAGAATCCATTAAGGAGGTTGACATATGCTTGAAAAATTAAATCGAACCAAGGTGTTTCGAGATCCAATTTATGGATATATTGAGGTAGAATACCAGTTTATCCTGGATTTGATTGATTCTAAGGAGGTTCAAAGACTGAGAAGAATCCGTCAGCTTAGTGGTGTGGCTATGGTATTTCATACTGCGGAGCATTCTCGGTTTACGCATTCCTTAGGAGCCTATCATATGGCTAATTTAGTGCTTCGTAACGTAGAGGGAATGGAGCATTTAAATGAATATGAAAAAATTATTTTCCTATGCTCAGCCTTACTTCATGATATTGGACATGGTCCATACTCTCACGCTTTTGAGATGGTTCTATCGACGACGCATGAGGATATGACAGAAAAAATCATATTGTCTCCTACTACAGAGGTGAATCAAATCCTGAGTCGTATTCCAGGATTACCTGAGGCTGTGGCTGGAGTTATTGCTCACAGGGGAAAATATCCTTTGATTGAAACCCTGGTTTCCTCTCAGCTTGATGTGGACCGTATGGATTATTTATCAAGGGATGCCTATTTTACTGGAGCAACCTATGGAACCATTGATATGCAAAGGCTTCTTAGGACAATGAAAATTGTTGATGGTAAGGTATTATGTAGAACCTCAGGGGTACATACATTAGAATCCTATTTGATGAGTCGGTATCATATGTATTTTCAGGTTTATTATCATCCGGTTTCTAGAGCTTATGAGCTTTTATTAGAAAGCATGTATGAGCGCATTAAGGATTTAACAAAGAAGAATGTAAGAATTGATGCGAATATCGATTCCTTTTTAAATGTAATTAAAAATAATGATGACATAGAGTCCTATATAGAATTAGATGATGCCTATGTGAATGGCTTTATTAAGCAATTTATGAAATCCTCTGATCCTGTTTTAAGAAGACTTTCTCATGCTTTTAATCATCGAAAATTATTTAAATATATTGATTTAGCAGACAAGCCAGATCCAAAATTTTTAGAGAAGCTTAAAGCCAAGGCTGAGGCTAGTCCATATGGGAAGTATTATTATTTTGAAAATTCTGTTTCCGCAGTAGCCTATTTACAGCCCAATAAAAAATTGAATTCTGAAGATTTACTTTCAATTAAAGTTATACTGCCCAATGGTGAGGTTAAAAATTTAGATGAGTATTCTCCTATCGTTCATAGCTTAATTTCCTCAAGCTATAAGCGTGTAGAGCGCATCTATTACTTTGAGGATATGAATGGCTAGTGTTATTGTCGTAGAGGGTGTTCATGATCAAATGCGGATTTTGGAGGCCTATCCTGAGGCTCAGGTAATACTTACCAATGGGAGTGAGATATCTAAGGAAACCTTAGAGCTCATTCAACAGGTAAGCCTTACGAATGAAATTATCATCTTTACAGATCCTGATACACCTGGAGAAAAAATCAGACAAAGAATTAGCGAGGTAGTTCCAGAGGCTAAGCATGCTTTTTTAAGAAAAAGAGATGCAATAAGCAAAAACCATAAAAAGGTAGGGATCGAGCATGCCTCTATAGAATGTATTCAAGATTCCTTATCTCATATTTATGAGGATAAGAAGCTTCCACCTACGATAACCATAAAGGATTTGTATGCCTTACATTTGCTGGGAATGCCTATGAGTCGTAGGCTAAGAGATGAGATATCCTTACAATACAATATAGGAAAACCGAATGGAAAAACATTTTTAAAGCGTTTGAATATGCTTCAAATTACAAAAGAGGAGTTATATGAACTATGTCAAAAATTGGAAGTGTAGGCTTTGTTTCTGAAGCACTTCAAAAAAATAAGTTTAAAATAAAAAAGAAATATGGACAAAACTTCTTGACGGATGCAGGAATATTGGAAAGCATTGTTGCTGCTAGTGAGGTTACAGCTAAGGATGCTGTGATTGAAATTGGACCAGGCTTAGGAGCCTTAACAGAGCTTTTATGCAAAACAGCAGGCTTTGTTTTAGCCTATGAAATAGACCATGAGCTACTTCCCATATTGCATCACAATTTATCAGGCTTCCAAAACTATAAGATCATTGAGGAGGATATTTTAAAGGCAAACCTCCTAGAGGATATCCATCAGTATTTAACGGATTATGAAACCATTTATGTTGTTGCAAATTTACCCTATTATATAACAACGCCTATTCTGACAGGGCTTTTATCTAAAAATTTACCGATAAAGCGTTATGTGATGATGATGCAGCTTGAGGTTGCCAATCGTATTTGTGGCAAGCCAGATACAAAGGAGTATAATGCATTAAGTGTATGGATAGAATATCGAGCGGATGCTAAGAAAATCCTTAAGGTTCCTAGAAATGTTTTTATACCAGAGCCGAATGTAGATAGTGCCGTTGTACGATTAGATGTATATGATCAGCCTCCTTTGGCTGTCAAGGATGAGGGTATATTATTTGAGGTAATTCGAGTATGCTTTTGGCAAAGAAGAAAGACCTTATTCAATAATTTGAGTATGGCATATCCAAAGGAGTTTATCCTGAATATGCTACAAGCCTTAACCTTATCCCCAACCATCCGAGCAGAGGCATTGAGCTTAAAGGATTTTATTCAAATCAGTGACTATATTACACAAAATCTAAACAAATAACATACCTTAATATAGGTGATGTTAATGAAAATAGGAGATGTTGTTTCTAGAATATCTCATAATCAGGATATTATTTTTGTTATTACAAATATTCAAGGAAATATAGCGTATTTGAGAGGTCTTTACGTACGATTATGTGCTGATAGTAGCTTAGAGGATTTAGTTCCTGTTGACGAGGCGCATTTAAATAGCTATAATGAAAGTAAGCTAGAATATCAAAAAAATTTAATCGCATCCTATAAAAAGAAAATAGGACACATTACAGGTAAAATTTTACATTTAGATAGTGATCCCTTTTATTTAACCAAATGCTTAAATTTATATAAGGCTTTAGGCTTATATGCTTATGGGGTTGAACTAAATGAAGCCCTTATGGCGGATCAAATTCTAGAATATATTAAAAAAATAAGGCCGAATATCATTGTGATAACAGGGCATGATTCCTATAATAATCGTGGCTTAGAGGATTTAAGAAATTATAAAAATACCATTCATTTTATTCGGACAATTGCACGAATACGGTCTCAATATGATTTAGATGACATTTGTATTTTTGCAGGAGCATGTGGGAGTAATGCAGAAGGCTTAATTGCTGCTGGCGCTAATTTTGCTTCCTCCTTTGATAGAAAAAATATAGAAGCCTTTGATCCAGCAATTGTTGCGATTATGGTGGCTATCACACCATTTAATCAAATTGTTGATATTGAAAGCATTTATAATTTTTCTAAAATGCAAAAGGGAAGCATTGGTGGTATAGAATCTTATGGAAAGATGAGATTATTAGTACGATAGAAAGGTCGTGGTGAAATGGTTTATGAAAAAGCATTTGCAAAGCTGAATTTGGCTCTTGAGGTGGGGAAAGAAATTGATGGGTATCATCAGGTTCAAAATCTTATGATACCAATTGACCTTTACGATGAGCTTTTTTTCCAAAGGTCTGAGGAGGATGCTATAGAGTGTGATATCTCTATTGAGAATAATATTTGCTTTAAGGCGATTCAGCTTTTTAAGGAATATTTTCATATATCCTCTGGGGTAACCATTACTTTAAATAAAAAAATACCTATTATGGCTGGACTAGCCGGAGGCTCTACGGATGCTGCTGCCACCTTACGAGGATTAAATCGTCTTTTTGAGGTACATGCTACACAGGAGGAGCTTTATTCTCTAGCATGTCAGCTAGGCTCTGATGTACCTTTCTTTTTAAATGTACAGGCAGCGATGTGTACAGGTCGTGGTGAAATTGTTCAGCCAATCGATTTAAATTTTCAAAATGTTTCTTTTTTGATAATAAAACCGAATTTTGGTTTGTCTACAAAAGAGGTCTATGAGCATTATACCTATGATGGAATTTCAAAGAGTGTAACTATACAGAAGCTGATAGATGCCTTAAGAAATAAGGATTTTGATTTGATTGATGAATATATTTTTAATGATTTAGAGGATACAGCATTGAAGCTTAAGCCCGAGCTTGATGCATTGTTTCATAGAATTGATGCGTTAAGCTATATTCCTCATATCAGTGGAAGTGGACCAAGCATATTTATCTTAAATGCTAAATCGATTGATTTGGAAAATATCAAGGCTTTAGATGATACCTTAGCTTTATATCTTGTTCATACATTATAGGAGTATTTTATGTTTTATGATGATCTTTTATTTTTTAATGTTGAGGAAATAACAGAGGATGGGAAAATCCTTCGGTTTCAGGAGGATTTGATTTGTCAGCTCGGATGTGAGGCACATAAGAGAGGAAGGTTTTATGGGTATCGCTCTATAGGGGCGGAGCTTCGCTTTGTAACAGAGTCTAAGTTTTTTGATTTAAAGCTGCGTGCAGATAAAGAGGATACCACCATCTATATATTTTTTGGAGATTATATGCATCACTCTTATATTTTAAAGGAGGGAGTCATAACCAACCTCCATGTTGAAATACCAGAGAAGTTTTATCGACTTAGAGAACAATTGCCAAAGGATGCCTTTCATCCGAATGTAATACGTATTGTTATAGGGTATAGTGGATATGTATCATATATCGGATTAAACACCTATGGAAAGAGAAGACCTCCAAGAAAAGAGGAGATGCCAGCGAGAACTCTTTTGGTTTATGGTTCCTCTATTTCGCATGGAAGTGAGGCTCTAGAATATATCAATTCCTATCCATTTTTGTTATCTCGGCTATGCCATATGGATGTAATCAATAAATCTATCCCAGGATCCTGTCAGGCAGAGGCTGTTATGTGTAATTATTTGCAAACGATTCAAACTGATCAAGCCTTTGTTGAATTTGGTGTAAATGTTGTAGAGCTTTATACCCTAGAGGAATACAAGAGGCATTTAACGATGCTGCTTGATTCCTTACAAGCGAATCAGATTTATTTTACTAGTGTATTGGATAATGGAGCTATATTTGATCATGCTTCTCATAGCTTCCAAATGCTTATGGAATTTAGAGCTTATGCTCAATCTTTAAAGCAGTATATGTATATTGAACCAAGTACACTTTTAAATGGGGTCTCAGCCTTAACTACGGATTTACTGCATCCATCGGATTATGGACAATTACAAATTGCCTTAGCCTTATCAAAAATTATTGAAATCAAGGAGTAGCTTATGGATTATTTTGATGTAGAAGAAAACAAACAAAAGGAAGCCTTAGAGGAAAAGAAATATCAGGAGCTATATGCAAAGCAAGCAAAAATATCTAAAATAATTCTTTTAGCCTGCTTTCTTCCTATGGGAATTCTTTTTATTGGTATTGGAATTGCCTTAGCCCTACTTTTAGAGGAGGAGCTGGCTATGGAAGGATATATCTTCTTAGGCTTAGGTATTTTATTTTCAGGGTTAGGTGTTTTATGCTATTATGTAATTCCGAAGAAGGGGAATTATGAACGATATAAAAAAAGTGTAAATCGGTATGGAGGCTTTAACTCGTATAATATGGTTATTCGAATTGGACTATTGGAGGAGCGAGTAAAGAAGCTAGAGGAAGAAAACCGAGAGCTAAAGGAAAAAATAAAACATCTATAACATCATAAATTAAAAAAACAGCTTTAAAAGGGTAAGCCTCTAAAGCTGTTTTCTATTATTGAATCATGTTTTCTAAATCATAATCCTTGAATTGTGCATATTGCTTGATTGGAATTTCTACATCATAATAGGTTCCATAGGTTTGATATTCCTTAAGATAGATATAGCATGTTTCTTCTAGAATATGGCTATATTTCCCCTCCTTATAAGGAATAAGAAGCTTTGCCCGAATGGTAGAAGGGCCTATATGAGAAAGAATATCTTCGAATAATTCCTTTATATGCAATTTTGTTTTGTTTGAAAAGGTAAGACTTTCATATCCTAGGACATGTAAGGATTCATCCATTGTGGCATCCCATTTGTTGAATAAGAATAGGGTTGGGATGTTTGTTGCTTCTAAGGAGGCTAATACATTCATCACAACATTGATTTGCTGATTGATATAGGGGCTAGAGGAATCAATGACATGAATAATATAATCTGCATGCTTAACCTCAGTTAAGGTCTGATAGAAGGAATTGACTAAGTTATGAGGTAGCTTAGAAACAAATCCAATAGTATCAACTAAGATAAACTCCTTTTTATCATAAGTGATTTTTCTATTATAGGTTGATAGTGTAGCAAAAAGCTGATCCTTTTCTAAAACTTGCTTGTCCTTTTGGTTGATATATTCTAAAATTGAATTCATAGTTGAGGATTTCCCTGCATTTGTATATCCTACTAAAGCAACAATGGGAATCTCATTTCTTTTTCTTTTTTCCACCTGAGCTTCCTTCATTTTTCTTAAAGCCTCTAGTTCCTTTTTTAAATGATTAATTTCAGATAGAATATGTCTTTTATCTAAATCGGTTTGTGTTTCTCCAGCACCACGATTGGATAAGGAACCACTTGTCCCTCCCATTCTAGATTCTTTTTCTCTAAGTAGAGATACTCTTGGAAGAAGATATAAGTTCTTTGCCAGCTTGATTTCTAGGCTAGATTCCTTCGTTTGGGCTCTTTGTTCAAAAATTTTCAAAATTAAATAGCTTCGGTCAATACATTCAACCTTTAATTCCTCACTGACATTTCTCATCTGAGAGGGGGTCAATTCATCATTAAAAATGACCATATTTGCATCATATGCTTTTATAGCTATGATGATTTCAGAAAGCTTTCCCTTACCGATATACGTTTTACTATTGGGGGAGGTAAGCTTCTGTGATATTTGATATACACAGGATATATCAATAGCTTCAGCTAGATTTTTTAATTCTGCTAAAGAATACTCCACATCATAAATATCATAAGTGGTTGTTACTGCGACTAATATTGCTTTCATATGTTCTCCTTTACTTTGAACCACTCTTTTCGTGTTTCATTTAAAGAGTGATTGATTTTATTGAATTAAAGCTAATATTTTCATTTTAACCACCGCCTAAACTAATGCTATTTTACCATATTTATGAGATAGAAACAACACAATATAGATTATTGATTTTTTTGTAGGAAGATTTATCTATATAAAAGTCTACGAAGTGGATTTTTGTTGATAGAATTAAAGAAACGTGATAAGATAGGGATGGTATAAAACACAAAAAATATGAACGGAGGATTTTATGAACAGATTAAAAGGAAAAACAGCCATTATTACGGGTGGTAATTCAGGTGTAGGCGCAGCAACTGCTTTATTGTTTGCTGCTGAAGGTGCTAATGTAGTTATTAGTGCAAGAAGAAAAAATGTTTTGGATGAGGTTGCAGAAAAAATCAAGGCTGCTGGAGGCTCTGTTTTGGCAGTTGCAACAGATATCTCTAAAAATGAGGATTGTACAGCCTTAATTCAAGCAGCAGTTGATACTTTTGGTGGAGTGGATATTTTAGTAAACAATGCAGGTGTATTAGATACTGGACTTGCGCCTATTGATGCATTTGATGATGCGGAATTGCAAAAAATTATCTCTGTAAATCAAACAGGAACAATGCAATGCATGCGTGCAGCCTTAGCTGTTATGAAGGAAGGGGCAGCTATCGTTAATGTGGCATCTGTTGCCGGAGTGAATGGTGGAGGAGGTGCAGCGTATGTATCAACAAAGGCTGCATTAATTGGACTTACCAAGCATACAGCGTTATTATTCGCAGAAAAGGGAATTCGCTGTAATGTAGTTTGCCCTGGAACAATATTAACCCCTATGACTGCTGGTATGAAGCCTGAAGCATTAGATATGCGTATGATGGGAGCAATGAGAAAGCATAATGATTTAACCATTCGCCCATGTAAAGCAGAAGATGTAGCTAATATTCTAGCTTTCTTAGCTTCAGATGAATCTAAGGCTCTTACAGGTCAGGTTTTTGTTAGTGATTTTGGTGCATCCTTATAAAATCAAGAAAAAAATTTTTACTATAAAAAATAGAAGAAAATGGAGTAATTTTATACAAAAGAAGTAGTTTTAATTATCTAAAATAATTTAAATTCACTATAAGAAAATCATTTTATAAAAGTCAAAAAAACACTAGGTTACAGCCATTTGCAATCTATTTTCAAGTGTGATATGATAGGGCTGGCACAATGTGCTGTTTAGGAGGAAATCATGGATGATCTACACGCTTCAAAGGTAACGATGGACGTGTAAAGAAGGAGGATAACCAAATGGAATATTTGGTTATGGCTTCAATAATATTAGTAATTTTACTACTATTATTGATTGTCATTTTTAAAGGACTACACAAATAGTACTTTAAAATCCACAGGAGCGCTACTGTACTTCTTTTTAGAATCGTGCACAATTCTAAAAAACCGTCCATCATTTCCAAGCAAACGAAAAGGGAAGGAATAGCGCCTTCCCTTTTCAATTTAACCGTCCATTGTCTTCCGACAATTATATTATATGCAAAAAAGATTTATATGTCAATATAGTATGATACTTTTTCTTTTTCAGTTCGTTGAAAGTTAGTTGAAAAAATGTAAAATGCTATCAAAATATTAGTATTATTCCAAAATGATATTTCATCCTACTATTGATATTTTTTCGCAAAAACAATGTAGTATTTGCGAAAGGTTTGATTGTATGATTAAAATAAGAACATTTATATTAGAGAGAATAAAAGAAAATGAACTTGAGACTTTTACAAGTCTTAATTTTCAAGATATTGCATTGTATTTTCCTTTTTAGAAATGGTTTAAAAAAAGAAATTTTTCATTATTTATAGATGCTAAAACCTATGAATTTCAATCCATGGGTTTTTCTTTTTTCCTTCTTTAATTCATTTTGGATAAACTAAAAATTTATTATAATAGATAATATGAATCAAATTTTAAGGAGGACATATGAAATATAAGATTTGGTTAAAGGAATGGATGAATAATTATGTTAAATTGTCATCCAAATCAAGAACGGTAGAACGATATGAGGGGATAATAGAATATCATTTAATTCCTATGCTTGGAGAAATTGAAATAAGTAAAATAACCCCCATAATGCTTCAAAGAATTATTACTGAATTGTTATTAAAGGGAAATAAGCGTACTAAAGAAGGTTTGGCATCAAATACTGTTAATTCAATTATTAATGTTATACAAAATTCATTTCGTACTGCTTATGAATTGAATTTAATTCGCTACAATGCTGCGATTAAATTAAAAAGACCAAAATCAATTGAAAAAAAAGTGGATTGCTTAACTATTATTGAGCAAAAACAAATTGAAAAGGAGGTTTTAACGACACATAAACCTCATTTGCTAGGAATCATTATTAGCTTATATACGGGCATTCGTTTGGGTGAATTATTAGCTCTTGAATGGACAGACATCGATTTTAAAGGTGGTATATTACACATTAATAAATCATGTTATGATGGAATGAAAGAGGATAGTAGTTTTGGAAGGATTATAGACACTCCCAAAACCACATCGTCTACACGCATTATCCCACTCCCTAATAAATTATTATCTTTGCTAAAGAGTCATAAATTAACAAGCGAATCCCCTTACATTATTTCTAAAGGAAATAGAATTATTTCTGTTAGAACATATCAAAGAAATTTTGAAAAACTTTTAGAAAAACTTAATATCAAGCACCATAATTTTCATTCATTAAGACATACCTTTGCTACAAGAGCATTAGAGTGTGGTATGGATGTAAAAACATTATCAGAAATTTTGGGACATAAATCTCCTATTATAACTCTAAATAGATATGCTCATTCTATGTTAGAGCACAAAAAAGAAATGATGAATTTAGTTGGAAAATTATTATAAAAAAATAAAATGTCACTTTTGAAGTGACACAAATGATTATAATCAGCGACAAAATCTTACTAAAATTTTACCATAAATTCCCAAATATGGCAATAATTTGGTAGAGATATTTATCGAAAAAGGCTAGAATATGTCCTTTTATTTTATCTCTGTATATATTTTAACACTGATTATAATCATCAGTGGCAAAAATGATAAGTCTAATATCATTTATAATATTAAGAAAGGGAAGGTACAAAGATTAGACAACCATTGTACCTATATGGAATGATGCAACAATATATTACATCACATAAGTTTCGTGTAAAAAGAGCTGAGGACTATCGCAAGAATTCTCCAGAAAAAATTTCCATATTTGATAGAGAAGCGTTAGTAGAGTTTTTTCTTTTAGAAGATGTTGTTCGTCTTTATGAGTATCGATTAAAGAATGAACACCTAAAACTTGTGGAAACTAGAGCAGGAGTTAAAGCAAAACAATTGAACATTGAAAAATTTACGGCTATTATTAATATTTTCAAGGCTGTAATTGAAGTGTCTCAGGCAAAAATTTCTTCAGGAGATTATAGCGATGTTTGGAAAGCTATTCCTGAACATGCTTTAATGAAGGCAGCTAGTAGTGTTAAATATTTACAAGAACTAAGAGAAATAGCAGTTACTTTATTAAGGACTCTTTCTGATGAAGCAATGAGTGTAACTTCACAAAACAGGATTCTTGATTCTTCGTTAGATGAATTAGAAGATCATGAGGCTAATGTTCGTAGAGTAATGGATATTCCAACACCTGAAGAAATAGAAGAAATTATTAAAGCAGCAGAACTAGCAATTCCAAATAGAAAAGATGAAAAGAAAAAAAATATAGCTTAAAAAGAAGAAAGGAAAAAGAACAATGGCAAAATTAAGTAATGAAGAAAAAATTATTAGTGCTTTAGACAAACTAGATAAGTCCTATAGAGATTTACACAGGTTTGGAGAGAAGTATGATTATCATATTGACCAAGCTGCAATGCGTGGAGATGATGCTAGAGCTAAACAATTAATTAAACAAAAAATTGGGGTTTACTCTTTAGCTGAACAATTGTCTACTTTAAAAGCCAATATAGAATTAGGTGCATGTACATCTCAAGTGGCATCTAATCTAGCATCTCTTCCAGATGCTATTGCTGGATGTAAAGGGTTATTATCAGAGTCACCTAATTTTAAAAAACTTGGTAATAGCATTAAAAGAATTTTTAAAGATATGCAAAAACCAGCAGATGAAATAGAGAAGTTGAACTCTATTTTAGATGGTGTTCTTTCTCCACAATCAACCGAGAGTACACTAACGAGTCGTCTAGATGGAACAAATGAAGAAGAAATGTCAGATCAATTCAAGGCTGAATATGCAGCAATGATGGAAAGAATTAAGGCAAAGGTTACACCTGAAGCAATTTCTAAGCCTGTAGAACATATTGATTCTTCCACTGGGGACATCGATTATGCTGGTATTGTTGAAGAAGAAAATAAGAAAAAATAAGGAGAGCATATATGTCAGAAGCAAGCATGATTAGTATTTTTAATAATAAAGTTAGTGCATTTAATAATGCCCTTAGGAATGATGATACTGATTCCGTTTGCGAAATTGGCTTTGATATGCTTCGCATTGCATTAGAGGAGTGCCCAAAATCTAGTGTTAATCTATCACTTAAGGAAACTTATAAAAGGCAAGCATTGTCTGCATGTACTCATCTTTCTAATATTGCAAAAACGCATGCTACATTGAATTCCTCTAATGTAGAAAACGCAAATGATCCATATTACATTCCAAAAGAATGGTTTTCAAATGAGGTTCCAAATCTAAATTTTACAAATATAATAGGGGCTCAAGAGGTTAAAGATGCCTTTATGGTAGATGTTGTAGCACCACTTCGACCTGAATTTAAAGACATCTATAAAAAATTTCGAGGAGATCAAATGGGAAGCCAAATTTTACTATATGGTCCTCCAGGAACGGGTAAGACACATATAGTAAAATGTTTAGCAGGAGCCTTAAACTGTAAAATTGCAGTTGTACAAACAAGCGAGGTTTTGGCTAGTGTAGTTGGCGTGGCTGAAAAAAACATAAGAGATATTTTTAAACAAGCAGCAGAATTGGATCGTTGTATTATCTTCTTAGATGAAATAGATAGCATATGTAGTGATAGAAATTCAGATGATTCTCGTCATACTAAATCTATACTTACTACAATGCTAACTTGCATGGATGGATTTTTAAAAACAAAAAAAGATGGACAACTTAGAATTATTGTTGCTGCAACAAATTTACCATGGAAGTTGGATTCTGCTTTAAAGCGAGGTGGTAGATTTGAAACACAAATCTATGTCCCACTTCCGGATGAATCTGCAAGAGAGAAATTTATAGAATTAGAGCTTGCTAGAATTCCACATAGTCAAGAGGTAACCACGCAGCTTCTTGCTCAGATGCTAAAGGGGTATTCTGGAGCTGATATAAAAGCAGTGATAAAGCAAATAGCGAATGAACCATTAAGAAGAGAAGTAAAAAACATTTTAAATCCTAAAATCAAACATGCATTGGGAGAAGTAATAACACTTACAGATTGTGAAAATGTTATTAAAAACTATATCAATGGAGTAACGCCAGAAGTCCTTATGCGCTTTGAAGCATATGATAGGGGTATACCATATGAAGAATTAGAAAAGGTTTTAAGGAATAAAAATGAGTAAAAGTGATATTATTGCAACGTATTATACTAATGCTAAAGAATTAATTAAACAAAAAAATCCGAAAGCAGCAAGGGCATACGTTTTACAAATATTAAATGCTGCTGTCAAGACATACAATTCAGCCACATCTATATTGATAAAGGCTAAGACAGCAGCATTTTTGGATAGATGGATTTTGGTTTCTAAGGATTTATATGCTAAAGGAATTACAGAGTATGTATTAGAATGCTTTGATTTATCAAGTACTTTAAAAGCACAACCAAATAAGGAAAAAAGAGCGTCTATTCCTAAAAAAGAAAATAATAATATAAATGATTCAATTGATTTTCAAGGGCTAATAGAGGAAACTTCAAAATCTCAAGGGTGGTGTGCAGAATTATTTGAAAAATATAGATCTGCAGTGGTACAACTCACAATACAGACCTCTTCTAAGGATACTACAGGGACAGGCTTTATTATATCTACTAATGGTTATTTATTAACAAATGACCATATTATTTTTGATGAAGAAACTGGAAGCTATTATAAAAAAATAAAGATGTCATTTGCTAAAAGCAAGAAAAATTATGCAGTTGATGTTTTATTTTCTGATAAAAAAACAGATATAGCATTATGTAAATTTAAACCTGAAGAGGTGGAACAATTTTCAGTAATTAAGATAATATCAGACTATGAAAAAGTATTACAAGGAGCGGATTGCTTAGTTATAGGCAATGCTTTTGCTATGGGACTTGCTCCATTTACAGGAGTAGTGAGATTTACAAAGAATGATGATAATGATTTAGTTTATACAGCACCTTCAAATCCAGGAGACTCTGGAGGGCCAGTATTAAATCGCTTTGGAGAATGTATAGGAATAAACAAATCGAAAATAGTTTCTGTTAATGGTGTTGTTGCAGATGGTTATGCAAATGCAACCTCTGCAGAAAAGATAAATGAAATTTTAAATAAATGGACAAAAAGCAATAATATTGAATTATAAGAAGAGTAGGAGAGGAAAAGATGGAATTTGGGGAAATATTTAGAGAAAAATATAGAGCAGCTTTAAATGCTGCAAGAAATGAAAATCAAGAAAAAACTTTATCATGTTTAATTGATTTATGTAATTTGTTTTCTGAACAATATAAGAAAAATAATGGAGATTCTATTGTTATTAAAGCTAAACTAAGTTATTGGCAAGAGACATTTGAAAAATATGCTTATATAGTTAAGAATCATGGATTAAAAGATCGTCGTGTTCAAAAATTATTTGGTCTTATTGAAGATATAGATTTACCCTCATTTTCAGATGTTATGGATGGCAGAGCTAAAATTGATATAACAGAAGATGATAAGCCATTAGATAATATTTCAATTGAAGGCATTGTTCCTTCAACTCCATCTAAAGAAGAACCAAAATCACAAATTTCAATTGTTCCACCAGTTTCAAAAGAAACCACGCCAAAAGAACCTATTCAAAAATATGAAACAAAGCCGTTTTATAATCCGGATTCCTTAAAATCTTTTATTGGTCAGCCGCATATTATAAAGGATCTTTTAAAGGAAATTGCTATTGCTAAAAATGAAGGAAGAAAGCATTTAGATAACATTTTATTATTTGGTAATCCCGGCTTAGGGAAAACCACTTTAATGCAACTTATTGCCAATGAGTTAGGAGTAAAATTTGAATTATTAGATTGTTCACAATTTAGGAATAGTCAACAATCCTTAAAGGCGTTGCAAAATTTTTTCATGAGAATAGCAAGGGATAATGAACCAGTTTTAATAGCATTAGATGAGATACATATGCTCACAAATGAACTTCAGTCAAGCTTATTAACATTATTAAATAATCGAGTATATGTTTCACCTTTAGATATTAATGGACAATGTAAGAGAATACCTATTGATGAATTTACATTTGTTGCAGCAACAACAGATGATGATAAAGTATTAGATACAATAAAAAATAGATGTCTTAGACTGACTTTCCAATTGGTTGATTATACTTTTGAAGAATTAAAACAAATATATAAGAACAAAATTATGTCCAAGGGATTAACAATAACTGATGAAGCTATTGATATTTGTATACCTCGTAGTCGTGGAGCAATTCGTTATGTTAATTCTATTGTAGATGGTTTAAACAACGCTTTATATAATGATGAAGGTGTTCGTACATCTACAAATATAGATTTAGATATAGCATTGGATTATTTTAAAGAAAAAGAAATTGATTCAATAGGGCTAACTAAAAAGGATATCGAAATTTTAAATGTAATTCTACAAGAACCAAATGGAGTAATTAGTGCAGATGTTTTATCAGCTAGAGTAGGATTAGAGACAAAGAAATATCTTTCAGAATTTGAAAGATATTTAATTAAAATTGGATTTATTTCAGTTACAGGTAGAGGGAGAAGTCTTACAGAAAAGGCATTGAATTATTTAAAGGGAGAGTAACAAAATGAATATTAAAGAGGCTTATAGCAAAATTAGGAATTATGAAACTTCATTATTCATAAATGAAAATGATATAAATACAGGCATTGAATTTAAAGTTTATTTGGAAAAACTTAAAAAAATAGCAGAAATCCATCCTAATTATGTTATATCAAATGATTTTGAAAGAATTATAGAAAATTTTAAGTCTAAAGATTCTAAAGAGGTAGAAAAATTAGGAGAAGAAATAATTAATATAAAAAATAAAATGGATGAAAAAGGGGAGTTAAACGAAGATACTTTTTTTGAAAAGAATCGTATAGGGCGAAAAAGATGTTTAATTATATTTCTTATAATCATAACATTAATAGCTATTGGTGGTTCCATTATTGCTATATGGGGAGCTATAAATGAAGTAAATTGGGCAAATACATTAGCAACTTGCTTAGGAGTAATTGATTTCAGTATTGGTGTTCTAGGATTTTCATGGGAACGTATTAGTGATATGAAAGCACAAAAAGTAAGCAGAGAAATGAATGAATTAAGAAAAATAAACAAAGAAGATTTTGCACGTTCAATAGAACAAATAAAAAATTCTACAATAGGTAATAATAGTCCTAATTTTTCAAGAACAAAGGTGAAAAACGGTAATATTAACGTCCCTTACAATAGCTATAAAAAACCAAATGAAGATATTGTCACAAATGAGGAGAAAAAGAATGAGTAGAAAAAGTCAGGTTAAAAATTCTACAACAGGTGATAATAGTCCTAATTTTTTAAGAACAAAACTGAAAAATGGTAATATAATTGTCACTTATGGTTTTACTGAGAGAGAATATGAAATGTGGCTTAAGGAAAGATTTACTGAATTTTCTAATCAGATGGATTATACATTGGGAAAGCGAATGGAAACCACGATTACAAAATTATTTGATTTGCAAGCACAGAAAATTTTTGCTGAGACATATAAAGAACATTGCAAAGAAAAAAAAGATTTCAAATTTGAATTGGATGAATTAAAAAATCAACAAAAAAGTATGATTGAAATGATTAACGATTATGCTAGAAAATATGAAAAAATGGAAAAAGGCTTAAAGGAATTTAAAGAGTCACTTAATGAAGATATTAATGGTATATATCGTTTATGTGAAGACATTCTAGATATATTACAATCCGTGTATTTGTTATTAAAAGGCTTTATCGAAAAAAACGAGCATTCAGATGAAGCGATTCCTAAGTTAAATAGACTGATTGCTAATTATATTACAGTAGCTGAAAAAGCCGCTGAAGAAACAAGACTTGGAATCAAAACGAATTATAATTTGGAAAATGAAATTCTTAAAAACCAAAGGTTAAATTCAGATAAAATAATACTAATGCTGACATCTATAAAAGAAAAAATTAGTGTAAATAATAGCAATCAATTAACAACTGAAATAATTTCCGATCTGAACGTCCAACTTGAAGAAGAAATAAAAGTAATAAATAATAATATTAAATCTATGAATAGCAATGTATTGAAACTTATGGAAACTTCTAGCGATACTCAAAAGAGAGTTACTCAAATAGCAACAAACCAGCAATTTATGTTGAAACAAGTGGACAAGATTTTGAGTGAACTTCAAGAAGTTAATGAAAAAAAAGATGTTATAGAATCATCAAGTTTGAGAACAGAATATGATCAAAAGCAAAAAAATCTTCAAAAACAATTACTAAAAATCACCTTTGAAGATTCAGATAATATAAATTCAGAGGAAACTTCTTTTCTAAGTTGTCCATTTTGTGGTTTTCGTGAACAACGTAGAAAAAATAATTCAAAATACTGGTGTACACTTTGTGAGAATAGCTTTATAGATGTTGATCCAAATATGTATGAAATGTCATGTGAACGGGTAATACAAGATATTTCTCATCTCCAAGAAAAAGATTCACAAACCCAAATGGAAAGAGTTGAAAAATGGAAGAAATTACATAGAGCCAATCTAGAAAAAGTGTCAGAAGATATTCATCCTAATTTATATAGAATAAAATTAGATGAATATACTGTTAGCAATAGTGGTGTACTTATTATTCCCAGCACAGATAATAGTGGAAATGAGATAACTAACATAGCTTATTGTCAACCAAATACAAATGATGACAAGACTCTAGAAAGATTCTCGCAGGTCCGAAACTTATTTTTTGAAGGTGCTGGTGTTTCATTACAGGATAATTTTGATGGACATATTCCATTTTCAAATATGAATAATTTAGAGAAAGTAATGATGTATGATACAAATGACAATTGTTTTAAGGAAGATAAAACAATAATTCAAGTTATAAAGGCGGGGAGAAGTAATGCATAAAAAGAAATATTTGTTATTTTGTTTATTATTAATAATTTTATTAACAGTTCATTTTAGAGCATTCTATATAAACGCATTTGCTTCTTCGACAAAAAAAGAGGATTTGAAGGAAGTAACTATTTCTGGTAATGAGGTGGTTGAAAACTATACATATTATTTAGAATGGTCAAACTTAGATGTTACATATAATGGAAAAAATAATTTTCCATCTGCAATACTTAAGTGTAAAGAAGATGAATCATTTGAGAAAACTATGTCAATAACTATTCTAAAAAATAACGAGGAAATGAATGCTGTCGATGTAGGAGATTATATAGCAATTGCATATTGTGATGAAATAAACTTTTTAGAAGGCAATAGAGAAAGATTTACCATTTTTCCATTGAGCGTAGAAGTGAAATGGAATAAACAAGAAAATTATATATACAATGGAGTTAATCAAAGTCCCACGGCAAGTTATATAGATGTTAATGGTAATGAAATATCTCTTCCATTACCCAACTTAGGAAAAGAAGCTGGAGCTTATACTGCAAAAGTTGAGTCAACAGCAGCAGGAGAAAACTATGTTTTAACAAATTTAACTTGTGATTATATTATTGAAAAATATCCAACTGAAGTTTTGTGGCAGGCATCTGATTTTTACATAGAAAATAAAGTTTTGCAGGGACCAAAAGCGTTCATTGTAGGAATTGATGGCACGTTAATAGAATTATCAGTTAATTATTCTGGATTAAATGCAGGAGAAAATGTTGCTACAATTAATTTAGAAGAAGTTGATGATAACTATCTTATAGTTGGAGATTTAAACTATAACTATAAAATTTTACAAAAACAATTTATAAGTTCTGGTGGAATTATATTAGTAGTGATTCTAATAGTTTTATTGATTGCTCTTGGATGTTTTCTTGCATGGTTATTTTATAAATATTTTAACGAAAAAAAGATAAATCAAAATCAAAGAGAAATAATTATAAAACTTAATAATGATTTTAGAAATACAAAAAAGAAATTTAAAAGAAAAATCAATTTGTTAAAGCAAGGAAATAAAAAGTTATTTTTTAATATTAAAAATTTAAGTGAGCAGTTGTTACAAGCAGAAAAAAAATTGGCATTGGTTACCTTCTCTGAAAATTTAGAGAAGGTAATGGAAAAAAAATCAAAAGAAGAAAAAATCATATCAAGTGAAAACCTTAAAAATAAAGCAAAAATAAAGGAATTAGAAGAAAAAATTAATACTTTAAATGAAGAAAATCTAAAATTAAAAAGCGACAATATTAAGAATTTAGAAGATAATAGTTCGAGAATCCCAATCGAAGAATATTTTCCAGAGATTGATAAAGCTTTTCAACGTATTTCTACTATAGAATTTGATGTTGACAATCCATATGGTAGTTATTTTTCGCAGCGTCAACAGCTTCAAATTATAGCTAATATATTGGCAAAATATCGTTCACAAAGAGGTTAAAAATGTCAGAGAAAAAATGGTTTATAGGAATTGATTTTGGGACAAGCAATACTCACGTGGTTGCATATAATAAAGATGAAGGTAAATTTTATACAAGTGGTGAATTTTATACTAAATCTACTTGCCGTGACATAATTGACAATAATTTTAATGCTGCTACAGTGATTACAGCTTATGCTATGGATGGTGAGACTATGCCCACCTATTATATTGGGAGGCAAGCATCTAAAAGACCAATCTTACGTTTGTTTAAAAACATGAAAAATGTGGCAAGAAAACTAGTTCCAGAAAATGGAAAGTTTAATCAAACCACTAAGTATATTGAATATCCATTTCCATTTGAAGAATGTGGAATGGATTCGGAAATTCAATTTGGTAGTAATGATTTTCCTTTAATAGTTTCTGTCCGTAATTTATTAATACGTTTTTTTAAGGGAATTCTGCTTATAGATGATACAAATTATGAAATTAATAAAGATACAATTCAAAAAATTGTAATTGGACAACCTGTTATTAATAAAATCTATGAGACACAAGTGACATATGAGGAAACTTTAAAAAATATTCTTTTAAAAAGTATTGAAGCAACTACAAATGAAGTTTTAATAGAAGTTAAGACTGAACCAGAATTAGCTGGAGCTACATATTTATTGAGTGAAAATGATGATAATGAAACTATACTTGTGATTGATATAGGGGGAGGAACTACCGATTTTTGTATTTTAAGAAAAGAAAATGGCCGATTGGACGTGAGTAGTATTGGGACAGGATGTAATATTGCAGGAAATGAAATTGATCAAATTTTCTTTGACCTTTTACCTGATGAATTGATAAAATCCAAAGAAATGTGTAAACAAGTAAAGGAAGAGATGTTTCTTGCTGAACGCATTGATCCAAACCAAATAGGAGAAACCCGTTCTCCTCAAACTGAAATAAATAAAATGAGATCAGTATATTATGATGGTATGAAAAATCATACATTTTGTTATGATTCTAATAGTGTAAATAATGAGAGGAATTATTCTATTCTCTCTACAGGAGAAATTTTTTTGAACGGAAAACAATTCCAGACAAAAAATAATATTAAAGATGTTTTTGAGAAAATAGCAAGTTCTCTTAAAGAATCTCTTGAAAGTTATTCTCAAAGACAAGATATTGACACAATTTTTTTTGTAGGAGGAACATCTATTATTTATCCTTTACGAGAGAAACTAACTTGTATTGTACAAGAGGTTAGTTCTAAAAAAATTAAGGTAGTAGATATGTTTGGTGAAAATACTCGGAAATTAAAAATAGATGATATGGATGATATACCTATCACATGCTACAACGCAGTTGCCATTGGAGGCTGTATAAAAGCAATGGAGGAAATGGGAGCAAAACTGCAGTTTAAACCACGAGTGTTTTATAAAAGAAGATACGAAACTAATTTTACCCAAGCTACAGAACTTTCTACCAAGAAACTTATTCTTATTAGTCAAGATAGTAATCCTTTTTATTATATACATTGTGAGAAAGCTACTGTCGAGAATTGGCGCTATCGTACATTGTTCTATGGGGAAGATTTTCAAGAAATAGAATTTAAAATAAGTAATTCAAATTTTATTCATACTTGCAAAATCTCCAAGGATATTTTATTCCAAACAAAATATAATTTGCTTTTTGTTTTTTTTATAAACATAAGTTTTGTAACATACAAAATATATGATTGTGAGAAGTCATTTAGCGAGATTGACAAGATAAATATTAGAGATATCATGAAATATTCAAAACTATTAGTGGATGAAACAATATTAGATTAAATAGGAGAAAAAAATTATGTTAGAAGAAAAAGATGGAGATAGTATTAAATCGAATCAAATTGAAATACTTGAAGGAAAAGTCTATGTGAATTTTAAAAAAATGGAAGATATAAATACTTTCTTTCATGAAAAATTGCAGTTACTTGAGCAAGAAAAAGTGGAATTAGAGAATAAGATTTTAAATCTTGAAGAACGTATGGATGGTTTACGCAAGCAAAATTATGATCTTGACACTAAAGTAAGTGGGTTTAATGAAAAACTTGAAAGAAAAGCTAATATCACATCTTTACAAGAAAACTATAGGGAATTAAGCAATAGAATACATTCAAAAGCAGATGAATCAAAGGTCTTAAGTAGATATGATTTAAATAAACTAGAAGAAAGAAACGAAAAAAGGGTAGCCTTCTACTCATGCTTGTTTATATGTACCATACTTGTTTTTAATATAGTATTATCATGGCTTATATTATATAGGCCGGGGTATCTTTCTTTTATGGAAGAAGTAAAATTGCCATGGTTTTGCATTGTTCCTTTACTTTCAATAACTCTTATTAATGTAGTTGCAGTAATAATTTGGTTTTATCACTTCAATAGGTCCACATTTGATTTTAAGCAGTGGGGGAAAACTCTAGAAATAGTTCTTTTGATTTTTAGTACTGTTACTCTATGGCTTTTCTCATATCATCCCATAACAGAAATAACAGGAGCTATAATTGCATTATTTATATTTTTGATGTTTAATAGTATTTTGATGATAATTAGAAAAATTTTGTTTTTTGCAAATGAATATAATTCCTTTGATATAGATTATGACATGGTAAGTCCAATTATTTATAGTTTTGAAACAGTTTTTTTCATAATAATTTTTATTTTATATGTTTCTTGTGTTCGTGTATAATAAAATTTTACAATTAAACCACCTGTTATTTTTGATAAACATCAGTAATTTTATAATATGCATTATGTTTGACATCTGTAAAAACGCGTAAAAAAACATCATCTTTATCCGTTACAATAGAAAAGGATATGTTTGAGTTTGCTTTACATGCTTTTTCAATATTAATTTTAAATAGATATAGCGTATAATTTTCTTTACTCGCTAACATAATTTCTGCATTAAGAGGATTTTTAATTTTAAAAGATGAACCAGCATTTTCTGGCAACATCTCATATTCATTTTTTGAATAGACGGGTAATAAGAAATCAACAGGTCTATTATTAATATAACAAATTAAATATATTTCACATTTTAGGTTCATGTAAATAGCATATAACAATAATACATATTTATTTGGCGAAAATTGTTTTTCGCTTATTTTAAATGAAAATTTTTATTGCAATGCCTAAATATATTTAAAAAAAACAGGAAAGTAGGGATTGAAAAATGACAAAAAAAGAACTAAAAGAGTTTATAGAATTACTCAAGTTCGATTATCCTAATCTATATCAGGAGTATTATTTGAAAATCACAAATCGTTTAAAAACAAATTCGAATGACGATGTTCGAATTGATTTACCAATTTTTAATGATTTAGGAGATTCTCCAAGTGCTAGTTTTCAAAATTATATAAGAGGTATGAGAACAGAAGAAATTAAGGAGATTCTAATTAAAATTGAAGCACAATTAGATGTTTGGTTGGATAATCACAACAAACATTTTAAATCGACAAAAAGCTTTAAAAATCACCTCAAAAACATTGATGGCTTTATTCTCTTTTGGTCTAGTTTGGGTATCGTTTATGTTTTGTTTGCTGTACTTAGCTTTGCAAATGTTTTTGATACTATAATTGTTGAAAGAATAGATTTGCTTTTGGGTATACCTATAGGCATATTTGCTATGGTACATGAGCATCGTAGTGATTTGAAAAGTTTAGAGACGACTGATGATTTAGAACATTCTAAAAAAATACAAACAAAGAGAAAAAAAAGAAAAATTTTTACTTGGATTTTGTTGGCAAGTATTTTAGTAATAAGTGTGTTTGGAATATATCGTTTTATATTTGGTGAACGTGAAGTTTATTATGAGAATACACATGAGTGTATATTTCCAGATGATACGATTCATTCTTATTCTATTACTACAAAGGATAAAGCATTACCTGTTCCAACTAGACAAGGTTATAATTTTGATGGCTGGTATACGAATTTAGAATTAAAAGGAAAAGTGATGAAAATTTTACCAGACATTAGCTTTTCATACAAAATTAAATTATATGCAAAATGGATTTTAGAAAGTTATAGTATTACTTATGAGCTAAATGGAGGAACAAATCATCCTAAAAATATTGAATCATATAATGCAGAGCTTGATAACATTAGTCTATATGATCCATCAAGAAATGGATATACCTTTGATGGCTGGTATTATGATGAAGAATGTGTTGGAGAACAAGTTGATTGTCTAGAATCAAATTTAGGCAAGAATCTAGTTCTATATGCAAAATGGAACGCAAACACATACAATTTAACATTGGATTATTTGGATAGCGATACAAAGGGTATTGAGGCATTAGAGGTCACATATGGCAAAAAGGTATTAACATTATCTACACCTACTAAAAAAGGATATTCTTTTATTGGCTGGGCATTGAGTACGGATGATGCTGTTGTTTTTAATAATGGGGACATATGGACTATATCAGAAGATGTTACTTTAATTCCAAAATGGGAAATGGAAAAATATTCAATAAAATTAAATTACATTGATAATACTGGTAAATTAATAATTGATGAAATTCTTTGTGGTTATAATCAGATAATTCAAGGAATGATAACACCTATAAGAAAAGGGTATGCCTTTATTGGGTGGTTTGATACTGAAGATCAAAAATATAATAATGGGGACATATGTGATTTTGCATCTAGTAAAACATTAACAGCAAAATGGAAACTTATTCAATATAATATTTCATATGAATTAAATGGACAGAATGTAGAAGCTAAAGATTTAGTGGATTCATATAATGTTGAACTGGAACCCTTTATGCTTAATAGTCCAATAAGAAGAGGCTATACTTTTGCTGGTTGGTATTACGATTCAAATTTTACTGGAAATAGGTTGATAAAAATAGATACCACCTTGGCTAAAGATTTATATTTATATGCAAAGTGGACCGCTAATAGTTATATACTTTCTTTTGAATCCTTATATGGAGAAAATAAGAGTATGACAGTTTATACAGGAGATAAAGTATCTTTTCCTATTCCTGTTGAAAGTGATTTGTTTTTAGGTTGGTCTACAGAGATTGATAGTAGTACCAAAGTCGGATTGAAAGAAAATCAAATAGATTGGACTATTGTTCCAGATAATTTAGGTGATAATAATACTAGATTATCTTTGTATGCAATATGGGAAGAAATTCCAGAAAATTGGTTCTCAGTTGAAAAAGATAAAATGGGTAATCTTTGCATTACGGGACTAACGGAACTATGGAAAACCTATTCAGGGGCATTAGACAAAAACAAATTCATATTACCAAATAAATATAATGGAATAGATATCGTAGGTATAAGTGAAGGTGCTTTTGAAAATAATACTTCAATCATTCAAGTTTTTATACCAAATTCTATAGAATATATATCGAATAATGCATTTAAAGGCTGTGTAAAATTAAATTCCATCTATGGTGCAAATGGATTGATTGACTTAGGAAATAAAGCCTTTTCAAATACATTATGGTGGGAAAAGGATTTGGGAGAGTATAAAAATGGTTTTTTGGTTTTAGGACAAATTATTGTTAAATACAATCGTACTGCTACAATGAATATAACTGAATCTAGTTTTCCATCCAATGTGACCGTTATTGGTCCAAATGCATTTGAGAATATAAATAACTCTATTTCTGAAACTAAGAGAATCGTTATACCTAATATAATAAGCAAAATATGTGATAATGCGTTTATAAATAGTGGATTTACGGATATTACTCTACCCAATAATGTAGAATATGGAACAAGTATTTTAAAGGGGACAAGCCTAGATTATCTTAGACTAAATACAAATGAATTAGATATCTCTAATTTATTTGGAGAGGAAGAATATATTTACATTAAAAACCTTTCTATAAATACTACATTATCAACAATTAATTTCATTGGAAATAATATAAGTTTGATCAACTTAAATTTATCAAATAAAAATTTAACTAAAGTTGAACTATTAAATTTTAAAGAAATTAATTATCTAGATTTATCTAATAACAAATTAAATGCGATAAATATTAATGGCATATCAATAAATAGCTTGAGTTTAAATAACAACTTGATATCTACCTTGAATGTGACTCATATATTAGCAAACGAAATATCAATTAAAGAAAATCCAATAAACGAAATTCTTTGTTTTGATGAAAATGAATATATAGAGCATCTATATTTACCAAATGAGAATTCGATTAAATCATTAAAAAGTTTAGAGTTTATAAATAATTTATCTGCTTTTCAATTGGTACATCTTTCCTCTAAAACAGATATAAATAGCATAATAGTTTCTGATAATATTACCACTATATATATAATTGGAGAAGATAGCTTAATTGAGACAAATGATATACAGCCTTATATTTTTTCACTTTCAATGAATAATCGTAACAAGGAAATTGATATTTTTGTTAACGACGCAGTATTAACATCACTAGAGAATAAAAGTATAGTTCAATATACAGGAACAAGTCCATTACATTTATATTTAAATAATGCAATATTAAAATCAAGTTCTTGTGAACAGCCAACTTTGAATTGTGTAAATTTAGATCTATTTACCTATGGATATTGTGAAATTATAGGAGCTGATTCTAATGATACTTTATTGGATGGTGGAGTTGCAGTAAAATGTGATAGCATTCGTTTAAATATCTATGGGACTCTTAACATTAGAGCAGGAAGCGGTGCAGCTGGTTCGAGTACAACTTCTGTTGGTCAATCAGGTGGTCATGGTACATCAGGCGGAACAGCAATAGAGAGTGACTCCATAACGTTCAAAAATATAACAACCTCTGCCAAAATTTCAATTATAGCAGGCAGTGGAGGTAATGGCGGCAATGGCGGAAAAGGAGAAGAAAAGACTGGTAATTGCACCGCAGGTAGTGGAGGTAATGGCGGCAATGGTGGAAATAGTGGACATTGTATTGTTTCTAATCTCATTTACTTTGATGTTAAAACTATTGAATCCATTATTCTATTAAAAAATGGTAATGGTGGTAATGGTGGCAACGGCGGAAAAGGCGGATATGGAAATCAAGCTACATGGGTGCAATCAGCTAATGGCGGAAAAGGCGGAAAAGGGGGCAATGGTGGTGTTTCTAAATCACCGATACCAAATACTACTACTTTAACTGGTGGAACCATTGATGACTTTAAAAGAATACTTGTTAATGATTTAGCAAGTGGAGGCCTTGGAGGTAATGGCGGCGACGGCGGTGATGTTCATAGGGATGCAGTGAATAAACCTACTAGAGGATCAGGGGGCAATGGCGGCAATGGCGGAAATATAGAAGAATTGTCTCTTAAATATGGTATAGGTAAAACATATGCTTTATCTACGCTTTCTACTGAAATAAAACCTGAAAGTTCAAAAAAAGGTATTGGTGGAGCAGAAGGTGGAGAAACGAAAGGTATGGGGGGGAGCGAATCTGGCAGCCCAGGAACTGATGGAACAAATGGAACTAAGATTGATGTTTATATAAGCTTAATTTTTGATGAAACATAATAAGAAATAAATCAAAAGCATAAAGTATTATTGCTTGTTTTTAATTGATGTTAGTTTATTTGCTACTACAAATAAAATTTAAGAAAAGGAGATTGTATAATTATTAAGTACAATTTTAATTATACTAGGAATAATTATGGACAATAATTTATTTGAATTAATTTATTCGATTTTTGAGGAATCCTTAAATAAAGAATCAATCATTTCAAAAACGGGGGTTGAAGTTCTAAAAACAGCTTATGGTATTCCAAAAAGAGAAATGAGTATTGACTATCAAATTGAACATGAAAGATATGCAGTTCTTCAGTATATAAGTGATTATCAAAATCATTTATCTATGGCAGCAGTGATTGATCAAATTCTAGAGGATAACAACCTCACCATTCCTAAAGTAACAAAGGTCATTGATCAAAGAGTTGTTAGACAAACCATTTATCGCTTGGCTGACCATAGTCACAAGAGCTCTGCAAAAAAAGAAACTCTTATTTGTTTGGGTTTTTGCTGCAATGCCTCCTTAGGACAATTAGAACAACTATTAGCGTCCTCTGGATATATATTAGCTAAAAATAACCCGAACGATTTGCTTGTAAGATATTGCTTTGAAAACCAAAAATCAATTGAATTTTACGAGGGAATGCAATTGGAGTTGGAAGAAAGAAGTTATGGTTGTTAATTCAAAATGAAATAGTACATTAAAAAAGGCTAATATTTTAGTCTTTTTTTAATGTCTTTTTTCAAGTGACAGGATTTAGATTTTGATATTGTATAATATAGCCGTAAAGGAGAATAAGACATTATGATTCTAGCTGATTATCTTATTATATTTATTGTTTTAGTAGTATCCTTAATTGGAGTTCTAGTGGGCTTTGGTAGGGGACTACGTATTTTAACTAAAGGAATCATTGGTATTCTGATTAGTATAATAAACTGTTATTTTTTATTTGGTTTAATAATACATATCGGTTTTGTTGAAAATTTTATGAATGTTATCGTAAATGGTTTAACAAATGCATCCAATTGGTTTTGTGATTTCTTGCTATTGATCCGAATAGAAATAATTACAGTTGCTGTTATATTATTTATTTTAGTAACAATTATAAGAAAAATAGTTGTGTCTATTATATCTAGTATAGCAGAGTCAGATCATAAGGTTTTTAAAATAATTAACAAATCATTAGGAGCGTTACTTAGTGTAGTAGCATTTATAATAATTGCTTTAATTGTTATGCAAATTATTTTAGTTATTCAAGAGGAAGGCAGCCCAATTTATACTTTTTTTAAAGGAAGCTTTTTCCATCTGGATGAAATCTATTTAAATAATCCTTTATCATTAATAATTGAAAAAATTATGAGAGGAGTAAACTGATGGATCAGATAGTAGTAAATCATAAGGAGCTACAAATTCTGTTTGGTTTTAGTTCTCGTTTTAAATATTTGAATCTTAGGATAAATTCCTATGGACAAATAGAAATTTTGGCCAATCTTTTTATGAAATGTAGTAGAGAAAATGTTTTTGATTTTATAAAAAATAATGCAAGCTTTATTGAAGAACAACTGGATTTGCTAAGTAAAACAGATTTACCTACATTTAAAAATGGTACATCACTTCAACTATTAGGTAAGAAATATTCGGTTTATAGGAGTAAACGATATAAAAAAATAATTAAGGTAGGAAATGATATCGTAATACCTAGTAAGTTCAGCTTATACGATATTAAAACAGAATTAGAAACAGTTCTTTTAGATGTCATAAAAGAATATATAGATTATTATGCCACACACTATAACTTTGAAGTTCCTAGGTATTGTCTTACAAGCTCTGACCGGTTTTGGGGAAGCTGTATTTATAAAGAAGCAGGGAATGAATGGTTAGAATTTAATATTGCTTTGGTATTCTTACCAACGGAATTCATTGATTATATCGTCTTACATGAGCTTTGTCATTTAAAGCATCGTAAGCATGGCAAGCTATTTTGGAATGAGGTTGAAAAAATAATGCCAGATGCTAAAAAAAGAGATAAAGCACTAAATTCATTTTGTTTAAATTGGTATTTAGAGAGATTGGGTATTAAAAGATTGAGGTGCTACTGATGGATTTATTGGATATCTTATTGGATGAAAAAAACTTTGATCCAATCGTTTTAACAGATGATCAAGGAGGATGCTATCGATTTGAACAGGTTGCAGTCATACCTTATAATGAAAAAATTTATTGTATATTAAAGCCTATAGACAAAATGAAAAATGTAGAAGAGGATGAGGCAATCGTTTTTTACTTAGATGAGGAAAATGATGAATTAGCTTTATTGGTTGAAAGCAATGAATTAACCGCATTAAAAATTTTTGAAGAATATTATGATATGCTAGAAAAGAGCTTAGAAGAGGAGGAATAAAAATGAAGCCACAGGAAGAATTTTCAGCACAGTATTCTCTAACTAGAAATACAGTCAATATTTTTGGTCCAATTGATGACCGAATGGCAGAGCTTGTGATTGCAGAGCTTCAATACCTAGAGGATAAGGGAGCAGAAGAGATTACAATACAAATCAATTCCCCGGGAGGAAGTGTTTCGGCAGGACTCGCCATCTATGATACAATGAATTATATCAAGGCTAGAATTATTACAGTAGGTATAGGTATGGCAGCGAGTATGGGAGCCTTTCTACTTTCTGCGGGCTCTAAATGGTATCGCAGAGCTACAGAGAACTGTGAAATCCTAATCCATCAGCCTTTAGGTGGTGCTAGTGGACAGGCTAGTGATATTATGATTGCTGCAAAGCATATTGAGCGTACTAAAAAAAGATTAAATCAAATCCTATCAGAAAACACAGGAAAAACGGTAAAGACCATTCAAAGGGATACGGATCGTGATAATATTATGACGGCCTATGAGGCATTAGAATATGGAATTATTGATACAGTAATTCCAAGTCAAAATAAAGCAAAAGGAGAGTGAAAAAATGTTGGATATATTAACGGAAACCTTTGTATATGAATTTTTCATTTATCAAGCAATTATAGGAAAATTTCTTCCTTCGAATAAAATCTTTGCTTGCTTAAAGGAAATCTTCTGTATAAAGGAGTATAAAAATATGGATTCCTTATTTGATGCTGATATCATTAAGGAAATTCAAACGATAGAGGAGTATAAGCGATATCGAAGAGTGAAGCAATATAAGGAGCTTACTCATCAGCCGAGCCTTTTAGAGGAGCAGGAGGAGATGATTCTAGCAATCAAGGGGAAGGCTATGAGTACTGCAGACAAATATTGTTTATGTGCCACAGAGGAAATGACTAAAAATTTAATAGAAAGAAATCTTTATATGCTTGCTAAACAAGGAAATGTCCTTGCGATGCGTGTATTAGGGACACTTCTTTGCTCAGGAATATTTCTAAAGGCAAATCAGCAAAGTGGTCTGAAATATTTAGAAAAGGCTACCCAGTGGGGAGATACCTTTGCAGCGTTATCCTTACTCAAATATGATAAAGAAAATAGAAGAGAGATTCTAAAAAAGCTCAATGCCTCTGTTGCAGATACGCCCTTTTATTTCCTCTCTTCTATTGTACAAGAACAATATAAAATGAAGGTAAATCAAGAAAATGAAGAGATTCTTTTATTAAAGAAAAGCTTTGCCTGTGGCAAATTAAAAGAGGATCTTTATGAGCCTTTATATGCTAGATTGATCTTTGGTAGTACAATAGGCATTAAGGATAAAGAAAAGATTGTTTTTTCAGAAAATAAGGAAATGATTTCAGAAGCCTGTGATTTGCCTTTAAAGCTCCAAAGAGATGATATCCTTATTCGGGAAGAGGTCCTAGAGGATATCCCCATCCATCGAGAAGAAGAACAGCAGAATCTTTTAATTGGCTTGAAAAATAGTGATTTAAGAATGATGAAGGCCTATAAGCCTATAGGAATCTATAGTGATTCAGAATATGCATTGGAAATTTATATGAAAAGAATTTTTCAAATGCTAGATCAAAATCATATAGAAAAAATAGAGGTTGCTGATTTACGTGGAATAGATTTTGAGCCAACAAAAAACAATGTTTTTATTAGAAATGCAGAGGAAGGAAAAGCCAATATCTATCTCTTTCTTTTGAAGGGTGAAATAGATGAAGCGATTATAGATAATCTGAAAAGCTTTTTGAAAAGTGAAAAAAGACAAAGATTTCATCTCAATCATCCTGCGGTGCGTCTGGATTTAAGTCCAATTCTTCCCATTTGTATATGTGATAAGGAAAATATGAATCATTTAAAAAATTGGGTTGAGTTTGTGAAGGTTGCTCCGATTCGGGCAAGCGAAAAAATAGAGGTCATAAGGGATATGCTTGAGGAAAAGAAAACCTCCTATCATATAGCATCAGCGATTATAGATGAGCAAGCTTTAGCAGCACTGAATACAATATCCTTAGATACAGTAGATAAAATCCTTGATAAAATTTTAAAGGAATATAGAATTCGAAGAGAAGAAATACATCTAACAGCAGAGCTAGTTAGACCATATTTTGAGGATAAAAAGATAAATCATGTGAAAAAAACATATGGGTTTGGAGGAAGCATCAATGAAAATCACTAATCAAATACTAACAGGCTATGACAATACGAAGCTTTTGCATTATGAGGATGTACCCCTTACTTTTCCAAATACAGTAAGCTATGAGGATTTACCCAATCATGAAGTGAATGGGGTTCTTAAGGCCAATCGTTATATAGATGGTAGGCTTGTTCAAACTTATTCAGAATTAGAAAATCATGTAGGCGTTATTGCTGCAACTCGTCTTGGAAAGACTACAGAATATGTAATTCCTACGATATTATCCTTTGCCAAACAAAAAAAGAAGAAGCGTATGTTTATCTCAGATCCAAAGGGAGAGCTTTATAAGATAACCTCTGAAACCCTACGTAAGGAGGGCTATAATGTAAAGCTTTTCAACTTTAGAGATTATCAGCATTCTGAGTATTGGAATCCCTTAACACCCATTTATCGTATGTATCAAAAAGCATACAATCTAGAGGATGAGGTAGAGCTTGTTGAAACAGACCATGGCATAAGAAATCGGTTTAGAGGTACAATCTATGAAAGCCAAAAGCTCCTAGATGAAATTATAGATAGAACGAGAGCCATTTTAATTGCTGAGGTAGAAAATGAAATTGACAAGATTGCAGCGATAACAATCTCTACAAAAAAAGGAGATGATCCTTATTGGGAGGATTCTGCTCGTATCCTCCTTACAGCAATCATATGGGGAATGCTAGAGGATAGCCATCTTGAAAATGAGGAGGAGGTCATTACAGAAGAAAGATTTTCCTTTAGTACAGCTCTAACGATTATGGATAGCATGCGAGATGGTAGTGGGGCTAGATACAATGATTCGGGATATTTCACCTCTAGAGGACCTACCTCTAGAGCCCTAAAATTAGCCAAGAACTGTATTTTAGAAAATGCTCAGAGTACAAGAAAATGTATTGTTAGTAGCTTTAATACTAAGATGTCTATTTATAAATCTAGTGCAATTCGATTGATTACGAGCTGTAATAGCTTTGAAATGGAGGAGCTCATTGATGAAGATAAGCCAATCGCAGTCTTTATCGCCTATAGAGATGAGGTAAAGGCCCATTATCAGGTCATTAGTACGCTAGTCCAAAGTGCCTATACCCTTTTAATTGAGCATGCCAATCAAAAGTCTTCAGGAAAGCTTGATGTTCCCTTTTACTTCATTTTAGATGAATTTGGAAATTTTCCCAAAATATCCGACTTTGAAACAGTTGTTTCCGCCTGTGCCGGAAGAAACATTTGGTTTATTCTAATACTACAATCCTATGCCCAGCTGAATAATGTTTATGGACATCATATTGCAGAAATCATTCGAGATAATTTAAATCTACATGTCTTTATTGGAAGTAATAATCCAGGAACTCTAGAAGAGTTTAGTAAGGAATGCGGACTAACGACACGGATATCTCCTCTATGTGCTTTAAATGGGAGTAAGGAGGAAATCGATAATTACCAAATAGAAACAATACCCCTCATGCCCAAAAGCATACTTGCGAATCTAAAGGTAGGAGAATGTATTGTTACAGAGGCAAATTGTGGATATGTATTCTTTTCTAAGCTGGAACGATATTATCAGTGTAAGGAATTGAATGAGCTTCCTCAAGCAGACGATAAGGAATATCGGGTTAATCTTAATCCATTATCTCCTCAATATACCTATGTAAGAGATGTCAAGAAAAATGAATGGGACGATTAAAACTCAACAATTCGATGATTCTGAAATCCTAAAGCAACGAATTCAAGCCTATGATTCAACTAAGCCAGATCCATTATATCTTTACGCTCTATGGCTTTGTATTCAAAAAAACAATGCGACTTATGATTTCCTACAAAAAAAGCTATATATTACTCGGAGGCAAGCCAATGCGATTCTATCTTGGATGGAGGATCAAGGCTATGCTTACAACAAAGCCTCTTGGTTTGAAATTATGTATATGAGAAAAAAGTCCTATGATTCCTTATTGATAACCAAGGATCAATTTCTAAGCCAGTATGGAAAGTATAGTACAGCAAAGAAATTTAGTAAGTGGAGACTTGAGGGAATAAAGGAAATCCTACTGGAAAATAAAAGGAATTATAAAAGAAAGCCTTATACGATGAGCGAATACCAATGGGTTTTAAAGCATCTTTTCAGTGATCATGAAATTCTAACAAAAAAACAATTTATAAGACATACAATGAAGCAGCTGAAATTGTATAAAAGGAATATAGCAATTCAAATGATTTTAAAAAGAATCATAAAAGAATTTTCTATTTTAACAGAGGAAGAGTTTCAAAATAGTAAAAAAATTATTTTGAATGAAAAAGGAGGAAGATAAAATGCCAATTACAGAGGTAGAGAGGTATATAATAACAAAAAAAATAGTTTCTATACCTGAGGTACAGAAGAGCTTGAATTTAGGATATAGAGAGGTTCGTGCCATATTTTCAAAGCTTGTTGAACAAAACAAATTAACTTTAGTGGATGATTTGTATTATACATATGAAGAGAAAACAGAGGAAATTCCTCAAATTTACAAGGAGGTTCTTTGGGATTGTATCAAAAGAGGAGACGTTTCTACTGTTTACCTTCAATCGAGATTTGCTTTATCCATGGCTACTGTAAGAAAAATTGTGGACTGGATGACAGAAGAAGAGTTTATAGGGGAACCTCCTTTCCAGGAAATCTATCTTACGAAAAATGATTTCATTGAGCGCTTTGGAGCTATGGAAGATGATTCACTAGATACCAAGGAAATGGATGCTTTTCCTTTTTGGCCTAGCCAAAGAGCAGATTTTAAAAAAAAGTTGGAGGAACAAAAAAAATCGATTCGTCAGCGAATTTTAGACTTAGAAACCAAGAAAGAAGAGGAAGAATTTAAAGAGGATGAGCTTATCATCGAGGAATACGATGAGGCAAAGGATAGCTTTGATAAAGCATATTATGAGGCCCTAGAAAAAATCATAAAGGCCAATCCTGAAGCTTCGAAACAAGAGTTTATTCGTCTTGTTAATAGAATATTGCAAAGATTAGAGGATTTAAAATCCTCCTTGGTAGCTATCTATCTGAAAATGCTAGATTCTATAAGTGATCTTTCTGAGGATGAATTTCAGAATATCAAAGATATTATATTAGAATAATGAAGAAAGGAAAAATAAAAATGAAAAAATATAGGCTTCCCTTTATGCAGCTAAAGCAAAAGAAAACAGCAAGCATGGAACAAAGAAAAAACAAGCTATGTATCACCTTGGGAAAAAATGAAGAAAACGAAGCTGTATATTTGGATTTATCAGCTGCTGGACATTTACTAATGGCAGGCGTTCCAAGAAGTGGAAAATCGGTATGTCTTCATACCATTGCAGTTTCCTTGTTATTAAAAAATAGCTTTGAGGATGTTAGATTTGTATTCATAGATCCTAAAAAGACAGAATTTAAGGTATATAACAATTTACCTCATTTGGCTATGCCTATTTTAACAGAGCCCATTCAAATTCTTTCTGGTTTAAAGAAAATCACAGAAGTGATAGAAAATAGAAGAAAGCTAATTGGAAGACAAGAGGTTTTAATGAGGCTTCCTAAAATAGTTATTTTTGCAGATGAGTATGCAGATTTGATTACACAATTTGGTTTTGAGGCAAAGGATGCTTTAGTACGTATCCTTCAGCAGGGAAGTCAAGTGGGAATCCATCTTATTTTATCTACTGTACGCATAACTCCACAGATTCTTTTTGGAACAATCAAGGCAGCCATACCTACTAGAATTGCATTTCGTGTAGCTAAGGATATGGATAGTAAGATTATCCTTGATACAGCTGGAGCTGAAAATTTAAAGGGCTATGGAGATATGCTTTTTAAAAATGAGGATTCGCTGATTCATCTTCAAGGAGCCTACTTTGAGCCTGTAGAGATAATGAATATTTGTGATTTTATTCGAAAGCATTTCACCGCTTCCTACTTGCTATCTATCGAGGAATACGATAAAATAGAAATCGAAGAGCCTCTGAATATCAATGATGAAATCATATATCAGGTTGCTTTATTCTGTATTGAGAAAAATTATGTATCCATTAATCGAATTCAAAATCGGTTTTGCTTCAGATTTAATGATGCAGCTCAAATTATCAAGGAGCTAGAAAACAGAGGCATTATATCCAGAAGACAAGGAACTGAAGACAGAAGGATATTGGTTGATGAGGCACAGCTTAAAGCCATTTTAAAGCTATAGCTTTTAATAAAAGATTTCCTTAGCACGATTTAAAGAAGGATAGAATAGGAGGATTATATTCAAATGATATTAGTTACAGGGGATACCCATCGCTTTACAGATTTTAAAAAATTGAAATCACCTACACTTTCCCACTTAACAAAAGAGGACTATCTTATCATAGTAGGGGATTGTGGTGTATTATTTTTTCCTAATACGGATAAAGAAGCGATAGAGGAGTATAATGCATTGCCCTTCACCGTTTTATTCGTTGATGGAAATCATGAAAACTTTGATGCCTTATATGCTTATCCAGTAGAAATGTGGAATGGAGGTAAGGTTCATAGACTTGCCTCTCATGTCATTCATTTGATGCGTGGTCAAGTATTTGAAATAGAAGGAAAGACCTTTTTTACCTTTGGAGGTGGATTATCTATTGATAAGGCCTATCGAGAGCCTCATGTCTCTTGGTGGCCACAGGAACTACCAACAGAGGAGGAGATACAAGAGGGACTAAGCAATCTAGCAAAGCATAAAAATAAAGTGGATTTTGTTTTAACTCACGATTGTCCATCAAGTTTACTATCGGTTGTAGGACTTTATTCCTTTAAAGCTCAGGGTGGATTTTTAAAATTTGCTAAATCAAATGAAGCCTTAGAACGGATTTATGCTGTCTTAGATTTTACGCATTGGTATTTTGGACATTATCACATCGATCAATTTTTTACAGAAAAATTTACTTGCTTATATCAAGATGTAATCCAAATATTGCCTTAAAAAGGATAAGGATTAGATCTTATTAATCATCTGGCATATAAGCATAGGTTTCTAATTGCTTTACATTGAGGATGTTAAAGAGCTTATTGTGCTTTGCCAGGATCATCTTGGATTCTAAGAATTTTATTCCCTCGGAGAGCTCTAACTTAGATAGTCTTAGATAGATGGCTAATTCAGATATACTTAGGGTTACATAAAAGCTTTCTGTTTTATTATTGATGTATTCAAAATAAAAATATCTTGCAATTTTAGTGATAGAGCTTTGAATAAGAAGTAGCTCAGCTTGATTTTTCTTTTCTTGATACATCTTAGATAAAATAGAAAAATAGCTTATGTCGATATCTTCTTTATCAATCCATTCCCCTGACACGAAATCTAAGGCATAGTATTCATCTAGAGTAAAGGAATGGTAAAAGATTTGATCTAAAAAAAGATAGCTATTGGGACCATAAAGCTCGGTCCCTTTTTTGTTTTGAATATGCCCTTTGATAATTTTAAATATTTGATTGATATATGCATTTTTTGTAATAATGATTTCATTTCTTAAATAGGTTCTCATATAAAAAAAGCTAAGCTGTTTGATTTACAGCTTAGCATCCTCGTCTTCTTTAATTTTTTCTCTAGCAATGGCTAGCATTAGCTTAATTCGATTTTCCTGATTGACCTTGGTAGCAGAAGGATCATAGTCTATGGCTACAATATTGGCATCAGGATGAAGAGATTTAATTTTCTTCATTACACCCTTACCACAGATGTGGTTTGGTAAGCAGCCAAAGGGCTGTGTACATATGATATTATCATAGCCGATTTCTACGAGCTCCATCATTTCAGCAGTTAAAAGCCAACCTTCTCCCATTTTGGTTCCATGAGATAGGATTCCCTCAGACAAATCCTTTGTATGAGAGAAGTATTTCATTGGTGTGAATTTTGTATGCTTCATGCTGTGAATCATCAGCTTTTCTCGTCTTCTTAGATACCATATAATCAATTTGGCACCAAGCTTTTTCAGCTTCCCTCCACCATAGAACTGATTATCATAGATGGAATTATATAAGCAATAGAGGATGAATCCATAAAGACCAGGCACCATAACCTCAGCATGCTCACTTACTAAGAAATCCTCTAGGTGATTGTTTCCTAAGGCAGCATATTTTACATAAATTTCTCCTACAACCCCAACCTTTGGAATGGAGTGGGATACATCTAATTTTAGCTCATTAAAGCTTTTGGCAATTGCTTTAAGATTCTTTTTTAAGGCTCTATAGGAAACACCCTTTTTCTTTTCAAATTGTTTGCCAATGCGTTCAACCCAGGAAGAGGCTAAATTTTTTGCAGAGCCTGACTCCACCTCATAGGAGCGCGTTTTATTAAACAAATACATAATTTCATCGCCATAGGTCATTGCTGCTGCAATTTTTTTGATCAAAGCGTAGGTTAGCTTTAATCCACTATCCTTTTCCAGATTCGAAGCATTTAAGGAAACTACAGGAATAAAGCCATAGCCAGCCTTATCTAATGCCTTTCTAAGAAGATGAATATAGTTTGAGGCACGACAGCCTCCACCTGTTTGCGTAATCAAAAGCACCAACCGATCGTGATCCGTTCTATGATTTAGATTATCTATGAATTGTCCGATTACGAGCAATGCAGGATAGCAGGTATCGTTATGAACATATTTAAGTCCCTCTGTCACTACATCAGGACCCTCATTTCGCATAATCTCTACCTTATAGCCTGAATAAATCAGTGCCTTTTCAAACAATGCCATATGAAAGGGAAGCATAGATGGAATTAATATGGTATGAGTTTTACGCATAGAAGCGACGAATTTTGGATATTCCTTAACTTCAGATTCCATTAGTCTTCCTCCTTTTGTGAAAGAGCGGCAAAAAGACTTCTGAGTCTTATTTTTACAGCTCCTAGATTCGTTATTTCATCAATTTTAATTTGAGTATATATTTTACCATGGTTTTCTAGTATGGTTTTACATTCATCTGTAGTTACAGCATCTAGACCACACCCAAAGCTAACCAGCTGGACTAGATTCATATCGCTTTGTGTTGTACAATATTTGGCAGCAGCATAAAGCCTAGCATGATATGTCCACTGATTTAATACGCCCACCTTAAATTTTGGAACAAGATGGGAAATGGATTCCTCTGTTATAACAGCAACATCAAAGCCATTGATCAGCTTATCAATGCCATGATTTACCTGAGGGTCTACATGATAAGGTCTTCCTGCTAATACAATGATTTGCTGATGATGGACTCTAGCCGTTTGTATGATTTCTTCAGCCTGCTTTCGGATATCCTCTAAATAATGTTCGTATTCTAAATAGGCAAAGGTAGAGGCCTTTTGAATTTCTTTTTTTGAAATTTTAAATTGCTTTAAATGAAGCAGCATTTTTTGTTCAAATATAGCCTTATCATGAATCCCGATAAAAGGATGAATAAAGTTTATATCGCTTACATCAGCCACATTGTTTTCTATGGTTTGAGGATAGTAGGCTACAATAGGACAATTGAAATGATTGTCCCCCTTTTCCTCATCGATATTATAGCTCATACATGGATAGAAGATGGTTTGAAAGCCTTCCTGTTTTAGCTTAGCAATATGCCCATGAACTAGCTTAGCTGGATAGCATACGGTATCCGAAGGAATGGTATGCTGTCCTAGGGTATACAGCTTTTCACTTGAAAATCCACTATGATGTACCTCAAAGCCTAAATGCGTAAAGAAGGTGTACCAGAAAGGCCATAGCTCATACATATTTAAAACAAGAGGGATTGCAAGCTTTCCTCTTTTTCCTGGACGTGGTGGATAGCTTAAAAGCTTTTTTCTTATATATTCATAAAGGTTGGAGTTTTCATTAGTAACCTTTTTCGCAAGAGGCTTTTCACAGCGATTTCCGCTAATAAAGCGGTTTTTATTGCTACCAAAGGTGTTGACAGATAATAAGCAATGGTTATTACAAATTTGACAGTTAAAATTCTTAACCTCATGCTTAAATTCCTTAAGCTCCTCCTTTGTTATGGTAGAGGAATGCTGTAGGTTTAAGGATTTTGCATAAAGAGCTGCACCATAAGCTCCCATGAGTCCTGATATATTTGGACAAACCACATTCAAATTGAGCTCCTTTTCAAAGGCTCGCAATACAGCCTCATTGTGGAAGGTACCTCCTTGAACCACAATATGCTTTCCTAGTCCTACACTAGATGTAGCACGGATAACCTTATAAAGGGTATTTTTAACAACCGAAATAGATAAACCCGCTGAAATATTTTCAATGGTTGCTCCATCCTTTTGTGCCTGCTTTACAGAAGAATTCATAAAGACTGTACACCGAGAGCCTAAATCCACAGGTTTATCAGCCATAAGTCCTAGCTTAGCAAATTCCTCTATTTTATAGCCTAATGCATTTGCAAAGGTTTGTAGGAAGGATCCACAGCCAGAAGAACAGGCCTCATTAAGAAAAATATTTGCTATTGCATGATTTTCTATTTTAAAGCATTTAATATCCTGTCCGCCGATATCAATAATAAAGTCAACCTCTGGTTTGAATTTAGAAGCTGCCTTATAATGTGCCATTGTTTCAACCAATCCTGCATCGAGGTTAAAAGCATTTTTTGCAAGCTCCTCCCCATACCCAGTAGAAGCACTTCCAGCAATTTGTAAATTGGGATATTTTGTATATAATTCAGAAAATAAGGTATGAATTACCTCTACCGGATTCCCCTTATTCGGCTGATAGCTTTCAAAGCGTATCTGCTCATCCTCATCAATTAAAACGAATTTTAGAGTGGTAGAGCCACTATCGATTCCAAGATAAAGCTTTCCCGTATAGTCCTTTAAGGGAAGACTATCAATATGGGCTTTTGCATGACGAGCTCTGAATTCCTTTAATTCCTCTTCATTAGCAAATAAGGGCTGATTAAAGGCATAGGTTGCCATATTGGTAAAATGCGTTAGATTGTTTACTTTTTCTGATAAGGATAGCTTTTCCTTAGCACATAGGGCAGCACCTATTGCAACATAATATAAGGAGTTTTCTGGACAAATGCCTTGTACATGAAGAGCAGAATCAAAGCTAGCCTTGAGCTCAGATAAAAAGGTTAAGGGACCTCCTAAATAGGCTACATTTCCCTTGATTTCTCTACCTTGAGCAAGTCCGCCAATCGTTTGATTTACCACAGCATTAAAAATAGAAGCTGCAATATCGGATTTTGATGCTCCTTGATTTAAAAGAGGCTGAATATCGGATTTGGCAAATACACCACAACGAGAGGCAATAGCATAAAGCTTTTGGTGGTTTAAGGCTAGTCCATTAATTTCTGTAATATCTACATTTAAAAGAGTAGCCATCTGATCGATAAAGGCACCTGTACCACCTGCACAGGACCCATTCATACGAACCTCCATTCCATCGGTAAGGAAGAGAATCTTTGCATCCTCACCCCCAAGCTCTATAATACAATCTGTTCCAGGGATTAAGGTGTTTGCAGCAATTCGCGTTGCGTAAACCTCCTGCACAAAGGGAATACCAACAGCCTCAGCTAGTCCCATACCAGCTGAACCAGAAATTGCTAAATGGCAATCATCCTCTACAATTTTTTGTTGGATAAGTTCGTTTAGCTTGGATATAATATTATCCTTTATATGAGAATAATGACGTTTATAGTCAGAGTATATTATTTGATTTTCTTCATTTAAAACAACACACTTTATGGTGGTTGATCCTACATCAAGTCCAATTTTTTTCATGCTTACCTCCATGATTTATTGTACAAATTTTATTATAGTATAAATAATAAAACAAGTCAATTCATGTAGCTTAAAAAACAAGTAAGTTTTGTTACTTCATAGGGATTTTAGAAAGCAGGAATTGCCTCCCTTAAGGCTTCTTTAGCAAGATAATGTTTGCAATACGAGGAAAAGAAATGGTAAGGAGTCTTGGTTTCCTTTTTTAACGAAACTTTTTATTGGTAGGGTTATTTAAATTTCCCAAAATGAAAAGTGCGCTAAACATACAAGGTTCAATATTAAAAAAAATATGGTATTTAGGCTTTGAAAATGTGACTTTGTTCTTGATAGAAACTTAAATTTACGATATAATAAGTAAGAAGTGCAAATATTTTTTAGTATGTAAAGGAATTGAGTATTATGAAACGTTTAATTGCATTATGTTCTACCCTATGCTTAGGGTTATTCATTATATTAACCAGCTGTAAGGATTCGAATAACAATCTTCCAAATATGGAGGGTTCAATAGAAACAACGATTTTTAAAACAGCATTGACAGTAAAGCCTAGCTTTGTCGATAGTGAAGAGCATGACCTATATCATAGTAGGGTAACCTCTTATGTCATTGTAAGTACTATGGGAGAAGAGGCAAAGGAGGTTTCTCGGAAGGATGTTGTAGTATCTAAGCCTTCTGGGGATGATATTCCAACGCATCTTTCAGCAAAAGCTTTAGATTTTACAGGGCTTATCGCAGATACAGATTATTCTGTTAAGCTGGTTATCTCTTCTAAAGGAAGACAAAAGACTTTAGCAACAAAGGAATTAAAAACATTAAGTACAGGAGAATCAGAAGAGGATCCAATTTTGGTGGATAGTTTAGACATGCTATTGGGTATGAATAAGACAAAGGATGCTTATTATAAATTAACTAAGGATATTGATTGTGGTGGAGAGCTATCTTCAATCTTTAATTCTAGTAGTTATTTTTCTGGAACCTTAGATGGAGATGGACATAAAATCTATAATTTCAAAATGGATAGCAATCAGTATACTGGCTTATTTGGATATATGACTGGAGCCACAGTAAAAAATCTAGTATTAGAGGATGTAAGCTACAGCTCTACTCGTTCTAATACATATTTAGGAGCTTTAGCAGGATATGCTAAGCGCTGTGTAATAGAAAATGTTGTAGTAAGAAATCTTACACTTTCTCATTCAGGTCAAACCTCCTCTTATGCTTATATTGGTGGACTAATTGGACAGGCTGTAAATTGTACGATTAAGGATTGTTCTGTTCAGAATTTGAATTTTGAAGCACCGTTGGTTCGTTTGAAAATGTATATTGGTGGTTTTGTTGGAGAAAATAAGAATTCCTCTATTGATCAATGTAGAGTAGATGGAACGATAAAAGCAACCGTATCCTATACATCCAATAAGGATGGATGCTTATATTTAGGTGGCTTTAGTGGTGTGAATGATTCCAATTTAGGAATTACACGCTCTTATGCGAAGGTTGATATTACAACAACAGAATCTTCAACCACCTTATCTAGCTCTGGAAGAGAGACCTTTAAGCTACGTGTTGGAGGCTTTAATGGTGGAAATATTAATGATGCCTCTCGTTTTGAGAATTGTGCTAGTATAGGAGATATAAGTGTTACAAGCACCTCAGCCTACTTTGTTTATGTTGGAGGCTTTGGTGGTTATACAGATGATCAAAATATTTCAACCTATACAACCTGTGTATATGTTCCTAAGGAAAAAGGATTATCTGTTCAGCTTGCAGAAAAACCAAAGGAAGAAGATAAGAAAATAGAACAAACCGCATTTGTATCTTTGGCTATTGGTAAAATTGGTGATAAGAACGGGTCTAGTATTCATACAATAGTATATGAGGATAAGCTTGTTATTGAGAATGAGCATGAAAATTTGACAAAGACCCCTTATGTATTAAGCAAGGATTTAGAGTTATTTACCGAAGAAATTCGTAATTTGATTTTAACGCAATAATTGGAGCTTGTGCTCCTTTTTGTGCTAGTTAAAGGAGATGAAAAGATGGGGCTTAGGATATATAATTCCTTAACAAATCGGCTAGAGGAGTTTCAGCCGATCCATAAAGGAAGGGTTCATATGTATGTATGTGGACCTACTGTATATAATCATATCCATATTGGAAACGCTCGACCTGTTGTGTTTTATGACATGGTTAAGAATTATTTAAAATATTTAGGATATGAAGTGCATTATGCTTCTAATATAACTGATATAGATGATAAAATTATTCAGCAGGCTATCAAGGAAGGCAAAACAGAAAAGGAAATTGCTACAGCGTATGAACAAAGCTATTTTGATTCTGTAGAAAAGCTGGGAAGTGAAAAACCAGAATATATTCCTCATGCTACAGAATATATTGATGAAATGATTTCTTTTATTGGTGAGCTCATAGAAAAAGGCTATGCCTATGAGGTTGATGGAGATGTCTTTTTCAGAGTAAATCGAATAGAAAATTATGGGTGCTTATCCAATCAGGTAAGCGAGGATTTAGAGCAGGGTGCTCGTATTTCAGTCAATGAAAAAAAGGAAAATCCACTAGATTTTACCCTATGGAAAAAGACAGATTTGGGAATTAAATGGGATTCTCCTTTTGGTCAGGGAAGACCAGGCTGGCACACAGAATGTGTTGTTATGAATCATAGAATCTTCCAGGATGAAATTGATATCCATGGTGGGGGAATGGATTTAAAGTTTCCTCATCATGAAAATGAAATTGCTCAAAGTGAAGCTCTGTATCATCATTCTTTAGCAAAATATTGGACTCATGTAGGACGTTTGGAGTTTGAAGGACAAAAAATGTCTAAATCGAAGGGGAACGTAATTTATGTTAAGGATTTGGAGAATACTACTATTGGAATGATTCTTCGAATGGTATTGCTGTTTACACCCTATCGAAATAATTTCTCTTATTCAAATGAGATTTTTGAAGCCTATCAAAAAACCTTTGAAAAATGGCAAAGAGCCTACAAGCAGGCCTTATACGGATTACAGGTATTAGGAGTAACGGATAAGGTAGAGGATGAGGCTTTATTAAAGGAATTTGAGGAATATATGAATCAAGATTTTAATGTGCAGAATGTAATGATGCTCATAGAACAGATGATTAAGGATATGAATGTAGCTGTTCGGAGTAAGGATGTACAGACTACTTTAAAATTGTATAATACACTACAAAAAATTTTAAAGGTTTTAGGTATCAATCTATTTGTTCATTCTATGACAGAGGAGCAGGTAGAAATATATAAAAAGTGGAATCAGGCTAGAGAAAATAAGGATTTTGATTCTGCTGATATATACCGTAAGCAATTGGTAGATTGGAATATATTATAATGGATGCCAATTTGTATAATGGCTTATGCTTAGCCTATATCGGGGATGCGATTTATGAAATATATGTAAGAAAGCATGCGTTGGATTTGGGTCTGACTAAGGTGAATGATTTACATCAGTTTGTAACCTCATTTACCAATGCTAACGCTCAATCCAAAAGTCTACATACATTTTTAGAACAAAATTTGTTAAGTGAAGAGGAGCTGGCGATTTTTAAAAGGGGAAGAAATTCACATATTCATACGAAAAGAAAAAATGTGGATTTATCCTTATATTTGGATTCAACAGGCTTTGAAGCACTTTTAGGATATTTATATTTAAAGGGGAGAATATCTAGATTAGAGGAATTGATTAACATTTCTCTACAATAAAAATTAGGAGGTAAAGCTATGGCAACTTTTGATGATAAAAGTATATTCGGCAAGCGCGAAGAAAAAGAAAAAACTGAGCCAGTTGTTGAAGATGCTGAAGAACTAGAGGAAGAGGCCTTGGAGGATTCTGAGGAGGATGACGAAGAGGTAGTAGAAGAACCAATGGAGGACGACGAAGTCGATGCTAAAGTCATTGGTGAGGAAACTGTCGAAAGTGAATTAGTCCGTAAACAGCGTGAAAAACGTGAAAAAAAGGAAAAAAAGCATGCGGATAAAGAATGTCGCAAATTGGTGAAAAAGCACCAAAAGGCAATGAAGAAAAATCCGGAAAGTATAAAACGCTATGATACGGATATAGAAAATGGACTTCCTGATGAAATCGTTGAGAAAAGAGTTTTAGATAATCTCGTAAACGTTACGAAAAAGGGGTCTTCTAAATCTAGAAAAAGAATTATCATTTCTAATATATTTACATTCTTTAATATTTTAACCTTATCTATTGCGATTTGGCTAATGACCATTCAGGCATGGACAGATTTGGTATTTTTGGTTATTGTTACAGCTAACATATGTATTGGAACCTACCAAGAATTAAAGGCAAAGAAAACCATAGACAAAATGTCCTTGTTATCTGCTCCTAGTGCAACAGTAATCCGTAATGGAGTAAAAAAGGAAATTGGAATTGGAAATGTTGTATTAGATGATTTGATAGAATACACCTCCGGAGCTCAAATTTGTGCAGATAGTATTGTTGTTAGTGGAACTATTGAGGTTAATGAATCCTTACTAACAGGAGAAAGTAATGCAATTATTAAAAAGCCAGGAGACCTTCTATTCTCTGGATCCTTTGTGGTATCTGGAACCTGTAGAGCTAGAGTGGATAAGGTTGGTAAGGATAATTATATTGAAAAGCTTTCTGCTCAGGCAAAGCAATATAGAAAGCCAAATTCAGATTTGTTAAAATCCTTAAGATTTATTATCTATGGTATGATACCTATTATTGTTACTACGGGTATTGTTCTATTTTTATTACAATACTTTAATCCGGATATAAATTATGTTACAGCCGTGCGTAAGACCGCAGGAGCATTGATTGGTATGATTCCATCGGGCTTATGGCTTTTAACCTCTGTTGCATTATTTGTTGGTGTCATTAAATTATCTCAAAAAAATGTACTGGTGCAAGAGCTATATTGTATTGAGATGCTAGCAAGAATCAATGTATTGTGTTTGGATAAAACGGGAACAATCACAGATGGAACGATGAATGTTAAAAATGTCATTGATTTCAATACATTCTTTGGGTTGACAACGAATAATATTGTATCAGCTATGCTCAATGCATTAAATGAAACCAATTTAACAGCAGTAGCTTTAGAAAAGAAATTTGGCTTAAATAAGCGGATCAAATATATTGAAACGATTCCTTTTAGCTCTCAAAGAAAATATAATGCTGTTTCCTTTGACAAAATGGGAACCTTTGCTTTAGGTGCTCCTGAATTTGTTTTACAAAAGGAATATGATAAGGTAAAAAAGGAAATTCAAAAATACGCTGGTATGGGATACCGTGTATTATGCTTAGCTCACTTTAATGGTACGATTGAGGATCAGAAGCTTCCAAACAGTACACCTGAAATTGCTTCTTTAATCTTAATTGAGGATAACATCCGTCCTGATGCAATCAATACAATTAATTATTTTAAGGAAAGCGGAGTATCTGTTCGAGTTATTTCTGGAGATGATCCACTAACCGTTTCAAAAATATCAGAGCGTGCAGGTATAGAAAATGCAAATGAGTATATTTCATTAGATGGCTTATCTGATGCTGAGGTAGAGCGCGCAGCGTTAAAATATACTGTATTTGGTCGTGTGTCTCCTTCCCAAAAAAAGCTATTGGTTACAACGCTGAAAAATGCTGGTAAAAAGGTTGCTATGACAGGTGATGGTGTAAATGATATTTTAGCACTAAGAGAAGCCGATTGTTCTATCGCAATTGCCTCAGGAAGTGAGGCTGCTCGTAATGCAAGTCACCTTGTGCTTTTAGATTCTAATTTTGATTCCATGCCAAAGGTAGTATCCGAGGGTAGAAGAGTTATCAATAATGTAACGAATGTTGCTTCTTTATTCTTGACGAAGACCATATTCTCATTATTACTAGCAATTCAGGCGATGGTAAATGGTGGAGCATACCCAATTTCAACAAATCAGTTAATTATGATTGATTTATTTGCTATTGGTATTCCATCCTTCTTCTTGAGCTTTGAGGCAAATAATAAAGAGGTTGATGGAAATTTCTTGGGAAATATTTTAAAGGGTGCCCTACCGGGAGCCTTGACCATTATGGTCATATCCCTGCTGATCTTTGGATTGTCGGGTGGACTGGATTTAGACACGGTTTCTATTCAGACGATTATTAGTATATCTGCTACACATACCTGCTTGATGGTATTATTTAAGGTATGTAAGCCACTGAATACCCTAAGAAGAACGATTTGTGTTTGCTGCTATGGAGCCTTCTTAATTATTTCGTTCCTGTTGCCACAATTTTTAGAATTTAGACCATTAGTTACCTTCTCTCAATATTATAATGCAGAAATAAAAGAAGAAATTTTGACCTTTATTCCTGAAATTCGAGTAAGCGCGGATTATGATTATGTATTTAATGGCCGAGTATTATGGGATATTAAAAAGAATCCAAGTGAGAAAAATATAAATATCTCCTGTGTAAACTATGATGAGACATATTATTATAAATTAAATGAGCAGTTGATTGATGAAGAGGTTGTGATACCTAATTTATCCTTCCTATCTAATGGAAATGTGGTTGTTGGAGGATATCCTATCTTTTTCTATAGTACAAGTGATTCTGATTCCCAGGTGAAAATTAATATTCAATATGAACAGGGCTATGAATCTAAGTTTTCCCTAGATGATAAGGCTTGCCTAGAATATGAATATAATGGGAAGAAATATCCAGTTATGCGTACACTTACTGAAACAGAAGAATATTATGGCTTTTATAATAAATATGGTGCAAATCGTACTCAGGATGTTCAGGTTTGTATGATGCCTACAGTAGAGCTTAAAAATGATCAATTAATTGTTGTTCCTAGAAATTCGAATATCAATACAACAGAAACCAATAGTAAGTCCTATAAAACGAACATTACAAATCAAGATAATATCAATTTGACGATTGATACAGCAACCTTAGAGCTTATGGTAAATGGTAAAAAACTAGCACCAACTCTAGAGGATGGAACGCTATCTGAAAACACCTATAAAATTGAAATGCCAACCTTATCCTTTAACAAAGATGGTGGCATATTAGTTAATGGAATTGATTCAAGAGTTTCTGTTTCCTCTTTTGGAATCGATGACATCTCTACCAAATATAAGGATACTGAATTGAAAATTGTTCCAAATGATGCTTCCTATCATGTACTGTCTAACAATTCTGATGTAACTCCAAATGACAATACCAACACAGGCGTACGTTTATCTAACCCAAGCATAGGACCTAATGTAACCACTACAGAAAGTGGATATTATGTAATTGATGGCTATTACACAAATTTCAAGCGTGTGTTAAGCTCTCCTACACCAAAGGTAGATAGTGAATATAACCTAGTATTGGGTGGAGTAGTTACAGATTATAAAATTAATCCAAATACCATTTCTACAACAACAGGTGGATTGGTTAAGGAATTGACATTACAAGCTAAGGTATTTTTGATGATGCTATGCTTATTATCTATCCCATTGATGCGCTTCCTTCAGGCAATTGTTCCTTGGATTAAACGTCAGATAGCCTTTGTTCAAAAGCTTTTATCCAAGTTCTAATGTATAAATTTGTCGAAATCCGGTCACACTAGTTTTAGGGTGATAAGATGCAAGATGATTTTGATGAATTTCATCCAATGGATAAAAGAAGTTATTTTCTTCAACGTTGCATAAAAGTAGAAGAATTTTATGATTATGAATTTGGAACTGAATTTTATTATCTAGCTCCCGTTGATGTAAATGACCTTTATAATCAAAATTAAATTTAGGATACCCCTTGTGAATTACAAAATAATACACAAGGGGTATTTTATTTTGTTTGAAAATTTGGTATAATAAAAAAGCAATTTGATGGTGATATTATGATAAAAATCTATGGTAAAAACTGCATAAGGGAAGCAATTCGGGCAAATCAAGGAATTTTAGAGGTGTTTGTTTCAGAGGATTGTTATAAAAAGGATAAGGCCTTTATGGATTTATTAAAGGATAAGGGGATTTCTTATAAGGTAGAAAATAAAAAGAGGCTAGACTCTCTTTTTGGATCCAATCATCAGGGATATGGTGCATATCATGAGGATTATAAAATTTATGATGAAAGGATTATAGATGAGGTTCAACAAGGACCGAAACGCTTTTTACTTTTAGATGGAATTATGGATCCACACAATTTAGGAGCTATCTTAAGAAGTGTTGATGCTTTTGGAATAGACGCTGTTATCTTGCCTAAAAATAGAAGCTGCTTTATAACAGAAACTGTAGCTCATGTTTCTACTGGAGCAATAGAATATGTAAAGATAGCTTATGTGAATAGCCTATCAGCCTTTGTTGAAAAGCTAAAAAGGGCTGGCTTTTGGATCTGTGGTACAGATGCTAGAGGGAATTGTGACGCTTCATCTATTGATGGGAAACTAGATTTGGCTATCATCATTGGATCAGAGGGATTTGGAATGTCCAAAACATTAATCAACCAGGTCGATTATCTGATTTCAATTCCTATGGTTGGGCATGTCAACAGCCTAAACGCTTCCGTAAGTGCAGGAATTATCCTTTCTATGCTAAAAAAATGATAAAATAGGAAATGTATTTCCCAGTAAATGATCAGGAGCTTTTATATTTAATTAAGGATGGAAATGAGGCAGCACGGAGAATGCTTTATACGAAATATGAGCATCTTATTCCTAAGCTTTTTAAGGATGTCTTTCATATCAGACAAATTATGTTTGCTGATTTTAAGCAGGAATGTCTTATGTGCTTAGAAAAGGCAATAAAAACGTATAGAACAGATTTGAAATGCTCATTTTATACATTTTATCTTCTCATTGTAAGAAGAACAATCTACAAGCTATATAAAAAAAGCAATTTATTTTTTCAGGAACAGCATCAGCCCTATGATCAGGAAAAGGAGCAGGAGGCTTATCCACCAGAAAGCTATTTGCTGAAGATTCTTTACCATGAATTAGACTTTGAAGGTGAAGTAGAGCGCTGTATTTTTGAGGATTGTATTATACGTGGTGAAAAAATCACTGTTTTTGCGAAGAAAAGAGCACTGGATTATCCTTTTGTATATAAAAAATACAAAAAAATTAAAGAGAAAGCGGAAAAGATATTGACTAATTACCTGGTTTGATATAGAATAATATCAAGCCTTAAAAGGTTTTTTTATTTTGAAGTTTGGAGGAAAAACAAGGTGCGTACAAAGGTTATACTCGTTTGTGAGGAATGCTTATCAAGAAATTATACGACTACCAAAAATCCTCAGAAAACGGCGGAAAGAATAGAAGTTAAAAAATATTGTAAAAATTGTAATAAATATACAATACATAAGGAAACAAAATAAGGAGAAAAGAAAATGGCAGTTAAAGAAAAAACACAGGATAAGCCATCCCGTATATGGCAATATCTAAAGGAAACACACAAATGGGAAAATTATGTATTTTTAATTTTTTCTGTGCTTGTATTAATATTGGGATGTTTGATTTTAACAGGAGCTTTAAGTGTTCGTCAAGATTTTTGGTTAATTGGTGAGCATCCTAAGGCATTTGGTGGAGTATTGGTAGGTCTAGCGGGTTTATTTACGATTTATGGATTATATCCATTCTTTAAACCAGCTTTGCCTGAATTTAAAAAGGTTACATGGTTAACTCTTGGAAAATGGGTTGGAAATTCCATTCGTGTTCTTTTATTTTTAGTGATTTTTGCATTATTGTTCTTCTTATATGATGCATTTATAACACAAATTCTATCTAGAATTTTTGACTAGAGGTAATCTATGAGAAGATGGTATATTGTAGGAACGTATTCAGGCTATGAAAACGCAGTAAAGGCTGACCTTGAAAAGCGTAAAGAAACAATGAATATGACCGATAAAATATTTCAGGTCATGGTTCCAGAAGAAACGATAGAGGTTACAGATAAAAAAGGAAAAAAGAAGCAAAAGGTGACTAAGCTTTTCCCAGGCTACGTTTTTGTTGAAATGGAAGTTGAGGGCGAAATGGATGAAAAGGCTTGGTTTATGATTCGTAATACACCAAAGGTTACAGGATTTTTAGGCTCTAGTGGTGGTGGAACAAAGCCTGTTCCCGTTCCAGTAGATGAAATGAATCGTATTCTAATTTCTTTAGGTATGGTAGAAAAATCTGTTATGGACTTTAAGGTTGGCGATCGAATTGAAATTGTTTCTGGTCCATTTGAAGGTAAGATATTTGATATTGCCTCTGTAAATTTAGATGCAGAAGAGGTTATTGTATTGGTTGAAATGTTTGGTGGTAGATCTACACAAATGACATTCAGCTTTAAACAAATTCGTAAATTATAAAAATAAAACTTGCATTATTCAGTTATATATGTTAGAATAACTTGGAAACTTACTATGATTGAATCATGGCGGAAGGAGTGTATTAGCATGAAACAAGGAATCCATCCAAATTATAATACAGTAAAGGTAACCTGTACTACTTGTGGTAGTGTATTTGAAACAGGATCTGTACTAGGTGAGATTCGTGTTGATACTTGTTCAAATTGTCACCCATTTTACACTGGTAAACAAGCTTTTACTCAGGCAGATGGTCGTGTTGAAAAGTTCAACAAACGTTATGGCGTTAAGAATAACTAATAGAAATTTTGCCCCGTTGGGGCTTTTTTTCTGAAAAAAGGAGTATAAATATGCAGTATAAAATGGATAAGCCTGGCTGGATTGAGGTTGTATGTGGCCCAATGTTTGCTGGAAAAACAGAAGAGCTCATTCGTCGTGTGAAGCGAATGGAGTTTGCAAAAAAGAAATATTTGATTTTTAAGCCTACGATTGATAATCGATATTCCTTATCTGAGGTTGTTTCTCATAACAAGCGTAAGGTACAAGCAATCAATATAGCCTCCTCTAAAGAAATCATGAGCTACATCACCGATGATATTGAGGCTGTAATCATTGATGAGGTTCAATTTTTTGATGAGGATGTTTTACAAATTAGTAGAAGCCTTGCTGATCAAGGCTTACGTGTGATATGTGCAGGGCTGGATTGTGATTTTAGAGGAAATCCATTTCCTGTGGTGGCAAATCTGCTAGCAATGGCAGAAAGTATTACAAAGCTCACTGCCATTTGTGTATGCTGTGGAAATGAAGCAACTATGACACAAAGGATTATTAATGGAAAGCCTGCAAGATATAGTGATCCAACCATATTGGTAGGAGAAAAGGAATCCTATGAGCCTAGATGTCGTAAATGTCATGTGGTTCGCTCATGAGTCATGAATATTTCATGAGGGAGGCTCTAAGAGAAGCAGATAAGGCTTATCTCAAAAAGGAAACTCCTATTGGTGCTGTTGCAGTCTATGATAATAAAATCATAGCTCGAGCTCATAATTTAAGAGAATCTAAGCAAAATGCTTTGCTTCATGCTGAAATTCAGGTTATCGATAAGGCATGTAAAAAATTAGGAACCTGGAGATTAGAGGAAGTGAGCATTTACGTGACTCTAGAGCCGTGTGTAATGTGTGCAGGAGCAATGATTCAGGCTAGAGTGAAAAACGTTTATTATGGGGCTAAAAATGACCGATTTGGTGCGCATCAAGGAGCAACACGTCTTTTTGATGTTCCCTTTAACCATCCCATTCATATTGAAGGTGGCATTTTAGAGGAGGAATGCTCTTCAAAAATATCAGCCTTTTTTAAAAATTTAAGAAGTAGTTAACAAATAAGGATTGTCATGAGTTCCATTTTCTCATGACTTTTTTTGTTTATATAAAAATATAATATAAAAATTGACACGTATCAAAAAACGTGCTATAATTGGATTAGATGAAGAATCAAAATCAACAATAAGGAGAAAAAAATGAAAAATATTAGAAAAAAAAGGAGGACTTTATTCTCTCTTGTCTTGCTTTTGATAAGTATAATTGGATTATCCAGTTGTACTCAAAAGCCAGAAGACCCAGATGATAATAAGGGGCCTATACGTACGGAATTTCAATTAAAATCGATGTCCTTTAATATGAAATTTGAGAATATGAGTGGAGGAGGAGATCCAATCCATACTTGGGCTATTCGAAAGAATGGAATTGCAGAAGCTTTAAAGAACTATGATGTTGATATTGTTGGTAGTCAGGAATTACAATGCTGGCAGCATGATGAACTTATGGGGATTTTAGGAGATGCGTGGGCTAGTGTAGGTCTTCCGAGGTTTCAAAAAAATTCGGAACGATGCTCTATTCTTTATAATACCAAAACTATTCAATACTTGGAGGGGGAAACCCTTTGGCTATCTGAAACCCCTGAGGTAGTTGGCTCTAAAAGCTGGAATTCAGCACAGCCAAGAATTACAACCTACGGTAAATTTTTGCATATCCCTAGTCAAACGGAATTTTATTTTTTTAATACCCATTTGGATCATAAATCCTCGGAAGCAAGGAAGAATCAGTTGGCCTTACTCGTTTCCTATATGCAAAAGTATAAGGAGTATCCTGTCATATTGACGGGTGATTTCAATATGTATTTATCAGACGAAGGCTTTAGCGCTCTTACGAATTGTAGTGATTATGACAATACATTTTCTCCATTTTTACAGGAATTTGGTAATGAAATGAAAACTTCCCATGGGTTCAGTGGGGGAACATCCGGATCACCGATAGATTTTTTATTCTATTCCTTAGAAAAACTATTGGTAGAATCAACGACTATTATTCATGATGTATATCAGGGACGATATTATCTTTCTGATCACTATCCAGTTTATTCTATTTTTACATTAAAAGAAAATAAAAATATATCTTAGGAGGACAAAATGAAAAAAATTTTAATGTCATTTGCAACAGTACTTATTCTTTGTCTAACGGTAGTACTTACCGGTTGTAAGCCTAAAACCACGATTACAGATGATGGCAAGGTGGTAGCAACTCAGCTTATTATTTACACAAATCAAACCTCAGGAGGGCGTGGAGCAGCTTTAGAAGAGCTCATTAAAAAACAAAACTTTCCGTTTGAGGTTTTACTTGTAGAATTGGCAGGTCAAAATTTAAAGAGTAGATTGATTAATGAAAAAAATCTTCCCTTTGCTGATGTTGTTTTAGGTGGCTCTACAGCAGAGCATATTGAACTTAAAGAAGCAGAGGTCATTACGCCCTATGCTCCTTCATGGTTAGAGGAAATTGATGAGGCCTATCAAGAGAAGGACAATTATTTTACGGCATGGGCAATTGAGCCTTTATATTTAGTTTATAACACAAAATATTATACAAAGGATGAATCTAAGGTTACGAATGCAGTTAAGCTTGCTCCAAAAAATTGGGAGGATTTAGCGAATAATTTTAAAGGAAAATATAATGTTTTTAAACCGAGTTCAACCTCTGGGACAAATATCTATGCTTCCATTCTATCTCAATTTAGAGATGATACGAATGGAACCTATGGTGTATCCCAAGAAGGATGGGATTTATTGTCCAAGGTTATTAATAATGGTGTGTTGGATACAGGCTTATGGCAGGCAAATTTAGCTTCAAAAAAGGATTGCTGTATTGCTATGTCATGGGCAGGAGCCATTTTAGAGGTAGAAGAGGCATATGATTGTGATTTGGATGTAGTAATTCCAGAGGAAGGTGTTCCAGTTTCTGTATCTCAAATTGCTATTGTTGAAACAAAGGATGAGGCCCGAATGAATGCTGCTAAGCTATTTGTTGAATGGTGGGGAACGACTGAAGCTCAAGTAGCTTGGTCAAAAATTTCTAGACAAGCTCCAGCTAGCAAGAAGGCTTTAGCGCTTGTAGATCAAGAAATTAAGGATCTAGTTGATGTAAAGGTTTTAGATTTAGATTATGAATTTATTGCAAAGCATTATAGTTCTTGGCGTGAAAAAATAGAACTAGAGATTGTGAAATAGGAGGCACATATGAAAAAAAGTAGATTTTTGTTAGTTTTAACCACTCTTTCCTTGACCATGGGCTTATTTGCATGTAAAAAGGAAGATAAGAAGCCACCAGAGGAGGAGATTCCACCGATTATTGAACCGATAGAAGAGACTGTATTATCAGTTACGGAGGTTTTAAAGAAGGAAGATTTAACGCATGTTATTTTTAAAGGGATTGTTACAGGCTATGATTATGGGAAAAGACATATGATTATAGAGGATGAAGATGGAACTTCTGCAATACAGTTATATAAGAATCCAGGATTTTCTAAGGCTAAGGTTGGAGATTTAGTTAAGGTTGATGGCTATAGAACCTATGATAAAGGTGTAGATAGGATCACGCCCAATTCCTTAGATATTCTTTCCTCAGGTCATAAGAATAGTTCGGATACCCCAACTGTGATTGATGCAGCAGATTTAAAGGAGTGGACCAATAGCAATCGAACCAATCCAGGTATTTTATTTAAGACCTATAAGTTCACGAATGTTGAAATATTGGAGGTATCAGCAAGCTATACCTATATTGATAATCAATATGATGAGATAGGAGGCAGAGGACTGAAGCTGGGAATTAAAAATGATTCCTCCTATTGTGATATTTCAGAGCTCAAATTGGTTCAAGGCCAAAAATATAATATTACAGCGATAGCCTATGGATTAAGCGATGATTTTAAGGATGAAAATTTAGATGGGACAGTCATACGTCTATCTGTTTTATCTACGGATGATGTGGAGCTTGTTGTAGAAAATACAGAAGAGGCTACGATATTAGTCAGTGGACAGCGTTCATTTTTATTGGAAAATGATAATGATAAGCCAGACTTTACAACCTATTTCCAGGTGGTAGATCCTATAGATGGGGCAGTTCAGGTTACAAATGAAATGATTACGGAAAATGTGGATATGAAAACTGCTGGAACATATCCTGTGACCTTTACATATCAAAACTCTATCGGAAAAACCTTAACTCATACCTTTGAAATCTATGTTACAGAGAATGGGTTAAGTATTTCTGAGGCATTAAAGCATATTCCTGAATTTATTGATTTACATGTTAATGGAGTTGTGATTGGCTGGCAATATAATGGTTCTCAAAGAACAGCTACTATCCTAGAGGATCCGAATACCGGAGAAGCAGTAGAGATTTGGACAAACAATAAATCTGATTTCCAAAGACTTGAGGTGGGAGATCATATCACGGTTTACTCTTCTACCCTTGGCTTTGAAAAAGAAATGCCTAGACTTTCTGGGACAGTTGCTGTCATTAAGACATTAGCCAAAAATGTTGAATTAACTCCTGTAACGAAAATAGAGGATGTAAAAGCTTGGGTAACGGATTTAGCAAATACAAAAGAAAATTTCTTTGGTAGATATTCCTTTGAGGCGGAGTTTGTAGAAACCAATGGAGCCTATTCTTATTTCCTTAGAGCAGATGAAACTACAGGAAATATAATCCAATTGGGCTTATATCAATCTGCTACTTCCTATGATTTTGTTCCTGGCTGTAAATATAAAATCACGGCAGTAGCAACAGGTATTTCGGATAGCTATAGTAAGGTTGAAACCCAATCTATTGTAATGCGCTTAAGTATTATGAATCCTACAGATATTGAGTTGGTTGTTGGTGAAGAAGCAACAGTCATCCTCAATGGGCATACCTTTCTTATTGCGGGGACATCAAAACCTAATTTTAAGGAATATTTTAATGTGGTTGATCCTGTTGATGGATTATTAACGATTACAGATGAAATGATTACGGAAAATGTGGATATGGCAACCCCAGGGGAGTATACCGTATCTTTTACCTATACCAATACAAAAGGGAACAGAACCGAAAAAACAGTTGATATTATTGTATCTCAATATGGATTAAGTGTATCAGAGGCACTTTTATACAAGGGACAGGAAAAAGAGCTTTGCTTCCATGGATATGTAGTTGGATATGGTGTGAATGATAGTGGTAATTATACGGCAGTTATTATTCAGGATACCCAGACAAAGGATTGCATAGAATTTTGGGCAAATGATCATTCGAACTATAGAAGTCTTTGGAAAACATTAAATGTAGGAGATCATATTATCCTTCATACAGATGCTATTATTGATTCTAAGGGACTTCCTAGAGCGGGACAAAAGAAAAATGAAACTATGCCTATTGAGTTAAATGGTTCTATCAAGCTGTCTACAGATCATCTGATTTCTCCTACAGAAATTACAGATTTTGAAGGCTTTTTAACCGATGCTATAACAAATCAGACGAATATATTAGGACGTTATACGTATACAGGTAGTATAGAAAATGAATATTTATATGAAATGGCAACAGGAGAGGGAACTCATTTAAGAGTAGCTTTCTATCAATCTAAATCTCCAGTAGCCTTAGAAACAGGAAAGAAGTATACCATTACATTTACGATTTGTGGCTTTAGTTCAGCCTTTGATCCTTCAAAAGATATAGATGTAAGAATTTCTGTGATGAGTTCTTCTGATGTAGAGGAGGTCATTGAAATCCCAGATGATGCTGACTTTACAGTTTCTATAAGTGGAGAAAAAAATCTTTTAAAAGGAACATCAAAGCCTGATTTTACGACATATTTCACAGTGGTTGATGCAACAGATGGAGAAATTGTGATTACAAAAGAAATGATTACTGAGGCTGTAGATATGGATCAGGTAGGAACGTATGAGGTTTCCTTATATTGCCTAAATTCTTTAGGAAAAATTATACAAGAGAAATTTGAAATAACGATATTTGATGCAATGAATGTAACCGATGCAATGCAATATTTGAATCAAAATCAAGAGGTCTATATCAAGGCTAATGTCGCAGGATACTCTGTAGACAAAGGGAATCATAAGGCTATCATACTTCAGGATTTAGTTACTACAGATTGTATAGAATTTTGGGGAAGTGATTCAGGGGCTTATCAAGATGTTTGGAATAGCTATGAGGTTGGAGATCAGGTCATAGTGAAAGCAACCTCTATTGTTGATAACAAAGGATTGCCTAGAGCTAATAAAACAGTAACACCTATGCTGATTCATGATTCCTATAAGCTGTCAACAGGAAACGAAATTAAAGTGGTTGAAATACCTAATATGGATGCTTTTTTATCCGATGCAATTACAAATCAGACCAACATCTTAGGTGTATATACTTGCAAGGTAACGGTAAATTATAATGGAAATGATTCCTTTTATCAAATAAAGCATGGAGAAAATCAAAACTTAAATATTCAATTTTATCAAACCGTTTGTAGTAAACCAACGGTGGAACAAGGAAAAACCTACACTTTGAAATTTGTGATTGTCGGATTTAATAAAGCTTATGTAGAAAACTCTACCATCTATATTAGAGCAACAATTATGGAAACGACAGATGTTGTAGAGGCTGTAGAATAATTAACCATATGACTATCGCTGGATAAATTCTAGCGATAGTCATAGGTATTAAGGTAGGTAAATTATGATTCGATTTAAAGATATTATCATTAAATATGGTGACTTTGTTGCCATGAATAATTTGAATTTGCATATAAAAGAAGGAGAATTTTTTTCCTTTTTGGGGCCTTCAGGCTCGGGAAAAACAACCGTGTTAAACACATTGGTTGGATTCCTTCAATCTGCTTCAGGAACTATTACTATTGGCGATCAGGATATTACCAATGTTCCTATTGAAAAAAGAAATATTGGAATTGTATTTCAATCCTATGCGCTCTTTCCGACAATGAATGTGTATGAAAATATTGCTTATGGATTAAGAGCAAAACGCTATCCTAAAAAAGAGATAGATCCTTTAGTAAGAGACATTGCAAAAAAGGTTGATTTGACGGATGAGCAATTGCTTAAAAAGGTATCTGAATTATCTGGAGGTCAGCAACAGCGTGTGGCTATTGCAAGAGCAATGGTAACAAAGCCTAAAATATTGTGTTTAGATGAGCCCTTATCTAATTTAGATGCAAAATTGAGAGTAAAGCTTCGTCAAGAAATAAAGAAACTTCAAAAGGAATTCGGAATAACAACAATCTATGTAACTCATGATCAAGAGGAGGCATTAACGTTATCCGATAGAATGGCAATTTTTGACAATGGAAACTTACAGCAGGTAGGAACTCCTAAAGAAATCTATACCAATCCTCAAACGGAGTTTGTTCAAAATTTTATTGGTGAGACCAATCAGCTTCCAGGAAAAGATTTTAAAGAATTCCTACAGGAAAAACTAGAAATTGATGAAACGAAGCCTGTTTATATTAGTATTCATAATATTAGAACAGAAAAAAAACACAAGGACAGTATTGAGCTCAAGGGCGAAATAAAAGGCATCGAATATTTTGGGCTCTATATGAAATACACGCTTCAGGTTACAGAAGAGCTACAAGTAAGATTCATTCAATTTATTGGTGTAGGCAAAGAGCATGAACTAGGAGAAGCCGTTTCTATTTATGTCGATCCGGAAAATATAAGACAATATTAATTGGAGTGTCCTATGGAAAATATATTGCAAAAATTTAAACAAATCAATTGGAAGTCTTTTTTGAACAATTTAAAGAAGAATTGGTTTAACATTATCCTTACGATTGTGATTTTATGGGCTCTTTTTGTGTTTTTGATTTATCCAAATGTAAATATTGTAATTCAGGCATTTCAAAAGGATGGAAAATTTTCCTTTTATGCTGTAGAACAAATCATTCATTCTAAGCGAGCTCTTAAGGGCTTGAAAAATAGTTTTTTATTGGCTGTTACCCTCAGTATTACAGTTAATATCGTTGGGATTTTCATTGTTCTTGTTTCTGAATATTTTGAAATAAAAGGAAGTAAGATATTAAAAGCAGGATATATGAGTACCTTTATTTATGGCGGAATTGTTTTAGTTTCTGGATATATATTTGTTTATGGCGAAACTGGTATGCTAACAAGAATGATTCAAGGTGTTTTTCCTAATTATACTGCTAGCTGGTTTTCTGGCTATTTTGGGGTTTCTTTTGTTATGACTTTTTCAGTAACCTCGAATCATATGATATTTTTAAAAAATGCCTTGAAAAAGATAGATGGGCATACCATTGAGGCTTCAAGAAATTTAGGAGCCTCCACCTTCAAAACACTTTTTAAAGTGGTTCTACCCGTATTAATGCCTACGATTTTTGCTGTTACAGTGTTAGTATTTTTATCGGGATTAGGTGCTTATGCAGCTCCAGTTTTAATCGGAGGAGATAATTTTCAAACGATTAATCCAGTGATTAGAGCTTTAGTATATGATTCTCCTGGAGTAAGTATTATGCTATCTATAATTTTAGGCTTGATGGCTATTTTATTATTAACTATATTCACATGGATTGAAAAAAGAGGAACCTATTATTCCGTATCTAAAACAAAGGGAGCCTTTAAAAAACAAAAAATTGAGAATAAGGTAGTAAATGTCATTGTTCATTTTTTCGCCTATCTTATATTTTTGATTTATGTCTTACCTATCGTTTTTATTGTACTGTTTTCCTTTACGGATGCAGCAACGATTGCAAGTGGAAAGCTTTCCTTTACTAGCTTTACTTTAACAAATTACATTGATGTTTTAACTGATTTTGCTAACCTGAAACCATTTTTTAATAGTGTTCGTTTTGCTTTTACGGCAGCGATCATAGTTGTATTTCTTGTTTTATTTCTCATTATATTAAAATTTAAGCATAAGAATATTCTAACAAAAATTATGTCCTATGTTTTATTGATTCCTTGGCTCTTACCATCAACTATAATTGCGTTAGGACTAATTCAAACCTTTAATCAACCACAGCCTCTCATCTTTGGTATGGTTTTGGTGGGGAGTACAGCAATTCTAGTCATAGGCTATATCATCAATAAAATTCCATTTACAAATAGAATGCTCAACGCAATTTATTACACCATTGATGGAACCTATGAAAAAGCCTCCAAAAGTCTAGGAGCAAGAGGTTTTTATACATTTAGGAGAGTAACTCTACCAATGGTTCTTCCAACAGTCATAGCATTAATTGCTATCAATTTTAATAGCTTAATAACAGATTACAACACAACCATATTCTTATATCATCCATTATATAAAACCTTGGGTATTGATATTAAGAACAAAACCGATATTATGGTTGGTGGACAATCTCAAGTAATTTTATTGGTGTATACAGTAATTCTTATGCTCTTTGCTGGATTGATTTTGTATATTGCCTATGGTAAATTATTAAAGAAAACAGAAAAATAGGAGATTAATCGTATGTATGTTGAAAAAACATTAGCTAAATTTAAGAAGGATAAATCATATGAGTATTTCCCTGGAAATACAATTATCCATTTTATCAAGAATTCAAGCCAAATTCAGATTTTGACAGAAATTCAAAATGAGATGTCTCAATACCCTTTATTTAATAAATTTGTATTATTACCTACAGATAGCTATCATATGACAGTATGCGATTTACTGACGTATGCAGACCTGTTTTCAAATGAAAGGTATACCAATTTTAAACATAAAAATTTGAGCCATATCCTTGATATTGACAATCAAATATATAGGGATTTGGGCAAGGAATTTTTTGAGCTTCATATAACGATGGTTCCAGTAGCAATCCAATCCAAAAAGATTGTATTAAGGCCTAAGTCGAAAGAAGATGAAATGAAATTAGTGGAATTTCGTGAGTTTATTTCAAAAAAAATAGGCTTTACCATCAATCCGAATTATACATTTCACATCTCGTTGGCATATCAGCTTCAGGAATTAACTCCAAATGAAAAAAGCGAAATGGATTATATATTATCTAAATTAAATGAAAAGTATTTATCCTCTTTAGGAGATATTATCATAGATGAAGCAGTTTTAGCATTGTTTAATGATATGTCAGAATATAGAGCATATAGCTATGGCCGAGACAGCTTAGGTGTTGCTGAAATTTCTTATATTAAAATTTAAAAAAAACTGCTTAAAATGCAGTTTTTTTACTTATGATTAGGAGTTGTTTTTAATCAATTCTCTAACCTGTCTACCTATGGACTTTTCAAAGGTAATAATTTCTATTTCTTTTTTATGAGATATGCAACGCTTTCGTTTGCCATCCTTTAAAGCCTCAGGTAAGAGCTTAAGCCAAGGATAGTTTTCAGTTAAGCTTAAATTATCATAGATATTCTTTGTTGGCATGGATGCCCCTAAATGGGTTAAAAGCTTACAAATTTCATCACTATATAAGACTTCTAAAAATTTATAAACCAGCTTTTCTTTTTTTGTATATTTCGTTAATCCGATGACCCCTCCACCAATATAGGAGGTATCACTAGGAGTCTTAATGAAGTTTGTTTTAAATAGAATATCCTTATGACTATTGAGCATATGAATATAATTTGAATATACAATAGACATAACTGTATTCCCTTCAGCATATTCATTTATGACATCATCCCAAAACTGATTATTCTTATTTTTACTTGATTTTACAGAGCACATATAGCTTTCTAATGCATATTTTATATCTGCATCGTTTATATTTAAAGTTTCTTCCTCAAAGATGTGTCCTTTGTTTACACGTAACAGAAATTCATTACTAGCTGTGATAGAAGAACCAATACATGTGGTAGATGGAAATAACACACCATGATAATTTTTATTAAAGAATTGCTCAATATGGTTATACTCTGTAAAGTTTTTGGGAACGAAAAGATGCTTTTTTGTTTCTTCATAATATTGTCTTTGAATGAGCTGATTATCAAAAATATCCTTTCTATACATTAAAACCATACTGGAAATATCAAAAGGAAGTGTATAGGCTATATCATCAACATAAATATATTCATCTAAATTTTCTATGAACTTTTCTTTAAAGCTGGATAAGGTGTGATTTAGAGGCATAAACAAAGTTGAGGCCATTTGAGGTAGGTGAGCCATATCTATACGTATTAAATCGTAATTCTGAACATATTTTTCATCAAGAAGTAAGTCATATTCATTATAGGTAATTAGGGTTATATTTAGCTTAATTCCTATTTTCTTTTCGATATAGGGTTTAATTTTAATTAGGGCCTGTGCTGATGGATTAGAAATTAAAAGGATATTGATTGCTTCATTTTTATTATATATTTTCGTTTCCTCTAAAAAACCAGTAAAGGGAATAAAACTTTGTTCATTCATTTCTGGTTTTTTAATCAGCTGGATAATACTTTTAATTAGACTATCTGTATCTTGATAATAGGGGATTAAGGAAAAATCTAATATAATATCATTATCTACAATGGAAATGATAGGAAGATGATCATTTTTTTGTAAAATAATACGTGCATTATTGACTGCTTGAAATATCTCATAAGAGGTTGTGACAATTAAGTCATAATCATCCTGATAGAGCTGTTCAATCGCAATAGACATTGTGTTAGAGGGTAAAGAAGAATTTTCTATGATAACCGTAGTGCCAATTAAATTTGAAGGCTTGATTTTTTTATCAGAGAAGAATAGAACCTTTTTAAAATTATTTTTAACAATGAATTCATTTATATCCTTAAAAAACTGATCATAATTTAATGAGATATAGGAAAAAGCTTTATTGTTACATGGATAGGAATTAATAAAAATAATGTAGGTATCAGAAACGGATAGACTTTGGTAAAAGGAGGTATCTTCCCCTAAACAAGAAACAATGATGAGATATTTTTTGGTTTTTATAGAATTATTGACCAATTCAATTTCAACAGAGGGATTAAAATTTGTAACATATAAACTTAACTTGTTTAATTTGTTATTTAAAAGGTTAAATATTTTTCTAAAAAAATAGTTGTCCAAGGTGGGAAGGATTAGGGCAATGTCATTTTTTTTGTTCATTCGTAATGAACTTGCGTTTTCATTATAAAAATATCCTAATTCCTTCGCAGCCTCCTCCACCAATTTAATTTTTTTTAAACTTGTATTTCCCCGCTTGTTTAATACGTTAGAAACGGTTCCGTAAGAAACCCCTGCCTTTTTTGCAATGTCTTTCATGGTTGCCATTCGAGTTCACCTCTTTATTAGATTTTATCATTTTTATAAAAAAAAAGAAATACCTTTACCTTATTATTCCTTATATTTCATTATGGCGTTCAGCAAAAGAACTTATAAATAATTCTTGAAAAAAGCAATAGGATGTGATAATATTATGTAGTCCTTAATCAATTATCTGCGGTGAACCAGGTCAGGATCGGAAGGTAGCAGCCTTAAGCTAGTAGGTAATGTGGTTAAGGCGTTTTTTATAAGCAAGATAAAAGGCTGTACATTTCAAGAGAATGCTACAGCCTTCCTTTTATATTTCTCTAGTATAATGCTTGAGCCAAATTTTTTCTTCTGCCTCCAAATAAGGACTTAATACCTCATAAACCTTTTGATGATACTGATTTAACCAGGTTTTTTCATCTGGAGTAAGAAGCTCCATATCTATCGCATCTAAGTCGATAGGAGCGTAGGTTATGGTTTCAAAGGCCAAGAATTCTCCAAATTCATTTTTTCCCTTTGGAACGCATACCATCTCATTTTCAATACGTATACCATATTTATTTTCTAGATATATTCCAGGCTCATTGGTGGTTATCATGCCTGGGACAAGGGTTGCAGAGTCATTGCGTTCTGGAACGATTTGCCATCGAAAGCCATTCGGAGCCTCATGTACGGATAGAAGATATCCAACTCCATGTCCTGTTCCACATTTGTAATCTAAGAGTAGCTTCCAAATTGGGCCTCGTGCTAAAACGTCTAAATTGATACCCTTTACCCCCTTTAAAAAGACGGCCTCAGATAGAGCTATAACTGATTTCAGCACGGTTGTGAAATGAAGCTTTTGTGTATCTGATGGAACACCTAATGCTAGGGTTCTTGTGATATCGGTTGTGCCATCTAAATAATGCCCACCAGAATCAATTAATAGAAAATCATTTGCTTCTAAGGTGTAATCTGTATCAGGAGTTGCCTTATAGTGCATCATCGCTCCATGATCCTTATAGGCACATATGGTATCAAAGGAAATATCAACAAAGCCTTCCTGGGCTTGTCTTAATTTTTCTAAATGATTTGTTACTGAAATTTCACTCATAGGAGAATTATTTAAGCCACTTTTGATAAAATACATTAGCTTGGTAAAGGCTACTCCATCCTTGATATGAGCATGGATGGTATTTTCTATTTCCTTTTTATTTTTTATGGCTTTCATTAATAATGTAGGATTTTGTTCCAATAGTAAAGTATTCCTTGAAGCAATGGCTTCATAGATTGCGTAATTTATTTTTTTCAAATCTAGTAAAATCTTTTCATTTTGTATGTTAGGAATATAAGAATAAAATTCATCATAGGAATGAACTACTATTTTATTTTCCTTTAGATATTTTTCCACGTGTTTATCTAATTTTTTCTGATCAATAAACAGATGGCAGGTTTCTAGGGTTATAATTGTAAAGGCTAGAAATACGGGAGTGTGAGGGATGTCATTGGCTCTTAGATTATAAAGCCATGCTTGATCCTCTAGTGTAGATAGGATATGCATGGTTGAATTTAAATTTACCATTTGATTTCTTATATCAGTAACCTTTTCCATATAGGATTTGCCGCTAAAAAATTCCTCTAGCTTAAAAAGAAAAGAAAAGGGAAGCTTTGGCCGATCTTGCCATACCTGACTCACAAAATCAATGGAGGAAGCCAATTTTATATTAGGTAATTTTTCTTGTAGGCTAAGAATGAAATGGGCATCCCAAAGTCTACCGTCTAAAGCAAGCGTATTTCCATCTACTAAGGTTTTCTTTATAAACTCTTCAATTGTTGGAACTCCTGGAAGTCCTTGCTTCATTAGTGTTATGGGCTTTCCCTCTAGCTGCTTAGCTGCTTGAATGTGATATCGCCCATCCGTCCATAAAAAAGCCTTTGTTTGTGTAATGAGTAAGGTTCCCGCAGAACCGGTAAATCCAGAAAGATAGGCTCTGATTTTATAATAATCACTAATATATTCACTGCCATGCTCATCTGCTGTTGGAATGAGATAGGCATCATATTGAGATTCGATTAGCCTTTGTTGAATTTCTTTTATTTTATCCATGTATATCACCGTTATTTATTATATCTTTTTTTTGAGAAAAAAGAAATAGTTTCTTTTCTTGAAGAAAAATAAAATAATGTGATATAATTAGGACATATTAAAATATAGGAAAGAAGGGTGGTCTATGGATTTAAAAATATGTGGCTTGATTGATATCATATTGATTTTACTTATGATTTTGGTCTTATTTATAGGCTATAAAAAAGGGTTTTTAAAGAAAGCCATAGGATTAATTGGATTATTTGTAGGCCTAGCTATTGCTTTTGTATTTTGTTCTCAACTTGCAGGGTGGTTTGAATCTACAGGCTTTATATATGATACGATTTTTAATAATATAAAAAATAATGTTTTAGAGGCAGAAATTTTTCAGACAGCTAGTGGAGCTGAAGCTACGATTCCAGAGGTGCTAATGAATATTGGTGTACCTAAATTTATGGCTAATATGTTTGCTGGAAATATTGAGGCAGGAACAACGGTAGAGACGATTGCTATGAATATTGCAGGCTATTTTGCTCATATCCTCTTAGTAATTATTAGCTTTGTTATTCTGTTTATCGGTGTTTTTATTTTATCGATTGTTTTAAAAATTATTTCAACAATATTAAGAGGAAATGCGATTATTCGTTTTATTGATGGGCTTTTGGGAATGGCTTTGTATTTTTGCTTATTTATGATTGTGGTATATGTAGTTTTTGCAATTATGCGATGGATGGGAAATTATGAGTTTTTTTCTAGTTGCCAGAGGTTTTTGGATGTAGATATGAAGCTTTCAGAGGATACATTTCGGCTATCTAAATTCTTTTATCAGCATAATGTAATTTATGCTTTCTTTGATATGCTTTTTTAAAGGAAGTGCATAAATATTCTTTTAAATCATAAAGTCCTATGTTATAATTATTAGTAAGGAAAAAAGAAAGGAATAAATAAATATGAGATTAAATCCGAAATTATTTGATTTAGGGAACGAGGTAGAGCCTGTAGATGTACAGGAGTTTGATGGAAGAAAAATAGAAGTGTTTATGATGGGACCATTTCCTCAGGTTCAAGAGGAATTTATTAATAAAGGGAAATTTGCAGTTTGGTCATCCGTTGATGGGACAAACTATCGATTATTTATAGAGGATGGATATTATAATGAATTAAAGCCGTTATATACCTCTGCTGTAAATAAAATATGGGTAGATTTTTGGGATGCCTGTGAGCGCATTTCTAAGAAGATGTCTCGAAATGTAATTTTACCTGTAACGTTAGTAGCACTTGGTGGCTGTATTGGATTTTCTTTTTTAAAGGATATTGGTGTATATTTGATGATTGCTGTAGTAGTTATTGCTTTTGGAGCAATGATGTTCTGTAATCGTTTGACTAAGAAGAAAATTTATGATGAGAATCAAGCAAGTGTGGAATTGATTAAAAAAGCATTAGGTGGCTCAAAGCAATTTGATGATATTTTGGAGCGACAAAAAACATATATGGATAATTATTATGATTCCTTATATCCAGATGAGGAAGAAGAGGAAATGGAAAATCCAGAGGTTTTAGAAGCTGAAGAAGTAAAGGAACTAGAGGAACCATCAGTCTCAGAAGAGGAAAAAGTAGTGGAAGAGGAAGAAAAGCATGAATAATTATATTGATAATGAATGTATAAAAACCTTACGTGTTTTAGGTGCAGAAATTATTACGAAGGCTAAAAGTGGGCATCCTGGAATTGTTTTAGGTGCAGCACCTATTATGCATACCTTATTTACAAGACATTTGAATATTGACTCAAATGATGAAAAATGGTTTAATCGAGATCGTTTTATTCTATCTGCTGGCCATGGCTCAGCTTTATTGTATATGATGCTTCATTTTTCAGGCTTTGATATTCCTATGAAGGAATTGGCTAGCTTTAGACAAAAGGATAGCTTAACTCCAGGACATCCAGAGTATGGACATACAGCTGGAGTAGAGATGACAACAGGGCCTTTAGGACAAGGAATATCTACCTCAGTAGGTATGGCTATAGCTGAGGCACATTTGGCAGCAAAATTCAATCGTCCTGGCTGTGAAATTATTGATCATTATACATATGTATTATGTGGAGATGGAGACCTTCAGGAAGGGGTTTCTATGGAGGCAATGTCTTTAGCAGGACATCTTGGATTAAATAAGCTTATTGTTTTATATGATTCTAATGATATTCAGCTAGATGGATCTGTTTCTTTAGCTGCTTCTGATTCAATTGAAAATAAAGTTAAGGCAATGAATTGGAATTATTTAAGAGTAGAAGATGGAAATGATGTTGAAGAAATTGATGAAGCTATTAAAAATGCTAAGTTGCTAAGCTCTGGTCCAACATTAATTGAAATTAAAACAGAAATTGGATATGGAGCTCCTACTAGTGGAGAATCTTCTGTGCATGGAAAACCTTTAACAGAGGATGAATTGTCCATTTTAAGAGATAATTTGGATTACCATCAGATGGCTTTTACCGTGTCTAAAGAGGTGGAAGATTATTATCATGCCTCAATCGTGGAGCGTGGAAGTCAAGCAAATTCGAATTGGAATTATTTTATGAGTGAATATTCTAAACGATATAAAGAGGAATATGAGCTTTTAAATCAATATATGTTTGAAGGAATCCATTTAGAGGATTATGAGGGCTTGCCTGAATTTACTGTGGGTAGTAGTGTTTCTACACGTGTGGTTATGGGTAAGGTATTAGACTGGCTATCCTCTAAGCTTCCTAATATAATGGGAGGCTCAGCAGATTTAACACCTTCAACTATGGTTAAAGGTGCTAATGGTATTTTTAGTAGAGTAAATCAGCTAGGAAGAAATATTAAGTTTGGTGTACGTGAGCATGCTATGGCAGCTATTACAAATGGTATAACATTACATGGAAGCTTGCGAGGCTTCTGTGCAGGGTTCTTTGTATTTAGTGATTATATGAAGCCTGCCATTCGCTTGGCAGCGATTATGCACCTTCCTTCTTTATTTTTCTTCTCCCATGATTCTGTATGTGTGGGTGAAGATGGTCCAACGCATCAGCCTATAGAACAGCTAACGATGTTTAGAAGTATGCCAGATACAAACGTATTCCGTCCAGCAGATGCTAAGGAAATGGCTTCTGCAATGCTTCTTGCAATGGATACGAAAGAAAACCCTACAATCATTGTATCCTCTCGTCAAAATTTAGAGGTTTTAGATTGTACAGATTTTGATGGAGTTTCCAAAGGGGCGTACATAGCGTTTGAGCCTAAAGGGACTCCAGGAGCCTTATTTGTAACCTGTGGATCTGAGCTGGCTTTGTGTATTGAGGTAGCAAAGAAATTAGAAGAGGAGAATATCTTCGCACGTGTTGTATCCATGCCTTCTATGGATTTATTTGAGCGACAAAGCGAGGAATACAAAAATAAGATTTTACCAAAGCGTATTACAAAGCGTATGGCTGTAGAAATGGGTTCTAGTATGTGCTGGTATAAATATGCCTCTACAGTTCATGGTATTGATGAATTTGGAAAATCTATGCCTTTAAAATATATTGCAGAAGCCTATGGCTTTACAGTAGATGCTATTTATAATGAATTTTTAGAGGTTGTAAAAAATTAAAATAGATGAACAAAAGGCACTTTTGTTATTAAGGTGCCTTTTCTTTTGCTGTATAGGGTATTGTAGAATCTTTTTAAAAACTATCATTAAAATAAAACAAAAAAGTTCTGAAAACCAAGCTAGATTTTCAGAACTTTCTTTTCATAGCTGCTTCATAGACTAGTATGGATGCTGCAACCCCTACATTTAAGCTATTATTGTTTCCAACCATAGGAATATAGACCTTTTTATGAGGATGGTGATACCAGTCCTCTTGAATTCCAAAGCGTTCATTACCAACAACAATTGCGATTTTTCCTTCATAGGAATATTTTTGGTAGTCTAATCCTAAGTTGGGCTCACCCAAATAAATTGTATAGCCATTCTTTTGAAGATAATCTAATGCCTGCTCATATGGTAGGCTTACTGTTGGTAAAATGAGGTTGGTTCCTCTTGCAGAGGCTAAAAGCTTTGGGTGATTGGGTTTGGTGATGGGATCCACCAGAAGTACTCCTGTAGCTCCACAGGCATCTAATGTACGATAAATGGTTCCAATATTTCCCGGAATTTCTAAGTGATCTAGCACGATAACAAAATCCTTAAGATCATCCAAGGTATATGTTGGTATTTTTATGATTGCAACGATACCAGCATGGTTATCCTTGGTTTGGATAGTTTTATAGGTTGCAAGGGATATTTCGAAGCATTCTTGTGCATGATGAATTAATTGAGACAGAAGCTCTTTGGTTTGCTCCTTATATTCTATATCACTGGTTATTAAAAGATGTGAGATTTCTAGATGATATTTTATGGCAAGATTTAAAATTTCCAAATCATCTGTTGCAACTAAATTTTTATATTGGTTTGTTTTTAATACATCCTTAACCTGTTTAATAATTGGATCTGATTTTCCTATTTTTTTCATAATATCACCGTATTCATTATACCATATCCTCACAAACTATGATATAATAGAAAAGAATAAAGGAGAGAAAAGTTATGGGAATCCGTGGAAAAATTATTGTTGCAACGCCAATGACTACATTGATTATTTATTTACTCTTAGGATATTGTGCTGATGCATGGCATCCTGGCTGGATTGTTTTTTTTGCTATACCGATTGTACCTATTATCTTAGGTAGATTAACCTTTGGAGTTTTATATGCCATTTTAACCATTATAGCTTATCTGGTTATGGGACTTGTATGGGATTTATGGAATCCGGGATGGATTATATTTTTGACCATTCCTGTGGTTGTAATATTTTTGCCAAAAAATAAAGAGGTTTTTCCTAAAAAAAGGCATAACAAGGCTAAGAAAAATAAAACGATATTTGTCTATGATTCAGACGAAGAATAAAAATTCCCACAAGGAATTTTTTATTTTGCTTGACTATAATACAGTTAATACAGTATAATAAAGGTGTAGAAAGGAGTCGATCCCATGCAAATTAAAATAACAAGCAAGCAATCCATATATTTAGAGGTTGCAGAAAAAATTGAATCCTTTATCAATCTGGGAGTTTTTAAAGAAAATGAAAAATTGCCGTCTTGTCGTAAGCTGGGTATGGAGCTTGGAGTTAATCCCAATACGATTGAACGAGCTTATTCATTTCTAGAGGAGAAAAATGTTGTTTATACGATTCCTAAAAAAGGCATTTTTGTATGTCCTAGAAATGTAGATCATTTGTTTTTAGAGGAGGTAATGTCCACTGTGCTCCATTTTAAGGAAATGGGGTTAGCAAAGGATGAATTGCTTTCTTTAATTCAACAAGCATATGAGGAGGAAAATTATGATTGAAATTAAAAATTTGACTCACCGTTTTGGTGATACTGTTGTTTTAGATGATATCAGTTTAACCTTTGAGGATGGAAAGATATATGGATTAATTGGTATCAATGGTGCAGGAAAATCTACACTATTAAGATTGCTTTCAGGTGTCTATCGGGCAACCTCTGGACAAATATGTATAGAGGGTATGGCAGTGGACACGAATTCAAAAATAAAAGAGTTGGTATTCTTTTTACCAGATGATCCCTTCTATAGCTTTAACGCAACACCAAAATCCTTGGCTAATATGTATCAAATTTTTTATCCTAAATTTGATTATACATTATTTCAATCCTATCTAAATCGATTTGAGCTATCTGAAAAGGGAAAGGTTTTGCATTTTTCTAAAGGAATGAGAAGAAGATTATTTTTAAGCTTAGCCATTGCTTGTAAGGCAAAATATTTATTATTGGATGAAGCCTTTGATGGAGTGGATCCTTTAGCTAGAATTGAATTTAATCAATTCTTACTAGAGGCCTTAGAGCAAAATCCTATGACTGTGATTATCTCTTCACACTCCTTAAAGGATTTAGAAGAAATCATAGATGGTTATGTGATATTGGATCACCAAAATGTTTTGGCATCAGGAAAGATTATGGAGAGCTTTGAGCATTATGTAAAATATCAAATGGCATTTACATCTCCTATAACGGAGGAGCAATTCAAGGATTTACAGCCGACTGAAATAAAAATTGTTGGTAAAATTGTGCAGATTGTACTAAGAAGAGAAGAGGGAATTTTAGAAAAGCTACAGCAATTTGCTCCTGTTATGATAGAAGAATTAGATATGGACTTTAATGATTATTTTAGAAATATGGTTACTGAAGGAGGATATCACCAATGAAAAAGGTATTTATTTATGAAATAAAAAGACTTTTGATACCGATGATTTTTTACATGGCCATTATGGCTATCATAGAATTTACAGTGATTCTATCTTCTTATTCTATAAAAATAAAAACATTATCCCTTTGGTATTGTTCCTTTCTTATGATTTTAGTTTTAGGTATCATTGTAATTAGCTTTTCTTATAACAAAAAGCGGATTAGTGCAGATATGACCTATGCTTTACCTGCAACCAAAAATGAATTGTTTCAAGGGAAATATTTAGCTTCTATAACGGCTATGTTTGGTACAGCGATTGCTTATTTACTCATAAATCTTATTTTGTTTGGGTTTGCCAATTTGGCTGGGAAGATTGAAATAGACTATACAATAGAGCATGAGTTGAGATATTTTATGGCTACTGTAGGAATTTATGGGTTATCCTTATTACCCTTGTATCATTTCTTTCTTTTGTTTTATTATAAAGCCAATTCCATATTAGATGGCTTGGTTTTTTCAGGCTTTGGAATGGGAATATACTTTCTAATTGCCTATTTTCTTTGTGAAATGTCTAAAATTTATGCTCCACAATTTTTATTATCTGTTTTTGCAAATGCACCGTTTTGTTTATTTGAGGAGAGAGTTTTGACCTTTAATGTTTATTATATCATAAGTCTGATTTTAGGATATCTAATTTTGATATATCTCTTGTGGTTTGCAAGAAGGGATTGCTCTATACGTACACAAGATTTATCCAATGGAATTTTTGGCTATAAGGTGTTTATACCTATTCTTGGCATATTGACTCCAATTGCTACACATAGCAATAATGATTTATCCTTAAATATAATCGGCTTCATTTTGATTACAATTGGATTGTTTTTAGTTTATTGTATTTATCACCGGTCAATCAAGTTTAATAAAACAAGCTATATATCCTTTGGAATTTTAGTAGCCTATAACCTGATATATTCCTTTATATTATTATAAGGGACAAGAAATAGAAGAAGGCAAATGAAGGAATAAAAAAAATTGTAAGCTTGAAACTTACAATTTTTTTATTTTTATCTGTTATAGAATTCGACAATTAACTGTTCGTTAATTTCTGGTAAGAATTCATCTCTTTCTGGAACTCTTACTAAGGATCCTACTTGGTTATCATCGAATGAAAGATATTCTGCACGAGCTAATTTAGCTTCTAAAGCTGCTTTAACAACAACTAAATCCTTGGATGCTTCCTTCATTGCGATGGTTTGACCAACCTTTACACGGTAAGAAGGGATATCTACCTTCTTGCCATCTACAACAACATGACCATGATTTACTAACTGACGAGCCTGTGCTCTTGTACTTGCAAAGCCTAAACGATAAACTAGGTTGTCTAGACGAACTTCTAATAACTTTAAGAAGTTAACACCGGTTTTACCAGCCATCTTTGAAGCTTCGTTGAAGGTTTTTCTGAATTGCTTTTCAGAAACACCATAAGTAAATCTTACCTTTTGCTTTTCAGCCATCTGTGTTGCATATTCACTAAGCTTCTTACGCTTAGCACCATGCTGTCCTGGAGCGTATTTTCTTCTTGCTAATTCTTTTCCTGTTTCACTGATGGAATAGTTTAGACGACGAGAAATTTTCCAGGTTGAGCCTGTAAATTTTGACATTTTCTTTGTCCTCCTAAAATATTGTTTTTGGGAGTAAATTGTTGTCCCCTGTTATAGGATATCTTAAATTATACGTTCACCATGAAGCAGCGAAGATTACTAGTAATGCTCTATAGGCTTTAAGATATAGACTATATCATAAGTGGACAGCTGCTTTTTACCCACGCTTTAGCATTATATCATAAGAAAGGAGTATAAGTCAAATGTTTTTAATAAAAACAGAAAAGAAGTTAGTTGTAAAAGTAAATTCCGCTGACAAAGGATTGACAATTATACATAATTTAGTAAAAAAAATAAAAAAATTTCTAACATGAAAAATAGAAAAAATTGGAAAAGTTTTATACAAAAGAAGTAGTTTTATATATCTAAAATAATTTAAAATCACAATAGAAAAATTTTTTTATAAAAGTCAAAAAAATACAAGATTTCAGTCATTTGCAATCTAATTTTAAGTGTGATATGATAGGGATGGCACAATGTGCTGTTTGGGAGGAAATCATGGATGATCTACACGCTTCAAAGGTAACGATGGACGTGTAAAGAAGGAGGATAACCAAATGGAATATTTGGTTATGGCTTCGATAATATTAGTAATTTTGCTACTATTATTGATTGTCATTTTTAAAGGGCTACACAAATAGTTCTTTAAAGTCTGCAGGGGTACCACTGTACTTCTTTTTAGAATTGTGCACAATTCTAAAAAACCGTCCATCATTTCCAAGCAAACGAAAAGGGAAGGAATGCAGCCTTCCCTTTTCAATTTAACCGTCCATTGTCTTCCGACAATTATATTATATGTAAAAAAGATTTATATGTCAATAATATATAATGTAAAACAACTTAAAAATTAAGTAAAAACATAAAAGCTCTACCCTATTTGTTGTATATTTTCGATTTTCTCTGATATGATTTTTGTGATTTCCTCTAAATACCTTTTATCCGTTTGATCGAATCGGTTATATCTTGGAGAATCTATGTCTAAAATAGCATATAGCCTATTGTGGATTATAATAGGAATACAAATTTCGCTGTTTGATGCACTATCACAAGCAATATGTCCAGAAAATTCATGCACATTAGGTACCATTAGGGTTTGCCTCGTGGTTGCACAGGCTCCACAAACGCCTTTTGTAAAGGGAATTTCTGTACATGCGATTTTTCCTTGAAATGGTCCTAAATAAAGAGAGTTATTTTGATGAATATAAAATCCAACCCAATTGATTTCCTCTAGATGCTCAAAAAGTAAGGCACTGGAATTTGCTAGTATGGAGATGTCCAATTTTGTTTCTTCTAATAAAGCAGATAGCTTTTTCATTAAATTCGTATAATCTGTCATCATCATTTCCTCCAATATCTTTCATTATACACTGAAAATCGTGGCTTTTCCATTGAAAAAAAATAAGATTTTGGTATAATTCATTATAGAAGAAAAGAGGAATGACTATGCTTTATAATCAAATTTTAGTTCGTTTTGGAGATTTAACCTTAAAAGGAAAAAATCAAAAGGAATTTTTAAGAAAATTGTATGAACTTATGGCATTGAAGATGAAGGGCTTAAATGTAACGATTGAGAATACATATGATCGGATTTATATACATTTAAATGATGTTCCTTCTGAAGAAGTTGTAAAGCGTCTAGAATATGTTTCTGGAATTTCCTCCTATTCCTTTGTTGTTCAGTGTAGTAATCAGTTGATGGATATGAAGACTACAGCTCTAGAGCTTATGAAGGAAATAGCTACTAAGGATATAACCTTTAAGGTTGAAACGAAGAGAGCTAATAAAAGCTATCCTCTCCATTCTATGGAGATAACAAAGCAGGTTGCAGGCTATGTTTTGGCAAATCATTCTTTATTACATGTAGATGTACATCATCCAGAAGTAACCCTGCATCTAGAGGTTAAAGGAGATTCCTGTTATCTATATAATACAGAAATTAAAGCTATGGGAGGATATCCAGTTGGAGTGGCTGGAAAAGGACTTTTGATGCTGTCAGGGGGAATTGATTCTCCTGTTGCAGGATATCTTGCGATGAAGCAGGGGGTAGAGGTTGAATGTATTCATTTTGAATCGACACCCTTGACCTCAATCGAGTCTGCTCAAAAGGTAATTGATTTGGTTAAAATTATGGCTCGCTATTCCCCTCACAATAAAATAAATTTACATATGGTACCCTTTAAGGAGCTACATATGGCCCTATTAGATCATGTGCCAGAAAGCTACAATATTACGATTATGCGAAGAATGATGTATAGAATAGCAAGTAGACTTGCTGAAAAGAAAGGGTGTCTTTGCATCATAAACGGAGAATCTGTCGGACAGGTTGCGAGTCAAACCTTAAGAAGTATGAATACCATCAATTCGGTAACGAGCATCCCTGTTTTACGTCCTTTATGTACCTATGATAAAACCGATATTATATCTTTATCAAGAAAAATGGGATGCTATGACATATCCATTAAGCCTTTTGAGGACTGCTGTACTGTGTATGTCCCTAAGGCTCCGGCTACCGCACCTAAAATAGAAAAATGTGAGCTTTTTGAAAAGAACTTTGATTATGAAACCTTAGTGAATCAGGCTGTAGAGCATACCAATAGTATTACTGTATCTGTCGATGAAACACTGGACTTATCCATGCTAGGCTTAGAGGTTCGAGAAGTAATTGCGGCATTAAAAAATAAATAAATTTGTATAATTTTGTCTATCCTGGCAACAATAAATATTGCGAGGAGGTGAAATTATGGCAACAAGTAAGAAAAACACAAAGTCTTCTAATACTGCTTCAAAATCCTCAAAAGAGAATGGTAGAATGGGTGGAAACATGACGAAACAAGCAGTTTCTCGTGCAAAGCAATCTACAAATACTCAAGCATTAAAGGAAGAAGTTGCTTCTGAGTTAGGAATTCAGCCAGGTAAAAATGCTACTGCATCTGAAAATGGTAAAGTAGGTGGAACTATGACAAAGAAGCTATACCAAAAGGGTAAGAAAAACAATTAATTTAACAAAATAAATGGTGGGATAAATTTCCACCTTTTTTTTTGTAAAAAAAAGTGTTATACTAAGTAATGTAATTAAAGTAAGAGGTAAAAACGTATGAACAAGAAAAATGTAATGGAAGAATCCTTTCATGTTTCAATTGTACTCGTAACATCCATAGTATATTCCTTGGGAGTAATGTGGTTTTTGTCTCCTGCGAGATTATATTCCTCAGGAGTTACGGGACTTGCTCAAATTATTAGAGATATTATTTTACTATGTACAAATCAAGAGGTTGATATACCCATTGGTATTTTCACCTTTGTTTTTAATATTCCTTTATTTGTCTATGGCTGGAAAAAGGTATCCAGTCGATTTGCCATCTATTCCTTATTATCCGTTGTTGTGCAATCTTTATTTATGATGGGATGGATACCAGAATATACCTTTAATGTAGATGCTATGGAAAATCAGCTTTTATTTGCATTGATAGGTGGTTTAGTTACTGGGGTTGCGAATGGTATTGCCTTACGCTTTGGAACATCTACAGGTGGACTAGATATTATTGCTCAAGCTCTATCCATAGAAAAAGGAATATCCATTGGAACCCTTACTATGATATTCAACTGCTTAATTGCTTTAGTTGGTGGTGGTGTTATTGCAGGCGCATGGGAAATTTCTATGTATACTCTAATTCGTATCATTATTTCCTCCATCGTTATCGATAAAATTCATACAGCCTATAACTTTGTACGCTTGGATATAATTTCAGATCATGTGGATATCATTAGTGAAAGAATTATGGCTGAATTGAAGCGTGGAGTAACCCTAATGAGTGTAGAAGGGGCATATACCCATGCTCAGAAAAGAGATGCCTTTGTTATATTGACAAGCTATGAGCTATCTAGAGTTAAGAAAATATGTATGGAGGCAGATCCAAATGTCTTTGTTATTATAGCTCCTGCTAAGGGAACCATTGGAAGATTTGTAAGAAAGACCATAATGTAGCCTATGATAGAATCTATTGAAAATTCAAAAATAAAGCTTTTGCTGAAGCTTAGGCTTGCTAAGTATCGAAAAGCAGAACAGAAATTTATATGTGAAGGTGCTCATTTAGTTAAGGAAGCTAAACAAGCAGGCGTTTTATTAGAGGCCTATTCCTTAGAAGAAAAGGAGGGATATATCCAAATCACTCCTACATTAATGAAAAAAATTTGTAATACAGATACCATTGTTAGTGAAATTGGCTTGTGTAGTATGCTAAAAAAATCAGATATAACAGATAAGGTATTACTTTTAGATGGCATACAGGATCCTGGAAATATGGGAAGCCTGATGAGAAGTGCCTGTGCCTTTGGGTTTCATACGATTTTTATTGGTACAGGCTCAGTAGATATTTATAATGATAAGGTAATTCGTTCCTCTCAGGGAGCAATATTCAAATTGAATTTTAGATTTGGTAGGATTTCAGAATTGGTAAAAGAATTATCGCACAAAATTTATTCCACCAATGTTATACAAGGAACTCCATTAAAGTCTGTTCCGAAAGAAAAAAGAATTGCTGTAATATTAGGAAATGAAGGAAATGGAATCTCTCCAGAGGTTCAACAATTGGGGTATGAACCGATTTATATTCCGATGAGAAATATGGAATCCTTAAATGTAGCAATTGCAGGAAGTATTATATTATATGAATTAAGTCAATTTTAGATTCAAGAGCAAAGTTTTTTTGAAATGGAACTTTGCTCTTAATTCTATATGATTTTATTCATTAAAAAGCATATAAAAACAAAATTCCCCTTCAAAATAGACAAAGTTCCACGAGTAAAGGTGTTTTTTTAAATCGAATTTGTGGTTTAATTATAACGAAATGGAGGAATGATTATGAATAATTTAAAAATAGGTTCTTTTTTACAGGCCTTACGTAAAGCAAAAGGATTAACTCAGGCAGAGCTTGCTGAATATTTTGAGATCTCAGCAAAAACGGTCTCCAAATGGGAATGTGGAGATTCATTGCCAGAGCTTCCTCTACTAAAGGCTTTGGCAGAATTTTATGATGTTAGTGTAGATGAAATTTTAAATGGAGAAAAAGGAGAAGGGCGAGGTTCTATAAAGTCCAAGCAAACCAATGAGAAGTATTTTTATTCTAAAAAAATACATAAATTAAATTTTGTCCAAATTTTATCCTTAAGTATTTTAGCATTTGGGTATTTAATGATTTTTATTTTGGGATACCCAACCAATCGTAGTGATGTAGGTGGTTGGGTAAGTGTGGCTATTGATTTCTTGTCCTTACTATCCTTTGTGTTTGGATGTTTTATCGTAGGAACGCTAGAGGATGATATAAATCCCGTATGGCTTCAATCCTATAAAAGAAGAAGATTGTGGTATTGCTATAGCTATGGATTTAGCTTCTTATTTGCCTTTGTTTGTGCCATTTTGTATTATGTCATACCAGCAAATCCCAATTTGGTACTAGACTTCAGTAGCTTTCTTTGGTTTAATTTATTGGTTCTTATTGTGATTTTGCCCATTGCATTTCTTTCCCCCTTTATTTTATTTTGTCTTAGATGCTTTGAAAATAAAAAAGGTAAAGTGATATATACTACCTGCTATTATTTAATAACAAGCATTCTTATTCCTTATGCAATTTTTGCTTATTTTAATCTTCATGAATTGATTATAATACATGGTTTTAAATTTGAAGTTTGGATAAGGGGAGGAGTAGAGGATTCCTGGATGTATTGGATTGGCGTTGTATTCCTTTTGGCAGGCTTAGGAGCTTTACTCTTCTCTATTATGAAAAGAAGAACCTATCTATATTGTATTTTAATTCAATCTGTAGGAATTATATTTTTACATATAGCTGTATATGATATAATTTCAAATCTTGCTACAAGCATTACCTCAAATCGTATGAATTTATTTTCTACCTATCTATATTTCTTTTCTTATGCATATGTAATATTGTTTTTCGTAGAATTAAGTAGAAGTATATATGCTTTTGTTAAAAAAAGAAAAATAAAAACCGCTTAGGCGGTTTTTTACTCTTCTGATTCCTCAAAAAGAGGAAATATATTTTTATCTAAAGCATCAGGCTGAAACATTTTGTCGGTAAATAAAATACCATCTAAATGATCATATTCGTGCTGAAATACTATAGCAGGATATCCTTCAAGCTTTAATGTTACAGTTTTTATTTTATTTTTATTAAAATCATAAATGGAACATTTGGCTACAATTGCATAATGTCTTGGTGTTACAAGTCCTTCGGTAGAACGATCTACAGAAAGACAGCCCTCACCACCAGGTAAGTAGGTAAGCTCTTTGCTTTTTTGAATGATTTGAGGATTAAGAATTGCATATAGAAATCTTGGTTGCTTTTCATCTAAAAAATCTACTGCATTCATCGCAAACATTCTTTTATTTATTCCTACCTGTGGGGCTGCAATACCAACACCAGGTCTTATACCATATTGCTTTACTAAGTCATCCATACTGGAAATGACAACATATTCATATAATCCTTTTAAGCAATTGAAATCAGCATTGGATAGGGGTAAGCTAACCTTTGCTGATTCTTTTCTTAGAATTTGATTTCCCTCTTTTACTATATCTTTATTCAAGTACATTATAATCACCTAGAGTATTATATCATACCTTAAATAAAATTTCTACCATCTAGCTGCACCGATAATAACAAGAAGAATAAATAAAACAAGGATTAAAGCGTATGAATAACCACCACGACCTCTAGAACCACAGTTGTTTTGAGGAGTCATACAGCCACAGCCATATCCGTATGTAGGCATTGAATAGTACATTGATATTCACCTCCTACATTAAAGTATGATTATAGGGCAAAAAGTGCTTGTGAATTTTGCCTATTTATTTTCATCATCTACGGATAATCCCAAAAAGCCCTCTATTCTTCTTAACCGATTGTTTAGATTTCTTATCTTTCGATTTAAATCCTCCAGCTCATAATAAATTCGATTCAATTGCATATTTTCATAATATTCATAATTGGGTTGGTTATTTTTATTTTTAAACATTTTCTCACCTGTTTTATTTTATGAATGAGAACAGCAATTTATGAAAATACTAAATAAAAGGTGAGGCATATGAAGGATAAGACGTTGTTACAGGCTTTAATACTGGGGTTGGGGCAGGTTGGTGCTAAAATACTATCCTTGGTTTTTTTATTTCGATTTGCGAACGATTTAGGGAAAGACACAATGTCTTTATATGCCTATGCTTATGTTCCCTTTTCCTTATTTGCTGATTTAGCCTGCTTTGGTTTGATTCCTGGAACCTCCAAGCTTGTTGCTAAGCTTTTAGGACAAAATGATGAGGAAAAAGTAAATTATTTACTTAGAAGAGGAACCATATATTGTATCTTTGCTGGGATTCTTTTTTTTCTTTTTATGCTGTTTTTTAGTAGGCAAATTTTAAAGATATCCTTATTTGAGGGATTTAATGAGGAAACCTTTACAACGGTAAGAACCAATTTATTTATGGCCTCCTTATCTCTATTTGTTTTACCATTAATTCATTTTTATAAGGGCTTTTTACAGGGACATTTTATAATGTACCCCTCCTGTATATCCATTGTTTTAGAAAATGTAGTAAAGCTTATTTTATACATTGTATTAGCTAGGTTCATTTATGATACCCAGTTGGTTTTCAGTGTTTTTATTATTTATTTGGTAGGATACCTCGTAAGCTTTTTGCTTTTACTTAGGTATGTATTTCCTTATTACTTAAAAAAGAACACAAAATTTGCTTCTATACCAACCCTCTTAAAAACAAGTATACCGTTTGGAATAGCTACCATGTTTTTTACGATATATCAATTCATAGATTCAGTAAGCCTTCCGGTTTTATATCCAAAGGAAGGCTATTATACGGCTTATATGTTTGAAACAATACGCCTAATCTTTTTTCCTATCGTTATTGCTCAAGCCTTAGGAGGGGTGTTGAATCCGAAAATCAATTATATGTTTCAAGAGGATAGAATTGATGAAGCTAAGGCAATAGCAGAACGCTGCTCTAGTCTTATCATATTTATTCTAATCCCCTTTATGATTCTAATGCGATATTTTTCTAAAGATATTTATGGTTTGTTTTATAAACAAGAAAATGGGGGTGCTATTCTTTATGATGTAACAAGCTTTATCTTATTTTTTGGACTTTATAAGGTTTTAATCGGAATATCGATTGGGTTACCTAAGGCACATTATATTATTCTTGCTACTATTATAAGTGCAGGAGCAAAATATGCGTTAAATTATATTTTGGTTCCTCGGCTTGGATATGTTGGAGCCATATATGCTACACTAATAGCTATAAGCATTTGTATTTTAGCTGCATATTATGTTTTGCATAGAGAGGGAATCTGCCTGTTTCTTAAAAATCTAAAGGATATTTTGCTTGCGGTTTTATCGACGGGGGTTAGTGTTATTTTTGTTGTTATATTTCGAGTTTGCTTTCTTTTAAAGAGTTATCCAATCTATTATAGTGTGATATTATATTCCTTATTACTTTTTGGAATTTATTATATTTCTTTAATTTTTTTTAAACAAACCTATAAATTGTGCATAAAATAAGGTAGGGTGTTGACTATGAGTGCAAAGCTTGATGAATTTAAAGAATTTGTAAAAAGGCATCCTTTATTAAAAGGTATGGTACAAAGTAAACAAAAAACCTGGCAGGAATTATTTGAGGATTATTGCATATTAGGTGAATCTGCTTTTCCTGAAGAGAAAAAGGAAGAAGAGGAAAAAGCTGCTGTGAAAAAAGAGTCAAAAGGCTCCTCCTCTACCGAGGATTTAATTAAAACTGTAGTGGGGTATGTAAAAAAGATTGATCCAGATCAGGTGACGAAAACTGTGACGAGCATCCAAAAGGTATTAGAGCTATTTGGAGGCATAGGTGGAGCAGCAGCTGGGTCGGCATTAGCAAAGAAATCTACAGGGGATCCCTTGTTTGATAAAAGATTTGATGAGTGGTATTAATGGATTATATGAGCTATCTTTATGAGCATTTGGATTTGCTTATGTACTTGCGATACCATCCAAAATGGTATAAAATATTATATTATGAGCCGAGCTATTTTAAAGACTTTTTAAAAGAAGCTCAAACTAGCTTAAAAATAAGACCGACAGATAAATTGGAAAATTTAAAAAATAAATTTCAGTTGTTTTATTCTTTATCTAGTTTAATCTCCTAATTTTAATGGAAAGGATATTGAGTCAAAGGACTCAATGGCAGGAAGTAATCTATGGATATATACCAAATGGCAGATTCCTATGCATACAAAATTATAAATAGTTCGGATTTCCAAAGGCTACTTGAATTGAAGGAAATCATAAAAAAAACGCTTGGGAAAAAGATTATAGCCTTTAAAACAGCTGAGGCAAAATATATAGAGGCTAAGGCATATGGGAAGTATCATCCCAATTTGAAAGAATATCAAAAAAAATTCATGGATGCCAAGGCGGATCTTTATAAGGAAGTCTATGTCCAAGAATACATCCTTATTGAAGGAAAAATACAAACAAAATTGAATCAGGACATAAATGAATTAAAGGGAAGTATTTCAAACAAATTCAAACAAAATTTCTTTTAAAACACGGATGCATATCATCCGTATTTTTAATAAAAATAAAATATAAAAAAATTAAAAAAAGTTCTTGATTTCTTTTCTTTTGTGAGGTATAATGAAAAAGCACTTATGCGATAAGGGCTTAATCTTATACATGGTTGGGTAGCGAAGAGGCTAAACGCGGCAGACTGTAAATCTGCTCCTTAGGGTTCGGCGGTTCGAAACCGTCCCCAACCACCATTTTTTTAATTAATCAATTTGAGGAAAATAATTCTTGACAACAAAATTGATTAATTATATAATGATTAAGCATATTCTTTGGATGTGCATTTAGTCTTTGAAAACTATATATGACGAAAAAAAGTACGACGAATAAACGAAAAAAGAAGGAAGCCAGTTCATTTAAGATAGAAATGAATTGAGACAGAATACAAACAAACAATGGAGAGTTTGATCCTGGCTCAGGATTAACGCTGGCGGCGTGCCTAATACATGCAAGTCGAACGGAATATACCT
>CATKXV010000006.1 GCA_949840955.1 uncultured Anaeroplasmataceae bacterium | reverse complement strand
AGGATCAAACTCTCCATTGTTTGTTTGTATTCTGTCTCAATTCATTTCTATCTTAAATGAACTGGCTTCTTCTTTTTTCGTTTATTCGTCGTACTTTTTTTCGTCATATATAGTTTTCAAAGACTAATTTTTACACTCTAATTACATAGTGCTTTTTCATTATACCTCAGAGAAGAAAAGAAATCAAGAACTTTTTTTAATTTTTTTATTTTTTTCAAAAACTGTTTAAAAAATCATCGATACGTCGATATTTTCATAGAATCCCTTATTCTTATTTCAATATTACCTGAATCCTTAGTCATATAAATCTTTGATTTTTTCTCTAATCGATTTATAATTTCATAATCAGGTAGATGGTAGACATTATTTTCTCCTACAGATATAATGGAATACTTTGGCATACATTGGTTGATAAATTCCTCTGAGGAGGATGTGCTTGATCCATGATGCCCCACCTTTAAAACATCACATTTTAGTTTTTCGCCATATTGCTTTATGATATCTTGTTCTTCTTTGCTTGTCATATCTCCTGTAAATAAAAATCGATATTGATTCAAATGAAAAAATAAAACAACAGAATTAGAATTGGAATCCTCATACGCCTTAATGGGTCCAAGGATATGAAATTCATGCCCTGCTAAAAATATAGAGTCTCCTTGTCCTACTCCTCTTTTCTTTACCTGAATGGTCCCAATTTTTTGAGCATCTTCATATTTAGAATAAATCAATTCCTTAACATGAAATTGTGTTATGACTTCAGATGCCGTATCCATATGATCCTTATCAAAATGAGTTAAGATTACATAGTCCAAGCGACGTATCCCAATACATTTCAAATAATCCAAATTATTATAGGAATCCACAAGTATATTTCCTTTATCAAAGGGAAGCTCAATCAAAATGGAATCCCCCTGTCCAACATCAATAAATGTCACCTTATAAAAGATGTTTGTAAATCTTAAGGAAAGTATCACGCAAAAATAAAATATAAAATAAAAAAATGGATATTTATTGCTTTTCTTGGCATAGCCAAAAAGCGTATAAGCAAAAAGAATATAATAAATCGCAATCCAAAATAAATTTAAATGGGGAATACGTATGGGAAACGTATATGCACTCGCCTTTTGCAGGATATCATCTACTAAGAAAAAAATAGATTCATAAAAGCTTGCTGGAGCAAGGAGCATTCCAAGGATAAGGGGTAATACAATTTTGCCAAGGACATAGCCTAAAACAAAGGATAGGAGAATTCCAGCAATGGATAGGCTATGAGTTTGATTGATTAGGAAGGGTAAAATAGAAAAAATACAAAGATAGGAAGAAAATATAGCCCGCTTCCATCTAATTTTCGAATTCTGAAAGTCTTTCATAAAAATTAAAATAAAGCTAATTAAAAAGCTTAATATAAAGCCAACCTGAAAAGCCTTTAAGGGAAAAAAGAAAACCATACCAATATAGGTTATAGAAAGAATATCAAATTCTGTATATTGGATTTTCCCCTTTTGATTCCAATGCTTGAATAGTAAAAACAGAAATGCCCTTAAACAGGCTACAGGATAGCCAATAAAAAGCACATAAATTCCTATACTGCCTAAGGCTAGCCCTTCTCCTCTTATTTTAAAGCATTTTTGAAAGAATAGGAGCAGTATCCGATAGAAAAATTGAATATGCAGACCACTAATCGCTAAAAGATGAGTAATATATAACGAAGAATATACCTCCTTCATTTCAGAATCTAAATCATTTATCCCAAAAAACAAAGCTTTTATATAGGCTAAACTTTTTTCTCCCAAACGTTTTTCGTAATACTCTATAGCAAATGCTTTAGCCCTTGCCACACTCCATTTTACATCTACTTTTTCATATTCTAGAATTTTTCCTTTATTGGTTATCCCTTTGGATCTATAATAGCTCCTGGAATCAAAATCTCCTAAATATGAGGCTTTGGAAAAGGAGGAAACCTTTACTGTTGCCTGAATGATATCACCAGGCTTTACCTCTATTGAATCCCTATAAACTCTATATTTCGTATCCTTTTTCAAAACCAAATACTGCTCATCTACCTCAACAACCTCATAGATTCCTTCATAGGTTCCTGGCTGTACCTCTTTCATTTGAGCTTCCCTATACATATAAGAAAAAGAAATGGTACTCAAAATTAGGAGCATGGGAAGGAAATATTTTGTTTTTTTGAAAATGAAAAATAAATAGAGGCCAAGAAATAAATAAAAAACTGGATACCGAATACTAAGGAGCAATAAAAGAACGGAAAGAAGGAAAAAATGGCAATCATTACAAAATGGCTTGTTGCATAATCTGTGCTTGAGCATGCTCGGGAATACTCGCGATCTTAAAAAATGTTTCCCATGAATCAATAGAACCATTCTTATCTAAATAATCCATAATCTTTTTTCCTCTTTTTTCACCTATTTGAGGAAGGCTCATCAATTCCTCTAAGGTGGCCGTAGGAATATATATCTTCGAAGTAGGTGTATAATGATTATTCAAATCCTTTGTAGGAATCGTTATCGTCAGGCTACAATCGATGGACTGCTCCAGTGGAAATGAAGAAATATCAGAAAATTCATTAAGAGCATATTCTATTCTTAAAAATAAAGCTCCATAGGTTAAGGGCTTAACATAAATCATTTCTAAATTTCTTGCGATTTCCCCATCTATTTTTATACGAATTGGGCTTCTAAGTTCTCTTGGTTCATCTATAGATTCCTCCTTTTTATTATCCTTAAGATAAAAAAATGCATTGAAGCTTATTCCGAGGATAATAAAAAGAATTCCTATAATCCATTCTTTTTTTCTGTTCATTTGTTCCTTCTCCTTTTTTGGTATTCATATAAGTATTCCCATAAATAAAGGATTTTTCATAAAAAAAGAAAAAAGGGTATCCAATACCCTAAATCAAATATGCTCAACAAAATCCTCTATCGCAAGTTCATCTAGCTGTGGCAAGGATATATTCTGATCTTGTAATCGGCGAATACACTCTTGTATAACCATTTTCGTTATGCCCTTAGCTCTAGCTGGATCTAATTCCCCTCCAAAGTAGCCAATATAAGCATCCTCAGGCAAGATTTCTCTTGCAAGATTCATATATTTTCCCTTTTCATTTGCATTAGCTGATACAATGAAAGCATGATACCTTACATTTAGCTTTTTCTTAGCTAGCTTCTTCATTTTCTTTTTAAACCCTTTATGAAGCTTTCCCATATGAATATGGCTCCCTAGAATAATTGTATCTATGCTGGAGTAATCCTTAAGCTTCTTAGTTCCATCAAAAATAAGAGAATCTGGCAGCTGCTTCTGTAGCATTTCAGCAGCCTTTTTCGTTGTTCCTGTTTGGCCAAAATATAAAATCAGCTTCATTCTTCAATTCTCCCATACTGCTTTAACAAGCTCAAATTTTTTACCGTTTGTGCTCCCAACCACTTTAGAGCTGCACTATCTGCCTCAGCATAGCGATTGGTTCCCCAGCCCTTGGGATTTTCCCATAGACCATGAGATTTTCTGCTTAAGATAAGCTTATCTAAATCCTTATCAATTTTTTCTTGTAGCTGCGCATTAACGAAAGCATGACTTAAATAAGCAGCAAATTCGAATGATTCATCCTCTAAATGCCTCAGTGCTTCTGCTAGAATTTTCTTTTCCAACAAAATGACTTCTTCCTTATAGATATTCCCTTTCTTTAGACACCCCAATAGTGCATTTGCACTAATAAAATCATAGGAATTCCATTGCTCCTTCTCATCAAAGTAGGCAATAAGTCTAGAAAGCTGTTTTTCCGCTTTTTTATAGTAAGCCTTATTTTGAGGAGCTAAAACCAATATATAGCCCACTATCGCAGCTGTAGGATGAACACCCCAAATGGGATAGGGATCCTCTAAATAGGAATACTCATTACTATGGGCATAGTCATCATTTGTTTTCACCAAAGGATTCCATAGTCCCTTGGTCATCGGACAGCGATTATATAAATAATTACACATTTTATTCATCATGTGCTGATATAGCTCGTTTTCTTCATTTCCGGTAAAGCTCAAATCATAGAATATACGTAAGGCTTCATAGGTTTGATACACACTTGCATTTGGATTATAATTATCAATCTCTAAGGCATTTCCCATACCACCCTCTTTTGTCATATACAGCATTAAAGAATCCGGAATAAATTCTTTATACATGGGATCAAATAATGCATTATAAATTGCCACGTCAATATCTCTACCTTTATTATATAATTGACGTTCAATCGTTGCCATATCTGCTTTTGTTAGCTTCAACATAATTCCACCTCATTTTTCTTAATTTAATCATAACATAAAATAAAGAATTTGTTAACACAAAGAAGAAAATGTTTTTATTTTTCGAATTGGTTTTCCTTTATCAGCAATTCTTTAAAAAAATTTATTTAAAGCGAAGGAAACGTATGGTACAATATGTATAGGTGGTGATATGATGAGTTATACATTTATACGATATTATGCGATAAAGGATTCCATACGCTTCATCAATTCAAATATGACTTACATGCAAAACCTTTCCAATCAGGTGCTTTTTAAATATGCTATGTTTTGGGATATCGACCAATATTATAAAATTCGTTCTCCCTTCAAAAAAAATCCTTATCAAATTAATACAAAGATCACCCATCATTTTGAATGCTTTTTAAAAGAGGCTCTACATACAGCCTATATGCATGCCTCTATAGAGGAACAGCTATTTTGTTATTATTTGCTTATTTCCTATGTTGTAGAAGAGCATATGACAGACTATGTCCAAGCTTTTGTAGAAAAAAGAAAAAGGAAAGCCTATATAGATCATATGCTTGAAACCTATTTTTTTAATAAAAATGAAAAGATCAAATTGCACAAAACAAATGTTGCAGATTATTTTTTTGATTCTTTTGAATTAAATCTATCTGATATTAATCTATTAGAAAAGGCCATAAAAAGACAATTTGGTTTTTTTTGTACAAAAAACTACTATCTTGAATGCTATCGCTCTGCAAGATTCTATTTTGATCATTTGGCTAGAAGTACAACTGGAATGAAAAAGCCTATCTATTTTATATATGACCTTTTTTTCAATTTGCGAAAATCCAAAAAAAGAGCAAGGACCTATCTTTATCCAAAGCGGTTAGATACTACTGTTTTAAATCTAACCAAAAAAGAATTTGCTTTACATGATCAAACTGTGGCTTATACTATGGATGAGCTCTATCAAGTGATATTAAAAGAATCTAGACGCGCATGCGATGCCTTGAATTCTTATTTTACAAACAATGAAGCCATAAAGCCATTAGAGAAGTTTTTTCAAAAAAATAAAAAAGAGCCTTCCCAGGAAATACCCCAGTAAAGCAGCTCTTTTTTAACAAAATGTGGTTATATTATCATTTTAATTCGCATGATTGAAAAACATAATACGTTCACCAATAAGAGATGGATATGTCAATTGATAACCATTTGCAAGCTTCTCATTCGAATTTTGCATTCTTCCCTTAATTAATACAGGTTGTCCTTTTTTCAGGTTATCTGCTGCATAATCAGCTAAAAAGTCCCAAAATACAATAGTAAAGAAATCCGTATCATATTCTCCCTTTGTATTTTGATAGCTTCTACTTACCGCAAGCCTTATATTCATCACTCGCTTCCCTTCGGCCAATTCCTTGATTTCAGGATCATTTACTAGCCTACCTAGCAGCATAAAGTAATTATACATGGGGTTCCTCCTTTTCCTTTTGATTTTTTTGCTAAAAAAATGAGTCCTCCTTTCACTAGGGTACTATATCAAAAAAAATCATTTTCACATAATTTCTAATTTCGATTCAAAGGAAGGAAGCTTACAGTATTTTATAGAAATCAACAAAAAAAGAAACCTTTTTTCAATACTGGTTTCTTTTTTATTTCATCTATAATAAAATTCATCATTTTTAGATTGATTTTTTACTTTTTTTACAAATGGCTTTCCCATAGACTGCCTTATGAAAATAGGGGATATATGTAGTAAAGCTTTCGGGTGTAAGCTTAGCTTCCTCCTCTATTAGCTTATAGGATGACTTTTCAAGAGCTAAAATCAAGGCTTCTTCTCCTAAGGTCTCAATATCATCTTCTAATACAAGCTGTCTTGATCGAATATATTTGATATATAATTCTGTAATTTCTCTATCCAAATCCTTCTTTCCTAAATTCCTTAGCTTGGATTCAATTTCAGTTAAAAAATCAAAGGGAACATTTGAATTTGTAGTAATTAGACAATAGCATGTGTCAGATAATGAGGTAACAGAATATTCTATATCTGCAAAAAATAGCTTTTTCTTATGCAATTTTTTATAATATCGAGACATTGGAGAAAATAAGCTATCTAGGATTCCCATAATATAGCGACAGATGGATTTATCCTCATAGCTTGCAAAAAAGCGAATGGATAGTGTGGCTGTAGTTTGTTCAACCTTTGCTTCATAAATAACTTCCTTAGGAGGGGTAGCTTTAAAGGAATAGGTTTTTCTTTTTGGAAGTCCACGATATACAGCTACTGTATCTAAAACGGCTTCAATAAAGGAAAAAACTTTATCCTTAGATTCATTAGATACAATCGTAAGAAATGAATTATCTGTAGTATAAAAGGCTTCATATGCCAAGGATAAATCCTCAGCCTTGATCGCTTGAATACTTTTTAAAGAGCCTGTAGCCTCTCCAGCAATAGGAGCATTAGGATAGAGTGCTTCTAACGTTTTATGGAAAAATCTTGATTGAGGATCATCGTTGTGCATTTTTATTTCAGAGGCAATAATGCTTTTTTCTCTTTCTACCTCCTCTTCTATAAAATGTGGCGTAAAATACATCCTTAATAAAAGCTCTAATGGGGCAAAGATATCTTTAGTCGTTGTAAAATAGTATATTGTTTTTTCAATATCTGTATAAGCATTTGCAGAAGCATTTAAGGAAGAAAATTCAGCAAAGGCATCTCCCTCAGGCATTGAAAAAAGCTTATGCTCAATGAAATGAGCCATTCCCTTTTTCGACAATATTTTTTGATCTTGATGATAAAATTCAACATCTCGGCTACCATAAAGCGTACCAATTCCAACATAGCTCGTTAAAAAATTGGGCTTTTCAATATAGCATATTTTCAATCCCGTTTTTGTTATATAATCATAATATTTATCTTTCATGTGCTCCTCCCAGAATATAAACAAAGGACTTTTTCAGCTTTTGAAGTACTTTTTTAACATCTGCTAAGCGAACCAAAGTAAAGCTTTCTATTTTCTCAGTAGATTTAGGAGTGTCTAAAAAATAGGTATCCTTTAGATAGTTCCATATTTTTGTATCAATGGCATCCTCTCCTGTTTGAATCAAACCAATCGTATAGGCTTTAGCTGCTTCTAAATCCTCGACTGTGGGATTTACGTGTTCTATGATATTTTCTATGCTTTGGATTCCCTCCTGTACATTTTTTTCATCAAGTACTGCTGAGATAAGAAGAATTCCCATCGTACTATAATAGCTTGAGTGAATGGAATAGCACAGACCAAGCTCCTCACGGAGAATTCGAAAAAGATAAGAGGAAGCCCCTCCACCCATAAGTTGATTGAATACACAACCTGCATAATACAAGGGATCATCAGCAAAGAGCTGCAAATCATAAACCATATACAAATAGCATTGCTCCGAAGCATAGGGCTTTTGAATCAGCGGAGATAGCTTAGGATTTCTTTTGCGAAAAAAGTAGTCCTTTTTAGGCTGTAGTGTTACAGGCAAATGCTCATAGGAGGGCTTATTTCCTGTTCCAATGGATATAGCTTCTTCCTTGATTACCTTCTGATAGTACTCCCATAAATGCTTTGGTGTAATTTTTTTTAGCTCCTTAAGATTTCCCAAAGATTCATAATCTCTTGGGGTTCCCTTAAAATAAAGGGATATCATATTTTGATAGGCTACCTCTGCTGTATTTTCCTTGAATGCAAATAAATCACTTTCATAAATTTCATATGCCCGTTCAAATAAAGCCTTGTCAGCACTAGCCTGATTCATTTTGGGAATACAGAAGCTTTCAAAGGCTTGTTCTAGAATTTCTATCGTATAGCATTCATCATAAATATAGTGAGGATCTGGGGCTGTCAAGCTATATACCAAAAGACTATAAGAGCCATAGTTGGATAAAAACACACTGAACTTTGCGTCATATAAATTTAAAAGAGCCTTTTCCATTTTGGCCTCATTTGGATACTCCCTACAAGCCAGCTCCTGATAATAGCATAAAAAATTTCTTATCGTACATTCCTTAGGATTCAAGGGAGAAATCCGTATTTTTTTTAATGCAATTTGATGAAATTTTGTTTGTTCTATCCAAATATCCATATCCATTCCTCCTCTTTATATTTTTCACTAGAAATACCTGAAAAATTCATTTTTCTTATATAGCATTTAAAATATAAAAAAAGCGTAATTGTCTTACAGAACCTATTTTCTAGACGAACAATTACGCATGTATACCTTCAAAAGGACTTGAATCTTACCAATGACTTCATTGGATTGTTCTGCAAAATCCTACTTTCCAGCCAATTCTAATGCAATTCGCATCATATCCTTAAAATTTTTCTGACGTTCCTCTGCTGAGGTTACCTCATGACTTATAAAAGAATCAGAAATGGTTAGTAAGCATGCTGCCTTTTTTCCTGTAGCCTTAGCATTAGCAAATAAGGCAAAGCTCTCCATTTCAACACATTTACAGCCATAGGTATCATGAACATTTTTCCAACGATTGGAATCTGTAGAATAGAATACATCACTTGAATGAACTTTTCCTTCCTTTAAAGGAATATTGAGCTTTTGAGCAGCCTTTCTCAAACGATTATTTAAAGCATTAGAGCTCTTCAAGGATTTTCCACGCATACCAAAGGCAGTTTTAGCAAAGGTAGATTCAGAATATGCCTCTGTTACTAAAACTGTATCATATACTGCTAAATCTGCATCATAGGAGCCAGCAGACCCAATACGAATAATATTTTCTACTCCATAAAAGCTGTAAAGCTCATAGGAATAAATACCAATGGATGGCATTCCCATACCTGAGCCCATTACAGATATTCTTTTTCCGTTATATTTACCCGTATAGCCAAACATATTTCGAGTTGTAGTAAAGCAGGTTACATCAGTTAAAAATGTGTCTGCAATAAACTTAGCACGAAGAGGATCTCCAGGCATTAATACCGTTTTTGCAATTTTTGCCTCATCATCACAAGCAATATGAGGGGTTGGGATTTTACTCATTCTTATATTCCTCCATTATTTTTGTTCCACAGCTACAGCCAATACGATCTGCACCTGCTGCAATCATTTCTTCAAAGGTCTTTCTATCACGGATACCTCCAGCAGCCTTAACCTTACATGCTGTTCCTACCGTTTGCTTCATTAAGCGTACATCCTCTACGGTTGCACCACCTGTACCAAAGCCAGTAGATGTTTTAACAAAATCAGCCTTAGCTCTCATAGAAGCCTTACATGCCTCTACCTTTTCCTCATCGGTTAAATAGCAGCACTCTATAATAACCTTAACAAGCACACCCTGTGCAGCCTCTACTACAGCCCGTATATCTTCATAGACATAGTCCCAATTATGGGCCTTAGCCATACCAATATTGATGACCATATCAATTTCATCTGCACCATCAGCGATAGCCTTTGTTGTTTCATAGGCCTTTACCTCACTTGGTGTTGCCCCAAGTGGAAAGCCTACAACTGTACAGGTTAATACACCTGTATCTGTAAGCAATTTGTGAGCAAGACCTACATTACTTGGATTGACACACACTGAGGCAAATTGATATTCATTTGCTTCATTACAAAGCTTTAAAATATCATCGTAGGTTGCTGTTGCCTTTAAAATCGTATGGTCAATATACTTTGATTTTTCCATTATTCTCTTCCTTTCTTTTTTATATATCTAAAATATTTTTTAGCTTAATTTCTTTTAATTCCACCGTTAGAGGTGCAAATTTCGATTTTATAATAATCTTTCTTAGCTTTCCAATGGATTTTGAATCAACCATTTTAATATTTCCATATCCATCAAGAATCTTCAGCAATTTATCTGCCTTAGCCGTTAATTCCTGCATAGCTACATATTTTGGATATTTGGAATCCTTAAAATAGAGTATGTCAATTCCAGGTGGAATAATAAACGGATTTTCTCCATCCCATGACATACAAACAAAGGCTGTCCTAGATTTGTCTGTTCGCATAAAAAAATAATCAGAAATCTGAACCTTATTTCTATCTAATAAAACTTCTAGTTTCGGTTTTCTTAAAATATAATTATAAATTTGGGATAGTAAAGCTGAATCTATCCTACTATAGCTTGCGATTTCTTCCTCATTTTTATTCTTATAAGCATTTTTCCAAATATCAAAGGTCTTAGCTAACGTATTCTTTCGGAAGGTTACAACATCCTCATAGGATTCATTATAAACTGAAAATTTAAACATTTTAGCAATTTCATCTGCAATATCTAAAATCAATTCAACACAATAGGTGGGGAGCTTTATATCAAATTCAACTCTAAAATTCACATCATAATATTTTGGATTCAAACGCTCTAGGTGGGGAATGGAGCTTTTATTGGATATAATGAAGTGTGCATCAAAATCTAAAATCGGGTGATGGTAGGTGTAATTTCTATTTTCGCCATTTCTTTCTAGAGTTATATTTGGATTTGCTTGAAAATAGGTCAACAGGTCCGTTCGATCAAAGACACGAGTACCCTCCTTCAAATAATAGAATTTAAATAACATGCACTTCACCACCATATCTATTTACAATATTTTACCATTTTTATAATGAATTGTCAAAAAAAAGAACAAAAGGATTTTCATTCATAAAATTCTTTAATTCGAATGTACTATACAAAAGAAAATGCCTAGCTATTGTAGGCAATTTCCCTTATTTTTGTTGAACAATCATTTGACATCTTGGACATAGTCCGTTTTCATTAATTTTAGGAACAATCATCCAGCAGCGTTCACAGGTAGAGCCCTCTGCCTTTTCTACTACAACCTGAAAGGCATCTCCATCCTTAAGCTCTAGCTGAGATACGATTAGGATTTGGGCTAAATCAGAGTGTAGCTCTTCTACAAGTGCCTTAGCTTTTTTATCTAAGGTTAGCGTCAGCTTTGCAGTAAAGCTCTTCCCAATCACCTTAGAAGCACGAGCCTCCTCTAAAGCCTTTAATATCTCATCCCGATACTTCATAAATTCATCAAAGGATGACTCTAGCTGTTCATCTATTTTTTCTGCCACTGGCATATCTGTTAAATAAATATCCTCTGCTTCCTTATAAGGAAGTAAATCATAGGCTTCACTCATAGTATGAGGTAAAATTGGCGCCAAAAGCTTCATTAAAGCATTTAATATCTCATAGAAAACCGTTTGACAGGATAATCTTTTCTGACTTGTTGGAGACTCAATATACAAAATATCCTTTGTAAAATCCAAATAGAAGGCAGATAGTGTATTCGCAATATAGCTGTTGGTTGTACGATAAACCTCACCAAAGTCAAAATGATCATAATGCTTTTTAATTTCCTGAATAAATCTTTGAAGCTTAATATGCATATATTGATCAACCTTCGTTAAATTCTCATAGGAAAGTGCATCCTTAGGATGAAAATCAGAGGTATTTGCCATCAAAAAGCGAAGTGTATTTCTTATCTTTCGATAGGATTCAGATACCTGCTTTAGGATATCCTTAGAAAGAGGCATATCTGCACGATATTCAATGGATGCAACCCATAATCTTAAAATATCTGCTCCATATTCATTACAGGTTTTAATTGGATCTACCGTATTTCCTAAGGATTTAGACATCTTTACCCCTGTACCATCTAAAGTAAAGCCGTGAGATACAACCGTTTTAAATGGAGCCATTCCTGTTGTTGCAACACCTGTAATCACAGAGGCATTAAACCACCCACGGTATTGATCTGAGCCCTCTAAATATAAATCTGCTGGATAGGATAAGCCTCTTCTTTTTAAAAGCATATAGGAAGAGCCACTATCAAACCAAACATCCATAATATCCTTTTCCTTTGTAAAAATTCCATTAGGGCTGTCTGGATGCGAATATCCTTCAGGCAATAATTCCTTTGCTTCCTTCATGAACCAAATATTAGAGCCATATTCTCCAAATAAATCAGCCACATGAGCAAAAACCTTTTGATCTAGGATAGGCTCCCCATTTTCAGCATAGAAAATAGGAATTGGAACACCCCAGGCTCTTTGTCTTGAAATACACCAATCATGACGATCCTTAATCATATTTGAAATACGAAGATCTCCCCATTTTGGATTCCATTCTGCATCGGATATAGCCTTTAGGATGTCCTCCTTAATTGGATCAATTGAGGCAAACCATTGTGGAGTTGCTCTAAAAATAACTGGCTTATGCGTACGCCAATCATGAGGATAGCTGTGGCATATTTTTACAGTTTTCATTAGACATCCACAAGCATCCATATCCTCCATTACCTGTGTATTACAATCTGCATAGAATAAGCCCTCATATTTTCCTGATTCCTTTGTCATAAATCCACGGTAATCTACTGGACATAGAATGTCAAGGCCATAAGCCTTTCCAACCATATAGTCATCCTCACCATGGCCAGGAGCTATATGAACTAAGCCTGTACCATCGGTTGTAGATACATAATCTCCTAATATACATGGAGATACCCGTTCATATAGAGGATGCTTATAGGTTAATCCCTCTAAATCTGTTCCCTTAAATTGCTTTAGCACCTCTACAGAGCCAAGTTCTAAAAGTTCCTTTAGCTTATCTAAAAGCTCCAATCCAAAAATAAAGCTTCCCTTATCCGTTTTAGCTAAAACATAATCTATCGTAGGTCCTGCACAAACCGCTAAATTGGCAGGAAGTGTCCAAGGTGTAGTTGTCCAAACCAAAAAGGCTGCTCCCTCTAGCTCCTTATTTCCTACTATAGGAAGCTTAAAGTAAATAGAAAAATCCTCTTTATCCTGATATTCTATTTCTGCCTCTGCCAGTGCAGACTCACTTGATGGAGACCAATAAACTGGCTTTAAGCCCTTATAAATTAATCCTCGCTCAGCCATCTTGGCAAAGATTAGGATTTGATCCTTTTCATAATCATGCTGTAAGGTTAAATAGGGATGCTCATAATCTCCTAAAACACCCAATCTTAAAAAGCCTGCCTTTTGACGCTCTACCTGTTTATATGCATATTCCTCACAAAGCTTTCTAAAATCTGCCGTACTCATTTCCTTACGCTTAACCCCAGATTTTTGAAGCTGATTTTCAATCGGAAGACCATGCGTGTCCCAGCCTGGAATATATACAGACTTAAATCCATTCATATTTTTATAACGAACAACAAAATCCTTTAATATCTTATTTAAGGAATGACCTAGATGAATATCTCCATTGGCATATGGAGGACCATCATGCAAGGTATATTCCTTTTTATCTGCATTCTTCTTTAAAACCTTTTGGTACAAATCCATATCATGCCATTTTTTTTGAATTGCTGGTTCCTTTACATTTAAATTGCCACGCATTTCAAACTCGGTTTTTCCCATAAATAATGTGTCCTTGTAATCCATAAAATTACCCCCTTAAAAATAAAAAAAGCATCCAAAATCAAAGGACGCTCATACGTGTTACCACCCTTGTTCAAGAAATGAAAATCATTTCAAGCACTCATTTCTCTTTAACGCAGAGCCAAAACGAATACACTTTTTTTGTATTATCTCCATTAGTGATCCAAAGTATACGCTTCACCTATTTTTCACCAGCCAATAGTTCTCTAATTCCACAGCATACTTCCGTCTAATATCCTTGATTTTTATCATCAAAATGAAATAAAGCCCCAACAGAGGGGAATATTTTTAAATGGTGGACCCTTGGAGACTCGAACTCCAGACCCACTGATTAAGAGTCAGTTGCTCTACCAACTGAGCTAAGGGTCCATTTTTTTACTTGCATTGATAATTATAGCAAATATAAAAATATTGTCAAGAATTTTTCTTGTTTTTATGAAAAAAATTACAAAAAAGGCCTAGCCATATCAAAACAGACTGTCCCCATAAATAAAATGGCAAACAGTCTGCTCATCCTATTCCTTATTTAGAACTATGGAAATAGGCATCAATATTCGCCAGTACCTTTTCCCCTAATCGAATATAGGCCTCCTTGGATTTTCCCCCAGCAGAACGATTGATTGTTTTACAATTTGGATAGTCAAAAAGGGTATCATCTCCAAAAGCATTTATCGTATCACAGAAGAAAAAATGCTTATCCTCCTTTACCCATTTTTTTAAAGCATCCACATCATGCCCTGGGCCTATCGATGTATTAAATAAAATTCTTCTTCCTGTCATTAGATTAAATTCCTCTTCATGAAGTAAAATGACATTTTTATTTAAGGCTAAAAATATCGCATCACATGATTTTAATAAATCATGTAAAGGCATATAAGAAATCCCCTTTTCCTCTATCGCATATTTTCTTGTTCTACTATAGTAAGAAACCTTACATTTAAAGAATTTTAATGTTTCAGCGATTAAAGTACCACTTGTCCCTAAACCCACGATACCACATTTTAAGCTAGAAAGCTCTCTTGGCATATCATCCCATTTTAAGCCATGATATCCCTGTAGTAAGTTAATTAATTCATAGGCAACATATTCACCAACACCCTCATCACCATAATCTCGAATTCCCTTTACTGTAATCCCCAGTGCTTCAGCCACCTCAATGTCCACATTTGCCGATTCCTTTGAATATAGGCTACAGCACATTCCAACATATTTTAAATGAGGGCATGCCTTTAATACCTCCCCATCCAGAGTGGAGGTATAGCTTAATAAAACACTATCTGCATCCCCGATTCTTTTTATTTTTTCCTCATTCGTACTAGGTATATCCTTATAAGCGATCACCTGTTCTGCATAAGTATAAAGTTGATTCAATTCATTTTCTAGCATATTGATTGGTTCAATAATAACCATTTTTTTAAACATAAGCCTATCCCTTTCTTTTTACTATATTGTAACACAATAAAAAGAATAGTCAAGTTTGCATTATTTTAAAAAATATGATATAAAGATATCCATATCAGGAGGTATTTTAATGAAAAAGTTAGGTTTATTTGGATGTGGCTATTTAGCACACATAATTGCAGATTGTTATTTAAGAGGAGAGCTTGAGGGATATGAAATCGTAGGCTGCTTTTCAAGAGGCCAAGAGCATAGAGCATTACTTGCAGAAAAATTAAAGATAAAAGCCTGCAATACCTATGATGAATTATTGGATTTAAATTTAGATTATATTATTGAGGCTACAAATCCTAAGGCTACAAAAGAAATTATACTAAAAACACTTCATCATAAAACCAATATGATTCTTCTTTCCATAGGAGCTTTATCCAATGAAAAATTTTTAGAGGAGGCAAAGCAAGCAGCAATAAAAAATGGAGTTCGAATTCATATAGCCAATGGAGCTATGGCTGGATTTGAAGCCATTCGTACTGCAAAGTTAATGCATATGGATGAGGCAGAATTGGTTAATGTAAAAGGGGTTGGGGCTTTAAGAGGAAATGGCTTATATAAGCCAGAAATGGAGGAAAAAGAAATCATTGCCTTTAAAGGAAGTGCTGAGGAGGCAATAGAAAGCCTTCCTACAGGAATTAATGTAGGGGTAGCTACTGCTCTTGCTTCTCTTGGGGTTAAGAAAACCAAGATAACTGTCATTTCAAGACCAAATTTTATAGGAGATATTCAAACCGTAAATTTTAGATGCAATCACGAAATAGAAGCCAGCCTATCCATCTATAGTGAAAACTCAAGTATTGCTGGATATAGTGTTGTTGCTTTACTGCAAAACTTGATTTCACCCATTGTATTTTAAGAAAAATGAAAGGGTGCGACTAAAATATGTTAGGTCGCACCCTTCTTTTTTTATTTTAAATATTCATCTAAGGATGGATAATCATCCTTCAGATAAGCTTTTGTAGCATATAGCATTTTCTTAAATAGCGTCTTACCATCCTCTAATGTTAAGGAGGAGCATAATGCTTGATTCATAAAGCAAGCAAAAATTTGATTTAAGTCCCTATTTTTTATTCCCTCATAAAGCGTATCAATATTATTATTTGCTTTTTCAACCAAATGGAGTACAGCTAAAGGGAGAGGCCTAGAAACAATTGGCTTAACCTGATTGTTTTCAAAAATACAATTGGTCTCCACTATAGAGCCTAGAGGTAATTGTGGACATTGTCCTTGATTTGGCATATTTACATTGGAAATAATGACCTTATGCCCTAATATAGCCTTCATCAAATCAGTTGCTTCTTCCTTGGATGGCTTTAGGTCGATTGCCTTTTTTCCATCAGCAAGGGCAATAGAATCAGCAATTCGTTCCTTCATCTGATTTACTCTAAAATCAACAGTAGTAAGATTAAATTTCCAATCCTGTACCATTTTAGGACTACCTAAATACCAATTGGGATTCACAAATTCAACCAAATGACGATCTCCAGCAGCTCCTAAGGCACCATAGCGTTTAAATAAATCCATTTTTACCTTATTTCCATAGGCAAAGCAATCGGTTTTAAAACGGAATCGATCTTCATTTTCAGAAAATCCCTCCTCATAATACTTATCCATAAAATTAGGAAGGAGTCCTAATAGATCAATATCCTTGTATTTTGCCTCTGTTATCCAAGTAAAATGATTTACACCACAGGCATCAGTATAAATATCCTTTCTTGTTGCCTCAATGCCACATTCCTCTTTTAATACCTTACAAAGGAATTCTTGAGCATGGAACACCTCATGACAACAGCCAAAGGCCTTAATTTCTGGAAAAACATCATAAAGCGTCTTTACACAAATACTCATCGGATTTGTAAAATTAATTACCCATGCCTTTGGACAGACCTCCTTAATTTTTCTAGCAAAGTCCTCATAAATTGGAACTGTTCTCATAGCACGTAAAACACCACCTGGCCCAGCGGTATCTCCAACAGATTGATAAATCCCGTATTCCTCAGGAGCATGTACATCACTGCGCATCTCCTCAAAGGTTCCAGGCAAAATGGAGATGACAACAAAGCTGGCATCCTGTAAGCATTCCTCTAAGGTATCATATACCACATATTCTATTTTCGTTAGGGTTTTTGGATTCTTATTGATTTGCTCCCCTATTTTTTGATTTCTTATAGCGGCCTCCTTATCAATATCATATAATCCAATTTCACCAGATAAGCCCTCAGATAAAGCTAAATCTGTCATAAAGGTTCTAGCCCATTGCTTAGATCCTCCACCCAAATACGCAATTTTAAAGTTCTTCATTTTTCTTCCACTCCTCATAATATAATATATACAGCTTGGATAAAACCATTTGGCCCGTCCAATACTTCGCATAGAATTCCTGAATCAGCCGAAACCCATTTTTTTCACAAACCCTTTGGCTTTGAAGGTTTATCTTTGCGTGGCTGTAAACAATAAAATCTAATTTTACTTCTGTAAATAGATATTCAATGACGCGTTTAATTGCTTCTGGCATTAGTCCTTGTCCCCAATATGCTTTAGAAAGTACACAGCCTAATTCTCTTCCCATTAAGCTTTGAAGCTCAGGAAAGAGACTTTCCTTATAGGAATCAATACCTATCGAACCAATCACACGATTCGTTTTTTTATCTACCAAAGCGAATGTCCTTTTTTCTTTTATGAAACTCTCTAAAACTCTTTTAGAATCCTCAATGGATTCATGATGAGGCCAGCTTGCAGACTCTCCTACTCCAGGAACCTTAGCATATTCATAGAAATCCTCTACATCATCCTTTTGAAAGATTCTTAAAAATAATCGCTTGGTTTCTAAGGTAACCTTAGAAATATCAATTAAAGCATTCATTTTGTATGACCCAAATCTAATCTAAGCAGATCAGCTCATATTCCCTAGAGCCCAGCCCAACTTCTTCTGCTGCCTCTAATGTATGTAGACCATTCTGCCTAGAAACCCGAGCAATAAAATGCTCTCTTCCTCTATCCTTAGATTGATATATCCTATCAATACAGGCTTGATCTATGGCTAAAGGATCAAGAGAAATCATCATACCTATATCCTTCATGCAGGGATCCTCAGCAACAGCACAGCAATCACAATCAACAGAAAGATTAACCAGCATATTGATATATACGATATTTCCCTGAAACAAATCAACTACAGTTTTTGCAGCTTCTGCCATAGCTTCTAAAAATTGATCCTGTGGAGCCACATAATCCCAAAGCTTATATTGATCCTTTGTTGCACCAGCTGTATGAATATATGCCTTACCACTAGAGGACGCACAGCCAATAGATAGCTGCTTAATTGCTCCTCCAAAGCCTCCCATAGGATGACCCTTAAAATGAGATAGTACAAGCATAGAATCATATTTTTTTATATCAGCCCCTACAAAGTTTTTCTTGATTGCTTTACCGTGAGGAACCTCCAATTCCAAATCCTCTTTGGCATCTAAAATATCCACTCTGAAATATTTACTCCAGCCATGCTCCTCCATAAGCTTAATATGCTTATCGGTTGTATTCCTTGCTCCAGCATAGGCTGTATTACATTCAACAACGGTTCCCTGTACATGCTCGATAAGGGGCTTCACAAATTCAGGGCGAACATAATTTTGATTGCCCTTTTCCCCTGAATGAAGCTTTACAGCAACAGTTCCCTGTAAGGAATACTCTAAAGCCTCATAAAGCATCAATAAAGCATCTGGATCTGTTCTTTTTGTAAAATAAACCTTTGGCTTCATAATTGCCTCCTTTTATTGTTTTCTTCGATTCGTTTAATATAACTACGAACAATTCATAAATATATTATACCATAAAATATAAAAATAGCGTATGTTTTTATACTTCTTTCTTTTCCTCTTTGGCAAGAAGCATCGCCGTCTTTAAGCCGTCTAATGCAGCACTTGTAATTCCTCCTGCATAGCCTGCCCCCTCCCCAATAGGATAAAGAAAGGGAATACTTGCCTTTCTATCCTGATCTCTTATAATGCGAACCGGAGACGAGCTACGAGACTCAATTCCAATCAGAATAGCATCTGGATGATAAAAGCCCTTCATCTTCTGTTCAAAAGCCTCTATTCCTTCTTTTATCCCTTCCACAACAAAATCAGGAAGACATTTCTTAAAATCACAAAAAATAAGACCATGAGGATAGGTGGTTTGAATCCCTCGGATTTCTAAAGCAACCTGATTTTCCATAAATTCCTTCATTAAATTGGCAGGTGCTCGATAATCCTGTCCCACCTCATAAGCAAGACGCTCATATTTTTCCTGATAGTCTAACCCGTCTAGTACATTTTTACCATAATCGGAGGGTCTAACATCCACCAAAATGGCACTATTGGAATTGAGCCCCTCTCTTCTTTGATTACTCATTCCATTGATTACAATCGTATGTGGCTCAGACTGAGAAGGCAACACATATCCTCCAGGACACATACAAAAGGTATAGATTCCTCTTCCATCCGTATGATGGGAGAGCTTATAATATGCTGGAGGTAAATATGCAGCATATTTTCCATATTGAGCTTGATTGATGTCTTTAGCCAAATGCTCAACACGCACGCCCATAGAAAAGGCCTTTGGCTCCATTTTTACCTGAGCATCCGTAAATAAATGACGAATTGTATCCTTTGCAGAATGCCCAATTCCCAATAGAATATGTCTTGTTTTAAAGGAGCTATGCTCTGTAATGGCAAGTCCATAATCCGCCTCTTGCTTTATCGTTTGAAAGGCTGTATTAAAATAGAAGGTGCCTCCCAAGGCTATAATTTCTTCCCGAATATTTTTTACTACCCTACGTAAAACATCCGTTCCAATATGGGGCATATGCTCATATAGGATATCCTCCTTCGCCCCATGCTTATATAATTCCTCTAGAATAAAATCAATGTAGGGGCTTTTCACATTGGTATTGAGCTTTCCATCAGAAAAAGCTCCTGCCCCTCCCTCACCAAACTGTACATTGCTTTTTAAAGAAAGCTTCTTATTTTTAAAAAAGGAATCAACACTTAAAACACGCTCCTCTATCCTTGATCCACGCTCAAGGATGATGGGTCTTGCTCCACAGCGAGCAAGATAAAGACTAGCAAATATCCCTGCTGGTCCAAAGCCCACAATGACAGGAGGATACTCCTCCTTCCATACGGGATAGGATAGCTTAATCCTTTCCCTATGATATAACGTTACATTTTTCCCTTTAAGTCTTTCATCGGTAATCAGCAGCAATCGGTATATGTGATACACCTCTGTTTTCTTTCTGGCATCAATGGAATGCTTCAATATCTTAAGCTCAAAGCGATGAACCTGATATCGCTGCTCCACCAGCTCTTTTAAAGGTGTTTTATTATTTGCTAAAACCTGAAAGGAATCTATTTGATATTGCATAATTCTTCCCCTATTTTTAATGCACTACAGAAGGCAAACATCAAATTATAGCCACCACATACACCATCTATATCCAAAAGCTCTCCACCCACGTAAATATGAGGATTCTTTTTTAAGCTGAAATCATCATTGATTTCCTCTAATGCAATTCCCCCAGAGGCAACCTGAGCAAATTCAAAATCATACAAGCCTGCAATTGGAAACGAAAAATCATGGAAAAGTGAATTGATTTGCTGAATTGGAATATCCTTCAAATAATCACAAAGCTTCGGATGAAGCAAGCCTGTTAAAGCCTCATGACTTTCGACCTCGACCTCCATACCTGGAAGGAGATCCAAGGATATTCTACAATCTCTCTTATCCTTGAATCGTCCATAATAGCTAGATAAATTTAAAACACATATCCCAGAAATTCCATCATTTTTAAAAATTACCTCGCCTGATTCCTGATAAAGTATTGTATTTTTTTGAATCAGCTTGGCATTACATTTGATTCGTACTCCCTGTAATCTTTTTAGATTGCCAACCAATTTAAAGCCGACCAAGCTAGGTACAAGAGGTGTCATTTGAACATCTAAGCCGTTTAAAAAATCATAAAAACCTTGTTGCTTTTTTGGAAGAAAGGAGGCAATGGAGCCTGTAGCTAGAACGACATAATCAAAGGGTCCTCTTACCTCATTTAGATAAAATTTTTGATTCATTCTTGTAATCCTTGTGATGGGATAATTTTCTACAATATGAAGATTTTTTCTTAAAAGACATTGAAGCACACTTAAGGAGGATTCGCTCAAAGGATAAATTCTTCCCTCCTCATCCTGCTTAGTATACAATCCACACCTTTTCCAAAAGGCATTTAATTTATCCTTATATTTAGAAACAAGCTCATAGCCCAAAGGCTGATTATACTGATTTGGTTCAAGATGGATATTTCCGATATTGGCTTTTCCATTTCCACTCGCAAGAATTTTTCTTCCAATAAGACTTTTTTCAAAAAGTTCATAGGACACTTTTGCTTCCTCTAATAGATTTGCCAAAAGTAAACCACAGGCACCTCCACCAATAATTGCAACCCTCATACTTTCACCTCACATCTTATTTTTATTTTAGCATTTTTTCCCTCCTTTTTAAAGAAAAAAGGTAACTTTTATTTCGTTACCTGGTCTATAGAATAAAATCTATGATAGCATTCCCAAACGCTTCGCTCATTTTCCTGCTTTAAATATTGCTTATTTTCATTTAAGGAATATCCCTGTCTTGGATAAATAGGCCTCAGAATATGAAGAATAAATTCTCTTTTTTCTATGCTTTGATTGTCAAATTGATTCGTTTTTTTAAATGTGATAAATAAAGGTAAAATAGGCACCCTATGCTTTGCGGCAAAATGAAAGGCTCCTATTTGATAGGGTCTAGGCTTTTCATAGCACCACCATTCTGAGCCCTCAGGAAAAAACAAAATCCATTCCTTTTTCTCAAGAATTTTTTCTACCCTTTCATAGAATTTCCGTAGACTGCTGTGCTCCTTAGGAATAGAAAGCATACCATATGCCCGCATAAAGCTTCCTAAAGGGGATTCAAAATTATTTTCTTCCATTGCTGTATACCATATTTTTTTCTTTTTTATGGCATGACCAACAACTAAGGAATCCAGCTTATTGATATGGTTACAGGTTACAATCGCTCCACCTGATATTGAATTTAAATTAGAGCTTCCTTTGACTTTTGTCTTAAACCAGATATGATTGGCATAAAAGCGATAGGGCTTAACAATCAGCTGTCTTAAGAAAAAATAGCCGACCTCCTTAAACCAAGGCCTATCATAGGAATACTGCTCATCGATAGGGATAAAGCTCACCTTGGGTGCTGGATCAATATGGATATGAAAAGTTTTATCCTGTTCTGCCTGTTGTATTTTTTTTATAACCTCTTTTGTTGTTTGATTCAAATGCATGCTTACACCTCGGTTTCTTTAAACTCTACCCGCTTTATTTTTTTCCATTCCTTAGCTCTAACAAATGTAAAAATCTTTGTCATAATTCCAATATAACCCATGTAATAAAAAGGATGTGTAAATAAAATCCAAAGCCTCGTTGTTCTTTTCATAGGTAGATATTCCTTATCCACTTTTAGGCATCGATAGGTCATAACCCAAAGCCCCGAATATAAAAAGAGAAAGGCTAAGGCACAAAGAATAAAAAAGGCATATCCATAGGAAAGCCTCAGTATACACGAGGTGATTCCAAATATCAGGGCTGTGATAAAAAGAAAGCAAAGAAAACCGACATATCCATAGACTGAATATAAGGAATGAATTGCATAGAAATTGTTTTTATCCTGTTCTGTTTTTATATTTTCCTTAAGCTTAGCATCAAACAGTCGATCACAATCCACAACCCCCGTCATCCAACGATTTCTCCGTATATTTGTCATTTTTAGACTCGTTGCTTCCTCTACATAGCATATCGCATAGGAAACATATTCACAGGAATAATGGTTTAGAGCACAACAGCGCTGAAGCTCCATATCCTCTGTTAAGGTTTCTAAAAAGGGCCAGCCATTCCACTCCTCTATCAGCCTTCCTTTGATCAAAAGACCAGTTCCTAACGTCATGGTTACTATCCCCAAATCGGATTTTGCCCGATTTCCAAGCTCAGACATTAATGTCCAAATGAGTCCATTACAGTAGGATGCCCAGCTGTTGGCATGCTTTTCCTTACTTAAATAATTCTTTACCACCAGCTTAGAATTATAGACGTCCTTTCCACTTCCAAAGGCTCGATTCATTTCACATAAAAACATGGGATCCAAAATACAATCCGCATCAATAATGAGATACCCATCATATTTTCCAGGATGGGTAGTACAGATTCTTTTCATCCCATAGTTTAGGGCATGCCCCTTTGTTGTTTGCTCCTCATCTATAAAAAACATTGTATCGGGTAATATGGCTTGAATCATATCCATGGTTGGATCAAGGGGATCCTTTACTATGACATATAAATCAAACATGGCTTTATCATAGGTTTGCTTCTGGATGGATTCCATTAAAGGAATAACCGTTTCTCCTTCATTTCTTGCAGGAATAACCACCGCAAATCGATGAAGATCATAGGATTCTATCCGCTCCTGTGGCTCTTTATTTTTAAACCACCAAGAAATTCTTTTTGAATACCGCAGAAGAAAAATAACACTTGCTACAATGAAAACACCCAACAGCGTATAAAAACAAAAAATCATTTTTTCTCACTTTCCCTTTTTATATATTTTATTTTTTCATAACTGCTCTGCTTACTTCGCTCCACCATTGCCTGATAGGCCTGTTCTCTTAAGCTATGAATGGCTTCCTTTTTGGAGGTGGATGTCGGATAAAAGGGACCATCAATATAACAGGTCATTCGGATTCTTCTCTTCTTTTTTTGATAGGTTACAGTAAAGGTAAAAACAGGTCTTTGCTCAAAATAAGGATAGGCAAAGGAGGTATCTGTGAAAGGTCTTATTTTAGTATAATATGGCCAAATATGTGCCTCTGGATAGATCATTACCACTCTTCCTTTTTCCATGAGGGTATGAATATACGCTTTAAAATGCTTCATGCCCTGTAGGGTATGGGGAATAGGGGTTGCTCCAAGCATAGCCAAAATATTTTTCGTTCCCCTCACGCTTAAATTTTCGGATGTCACAAGAATATGCACATGCTTTGGATAGCAAACAAGGGAGGGTAAAAATCCATCTGCTGGAGCATGCGTATGATTGGCATATAGAAAATAGCCTTCTCTTTTGTATTTCTTTAAAATCTTTCGATTGATGATTTTTAAGTGAAAGCCTAGCCTCATATAAAGATAAGCAGCAAATCTTACACAGGGATATAGGAGAAAGGCAACACCTCTCCAAAGCCACCCTCGTTCATATACATAGCTTTGATCAATCCGAATTTTCTTTCTTTGGAAGCCTGAAAAATCATCCTCCAGCTCATTTTCATAATAGATTATTTTTGGCTTCATATAGTCCCCCTTCCTTTTAAAAAATTATATGTAATATTTTTTCAAAAGCCTACCTAATTTGTCATCTATTTATTTGAGAGCCTTCCTTTCGTTTTTCTTCTAAAAGTAGAATACAACAAAAGACAAGATTTGATATTTCAAGGAATTGTTTTGACTTGTATTCTAAATGAGTATATAATAGATGATAGGAGGATAGCTTATGGTAAGCTATAGGTGAATTATGCAAGCTTTAGATATTGTAATCAGTATACTCCTAATCATATTGGCCTATATTATAGGCTCTATTCCCTTTGGGGTTGTATTAGGAAAATTGATCTGTAAAAAAGATATTCGTCAATTTGGAAGTAAAAATATAGGAACAACGAATGCCATTCGTGTATTAGGAAAAAAGGTAGGATACTTTGTATTCTTTTGTGATGTGTTTAAGGGAATGCTTGTGATTATACTTTTAAAGCTACTCAGCTATTTTGGAGTATGGACAAGTCCCATAGATCTCTTCTTATATGGAGCAGCCTCCATATTAGGACACTCCTTTTCTATTTTCCTAGAGTTTACAGGTGGAAAGGCGGTTGCTACTTCCTTAGGAGTAGTTTTAATCCTAACCCCCATTCCCGCTATATCCTGTTTGATTTTATTTGCCATCATATTCTTTACTACAAAATATGTTTCCTTGGCTTCAACAGGTGCTACCTTCACGGTAATTCTTACAACCTGGCTACTCTATGGCTTTGGTGTTGAGAATGTTACAAATATAGGTCTATATTTTATAGCAAAGCCTTCTTTATTACTTGCCATACTGTATTCTGTTTTAGCAATGCTCATCATTATAAAGCATTTTAAAAATTATAAACGATTACTAAAGGGAACAGAAAATAGCTTTAAAAAGAAAAAGACTCAAGCAGAGTCTTAGGTATATGATTTGGCCTCTGTGAAGAGGCTTTTCTTTTGCCAATACGTTTCTTTTCTTGCCAAACGCATTGAAATATAGTAAAGTTAATTATAAAAGCCCAATTCAATACAGAACTGAGCTTTCATTTAAATAATTCTTTTTTTGTGTCTACTAACTATTGACTAGTTTAGACCTTTTCATTACCATAAAACAGGAATATCATCTACATAATGCCAATACTTTCCCTCTTGCTGCTGCTCGGAATAAAAGTAGACGTCTTTCATATTATTTTTTATAAGTGAAGGCATTTTTTCCCAATCTTCTTCTGTACCTTCATAATAGAGGCTAACTTTTAAATAGGATGAACTACTTGTACTTGTTGTAGTTGAAAATGCAGAATTATCCAAAGTAACAACACTATTTGGTAAAATAATATATTCTAAGGATGAACAATTATTAAACACCCTACCACGAATCGTTGTCACCTGATTTGGTACTTGAATTGATTTTAAAGAACTACAGCCATCAAATGCATATGCCCTTATTTCTTTTAAAGAATCTGGTAAAACAATGCTTTCAACATTGGCTAAGCCATAAAATGCATCCATTGGAATGATTGTACCACTTGTAATTCCTATAGTTTTTAAGCTTTCAGGAACATAATTTGATTGTGTTTCATAGCTTGGTGCTCCAAAGATATAACCAAACGGAATAGTATTAATATTATCTGTAAGGGCTGCAGCATCTTTATTTTCACCAATAAACGGAATTGTCAGCTTCTCTAAAGAGGAAGCATTTTTTAAAATGCCCTTACGGATGATCACAGGATAGCTAACCCCATCATACTCTATTTCCCCAGAAATGGTGATCTCCTTGGGCTCAGCTACTATACTTCTAGCAAAATACGCTCTATTTTCTTTTATATAATAAAGAGAATTTGCTTCTTCTACCACATCCAAAACTGAATAATGGATTTGTTCTTCATTAACTCCAAGATCTCCCCACCCAGCAGGTGCTTCTGCTGCATCCACAAATATATAGAAATCATCTGAGCTTTTATCAAATGCGCCAGAGACTATTGTTTCAATGCTACTAGATAGAGTAATATATTGAAGAGAGCCACAGGAATATAATGCTTGGCTTCCAATTGATTTTAAAGAGGATGGTAAATCTATAGTTCTTAATGCACTACAATATCTAAAGGCAGCTTGTTCAATGATTTCTAATTGTTCGGGAAGCTTAACCTCCATTAAACTAGAACAATACTCAAAGGCACCATAATGAATTGATTTGATACTATTTGCAAGCTCAACTTCTTGAAGATTAGTGAAATACTGAAAAGCCCTTGAAGCAATTTCTTCACCTGTAGTAATATGAAGCTTTTCTACATAACCACTTAAGCCAGAGTTATATTGAGCCTCTGAGCTGAGTGTCATTCTAGTGATATGTTGGATATAGGTATCAGGAATTGTCATTTCCTGAAATTGACATTGATAGAATAGATATCCCCTTTGTGTCGATAAGCATTCTACCTCATCAAAGATGGTTATTTTTTCTATCATCGAGCAATTTGAAAAGGTACCACTAAAGAGCTTTCCACCACGTACCTCTACTTCTTTAAGAGACTTTGGAATAACATAATTCGTCTTAGACTCACGATTTGAAGCTAAGAAACGCTGTTCTACATTGGTCCCACCTGTATAAGCTGATCTACCAAAATAATACCCAAATAGGGTTGTATAAGAGGCGTTTTCTATATTGCTGTTGGAGCCTACAAAAGGAACAGATACTTTGTTTAAATTGCTACATCCACTTAAAATACCATAGCCAATTTGAGTAAGCTCATTTGGTAATTCTAAGGAATATAAAGAGCTACAATTTGCAAAAACAGAGGATCCCAAGATCTTAAGCTTGGAATGAGAAAGATCATATAAATAGGAAACATAGGATAAATTTGTCGCATTCATAAAGGCTTCATTCCCAATATAGGTTACACCACTTGGAATACTGATGCTGATTAATTGTGTACAATCCTTAAAAGCCTGTTCATAGATATATTTTGTATCGAATGAAATCGTAGTATTTTCTATCGTTTTATCCTGTGCTGTAATCAACCAAAGATAAGGATTTGTTTCACTTCCCAAATACCCAATATTATTTAGTATGGTATATTCTAAGCTAGGGCATTTGGATACAATATCTGATCCAATGTCTGAAATTCCATTGGTTAAAATCACTTTTTTCAAATTTGGATATCTTCCTAAATCTATAGCTCCTTCCCCAGAAAGCAAGTTCAACTCTTCTAAGACCTCTGTTAAAATTGAGGTAACCTCTAAAGCTAATCTTGCCTTTTTAATAGGTGTATTGGTAAAGGCTTCCCTTTCAATATTCACCAAATCCTTAGGTAGGATAACCTCTTCTAAATTTTTGCAGCCATAGAAGGTTCTTTGCTTGATTTTTTTAACACCACTAGGAACAACAATAGATTGGATAGCAGATCCAGAAAAAGCTTCATATCCAATATCTACCAAAGAAGTAGGTAATGCAAGCTCTGTAATTAGCGCATCCTTAAAGGCACTTTCGTAGATAAGCCTTGCTTCTGGTGATATTATAAAGCTTGAGGCAGTACTATCCTTCATTTTCACGAAAAGGAAATATGGATTTTCATCATTTCCTAGATAATAGCCATTTTGATATTCATGGAATTCTAAAGCCTCACAGCCATAAATCACACGATTGCCCAGCTCTTGAATTTTGTTAGATAGGGTTAAGACTCTTAAATTGGATAAATTAGATAACGCAGAAAAGCCTAAATAGGTAGTGTTGGTAATATGCAATTCTTCTAAAGCCCTTAATGAAGCATTTGGTAGATATGTCCCTGTACTAAAATCACGAGTCATTGCACCAAAATAATATCCTATATAAGTATTCGTATAATCTAGAAATGGGATGGTTAATTTTGTTAGAGCTGTATTCAAAAGGAAATTTTTTCCTAAAGTAGAAACGCCCTGAGGAATAAGTAGCTCTTGAATTGAGGTACAATCTGCAAAGGCCTCTTCATCAATACGAACCAAATTTTCAGGCAATGTGATTTCATCCATATGACGAAAACCATAGAATTGATATTTTCCAATTACAGTTACATCACTAGAAAGTATACCCTTTGTCGTTTCCTCCCAAAATCCTTCCTTTCTTTGATAAAAATTGGATGCGATATGCATTGGATTAGAGGTTTTATCCTTAAATTCTATATGGCACCAGTCAGAAAGTGTGCCATCATAATATACATTTTCTAATCCGTTAAAATTTTTAAATACATCTGCTTCAATACAGGTTATACTTGCAGGAAGCGTTATTGAAGCTATATCCTTTCCATCAAAGCTAGACGCTTTGATACGAACCACAGGCAAATCCATATAAGTAGCTAAAACAGAGATACTATTTCCAGTATACCCTGGATGGAAGCTTGCAATATATCCATTTTTACTCGAATTCAATTCATATATTACGGCATCATCAGCCTTTATTTCATAGTGACAGATTTTACATTTCCCCTCTTCTACAATATGATCAGCAATTTCTTTTTTTAAGGAGGAATGCTCACAGGTTGCTCCCATCCAGTGCTTATAGGCATCAAACATCATCTCATATGTATGTCCTGAGGCTACAATAGGGAGCTCTATTACGAACGCTTGCGCATCCTTTTCAAATGTATAAATTTTCTTACCATCCTCTAAGCAGGAAGCTGGGAGGACTGTATAGGTGTAGTCTGTTTCATTAAGAATAGGAAGCTCAAAGGTATCTATATGTGCTTCGTTTGTGCTACATATTCTTTGCAATCTTCCTGCCTCATGCTCTGTTGGCTTTTGCAGCATTACCCAATCACCATAGGTATGATCAGCAAAATCAAGCACGATAGAAAAGGAAAACTGCTTTTTATCCTTTGTATAAATGTAGCTTGCTTCTCCTTTAGCCATACAGGTAGCTTCCTTTATCACCTGATAGGTATATTCCTTTGAATTGAATTGTGGTAAGGTAAACTCCTCAAAATGACTTGCATCCTGACTGCATACCCTTTTCAGCTTTCCAGTATCTGTTAGAGTTGGGGCTTGTTCTACCATCCACTCTCCATAGGTATGAGTATGGGGCTCAGGCGTTTTAGTACGCGTTTCAGTATAGTCACATATCGTACAGCCTCTTTGTTCCACGTTTTCTTTTTCGGAGGATACCCATGCATCAAACTGATGGGATTGAATTCCATCCTTCAGTCCCTTATGCTCACAATTCGAATTATGCCAATGACTCTTTTCATCATAATCCCAATTTGAAGCATACGTATGAACATGCTCCTCTGTTTTTGAGGAATCATCCTGTTTTGTACAGGAGCCCATCCATATTAAAAATAAAAAAAACGGTAAAATCAATACTACTTTTTTAAAATATCGCATATAGCCACCTCAATCATATTTTTTTATATTATACCAAATGAACTGTTAAGAAAGTGTTAAAGGGAAAGCCTCTGCTTTCCCTTTAATTCCAATATTCTAATGCCCAATCATATTCTCTTAAGAAAATATCATCATCCTTAAATCGATTATCATTTTCTTCAATAAAAATATGCTGATCTAATAAATCCCAATAATCACAAAGGATATGATTTGAACAGTCTAAATTGATTTTAGCTTTGGAAAAATTAACCAAATCCATAATATGATAGTTTTTCAAGGTGTCAATCAGCTTCCACCGAGAATATCTATATAATACATCCGCCTTATTATATTCCTTATCTGGCCATAAATGCTCAATAATTTTATTTTTGGTTAGGGTTCTTCCCCTATAGACAGTAAGCAGTGCTAGCATTTCCTTAGATTTATCACAGCTAAACTCAACCAAAGTATCATTAACAAACAAATCAAAGGTTCCAAACATATGTATTTTAATAATTACAGAGGGATTAGAGGAATTGATTTCCTCCACATAATACTTGAATTGAGCTGTATCTAAAGGCTTATATAAAATTCCTAGCATATTCTCCTTAAAGCTTTCTCTTAGCTGATCCTCTGCTGCCGTAAAGCCCGTAACAAAAACAATTTTGATGGAGGGATTTTTCTTAATTAATTTCAAGGCTAGCTCTTCCCCAGATATTTGTGGCATTTTTAAATCAATAAAGGCTCCTTTAACCTCGCTATTGCAATATTCCACTGCATCTAGTGGATTATTCATATATAGCTTATAGTCTATATCCTTATTGTCTATAATTTGATCTAAAATTGAATAAAGAGCGGATTTTTCATTGTCAACAATAATTATCTTCATCTTACTACCTCATCTCATACCTATCATATGTATTATACCAAAAGGACTGTTAAAAAAGTGTTAATCCTCTAATACTCTAAAATGAATCGTAGTTTTCGTTTCTTCTTCAGTGCTTTCTATATCAAATGAGGCCTGTAGCATGCTTTCTAACCGAGCTCGAACATTTTTTAGTCCTTTGGAGCCACTTTTTATTTTATCTACATCAAAACCGATTCCATTATTGGATATCTCAATCCAAATTTCACCCTCTACCTTAAAGGATTTAATTTTAATATATCCATCCTGCTTTTCATTAACTCGGCTATACTGAATTGCATTTTCAATGATAGGCTGTAAGGATAAAACCGGAAGCATAAAATCCTCATATTCAATTTCAGTTTCTAAAGGAAAGGGTGGATCAACACTTAAATTTACTAAAGATACATAATGAATCACATTATCTAATTCATCATTGAAGGGAATCAGCCCTGCCTCAATGGCATCGACATTTGTTCTTAGATATTTTGAAAAAAGAACAATTCCCTCATCCCCCTCCTCTAAATTCTTATGGTACAAGCCTTGAATGGTAGTAAGAGCATTATATATAAAATGAGGCTTAATTTGATTGAGCAATACATCTTGTTTTAATTTTAAAGCCTCAATCTCCATATCCTTACTTTTCTTTTCTATATAGTTTAAATGAATGAGTCGGTGAGCATAAAAGCTAAATGTTAAAAGCATAATAACAATCATATATGCAGAGGTATGTCCATAGGTAGTAAGTGTGATTAAATCCATATAATCTAGCATTTCAATTAAAGAAATCCCTATCATTATAAAGTAAATATAGATAAAAAATACATTATCCTTTTTTCTAAGGATGACCTTAAAGCACTTGATAAGAATCGGAATGTGGAGAAGATAAAATAATAGCCAAATGACCAAAGCGCCTACAGTTGCTAAAAAGACAAAATAAAATGCGGATAGTATGCTTAAGCATCCCATAGTAAAATAAAGATATCCTTTTTTTATTGCAATGCCTTTATTCCTACTAAAATACAGTAGCTGAACAATAGAAAATATACAAAGGGTTAAAAAGGAGCAGCCTTCAAAAATCATATCCTTTGCATATAAATTAAATCCTCTAGTTCTAAGTAAAATATCATAGGAAAAAATAAAGTGGGCTGTAATCGTTAAGAAGGTAAAGAAGGGATAATATTTTCCCTCACCCCTATTCGAAGAAAAGGATATAAAAAGACTAATGCATATGGAAAAAAACAAAAGGCCTAGAGTGGTTGCAGGTAAGAAATTTATAAAATTCATATAGGTACTACTATGATCCTCAAGTACAATATACGGCATCGCAACAAGACCACCATACTTACTTAAGCCTGTCTCTAAAACCACCTCTACTCTTCCATCCTCAGGAACAGAAACAAAGATGGAATCACTCGTATTTAACTCTGACACCAAATCATATTTATCCTTTGATGGGATACCACAATAGCCTGCCTTTTCTCCATTTAAAAATAGATTCACGGAAAGAGTTAAAGAATTACACTTAATTTTAACCTTACTCCCAGGAGTAAGACCTGCAAGCGTTACTTTATAAGAGGCGTAGCCCTTTCTACTATATACGATTGAATTATTGGTTAGATTACTCCATTTCGAAGGAGCCTGGATATAGGAATCCTTATCCTTTCTATCGTGGTCTGTGATAATCCAACGGTTATAGAAAAATTCCAATTCTCCTACTATCGGAAGATTGATACTTTTATTATAATTTTTACAATCCTTAAAATCCATAACCCCTTGGGATGCTCTAGGGATATGATATATTTTATCATCAAAATTGGAATAGATGAGCATGATACTCATAGGAAGAAATAAAAAAATGAGACTCAAACTAATTTTTAATACGAAAAACCATTTTTTCATATGCTCACCCTCTTCCTTTATTAGTTTTATATTAACATACCCATTTCCTTAAAACAAGGAAAAAGAAAAAAAGCTTTTAAAAAGCTTCTACCCTTGATATTCTTTTAGCATTTCTTGATAATGCTTTAACGCCTCAGCAAATCTTTGATAGTGTACAATTTCTCTTTGTCTTAGGAAGGAAAGTGGAGCAAGAATTTCAGGAGCATCTGTCAAATCCATTAAATGCTCATAGCCAGCTCTTGCTTTAGCCTCGGCAGCCAAATCCTCATTTAAATCACTAACCGGATTGCCTGTAGATGCAATAAAGCTTACTGTAAATGGATTGCCACTAGCATCCGTTGGATATATACCTAATCCATGATCCGTATACATAGATTCAAAGCCATATTTTTTGACCTCTTCTATTGTAGCTCCCTCTGTTAATTGCTTCATCATAGCCATAAGAATTTCTACGTGAGCCAATTCCTCTGTCCCAATTTCCATTAATAAATTTTGACCAATTTTATCTGGCATTGTAGGAGCCTGCATAAGATACCGTATTCCAGAAGCAAGTTCTCCTCCTGGTCCACCTATAGCAGTAATAAGCTCCTTTGCAAACCATAAATTTCTTTTTGATATGTGAACAGGAAATTCCAGTTTCTTTTCATAGGTCCACATTATTTATTTCCCTCCCATGTACTCTTACGATTTAAAAATCCATCGAAAATAGGAGAACAAGCCTTTAATGCACCATATTTCGTCTCTATAAAATCGCAGACCTTATCTTTTTCAATATTTACCTTTTTTAAAGTCTCTATAGCTTCCTTATGATCTGGATGAGTACAAATATAAAGTGTAAGCTCTATAGAGGCAAAGGTATATACCTGAAGCATAAACAGAATTTGTTCTTCCTCTGTAAGATCATGAACATCCGTTAAAATAAACTTATAACCAGAAAATAAATTTTCCCAAATAGAACCTTTTAAAAAGCCCTTTTCAATATCACTATCTAATACAAATGCTTGAGAGTTAATTTCTAAGGTTTTCAATCTTTATCACTCCCATTCTTATAGTATGAAATCAAATGAAAGTGTTCTAGGCTAAAAAGAAAAGCTGATATAATATCAGCTAGTTTCTTTTATTATCTTTCAGAGATTGCTGAAACTGGACAAACAGCTTCGCAAGCTCCACAGTCAATACAAGTATCCTCATCTACAACTGCTTGATCTTCTACAGTGATTGCTGAAACTGGGCATTGATCAGCACAAGCACCACAAGCGATACATGTATCATTAACAAATCTAGGCATCTTTCTTCCTCCTTTTATTGTTACACATATTTTAACATTTTTAAGACATTTTGTCTACTATGTTTTTTAACTATGTCAATTTTTAATATAAATTTTGTTTTCTACACATATATAAATTCATAAGAAGCCTTTGAATTACAATTAGGATCAAAATATGTTAATTCGTAACTTCTACTATTGTTAATCAAAAAGAAATAAACCGTATGGGTTTGAGCAAAAACCCAAACTCCTGTCTTGTAAGTATATTTCTGATATCCTAATAAGGATACAGCATGAGCAGCTCCATAGGATTGACTATTGGCGATCCCCATAAATACAGCTCTTCCAGAGGCCAAGGAAGATATAACATCTGATAAATTAGTAGAAATCTTTACATCCATGTCATATCCATACTTATTTAGTGTATATACCATAGTGTTTTTTGTTTTTGTTGATGTAAACCCTAACTCAGGCTCATAGCCTTCCTTTTCTACTGCATATAATCTTGCCTGATAATATAATTCAAACATATTCATTAAATTATCATCACTATTAACTGCCCAATAGAAATCATGTCCAACGGCGTCTTCCCCAACTCCATAATACTTATAATCTGGATCCTGTTTGATAAGTTCTTTAATGTTTCTTCGGTCAGAAAAGGCTGGGAGATTCTTACATAGACCAAGATTTTGCCAGCTATTCATCACATTAAAGGCTACTGTTAAAGCACAGTTATTTTCTGTTTTAAAATCATCATAATGATATCCTCCATCAGATGAGGTATACTTCAAATAATAGCTTGTCTGTTCCATTATCGCAGGTTGAAAATAATTCATTGCATCAATGTTTTTTTCATCTAAAGTACTATTAGAGGAATATCGATCTGAAACGTAACTTTTAACATCATAAATACCAGTTTCTCCATCTCCTGATTGTCCATTATATTTATAAACAACCTCTGATTGTCTTGTAAGACCTTCCTTTATGTACTTTTGGTAGGAGCTTCCATCATGATATAAGAAGCCATCAAAGGTACTATAATAGGTGAAATCAACATCCTTTAAGTATGCTAGATCTCCTTTTGTCTTAATTTCATATAAATCATAGTTTAATGATGTTACAAGATATCCCTTATCATCATTAAAATCTAGGTATACTCCATATTCTTCTGAATCTAGAATGTATACTAATGCGTGCTTCTCAACACGCACCGCTTGGAATGGTTCCTCTTTATTTTCCTTGTTGAATTCTTTCCGAAATTCGCTTAAATGACTAGATATAAATTCTACTACTTTTTCATATTCTGTCTCAGCTTCTTCTTGAGCTGAAGCTTGTACTTTTGAGCAGAACATTCCTAAAAAGCTTAGGGTAATTAAAAAAATTGTTATTAGTTTTTTCATTATATGCTCTCCTTAATTGTATATTAATTTCTTACTTTTGGTTAGTTAAATTCCTTAGAATTGACTCTATCTGATTAAAATCATTTGCGGATAATTTTATGTAATAGTCATAATCATTTTCAAACATTATAAGATAATCATCCATATAACTTAATATGCAAAAATAAAAATCACTTAATTCATAATATTTTTTAAATGAAATTGAACCATTAATTCCACCAATCTCTGTATTTTTATTAATTATATACATAGTACAAGAAATATCATTATAAAGGTATTCTTCTTCTAAAATGATTCTTTTATTGTTTAAAGTATATATATATGAATTCCCTTTTTCCATATTATTTAAATAGTAGAAATGGGCATTATGCTGATTATTAAAATCCTTTATAGAAGATATTTCTGCTTTATCTAATCTTTCATAATCAATTCTCGTCATTGTTAAACATGTTTTCCATGAATATTCTTGATAAGCAGGTATTCCAATACTAACACCTAATAGCATTATCAAGATCACTAGAGAAGCTATATTAAAAATATAGCGCATTTTATATTTTATTTTTTCTATAGTTACGGATTTTTTCAATACATCCTTTACAAAATATAATATATCACCTGATTTTACTACAACTTCTCCTGTTTTACGTTTTAATCTCATTTCATCTATAGCTGCATTAACAGATTCTTCATTCAATGATCCGCCTTTAAAAGCTGTCCTTGTGATTTTTTTTCGTAAAGTTTCGCTTTTTTTCTCCTCGGTTTCCATATAAAATACCTCCCTAATTTTTTATACTCTTTCTTATTAATGCTTCCTTTTTTATTTATTTACACTCTTACACAAAGGAATCCTAAAATCCCTTGTTCAAAATTTCTATGAAATATTGCAATTCATAGAAAAAAAGTGTAAAATAAATGCAGGAGTGAGAAATATGATACAATTAGCAATTTGGCAGTTTATCTTAATCATTGTTTTAGAACTTATTGGTGTAGCTATCATTACTTTCATAATTGTTAGAAAGTTATTTGCTTCCCAATTGAAAAAGAACCCACCAATCAATGAAAAGATGATACGTGCAATGATGACTCAAATGGGGAGAACCCCTTCTGAAAAACAAGTTCGTGCTGTTATGAAATCTATGGAGGATGCAAAGTAAAATTTGCATCCTTTAGCACAAATACGTTGCATATATTGTACTATACCATTCCCTTAAGAATAAGCCTTAAGGGAAGTTTTTTTATTTGAATAGGCATTTGCCTATATTTTTTTTAGAAAATCACAAGATCAGCTCTGCCGATCTTGTGACTCCTATCTAATCGAATCATTTACATTTAATTTACTTCAAGCACCTCATACAATTTCTTTTTTTGTAAATACGTTCTTTCTTTTAAATTTTTTATTTATGTTTTAATATTATCTCACTTTACTCATGAGTCCAATTTAATGGAATTAAATGCTTGAAATTTGTAAGGATTAAATGTAAATAAATTCGAATGATAGCTAAGAAATGCAGTTAGGATCAAAAAATGTTAAATTAACATCTTGTCCACAATATATCAAAAAGAAATAAGCTGTATGGGTTTGAGTGAAAATCCAAGACACTGTCCTCTAGATTCAAACATATTCATTAAAACATTATCACTATTAACTGCCCAATAGAAATCATGTCCAACGGTTTCTTCCCCAACTCCATAATACTTATAATCTGGATCCTGCTTGATAAGCTCTTTAATGTTCCTTCGATCAGAATAGGCTGGGAGATTATTACATAGACCAAGTTTTTGCCAGCTATTCATTACATTAAAGGCTGCTGTTAATGCACAGTTATTTTCTGTTTTGAAATCATCATAATGATATCCACCATCAGATGAGATATACTCCATATTCCTCTGAATCAAGAATGTATACCAATGCGTGCTTTTCAACACGCACCGCTTGAAGTGGATTTCATGTTCCTTGTTGAATTCTTTCCGAAATTCGCTTAAATAAATTCTATAACTTATCCATACTCTGTCTCAGATTCTACTTGAGCTATAGCTTGTACTCTTGAGTAGATAATTCCTATGAAATTTAAGCTGATTAAGATAATTGTTGCTAATTTTTCCATAATTTTTCATTCCTTACATATAATATACGAGTGAAACGACGATTTTTTTCACAAAAAATGAAAAAAAGTGAAATTTTTTTAAAAAAAGTTAAAAAAATAGCTATTTTTTAGCTATTTTTGTGTTAAAGTGGATAAAATTGACTCAACTAGGGAAAAATTACTAGAAGAAAGTTTTATATAATACTGATAGTCTCTTTGGAAAGAAATAAAGAGGTCATTTTCGTATTGATTTACGCTAAAAGATATATCCTCAAAAATATAATATTGTACAAATTCCAATTGTATATCGATTCCTCTAATCTCCGTGTTCGAATTTACAATATATAGTGAACAAGGGATTCCTTCATACAAATAATCTTCTGCCAGAATGATTCTTTTATTCTTATTACATAACAAATAGGAATTTTTTATATCCATATTTTCTAAATAATAAAAGTGTACTTTGTTCTCTTGATTATAGGCCTTTATTGATGAAATATCTGTCTTTTCTAGCATGGCATAATCTACCTGTGCAATCGATAAATGAGATTTCCAAGCGTATTCGTCATTTGTACGAGGAAGTCCATAAAATAGGACACTGAAAAGAATGACTATTGTTGCAAGAGTTCCCATAATAGAGGTCATAGATATTCTTAAAATCTTTTGATTTTTCTTTTTTCTTTTTTTGTTTTCCTTCATCACAGCCTGAGCTAATGCAAGGGGATTTTCCTCCTGATTATCCTCAATTTCCTGCTGCCGTTTTTTTCGAAAATCCGAGATGGCAGCATCCACTGATTTATCACTCATGGCTCTATTTTCCATCGTTTTTTTTGCTGCGGCAAGGATATATTCTTTTTGATTTTCTTTTTGCTCGTCCTTCATTATTATCTAACCTACTTTTAGGAATATGCTTTATTTAAAAAAATTATAGCATAAGCATATTTTTTTACAATTCTTTATCCTAAATTATTACTTCCTTTGATATATTTCCCAAAATATCATAAAGCGTAATTTTATTTTTATCCCAAATGATATAGCTTGGTGCTGTACCATTCTTCGGAATACTTATGCTGCCTGGGTTTATATATAAAGTATTCTTTACATACTCTAGCATCGGAATATGGGTATGTCCAAAAAGAACAACATCTGGAGATTTATGGTACGCCTCTAAATGGTGCCCATGCTCAAGATGACACTTCTTTCCTTGAATAATCATATCCTTAGATTTAAACAATTTAAAATCTAAAACCATTTGATCTACCTCTGCATCACAGTTTCCTTGAATGCATAGAATACTTTGAGCTAAGGGATTCAGGATTTGAATCACTTGCTTCGGGGCATAAAATTCTGGTAAATCATTTCTTGGTCCATGATATAGTACATCCCCTAAGCATATCAGCTGATCACAATTCTCATCTAAAAATTTCTTTACAATGAATTCAGCATTTTTGGCAGAACCATGCAAATCTGAAAATATTAGATATTTCATACAATATCACACACCTGATTTAATTTAAATAAGGATTCATACAAATTCTCAAATTCTGAGTCTGTAAGCTGTTCAAATAAGGGAGTAGCAAAATGTACTACATCCGCATTAATGCTATCCATCATATTTTTTCCGTTTTCAGTGAAAAACACCTCAAACACACGATTGTCCTCCTGATTTTGCTTCTTACATAGATAGCCCTTTTCTTCCATTCGTTTGATGAGAGGAGAAATTGTATTGGTTGTCTTATGAAGTCTTTTACAAATGTCTGTTATTTTTGTTTCATTTGGATGATGAAAAATATCTAATAAAATAACAGCCTGGGTATGGGTTAAACCATAAGGTGAGCATAAGGAGGATCTTGTATCACTAATGAACTGTGAGGTTGATTTTAATAGCTCGATTGTTTCTAAAATTTTTTCCTTTTTTTTCATATACCAAAAAAAGGTGACCCACAGGTCACCTTAATCCTTTCTCTAATTTAAGCCTCAACGATTTCAAGCTTGCAATCTGTAACCTTAACTAATTTTTCACCCTTAACAATATCCAAATCAGATACTGCCTTAGCAAGAGCATCCTTGTAAGAACCTACGACTGCCTGAACACCCCATGCAATGGATAATGTTCTTGCATCATCATTAGAAGCAACAGCAAAGTAAATATCTGCAGCAGGACGATATTGAGATAGTGCTAAAGCAAGCTCAACACTTCCTTCAGCAACGATTGCAGGAATATCGAAGGTAGCTGCTAATGTTGCTGCAGCTAAACCAATGGCATCATCCTCATCCTTTTCTTCTTTTCCATAAACTACATTTTCAATCATTAATTCATGGTCTATATCATCTTCTGCACGATGATCAATCTTTGCCATATAAGAAACTGCCTCAAATGGATAATCTCCTTGAGCAGACTCTCCTGAAAGCATTGTAGCCCCTGTTCCATCTAATACAGCATTATGACAATCACTAACCTCTGCACGAGTAGGTCTTGGATTTTGCTGCATAGAATCTAACATTTGTGTTGCACATACAACAAGCTTACCTGTAGATTGTGCTAAATAAATCATTTCCTTTTGAATTGCTGGTAAATCCCAAGCATCAACATCAACACCTAAATCACCACGAGCTACCATAACACCATCAGAAAGCTTAATGATTTCTGCCATGTTAGATACACCCTCTTGGTTTTCAATTTTAGATATAATCTTAATATGCTTATTGTTCTTTGCAGCTAAAATTTCACGAATTTGACGAATATCATCTGCACGACGTACAAAGGATGCTGCAATAAAATCTAAGCCCTGATCACAAGCAAATTCCATATCAGCCTTATCCTTAGGTGAAACATAAGGCATATTTAAGATAACTCCTGGAACATTACAATTTCTCTTATTCTTTAATTTACGATCATTTTGAGCTTCTAATACCAATTCCTTGCAGGATTCATCCTTTTCTAAAACCTTTAAAGTTAAGTTACCATCTTCAATTAAAATTCTTCCACCTACAGAAATATCATCATATAAGCCTGGGTAAGAAATAGCAACCTTCTTCGCATTACCAATAAAGGAATAATCCATAGTCATACGAATAATATCACCCTTATGAAGCATGACAGGTTCATCATTTTCTAAATATCCAGTACGAATCTCAGGTCCCTTTGTATCAAGCATCATACCTGTATTCCAGCCATGCTCTTTATTTAATGCTTTAACATTTTTAATACGGAATCCCTGTTCCTCATAATCTCCATGAGAAAAGTTCATACGCATTACATTCATCCCCGCAGTTCCAATAAGCTTTTCTAAGCTTTCCTTTTGTTCACTTGCAGGTCCAATTGTACAAACTACTTTTGTTTTTTTCATTTTTCTTCTCCTATAAAATTTATAATTTTAATTTTTGATTTTTTAGCAAATAGCCATTTTTTTGTTCTTTTAAAAATCCATTATTCATTATAACATAATTTTTGACTTCTTCAACAATTTATCTACATTGTTTTTATTTTATTTTTATATAAAACGATTTCATATCCTCTTGACATTCCATTTAAAGTAAAATAGAATTATAATATAAGAAAAATAATTAAGGAGACATAATAATGAACAATTTAAAAGGTGCAGCTATTTTAGGACAATCTGGTGGACCAACATCTGTTATTAACGCTTCAGCTGCTGGCGTATTTCTAGAGGCCCTAAATCAGCCAAATATAACTCGTGTTTATGGAGCAGCACACGGAATTCGTGGAATTCTTAATGAGGAATTCTATGATATCAATATGGAAGACAAAATGGAATTAGAACTTTTGAAAACAACGCCTTCTTCTATGATTGGTTCTGTACGCTATAAGCTAAAGCCATTAGAGGTAGATGATAGCGAATATAGAAGATTATTAGAGGTATTTAAAAAATACAATATCCGTTATTTCTTCTACAATGGTGGAAATGACTCCATGGATACATGTAATAAGGTATCAAAATTCTTTAAGGATTCTGGCTATGAATGCTATTGTATGGGTGTTCCAAAAACGATAGATAATGACTTATGGGCTACTGACCATTGTCCTGGCTATGCTTCTGCCGCTAAATATGTTGCCACATCTTTTATGGAATTATACTATGACGCTACAGTTTATGATACTCCAATGGTAGCTGTAGTTGAGGTTATGGGTAGAAATGCTGGCTGGTTAACAGCTGCTTCTGCATTAGCTAGCTATAAGAATGCTGGTCCTGATTTAATTTATTTGCCAGAGGTTCCATTTGATATGGAAAAGTTTGTTAAGGATGCAAAAGCCGTTTACGAAAAAAATCATGGCAAGGTTTTAATCGCAGTTTCAGAAGGAGTAAAAACCAAGGAAGGAACGTATGTAGCGGAATTAGGTGCTAAAAATCTAGCAAAGGATTCCTTTGGTCATTCTCAGCTTGGTGGTACTGCCAATGTGCTTGCAACCGTATTAAAGGAGGAATTGGGTGTTAAAGTTCGTCCGATTGAATTCTCTTTATTACAGCGCTGTGCACAGCATTTGGCTTCAAAAATTGATGTTGAAGAGGCATTTAATGCAGGACGCGAAGCAGTTAAAGCTGCTGTTAGTGGTGTTACAGATTATATGATTGGCTTCAAGCGTCATATGGAAGGTGATAAGTACACCTGTGAATATGTAAGAATTCCTTTAGCAGAGGTTGCCAATGCAGAAAAGAAAATTCCAGATGAATGGATTATAAATAACGGAACTGGCTTGTCTATGGAATACGTTCAATACGCTCTACCACTAATCCAAGGAGATGCCAAGGCACCTCTAGAGGATGGTCTTCCTCGCTTTGCAAGACTAAAGAAAGTTTTTGTTGACAAAAAGTAAATCTGATTGAGACATTATGGAATTGGGAAGAAAATATATCTTCCCTTTTCTTATCAAAAAAAGAATATTTTTTAAAAAAATATTGACTCGTTCTATAATTTCACATATAATATATTTGTCGGAAGACGATGAACATAATGAAAAGGGAAGGTGTGTGGACCTTCCCTTTTCGCTTATTCTGGAAACGATGAACATTCTTAGATTCGTCGACAAATCTAAAGGATACAGGGCGCCTCTGTGGACTTAATTGGTTACTTGCGTAAACCAACTAAAATGACTACTAAAATAATTAATATAAGTACTAATATTATCGTAGCCATAACCAAATATTCCATTGGTTATCCTCCTTCTTTACACGTTCATCGTTACCTTTGAACAGTGCTTATCCATGTTTCCCTCCTAAGCAGCACGATTGTGCCAACACTATAATAGCATAGATTTTTTAAGATTGCAAACGCCCTAATTTGCAGCTTTTTTATAGTTTTATAAAAGGATTTTAAAATTTTAATTTGAGCGATAAATTGCTCATTTTTTCCCTATGTTTTGGATAAAAAATAGGAACTATTTAAGAAATTCTTTTGCAAAAATATTTTTTTATTTTTTTTAGTTATTTTCAAGATGGGGACTGAAAAAATAAATAAACATAAAAAATGATAAAATAGACTTACAAAAAAGAAAAGAATATTTTTTAAAAAAATTATTGACTCGTTCTGTAATTTCACATATAATATATTTGTCGGAAGACGATGAACATAATGAAAAGGGAAGGTTTCGGGACCTTCCCTTTTCGCTTATTCTGGAAACGATGAACATTCTTAGATTCGTCGACAAATCTAAAGGATACAGGGCGCCTCTGTGGACTTAATTGGCTACTTGCGTAAACCAACTAAAATGACTACTAAAATAATTAATATAAGTACTAACATTTTCGTAGCCATAACCAAATATACCATTGGTTATCCTCCTTCTTTACACGTCCATCGTTACCTTTGAACAGTGCTTATCCATGTTTCCCTCCTAAGCAGCACGATTGTGCCAACACTATAATAGCATAGATTTTTTAAGATTGCAAACGCCCTAATTTGCATCTTTTTTATAGTTTTATAAAAGGATTTTAAAATTTTAATTTGAGTGATGAAATTCTCATCTTTACCCTATGTTTTGGATAAAAAATAGGAACTATTTAAGAAATTCTTTTGCAAAAATTTTTTTTATTTTTTTAAAAAAAGGCCTTTGGAAGGCCTTTTATAAATTATTTTTCTAAGGAATGAAGACGATCTAAGAATTCAGACTCTGTTACATTTTTCTTTGTAGCTTCTCTCTTGGATACCTCTACCATACCCTTTGTTTTATTTGCAAGACTTAAGGTTCCTGCCCCACTAATACATCCATGAGGACATGCCATACCTTCTAGTAAATACCCATCATACTTTCCTGCAACAGCATCTTTTAATAATTTGCGGCAATTTTCTAAACCTTGTGCTGAAGCAACCTTGATTTCACGATCTGGGTTAGTCTTTTTGATTGTATTTACAACAGCTTGAGCTACACCACCTGCAACAGCAAAGCCTCTACCATCGGCAGTTGTAATATTTTGAAGTGGCTTTTCTTTTAATTTTGTAAAATCTACTTTTTTAGCAGTAAACATACCCATTAATTCCTCAAAGGTTAAAACAAAATCAACATCACTTCTCACACTGCTTCTAGAAGCCTCTAGCTTCTTTGCAGAGCATGGGCCTACAAAAACAACCTTACAATTTGGATGCTCCTTTTTTACTAAACGTGCCGTTAATACCATAGGTGTCAGTGCCATAGAAATATGATCCTTATATTCTGGAAATTCCATTTTAGCCATTACAGACCAGCTTGGACAACAGGAGGTTCCCATAAAGTTAAGCTTACTTGGAACATTCTCTAAAAAGTCTTGAGCTTCCTCATAGGTACATAAATCAGCCCCAATAGAAACCTCATAAACTCCCTTAAAGCCCAATTGACCCATAGCATCATCAATCGTTTTTAAATTGACCTTTGGTCCAAACTGTCCAACAAAGGCTGGTGCCATAATTGCATATACCTCATCATTTGCCTTGATAGACTGAATGATTTGGAAAATTTGAGATTTATCTGCGATTGCACCAAATGGACAATTCACCAAGCACATACCACAGGATACGCATTTAGAGTAATTAATTTTTGCTCTTCCAAATTCATCCGATTCAATTGCATGCATACCACAGGCTTTTTCACAAGGCCTTTGCCGATGAACAATTGCCTTATAAGGACATACATCCAAGCAACGTCCACATTTTATACATAGCTCTTGATTGATATGAGAAACACCATTTTGTATTTTTATAGCATTTTTAGGACAAACATTGGCACAAGGATTTGCCAAGCAGCCCTCACAAGCATCCGTAACATGATAGGAATCAGTAGGACAAGCATTACAAGCAAAATCTATAACATTAACAAGGGGTGGTTCATAGAATCTCTTTGTAATCATGGCATCCTCTATTCCCTTAGAAATAGGGGCATGCTCATCTGCACTTCTTACAGGCAGTCCTATAGCAAGACGAATACGTTCAGCAACAATTGCTCGCTCTAGAAAAATAGATTCACGATATTTTGCATGACCATTCAGCATTTGATACGGAATTTCTTCTATTCTAGAATAATCTCCCTCATAAGCAAGCTTAGCAACCTCTTCAAATACAGATCTTCTTATTCTTAATATAGATGAATAACTTTCAATCATAAAACATACCTCTTTTTCATTTCACAAAAACATTATAACATTTTTATTATTTTTTTTAAAGATAAAAAACAAAATACCCTACAGCTTGTGGAAATATTCCTCTTTCTTTCCATCCAAAAATTTCCTATTTTTTCTTCTTAAATAAACAAAAAAGCGCTGAAGCTTCTTATCAACGCTTTCTTCATAGGCTATTCTCCTTGCTTAACCTCTTCAAAATGGGTATGATGAGAGGTTACTATACTTTCAGCAACATTCTCTAAATGATCCCCTAAACGCTCTAAATTCGAAAGGATTTCAACATAATGATCCGCATTTAAATAAGAGCAAGCCCCACTATCAATCCGATGAACATGTCTTTGATGGAAAAATGCCTCTAGCTTATCCACTTCTTCTTCTAATTTATCCACTGCTAGTGCCTTATCCTTATCCCATGTATAAAAGGCATCAAATGTTTGATTCATCATTTCTATTACAGTAGTATATAACTGATTTAAATCCTGCTTCCCATCCTCAGACATTTCTTTATCTGTAGTATAACGATTTAAAAAGAATTCAAATAAATTGGTACAATGATCTCCAATTCGCTCCAAATCCTTAATTGCATCTAAATAGGCAGATAATAAATGCGTATTATCCTGGCTTAAATCTGTCAACGTAATTTTAATCAAATAATCATGGATTCTTCTATCTAGCTCATCAATGGTCTCTTCAATTTCCTTTGGACGTTCCCCATAATTCAATTTTTTGTCAAAGCTATAATCTCTAGCCATATTCACATATTCTGCTACACATTTACACATATAGTCTATAGATTTTTTAGCAAAGCTTAAAGCAAAGATAGGAGACTTTTCAATTAAGGAATAATCCAATAACGAATCTAAAATTGTTTGTTTTTCATTTGGCTTATCCTTAAATAGCTTTTCAGCTAATTTAACCATAAGCTTAATTAAGAAAAACATAATAAATGTAGTAATAAAATTAAAAATCAAATGCGCAACAGCAATACTCATTTTAGGATGAGGTCCAAGCCCTGAAAGCATGGAAGCCTCAATCAGCTCCATCAGCTTAGAAAATGGCCATAAAAGCGCTAGGAAGAGGACTGCCCCTACAACATTAAACATTACGTGAACAAAGGCTGTACGCTTAGCTTGAACACCTCCACCAGCACCTGCAATGCATGCTGTAATCGTTGTTCCAATATTACAGCCTAACATAATAGGAATGGCCCCAAATAGGACGATAAAGCCCTGCTGATATAACGTTTGCAATATTCCTATAATTGCTGATGAGGATTGAACTAGGGCCGTTAAAAGGGTTCCTATAAGCAATCCCAAAATCGGATAATCTGAAATAAAGGTAAATAAGGTATTCGCTTGTTCCTCATAAGCTGTTAATATAATATCTAATGCATCGCCCATAGTCTTTAGACCAAAAAATAACATACCAAAGCCAAAGAGTATCTTTCCAATTTCACTACCCTTTTCATTTTTTATAAAGAAGATCATAATCGCTCCTACACCAACAAAAATCAAAGAATAGCTTTCTATATTTAAACCAATGAAAAAGGAAGTAATTGTGGCACCAATATTGGCACCTAAAATTACACCAATTGCTTGGGGGAAGGTCATAAGCCCTGCACGAACCAAACCAACCGTTAATGCTGTTGTTCCTGATGAGGATTGGATCACAGCAGTGACTAAGGTTCCCACTAAAATCCCTTTAATTGGAGTATTTGTAGTCTTTTCTATAATCGTCTTTAACCGATTGCCAGCAATAGCCTTTAAGGAATCTCCCATTTGATTTATTCCATATAAAAATAGTCCCAATCCACCAATTACAGCAATCAATTGGAGAATAATATCCCCGGCAGATAAACCTGCACTTAAAAACATATATACCTCCACCCAGCAAAATAGTTTTATTTTTATTTTGCCAGAATTTTACATTCCTATTATATCAAATTTAATATAAAGATACAATTCAAAAAGAAAAGACTCCTTCAAATCAATGAAAGAGTCTTAAATAATTGAATTATTCTTTGTAATTATCTACCATAGTAATGGCTGAAATACGAGTAGCTCTATTACAGTTTGCCGCATCAACTACAGCAGTAGTATCCGTACAAATTGTATATGTACCCGCAGTGGAAATCTCGAATGTTAAAGTTTGTGCGGTTGTTGTTTTAACACCATATACACCTGTTTTATCTGTAAGACTAATATTATCATTAGCTGTAAAAGTAGGAACAATAAAATTCCCCGCTGAGTCCTTTAACGCAATAGAACTCCAATTACTACTTCCTGTAGAAGCAACAGAAATAGTTAGTGTTCCAGTTCCATTAAATGTAACAGTAAGTGCTTCACCTTTAATTTCTATTAATTTAGGATTGGTTTTTTTACTACTATTTTTAGCGTCCCAATAAGCTAATCCATCACGATATGTAACATTAGCATTTTCAAGCACATTTAAGAAATCATTATCCGTACCTGCAAATGCAGCATTTGTAATAGTTGAACCATCATATTTAGCAATTGGAGTCTCTAGAGTTGAACCATCTTCTGCGCTTTGAGTATATGTTTCATTTGCAGTTAATTTTTCAGTAGATATTGCACTCCAATTAAATGCATTCTTATGAGCAACTGGAGCATCTGGATCAGGAATTTCAGAACCATCATCTACAACATAACTAATTGAAGAAGATAAAATACCATACCCTTTTGTATCTGTAGTACAAGAAAATCTAAGTTGTACAAAAGCAGACGTGGATTCAAATTTAATAATATCTGAACCTTTATAAGTAAACTTACCTGTAATCTTGCCAGTAGGAGTTGTTGCAATTATAGAATCCACAACCTCTCCATTAGCATCTAATGCTTCAATTTTCATATATTCAGCTGCATTGCTGGTGGAAGTTGTACCTCCAACTACTTCTAGTGTTACCTTCTTAGTAGGGCCTTCAAAAATTGGACTTGTCAAAGATGTGTTAAGTGATTTACTAGAATTTAACTCTATTTTGTGAACAGAAGCTAGTTTATTTACATCATAATCTGCTGCATTCTTATCACCAGTCACACCAATAGCATTACCAATAGGTGTTGTATTAGTAGCAGTTGTTGTCCAGCCCCCATTTACAGACTCATCTAAGAAATTATATTGTATTATTTTTTCTAGGCTCGCATCAACAAATTTAACGTAAATTTCATTGGTTTCTTCCAATTTTTTTGTAAAATCATACTTGATTGTGCAATCTGCATCAGAATAGAATCCCTCTAAAGAAAAACCCGTAGGTGATTGGATTAACTCCTTTAATTCTTCTTCAGAAATGGTTGATCCTATATAACCAAAATTTTCAAATTTTGCAAATTCCGTTCCATCTGATTTCTTAAATATTATAGTAGCATCAGGTTGTGCCCATGGCCCAGACCAAGCAGATGAATAGGTCATTTGCCCATTTACTGCTGCAAAAATAGTTTTTAAATTTGCATAAGATGCAGCTACTGTAGCATCAGTAATTACAGTACATGTATTAGGTAATGAAGCTTGAATAGCACCAGCACCTTCATTATTATATTCTAATAATTGATTAGCAACTGGTTCTGCATTCATTTTACCATAACGATCATTTAAATTTTTCCCTTCTGGTGTAACTTCTCCATAAGCCTCTGTAGATATATGAGCCCCAAGTTTAGAATTCATAACCATAGTTCTCATTGCTATATCCCATCCACGTGCAATAGAAGTTGAGCCAGTCATCGTTTTATCATCTGCTGTAAATGTACAATCATTAAAAATATAACCATACTCAATTGCATCTACTGCTTTATTATCTTTCTTTTGAGTTAAACCTTTTGTAGCCACTATATAACCACCATTATTTTGATCTAGTCCATCACCAATAGTATGAATAACTGACTTTTCAAAATATGCAGTTGCATTATATCCAAAGATATAATCTGTACGTCCTTCGATGTGACAACCTAAATAATATTGGCGACCAATTTGAGCTTCTAAGGTATCATGATAAGAAGTAAATACACAGCCTACAAAAGTTGATTTATCTGCTTGATTTAATAAAGCTACAGCTTGAGTATCATTAGTAATTTTTAAAGACTCTTTATAAAGTTCATTTGTATTGTAATAATTTTTGAAGGTAATTCCAAAAGCATTAAATCCTTCTGCATCTGGTCTTACACATACTGTTGCTGATCCCTCAGTGCTATGAACGGTAGAACCACTTGGATCATATACTCCACTTAAAGCATTGAATTCAATTGTTGCTGAATTTTCACGATATTTTGCATATGATTCAGCAGTATCTTTGATAGGATCAAAACCACCTTGACTATATGCCCAATCATTTGTCAATATTAAATTTGGAATGTTTATTTCAACTTTTTCAAAATATGTTCTACCAGAAACTAATAATAAAGCCTTTGAAGCATTGTCAGCAACTTTACTTAATTCCATAAACTGCAAAGCCTGATTAATTGTATGGAAATTATATTCTTCTATGGTTGAAATTTGTTTTTCAGGATCAACCCCTACTGCTATATACTCTAATCCACTTAAATTAGGAATATCAATAACTTCTACATCATAATCTGCTGTTTTGGTAGTATCCCAAGTATAAATCACATGAACCGTCTTGTTACCTAATGTTTTCAAATCGGCAGGAGTAACGGTATATTCATTTGCATCTAAAATAAATTCAATATACTTATCTGTTGTTTCTGGAAGTAAGCATTTTGCTTTTACAACTAAATTATCATGATTAAAGGTTCCATTTAAATCAAATAATTTTTGTAAATTATTAGTTACATATTTTACAGTTCCACTTCCTACTGTAATAGTATAATCATATAATACGATATCCTCAACCTCACAAACATTCACAGTGTATGATTGTGTATATGTGGTATCATCATTTAATTTATAAGAAACTTTTACTGTTTTCTTGCCAGCAGTTGTGAAGTCTTCAACAGAAACATTTAAGTCTGTTAAAGCAATATCATCTTTTCTACCATTTTCATAAACCAATTGAGCAGTTAATCCACTATAATCAAATGCTCTTCCTAACAAGAAGTTCTTATTAACTTGAGAAATACCTAACTCAATTCCATTGGTAGGACCCTTAGGTAATTTTTCAGTAATAGTAAAGGATTTCATCTTAAATGAATAAGAAGTTGTTATTTTATAGGTTCCTGCTTCTAAGCCGGTTTCTTCTCCAGTTAAAGTAGTTTTATTAGGAGCAAGACCCAAAGATTTAACTATATCCCATGTTATACCATCTGCATTTAATTTATACAATCTAAGATCTGTATCTCCGCTTGTTGAACCACCTTCACCACTAAATGTAAAGGAATTATTTGCTCCATCACCCTTTAATTCAAAGGACCAATATTTTCCTTGTGTATTCACTAGAGTTGACTCAAACTTTGTTCCTTTTTCAAAAGTAAATCTTCCAAATGTAGAATCTGCATTTAACTTGCCTGATTCGTCTAATAAATTTTGAGCCTTGACTGAAGCTAAAAAATCTTCAAAATTCATAGGTGTAGTTACAGTATCATATGCTTGTTCCCAACCAGCATATAAATGTGTATCCTCTAAAATTGGTGTTCCAAAGCCAAATACTGTTTCATCCGTTTGATTGGTTGGACTCGTATACCAATTTTTAAATGTCTTATATGGATTTTGAGGTGTTTCTGGTTCATCCACCAATTCCTCATGTACTACTTCAACTGGTGTAACCTCATCATCTGCACTCAAATGGAAATAAACCTTATGCTTAACAACAGGAGGTTCGACAGTCTTATCATCCCATTTTGCATAGATGGTAATATCTGCATTCACTACATCTGTATCAAAGTTCCATGGAGTTGTACATGCAGATTCCTTATACCAACCTGCAAATACCTTGTCAGCTTTGGTTGGATCTGTTGCAGGCTTTGTTACCTTTCCTCCCTTTGTAACCTCTACTGCATTGACAGTACTTCCTCCTTGTGTATCAAAGGTTACGACTACCTTTTCTTCTACTGGTGTCTTCTTGTCCTCTGTCCACTTCGCGTATAGCTTTGTATTCTCTTTTATTTCTTCTCCAGCTTCCGCTTTTTTTGTACAGGCAGAATCATAATACCACCCCTCAAATTTCCAACCTTCTTCTGTTAATGTTGGAAGCGTAGGTAGTTTTGATACCTCTGTTACCTTTTCAGGTGTTGTACCATGTCCATTTGTTTCAAATGTTACATCATATGTTGTTGTAACAACTGGACCTGGAGGGGTTGGCTTATCTTCATCAGTTTTACATGCTGCAAGTCCAAAAACTGCTGATACAGCAACCAAACCCAAAAGTAATTTTTTCTTTTTCATTTTGTTTCCTCTCTTCATTTTTAAGTAAATTCTGTATCAATACAAAATTTTCATACTATAATTATAGCACAATCATCAAAGTAGGTAAAGCGTTTTCTTAAATATATATTTTAATTATAATTTTTTTAAAAATATGCCTTCCATTAAAAAAACGGCAAAATCTGCCGCTTTAAAATAAGTATTTATTTCATTTGTTTTTCTTTTCCTGCCCATAATAAGCATTCTTCCCATGCTTTCTATGATAATGCTTATCTAGAATATATTCTGGTAGTGGATTTGGTTTACATAGGGTTTCCGTTACATATGCCATTTTAGCTACTTCTTCAACGACAGTTGCATGATAGACTGCCTCGCTTGCATTCTTCCCCCAAGCAAATACACCATGCTGAGCAACTAAGCAAGCAGGAATGGCTTGGATATCTAGCTTACTCATGGTTTCTATAATTTTCTTTCCCGTATTGAGCTCATAGGAATCCATATCCTCTTTCAGTAAGGGCCTAGAACAAGGAATACTTCCATAAAAATAATCGGCATGAGTTGTTCCATAGCAAGGAATATCTCTTTTTCCTTGAGCAAAGGCTGTTGCATAGGTCGAATGAGTATGAACAATTCCTCCAAGCTCCTTATAGGCTTTATAGAGCTCTAAATGGGTTGGTGTATCTGAGGATGGCTTATAATTCCCCTCTATTACATTCCCATCTAAATCCACTACAACCATATCCGAAGCCTTCATTAAAGCATAATCCACACCACTGGGCTTAATAACAACATAGCCTGTGGTCTTATCTATTCCACTTACGTTTCCCCAGGTATATTTTACTAGTCCATTTTTCACAAGGGCTATATTGGCCTCTAATACCTCTTTTTTTAACTCCTCCAGCATTTTATTCCTCCTCACAAATGAAAGGGATAACCCCTAAATGCTTTTTGTATTCTTTCATATATCGTTCAAAATCTTGTTTTGCCTCTATACTTGCCTCAACGACAATGCTTTGACTATTGCTAAAGATCTTCTCTAAAAATGAGCTTAAGGGTTCCTCAGAATCTAAAGCATAGGCAGCAAGAAGTGCCATACCATAGGCTCCACCCTCACCTGCATGCTTCAGAATCGTTATAGGTGTGTTTAGGGCTAAGGACATAATTTCTTGACCTATATAATCTGTTTTAAAGAGGCCCCCATGTCCACAAACACTTGTAAGAAAGACTCCTTCCTTTTCTAGAATTTCTATTCCGAACCGTAAAGCGGCAACACTAGAATAAAGCTGTGCTCTCATAAATTCAGCTAAAGAAATATTTCCCTTTGGCCTTCTTATGAGTAAAGGTGTTCCTTGCTGTAAGTGAGCGATAGGCTCCCCAGCCAAAAAGTTATAAGCCAATAGATTTTCTGTTGTTTGCTCCTTAGCCACCTCAAACAGTTTTGTATATAGTGTATTGGAATCTACCCTTGTACCAAATAAGGATAATACCTCATGAAATAATCCTACCCAAGCATTAATTTCTGAGGTACAGGTATTGGTATGAACCATTGCTACATCACAGCCTGTAGGTGTCATCACCCTATCGATTTCTGGATAGGAATGAGGTAAGGGCTTTTCTAAAACTGCCATAAGAAAAGCAGAGGTTCCAGCAGAAACATTGGAGGTTGTAGGCAAAATACTATTTGTAGCAACCATGCCTGTACCTGCATCTCCTTCTGGTGGAGCTAAAATAGCACCTTCCTGTAAAGCCCCCGTTGGATCTAAATAAAGGCTTCCCCCTTTGGTTAAACATCCCGCATAATCTCCAGCAAGCATAATCTGTGGAAAGATTTCATTGACATTGATATGAGTAAGGCTTTGAAATCTTTGCACCATAGTCTGGTTATAGGTATGATTTTGAATTGGAAACATGCCTGAGGCATCTCCTATTCCTAAAATATTCTTTCCTGTTAGCATATGATGAACATACCCCGCTAAGGTGGTAAGGTGCGCAATATGCTTTACATGAGGCTCATGATTCAAATATGCCTGATATAAATGCGCAATGCTCCATCTTTGAGGAATAGTGCACTCCAATTCCTTAGATAAAATTTTAGAGGCCTCTTCTGTAGTTGTATTTCTCCACGTTCTAAAGGGAGTAAGAAGCTCCCAGTTCTCATCAAAGGCCAAATAGCCATGCATCATGGCGGATATACCAATGGAATCCAGAGTTTCTATTGTAGAGCCATAGGCTTTACTTAGGCTTTGATAGCTTTCCTGAATTCCTCTTTTCACTTCTTCTAATGCATAGGTCCAGTACCCATCCTCAAATCGATTTTCCCATGGATAGGAGCCACTAGCTAATATGTCTCCTTTTTCATTGATAAGAACCGATTTGATTCTAGTCGAACCAAGCTCAATTCCTAATATCTTTTTCATTCAAATGGATTTTCCTTTGGATATTTCATTTCCTTAGGCTGGTTATACCCTATTTCTTCGACCCCGATATATTTATATACCTCAAATAAAGCCTTTCCAAAATGACCAAAAGCCACTGCTCCATGATGAGGGAAGCCCTTCTCTATTAAAACATGACGATAAAATCTTCCCATTTCTTGAATCGCAAATACACCAATGGATCCAAAGGAATGTGTTTCAACAGGTAAAATTTCTCCTTCTGCAACATATGCATATAGATGATTATCTGCTGTAGATTGCAGACGATAGAAGGTAATATCTCCTGGCTTAATATCTCCCTCCAAGGTTCCATTGGTAACCTCTACAGGTAAACTTCTAGCCATAATCTTTTGATATTTCATTGTTGGATTACAAATCAGCTTTGAGCAAGTGTTTCCACAATGGAAGCCCATAAAGGTATCGGTAAATTGATATGGATATTTATTTTCAATACTCTCCTGAAACATATCATATGGTACTGTATTATTGATATCTAGTAAGGTGACAGCATCCCCAGAGATACAGCTTCCAATATATTCGGATAGACATCCATATATATCAACCTCACAGGATACAGGAATTCCTCTTCCTGTCAGTCTAGAATTGACATAGCAAGGAACAAATCCAAATTGGGTCTGAAAGGCTGGCCAGCATTTCCCTGCAATCGCTACATATGCTTTGCTTCCCCTATGAGCCTCGATCCAATCTAAGAGCGTCAATTCATATTGTGCAAGCTTATGAAGAATTTCAGGCTTTTTATTTCCTTCCCCCAATTCCTTCATCATATCAGCTACAACAGCCTCAATTCTTTCATCGTTTTTGTGCTTATTAAAGCTTTCAAATAAATCCAGCTCTGAGTTTTCTTCTATTTCCACGCCTAAATTATAAAGCTGCTTGATTGGAGCATTACATGCCATAAAATTCAAAGGTCTTGGTCCAAAGGATATGATTTTTAGGCTCCTTAGTCCAACTAAAGCTCTAGCAATAGGAATAAATTCGTGAAGTAGCTTCGCACAATACGCACTATCTCCTACAGGATATTCTGGTATATAGGCCTTTACATTTCTTAGCTTTAGGTTATAGCTAGCATTTAGCATTCCACAATAGGCATCTCCTCTATCAGAGGATAATACACCTATATTTTCCTCTGCGGCAGCACAAAACATAACAGGTCCATCAAATTTTTGGGCAAGCATGGTTTCAGATATTTCTGGACCAAAATTTCCCAAATAAACACATAACGCATTACATCCTTTTTTCTTAATATCAGCTAAAGCCTCTTCCATATGAAGCTCACTTTCAACAATACAAATTGGGCATTCATAGATATCCTTTTTATTGTACTTCCTAGAATAAGCATCAACCAAAGCCCTTCTCCTATTGACAGACAGGCTTTCAGGGAAGCAATCCCTAGATACGGCTACAATGCCAAGCTTGATTTGAGGTATATTATTCATCATATTCTTTTTCCTTTCTTTACCTAAAAGAAGGCCTGAGTTGCCTCAAGCCCTCTATATTATCATATTTTATTATCGTAAGCTTATCTTTTTTGTAGTTTCATCAAACTGCCAAACCTTCTCTAAATCCAGCTGTAGCGTAGATTCAAGGAATGTTTTTCCAAGCTCCCATTCGTATTTGTAGGTTGTTTCATTCAATTGAGCCAACTCAAACCAAATAGAGGTAGAATGGATGGCCTGAGAATAATATTCACCCCAGGTACCATAATTCCGTTCTGTTTCATAGATACCCATAGGGGTAGACACAGCACGACCACAGATTGGATTCGTATTCTTATGAGCATAGACCTGGGTAGCCCCTGCTTCTAATGCTTCCTTTGCATTCAAGTACGTACCTGCAAATAAGAAATCAACATTAGAGAAATTATTTTTGATTACAACATGACCTTGACCATTATCAAAATCACCAATAATTCCTGAATTATAATTTCCCTTGGCTATAATTGTACCCTCATAGACACAGCGCTCAATATGAGTGTAATAGATAGAGCTTTCGTTTTTAACTCTACCAACAATACCACCTGTATTTCCACCTGCATCCTTACCATCTCCAATAATGGCATTGACATAGCAATCCGTAATGGTTAATCGGAATATGGACTGATCATTATTCTTTTGACCATTTCCAACAATACCACCTGCATATTTATTTACAGCACTAATGACATATTTGTTTTCTTCTGCCTTTGCTGGAATTGGATTAACTAAGGAGCACTCAGAAATATAGTTTTCTCCACCAGTAACCTGACCAACTAGGGCTGCAACCCCTTCTCTACCTTTAGCAGAGATGTTCGTCATTTGAATTTGATGTAAATAGCCTCCCTGTAAATCTCCAATAATACCAACCTGCTTTCCAGCAGAGGAATCTGTGTTATAAATGGAAATGGAATCAAATTTTACATTCATAATGGTACCATTGGCCACCTTATAGAATACATTGACTGTTTTATCAGAGGAAGCTCCCTCTATCGTTATATTTTGAATGGTGTGACCATTTCCATTAAATAATCCACTAAAGGATTTTGCTTCTGCTTTTGTTGGAATTTTCCATTCAAAATCTTTAAAATCCAAATCCGCATTTAAGGTATAAATCGTGGTTGTTGAAGCAGTTTCTTCACCCTTTTTACCTGTACTAGCTAAGGATTTAAATTCCTCCTTCGTATCGATAGAAACCAATTCTGTTTGAGCAGAATAAATTCTAGCATCCGTGTTGGATTGATTTTTATTTGTAACCATATAATAAATATATTTTACCTGATTAGAGGTGATATCTGCATCAAAGTTTGCTACGATAGAATCTGAATTGATTTCAACTCTTTGAAGCTGTTCATGAGCTAAGAATTCCTCATAGGAAAGCTCAAGAGGTGTATCCGATACAATTGCATTTAAATCTCCATAGATATTAGAAAGCTTTCCACTAATGGTAAATCCATCTTTATTTAAAGCTACAGAGGAATTTGAATTTTTGAAATCAATATTCCAGCCTGGATCTACTACATAAACACTATAGGTATAGGAGGATTGAATCTCCTTATTGGACTTTAGCACTGCTGTAGCTGTAATTTCATAAACTCCAGAAACTGAGGTATAAACCTTGTCAATCGGATGGAAGGTTGAATTACCATCGGTTGCATAACGATAGGTATATTCCATATCATATAAGCTTAATGGGAATTCCGTTGTAGTGATAGCTGAGGCATCTAATGGATAAATTTTAGGTGCAATGAATTGACCATACAAATCCAAACGAACTAAATTTCCACCCGTAGATACCATTTCTCCAAGAGTTAAATTTCTTCCTTTAACGGTAATATCAAAGGTCTTTGTCTTTTCTACATCTCCAGAAATAATGCGAGCAGATAGGGTAACCTTTGTTTCTGTAGAAGGAGAGTGAACCTTAACTCTACTAAATACTGTACTAGAAACAGAAGTTTTTTCCTCATTCTGTACCTCTAAAATCTCTGGATTGGAGGAGGTCCAGAAAATATCACAGCCCTGGATTATTTTTGCAATTTCAAAATCCTGGTAGATTGCTGCTTCAGCACCTAAGATTTCTAAGGCGTTATAGGCAGCCTCTACATTGACCTCATCTATTCTATTACAGCCACTAAAGTTAAGTAGCTCATAATGCTCATAGGCCTCATTGGATTCCTTAGAAAGGGTAGCTCCAACTGGCTTTCCATTCACATAGGTTAATAATGCTTCATCTGTAAGCTTACAGGTATCTCCAATATTCACAGAGCCATCTGCATTTCTTAGGGTTGTATGCATACTTGTCAAATCTGCAATATGCTCCACATCACTACATTTTGCATTCCAAGGGGCTAAACTAGCAAAGGAGCCTTCACTAATCTCTGTAAAATCGGTTCCTCCAGATAAAGCTACATCTACCGTTTCAGAATGATATACTGAGGCATCCTCATAGGAGGTAAATGCCTTATAAATTTCCTTATCCTCATATTTTGTTTGGAAAATACTATAAGCTGTACTTCCTCTAAATTTATCCTCATTATAAGAGGAGTCACCATCAGAAACCTCATAGCCCTTTTGATTGTTGATAAAGGAAAGGACTCCATAATAGGAATTGTAGCTCTTTGTATCTCTTGCTAAATCAAAATTATTTGACTTATTTTGTGTTCCTGGTATTCCACGAACATTAGATACATCTCCATTTTCTTCTATACCAATGCAGTTATTAATTGCACTACTATTTGAAATATTGATCACACCTGGGTTTGAATTATCTCCAAAGCCATGAAGCTTATTGTTAAAGGCTAAGCAATTATGAAGAATTACATCTCCCTCCATTGTAGAGCCACCAAGCTTAAAGCCTATTCCATCTCCATCACGAGTATTATAGGAGTCATACAAGGAGCCATCTGGTGCTTCTCTCTTGATTGGGTAAGGTAAAAATCCATTTTCAAAGGATAAGCAATTATATAAGATAACTGTACCAATATTTCCTGAATCCTCCTTAGCAAATAAATCCCAACCATCATCTGAATTTCTAAAGGCGATACAGCCGTCAAATACATTTCCGTAGCCAACCGTTAATTTTGCTGCAAATCCATCTGCATTTTCACCATAGGTTTCAGCATCATAATTGGCAAAGGATGTACAGTTTTTGATCAAATTATAGGAAGGCCATAAATCAATGGTGCTTTCATGAGCATATCCACGTCCAATTTGTAAGCCGGTATCTCTGTTATTATAAAATAAACAATTTTCAATGATATTATAGCTACCAGAAATATACATTCCATTATCTCCAGCACCTGTAATTTCAATTCGATTAAAATTCCAATAATCTCCATAAAGCTGAATTCCACGATTCGAGCCATTAAAGAACATCTCAGAAAAATCAAATACTACACGATCCTTTTCGCTTAGAGGCTCAACTGTAATATATTGGTTCGGAAAGCCATCATTTGTGATTTGTATTCTTTGATTATAGGAATAGGTGCCTCCCTTTAAAAGAATTAAATCTCCTGGCTCAGCATTAGAAACAGCCCCTACAAAATCCGTTGGATTCTTTTGGGATAGACCATCTGAGGTTATATCTCCATCTGGAGTTACATAGATTCTTCTTCTATTATCCTTAACCTCTGTTTTACAAGCGGCAAGGAATGCAACACATAATAGTACTAAAACAAAATATTTCAATTTATTTTTCATAATAGCTCACCTCTTACTTTGCTACCTTTTCTGTAGCAATAATGCAGCCATGGATATAAACACCACTTGCAGGATTGATTACCTTGTAGGTTCCAGCCTTTTCTAGATTCAAACGCACCTCTGTAATGACCTGCTTTGTTGAGGAGGTTGTATAGGTATCAATCTCTTCTCCATCTGGATCATATACCGTAATTTCTCTTGCCTCATCTCCAGAAGATGCAATATAAATTACCAATATACCAGGAGCATCCATAATAACCTCCAATGGCTGAGAAGCTCCCTTGATTGTAACCCTTTCCTTAAATAAAATTCCACCAAAGCGATCTGTATGTCTATTGGTTGTCATTGTAACATTCTTTGGGACAAACAATTTTCCGGTCTCATCAAGCTGGATTTTATCATTTTCCTCAGCAACTCTATCTAGCTCAACAGCTGTAATGATGCTATATTTGTCTGATTCTTTGATAGTAACATCAAATTCCATAAAAACACTCAATGGGTTTTCATTCAATTCTACCTTTGCCGTTTGTGTTGCAACCAAATAAGGAACTACATTTTTTAATGTAAATAATTCCTCACTGAAATCAACAATTTCAGGAGCTCTTTTTGCACGAACAATTCGAATTTTCCAATCTGAGGTATCAACACCAAAAATAGATGCCTCCAAATCTGTTGTTCCACTAACTAATGAAATAGAAAGTGCTGGATTTGTAACAGTTACCACAGTAAATGCACAAACCTCATTTTTATATGGAGTGCCATCCAGAGTTAAATCCTCTGTAAAGGTATACTTAATTAGATAGGTTCCTACCTTTGTTGTATCCACAGAGCTTGAATCAATTGTAATTTTAGTATATGCCAAAGCCTTAGTTTCAACCTCTGAAGAACCCTCAAAGTAATGAGCTCTTATGGTTAATGCATTGGTTCTAAATTGAAATTCATCATCAACCAAAAAGGAGGTTTGTGCACTATACTTAATTTCAAGTCCAGAAACATATTTCACGGAGGAAGCCTCTAAAACGGAGGACTTGACCGTAACATTATACTTATTTTGGACCTTCGTTGTTGCCAATCGATATACCACTGTAACTGGATATACTCCAGAATGATTCATATCCAGCAAGGAAGTATCCACATAATAATCCTTACATTCCTTAGGAACAGAGGTTGGTCTACCATTTTCATATTTAACAAAATTAGCTGTAACAACAAGCCCCTCTGAGGTAAAGCTTTCCCCTATATAAAAATCTGTTTTTGCATTGGTTGTATCTAAAGTAATACTACTTAATGTTTCTGAAGAGGTAACAGGCGTTGGGTCAAATGGCTCAATGGGCTCCACAGTATTCTCTTCTTTACATGCTACAAAGGTACCTAGACTCAGTAAGGCTATGATACCTAAGCTTATTTTTTTCATAATTCTCATACTCATTCTCCTTATGTAAACGCTTTATCTATTATTATATCAATTAATGAATTCTTAGTCAATATTTAATGAAAATAAAGACATGAAGGCATTGCTACTTTCATGTCTTAAATCTTATAATTCATCTAAAAATTGCTGTAAGGAACCATCCATAAAGCTTGACTTTAAAGCAAATAAATATGTTTTTTCATTAATCTTTACTGTTTTTCCATCCAGTGCATAGGTAGCACCTGTAAAAAATGCCAATAACTTATTCGCCGCCATAGGCTCTAAATTATCAAAATTGATTACAAGTGGATCCCCACCCTTTAATTTTTTTACATATTCAGCCGCCTTTTGATCATTATCATCAATTTGATCCATAATGATTCTTTGTCTTGCAAGCTCTCTATTTTCTAAGTTTCTAGAGGCCTCCTCATAGGCATTTTTCTTTTTTCCAAAAAATCCCATTATTCTTCCTCCTCATCCTCATCGTCCTCACCCTTTGTTGTCATAGGAAGCACTGTTGCTTTTGTTCCCTGGCGGACCATGATCAAAGTCGTTTTAGCAAAATCCTGTAGAATATCCATACGCTGAGGTGGGCAGGCTATGATAACCTGTAAAGGCATGGAATTGATAAAATTCATCATCGCATGCATACGATTGGCATCCATCTTATCAAAAACCTCATCAAATAAAACTAGCCCAATTGGATCTCCTGCGATGGCTGAGCCCTTTGTATAAACACGAACAAAGGAAGCAATGATTGCCACATAGAATGGAACCTGAGTTTCACCTCCGGATTTTTCCTTAAATACCTTAGAATAGGTCATTGTATCTCCATTCTTATTGATAATACGAATATCATAATCCATATAGGTACGATAATCCGTAAATTTATTGATCGCTCCATTACTATTTACTTCATCCATGGATAACGTTTCAAATAATTCTCTAATTTGCTCATCATATTTTTGCTGGAAGGCATAGGTAAGAAGTCCCTCTCCTCCAGGTTCTAAATCTGAGGTAACCATCTCATAAAAGGAGGCATACTCTGTACTTCTAGGGAAAATAAATTCATAGTGATCATCTCCAAATCGAATATTTGAAAGTGTACTATTGATTTGCTTAATTTCCTGCTCAGCTGTTAAAATATTATTTCTCAGCTTTGCAATAAAGTCTTCCTTAAATACAACCTCTGCGGCCTCTCTTGCACTTCTAACCTTTTGTTCATATTTGATAAGCTCTGTTTTTTCTAGCTTATTTAATTCAGCAATAAACTTATCAATTTCGGTTAAGCCAATAGAGAAGGTGGAATTGTATGTATTGATATATCCATATTGCTTTGCTACAAGGGTATCAGAAAGCAAGGTGTAGCTGGATTCCTCCGTTTTAAACTTGTCCTGATATTCATTAAAGGCTGCTTTAAAGTTTTTATTTAAAACCAATGCCTTATATTCATCCTTAGCCTGCTGCTCTAATACAACAGAGCCTCCAGATAATTCTTCTAGCTCTGCCTCTAACCGAACCAAATCATTGCCTTTATTATAAATAATCGTATTTAAAGCCTCGATTGCATTATCTATACCACCAATATCCTTGCTTAGAGATAGCTTTTTCGCATCACAGGCCTTAATGGTTTCAAGTACCTTTTCATAATCCTCCTGTAGCTCAGATGGGGTAGCTGTTTTTTGACGAACAGCCTGCTTAGATAAATCCTCTAACGCATGCTTTTCCTTTTCCAGCAATAGCGCCTTATCCAAATCCTCCATGATAGGACGAATATCAATTTGATCGATAATACTTAGCATTCGATTTAAATTCTCAATCTTACCATTTAATTCTACATATTCATTTCTAGCCTGATCTGCACGCTCATGCCATAATACAGCCTGCTTAGAAGCTGCATTCTTACCGATAAATGGCTTTTCCACATTTGGATTTAAGCTCGTTACAGCATAGCCTCTATAAATTAATAGATCGTTGGTAATAGAGGTTTGATAATTTTCAAGCTCCATAGCATCATTACACATAATGACATTACCACAGGTATAGTTGATATAACAACGAGCATCCTGATTTTCACTGTCAATAATAGACGCTAGGGATTTGGATTCATAATTCTTAAAGCGACTGATTTGCTTTGTATTCACTAAACCAATACCATATAATCGATACTTATTCTTGATTCTAGAATAAATTTGTAAAGCCTGATCAAAATATCTTGGCTCAACAATCATATTGAATCGACGATTTCCCAAGAAAATCTCGATGGTATCTGCCCAGTTTGGATCAGTAATCTCACATATTTCAGCAAAAATATGTACCTTAATATCATAATTATAAATACGCTTTAAACCATCCTCAATCTCTGCACGAATTTGTAAAAGCTGCGTAGGGAAGTTGACACGATTTTGATCTAATCCCTTTAAATTGGTTGATATTTCATTAATCTGTGAAACCAAAGCTCTCTTTTTCATATCTAGGGAGCCAAGCTCCTGATTCATACGATTTTGAACAGAGGACAAGCGAGTTTGATAATCCTTAAGCTTAATTTTAGAAGCCTCTACATCCATCGTATTGATTTGAACTAAGGATAAATTAGCCATTTCTGCAAATAACCGCTCATTGGAAAGCTTTCTTAGGTCATTTAATGCATTCTTATAATTTGTAGCCCTCTTTAAAAATACCTGCTGATTTGCCTCTAAGGAGGTGATATTGGTCTGTGCTTTTAGAATTTCGCGATTAATATATTCCTCTGCCTTAAAGGTATCATTATTGCTTAATGCATTATACAGATCACGAGAGCGTTCATTTAATGCCAACAGCTCCTGATCTAAGGAAATAATCTCCTGCTCCTTAGAAGCACGTAAAGACTCTTGAATCTCAATTTGTCTTTTAGCATCTGTAATTTCATTTCGAATTTCTTCTGTATCAAAAAGATGCATCAAATATTGAATATAATTCTTACGCTCCTCAATTTGCTTTAGCTCCTGATAAATACCATCAATTTCCCTTAAATCACCAATTTTTTTATTGATGAGCTTTAAGGTATTCTCAAGCTCCTTATAGGAACGAATGGAATCCTTAATTGCAGATACATCAATATCCTTTTCTTCTAGAATATTTTGATAGATAAAATCCTTAACATCAGCAATTGGTTTAAACGCTAATGCCTTTGGAATCAAGCGATAAAAGTCTTCATTGATGGAACCAAAGGCTGTTCTAAAGCCACGCTTTGCTTCCTTTTTTGTCAAGAAAAATTCAAAATTCGGATTCTTCTTTCTAAATTCTACTGTACCATAGATTTGATGCTCCTCTGATACAAACATCTTGTCATTCAAAGGCTCAAAGGTTCTATAAAACAGTGTCTTTACAGGCAATAGTTCTCCAAAAGCATCTATAACAGCACCGACAGCAAATTTAGAATCTGCACGCTCATCATAGAACTCTAAGGCAACATGTCCAGAAACGTCTCCATTTCTTAAATATTCCTTATCATCCATACCTAGCTTACATTTAACATATCCACGTAGGTCACGCTTACCCTTTTCATTTGCTGCTAGGTTAAACATGGTATCTCCAGCTGTTAAAATGTAAGTTATCGCATCCATAATGGTTGACTTACCTGATGCATTCGGTCCTGAAAGCAATGTATTTCCATGAATTTCTATGGTTTCATTAGAAAGATAATGCCAGTTAATTAAACGGATTTTTACAAGCTTTTTCATTCTACTCACCATCCTCTTGAACAATTCTTGAGATTGCTTGGTATACCTCGTTCACGTCCTCACTTGCAATTGCCATAAGAATCGTAGGTAAAATCACAATTCTACAAGCAGAGGATGTTACGTCACCTGTAACCTCAATCAAATTGTATCTTCTTAATAAACGGATAGAGGATACCAAATCCGTTTTATTTAATTTTCTTTTGATTTGTAAATAATCATATTTTGTATGAATGTCTGCTACACTACAAACAATATTATCATTTAAGGACGTATCCTTTGCTTTTTCATGATATAAAAGCCTTAATATTAATAAAATAATAGATTCATCACGTTTTAGCTTTAAAGTATTGGATGCAGAAGCCCCTTCTAGCATAACACATCCTGATGCAGTATCTAACTTAATTTCATAGCCTAAAACCGTAAAAAATTCATCAAACAAATCTTTAAAGCTCATCAAGAAATAATAGTTTTCCTTGTTATCCTTTTTATCTCTACATAAAAATGTAGTAGCTAAAAGCTTATTTGCTGTATCTTTAAATTGGTTTTGCTGCGTAGTCGTCATTGTTTCATATGCACTAAGCATTCTACCCTCTCCTTTCAATAATAAAATCACGTAAACGATATTTCTTATTTTCAATCATCGTATCTAATACTTCTATTGTATATTCTAGGTTGGCAGCATACATTAAGCTATATACTGTCATAAGCACCGTAAGATTATCTGAATTATAATGGATGATATGGCTTGCCTGAAGCTTTCCCTCGAATAAGTTTGCCTCTAAGAAATTCTTAATTTCTACCTCATTATAGGCCGACTTAAATTGCTGCATAAACTCAGGAGTTAAAGTAAATCCCTCAAGTCCTATAGAGTCTAGCACCTGGTTATAATTTCTTGAATAGCTTCCCCTTGGAGTATATAATGAATTTTCCTTAGAAAAGACCTTGGTCTGATTGAAGGAATAAAGTGTATCCACCATCCGCATTGCCTTATCGATTTTTCCCTTTTCAGCAGAGGATTTGATATGCTTTAAAATTGCATTCAGCTTACCTATAATATTATCATCTTCACTTAATAGGAACTTAATCTTACCAATGGTTGAATTAATATAGGTTCTGTTTTTATTATCAATTTCTGTAACAAAGGAATCAATCGAATTAAACACATCAATTACCTCATCAATTGCTCGGCTTGCTCTTTGTGTAGCAATATCAATTGCAGGATATTTCCGTTTATATTCATTCACAATCATACTCATTGCAAATTCATCCTTTGATATTTCCTCTAATCTAGAGACAATCGCCAAACGGTAACGATTGATATTATCTGAGGTTTTCATCTTCAGATAGCTACGATCATAAATTTCCGTTTTGAAATTCATCAAGCGTTCCATTAAATCCTTAATCTCAGAGGTTTCAACAACACTCGTGATATATTCCTTTAGCCTGCTATCTAATCTTCGCAAGGCCCGAATCAGTTGCTTTGTTGTATTATATACGATTGTAAACGCTGTTGCAAAATCAGCACTATCGATATTATTTAAAACAGAATAAATTGTAAAAATATATCCTTGATATTCATTGGCATAGAATTCATAGGATTCATTTTCTTCGCCATAGGAATCTGTAGCCATCGGATATGCATTAATCAGTGCCTCACATATGGTAATCGCAATATCCGAGAAGTTTAATATTTCTTCATAATCATTGGTTACATCGATATAGATCCACCCACATTCTTCCATTCTTCTTAAAATGTAGTTTGCAAGTTCTCGTTTGGATTGAGGGTTGGATTCCTCATCCTCCTCATCCTCTATATCATACAAATAGGAACTATTCTCCAAAAAATGCACTAAGTCATCTGCCACAATCTTCTTTTCTATTCCTAGAATAGAACCTGTTTCATATGTCTTAAAGCTTTGAATAATAGAAGCTAAATAAATACGCTTATTTTTAGAGGAAAGTAACGAGAAGAAATTATCTGGTATCATACCAAAAAAGTCCATAGCTTTTCCCACCTATCTTTTTTCACATTTTAATTTATTTTATCAAAAAATAAGCATAAATACAAGAAAAAGCCCTATATTTTTTAATAAATATAGGACTATCCCTTATAAATTTATAGAGAATGAGGAAAAAACAATTCAAAGAGGATTATTTATTCCATTTCCTTAAATATTCAATTTCTTCCTTAGTTAAAGCCCTATATTCCCCTTCCTTTAATTCCTTTGGTAAGGGCATACCTGCAAAGGAGATCCGCTTTAATTCTGTTACCTCTAGTTGAAGAGCCTGAAACATTCTTTTGATTTGGTGGAATTTCCCCTCATGAATTGTAATTCTTCCCCTTTGAGGATCAAGAAGCTCAAAATAAGCAGGCTTGCAAAGATAGCCATCCTCTAGCTGAACACCCCTTTTGAAGATTTCAAAATAGTGACTTTGAAATTCACCCGTAAAGCTCACCTCATAAACCTTATCCACATGATGCTTAGGAGATAAAAGCTCATGAGCTAGCTTTCCATCATTGGTAATTAAAAGAAAGCCAGTCGTATCCTTATCCAATCTACCAACAGGGAACAAGCCCTTTTGCTTACAATCAATCCAATCTAAAACAATAGGATCTGTCTTGTCATAGGTTGCACAAACTGCATTTTTAGGCTTGTTTAAAACGAAATATAAGAGGCTTTGGTAGTCTACCACCTGATCTAAGATAACAATTTCATCTGAAGCCTCATCCACCTTATAATCATCATCCGTAATGACATTCCCATTCACTAAAACAAAGCCTTTTCGGATATAGCTCTTTACCTCTTTTCGTGAGCCATAATTTAAATGCGCTAATACCTTGTCTAATCGCATAAATCAATTTCTCTTATTTCATCAGGAATCTCATAGCACATTTCATCCTCATAGGAAGCATCGGTTACTTTTTCATTTGGAAGAACCAGATACTTTGCCGTGCCTTCTGCAAGAACCTCATTATTTTTTATTATCTTACATTCTGCAATAAAATAACGATTAGTACTTTTTATAATTTCTCCAAGTCCAATTAAAGGAGTGTTATAAGGAACAGGCTTTCTATATTTTGTGGATAAATCTAAGGTTACAGCCAGCTTCTTAGGAGCTATAACACAATAGGCACGATAAGCAAGTTCATCCAGCATTGCACTAATCATTCCACCATGCACACGGCCAGGATAGCTTTGATGCTCAGCTTTAAATGAAAATAATCCACATAAGCGATTATCCTCTAATTCATAAAATTGAGCCTGCACACCAAAGGGATTATCCATTCCACAAATCATGCACATCTTACTATTGTTTTGTTTTTTTATAACTTTCATAATCATCGATATACTCCTTATCATCATCAAATATATGGTTATTTTTTTCTAATAAATATTTTACATAATCAAAGCAAGCTCTAGCGTCAATGACCACCGTTGGACTATTTCCAATATGAATCTCCTGAGCTATATCATATTGTAAAAGATGAGGCTTAAGCTTAGCATAGTTCTCACTCAAATGATCCCTTTTTGAAGAATAGTGCCTTGGCATATGATACACATAGCTTTGACCATAGCCTTTGGAAACGAACTCAAAAATTTCGTTTGTAAAGCGATCCTCTACATGCATTTCCTCCTCAATACTATGAATAAAGGTATTTTTAGATAAAGGGGCACCTAAAAATAATATTTTAGCATTATATTTCCATAGGGAGCCTATACAGCCTGTAGGGCTTACTGGTGTACCTTGATTTAAATCTAAGCTTAAATATTCTTCCTTTTTTAATCCAAAGGCACAAACCGAATGCGTAGGATGCATGCTTCTTTTAAAGTCTCTATCCTCTAGCGCTAGATTGGTTAAAGCCCCAACACAGGATTTTGTTGTATCTACATTATATACATCCTGATTTTTTTGTATACAATTCCAGCTATGGGTTGGCAAAATAACAAGACCATCCTTAAAAAACGCTTTGAAGGCAGCTAAAACCTCTTTGCCATCCATGTTTCCAAAGCTTTTTAAGCTAGAATGTAAAAACACACAATCCGATGAATGAAACCCCGCCCTTTTCAAATCAAATAACAGGTCTTCTTTTGTTGGATAAGCCATTTCAATATAGGATGAGAAATAGCGCTCCATAAAATATGTTTTTCTGTAGATTACCTCTTTAGACATTCTTTTATTGGAAACAACAAGCTTATCCTCATCCTTATTGCGATGAATTATCGCTATTACCTCTCCCCTATATTTTTTAAGAGGAGTAGAAACATCCATCACATAAGCATCAAGCTCTTCCTGGTCTGCCATAGATATGGTATTCGGAAGGTAGCCATAATTTAGCTCATACTGAATGTCCTTATGCTGAGGATGAAGGGAATGGATGGGGCGGTCTATAATTACATCAACAATTTGGCCCAACATTTGCTTTAATCCTTTCGAAAATTATGAATTAAATCCTCTACCTCAATATCCTCTGTAACATAATAATAATGATTTATTATTTCTTCCTTCCAAATGCCCTTTTCGACATTTTCCCAAGCTTCCTCTTTACAGATTTTAAATTCTAAATGTGTATTTTTAGGGACATTGAAATTTGCTAAAAAGCTTCCATCCTTTTGTTTTTTCATAGGTATTGCCTTTGAAGGATCCCATGAGGAAAGATTGGTTATAATATAAAGCTTTTTTGCTGCTCCTTTGGCATCATAAAGTAGCTTTGCAGAAACTGTAACTCTAGCTAAAGTTTCCTCTTCCTCTGCTTCAAAAGAATCCATAGGCTTTTCATCCTTTATCCTTTTGATATTCTTTTTAATAAGACCTTCTCCTAACAACACATCAAAGCCTCGAGGATAAAATAAGTGCTGGTAGTTGATATCCTCTGCAATACAAAAGGTATTCGCTCCCGCCTTATGGAACGCATCCTCTAAAAGCTCGAGTGCATATTTTAAGCTTCTAGAGCCCTTGATTATAACACGCATAGGATATACCTCTCCCTGCTTGGTTAAAGACATATCCTTAAAAGAATATTTGGTATTTTGATAATCCTTTGGATCTAAAGCTAGATATAAATGGATATTCTTCACTACCTTCAGCATTGCAATTTTTACTTTTCCATAGGATATAGTCTCTTTTCCAAAGCTCATACGAGTTGTTATCCTATAATGCGTATTACAGGCATCCTTAATCATTTGATAATAGGGAATTAACTCCTGGCTTAAAATAAGCTTTGCAGATAAGGATTTTTTGTAAGTAATCTTTTCCATAGCATTTAACCTCTTTTCTAAATTCTAATTATAGCATATTTTTTTACAAATTTTACATTTTTTTTAGAAAAACCTATAACCAATCTAGAATTTATCATACTAATAATAATAGGTGAGAAAAATGCAAATTTTAATTTTGGGATTTTTAATTCCACTTTTAGGTACAACACTCGGTTCTTTATTCGTTTTCCTAGTAAAAAAACAAATTCACCCGAATCTAAAAAATCTGCTTCAAGGATTTGCTGCTGGAGTAATGCTTGCAGCTTCAATTTGGAGTTTAATTATCCCGGCTATTGAGTTATCTGGAGATAACCCCTATACCTGCTATATTCCTGCAGCCATAGGCTTTATTGCAGGGATGCTCCTCATAATGCTCTTTGATATTTTTGTAGCAAAAAAAATTAAAAAAAATATCAATATGCTAAATTTAGCCGTGGTAATTCATAATATCCCTGAGGGATTATCTGTAGGAGTTGCCTTTGCTGCAGCAATGAGTGGAGATGCGTTCCTAGCAACAACTGCTTTAGCCCTTAGCTTTGGAATAGGAATACAAAACATACCAGAAGGAAGTATTATCTCTTTAAATCTAGTCCCAGAGCACTCTCGACTTAAAGCCTTTTGGAAGGGATTTCTTTCTGGAGTTGTTGAACCCATTGCAAGTATTATAGCCTATCTTTTAATGATATATATTACACCAACGATGCCTTACTTATTAAGCTTTGCCGCAGGAGCAATGGTTTTCGTTGTCGTTGATGAACTCATTCCCTCCTCTCATGGGCATATCTGTAATATAGGAATTTGTATTGGATTTGTCATTATGATGATATTAGATGTCATGCTAGGATAAATAAATAATGGACGATTAAAAGCAATCGTCCATTATTTTTTAGCTTCTATTTATTAATCCATTTTACAATCAAATCCCAAAGACATTCATAATTCATTAATAGGGGAGCGATAATCAAAGATATGATAGACATAAGCTTAATTAAAATATCCATTGCAGGACCCGCTGTATCCTTTAAAGGATCTCCCACGGTATCTCCTGTGATAGCCGCGTGATGCGTTTCTGAGCCCTTACCTCCAAAATGATCCTCTTCAATATATTTCTTAGCATTATCCCATGCTCCACCAGAATTTGCCATAAACACAGCCAACATAATCGCAGAAAGTAGCCCTCCAATTAGGATACCTCCTAATCCATATTTCCCTAAAATAAGACCTGCGATAATTGGAGCAAATAAAGCAATTGCTCCTGGTAAAATCATTTCCTTTAATGAGGCCTTAGTGGATATATCAACGCATTTTGCATAATCCGGATTGGATTTTCCCTCTAATATGTCTGGATCATCAGCAAACTGGCCTCGAACCTCTTCTATCATTTTATTAGCAGCCCGACCAACGGAGGCGATAACAAGAGAGCTGAATAGGTAAGGAAGCATAGCACCTATCAATAATCCAACAATAAATACAGGATTAGAAATATCAATCAAATCAACCCCACAGGCTGAAAAATAACCCACGATTAAGGCTAAGGATGTCAGTGTTGCCGAACCAATACAAAATCCCTTACCAATAGCTGCTGTAGTATTCCCAACAGAATCCAATTTATCTGTGATTTCTCTTACATGTGGATCTAAGTGAGCCATTTGAGCAATACCACCAGCATTATCACTAATCGGACCATATCCATCAACTGAAACCGTGATCCCACAGGTAGAAAGCATTCCAACGGCTGCTAAAGCAATACCATAGCTTCCACAAACAAAATATGAAATACCAATAGCAACCACTAAAGCCAAGATGGTTAATCCTGTTGATTTCATACCACTGCCTATACCCGCGATGATATTAGTAGCATGCCCCGTTTGAGATTCATGGGCAATTCGCTTTACCTCCTTATAATCACTTGAGGTATAAATCTCTGCAATAAAACCAACTAAGATTCCTGCCAGTAAGCCTGCCAATACAGCAAAGAAGGGTTTGATGGATTTCATATAGAAAAGACTAATAAATAAGGTCGCAATGATGACTAGACCTGTTGCAACATAGGTCGCAATATTCAGTGCCTTATGTGGATTTTTCCACTGTCGTATACGAATAAAGATAACAGCTAAAACTGAGGCAATCGCTCCTACACCTGCAATCATCAAAGGAAACATAAAATTTTTAAGAAAATCTACATTACCCACAATCATTGTTGCAGCAATAGTTAAAACTGATATAATTGATCCAACATAGGATTCTGTTAAATCAGAGCCCATTCCAGCAATGTCTCCCACATTATCTCCCACATTATCTGCTATTGTTGCAGGATTTCTAGGATCATCCTCGGGAATTCCTGTTTCGATTTTGCCAACCAAATCAGCACCAACATCCGCAGCTTTTGTATAGATTCCTCCACCAACGCGAGCAAATAAAGCAATCATGGAGCACCCCAATCCATATCCACTAACTACCTTAGCTGCCTCAGGCAAATCAAATAAAGCATACGCAGCAAAGAATAGTCCAGTTAATCCAAGCAGTCCTAGTCCTGCAACGGTCAAGCCTAAAATAGCACCACCACTAAAGGACGTATTTAATGCTTGGGACATTCCTTCTTCATTTGCTTTTATCGCTGTTCTTGCGTTAGCCTTTGTTGCAGTAAGCATACCAATCCAACCAGCAATACCAGAAAAACAAGCACCAACAATAAAGCATATTGCTGATTTATAGCCTACTCCCTCAGCATTAGAAAAAGCGGGAATAAAGCCTAAAACCGTAAGCAATATTGCAAATATAAGTACAAATGGAACGATAATCAAATATTCTCTTTTTAGAAAAGCAATTGCTCCTTGATGAATATAATTGGATATCTCCTCAACCTTTGGGTTGTTAATTTTTATTCTGCTTACTCTATGAAACAAAATAAAGACATATGCAAGTGTGACAACCGCTGCACACATTACACATGAAAGAATAATAATACTTTCATTACTCATAAATAATTCCTTTCTTTTTTCTTAAACAAACTTCTTAGGGTATATATAGTATATAATAAAACGCTTACAAAATAAATGCTTTTTTTGTTTTTTTAACGTTTTTATGTAAAAAAAAAGAAAAAAAAGATGGAGTATAACACAATTTTTTAAAAAATCAATTGTTTTTATAAAGAATATGTTATAATAATGTTTTGATACAATAGGTGTGTCAGTAGATAACGATACGTTATTTATCTGGCACTCCTTTTCTTTTTATGGTTAGAGGTAGCCCATAAGAGAAAACATTAAATAAAACATTAGAAATCGAAAGGAACTGAACAGAAATGGCAAAGGACAACAACAAAACAACAGAAAAGGACCAAAACAAAGTTATTTATTTAGAAAGAGAGTTCGTTCACGTTAACGGACGTGATTATGCGAACTATTTCGTAAAAGGCTTCTTCCGTGTAAGAGGCGAATTTGTAGAAAAGCGTATCCGTATGGACGTTCCAAGAAATGACAACGGAATGTATGACGTTCTGGATATGGTTTTCGAGGATAGAAAGCAAGTTGAATTATATAAGATTGCAAAAATCAATCGAGATATGACAACTGGCCGTAAAACGACAACCTATCGTTATGAGGTTGTAAATGAAGCTGGAGATTTAAGAGCGCGTGTAATACCAAGTGGTGAAAGCAATTCGGCATTACTGGATAAGCTCTTTAATGATTTGCAAGCCGAAATCAAAGTCGAAGACGAAGACGGCGAAGACGCTGGCGATAACTAATATAAAGATTTCAATGCTGGTTATACCTCGCCAACTTGAAATATAAGGGTGTATCAAAACAATATTGTCTTCTATCTGTTATTGTAAAGATACACCAAAAGGGGACGAGGTAAAACCTTATCCCCTTTTTAAATTTTGACAACCAAATGTCAAAATTAAGATTGATGAAAAATCGGTCTTTAGAGAAATGTTTAATTTCTATTTTTGAAGAAAGGGGGCAAAGTCTATGGCTAAGTATTTTAAGACCAAAAACGGAAAGACAATTGTTTTGCGCAATCCGGCTGAAAAAGGGACTAGATATTCAAAACAACTTAAAGCTGGTAAAGTGGAAGAAACTGGAAAAAAATTGACACCTACTGATAGGTCTTATAGGATTGGTTACTTACAAGCTCGTAGTGATAATGCGAAAGCTTATAAGTCAAAACATCCGCGAAAATATCCTAAGAAAACTAAATAGGTGTTTTATTTCTTAATGGTTATTTAAGATTTTTTAAAGATAAAATGAATAAATAATCGTTTGACAATACAATGTCAAAAAAAGTTTCCTAGTGGATAATTAGATCCATTAGGAAACTATATTTAATAAAAATTTAAAAACAGAAAGGAAAAGAAAAAATGAGTAAAAAATATTATTCAAATCAAAAAAAGAAAGGTGCAGTAAAAACTGGTATTCTAGTTTTTGCTATTTTAATTTTAGGAACTGGGGTTGCAATGGCAATCACTAAGGGCTTTACAGACTGGAATCCTTACGGCTGGTTTAATAATCAACCAGACCAACAAGAACCAGAGGAGAACGTAAAATTAGACGAAAAGGAAAATGAGTCTACTACTACTCCTACAAGCTTTACTCTAGGCGACAATGTAGAAGTCGTCTATGAATAATTAAAAGAATTGAGGTAAGAACAAATGAACAGAAAACAAAAAAATACAGCAAAAACAATTATAATTGTATTTATCATTTTAATTCTTGGCTGTGGTGTGCTTATGGCAATCACTAAGGGTTTTACAGATTGGAACCCTTACGGCTGGTTCGATAAGGAGCCAGATACCGAAGAAAAAACTGAAACGTCAAATGATTGTTTCGTTATTGATGAGAACGGAACGTCATTATCGAGTGATGTAGTTTATTCTATGCCTAAAAAATTAGGCTTTACAGCTACAGTTGAAAATAGTGTAAAAGCAAGTGAGGGAGTTAAAATAAAAGCTGATGTGCTTCCTTCTTATGCAACTTATAAATTATCTTGGTTTTTAAGGTGGGCACCTCAAACAGATGTTCAACGCGGTCAATTAGAAAATTATTTAACTTATGATGGTGTTGTAGAAAGTGCCACGAATTATGTTGAATTATTAATATCAGAAAAAGAGAACGAAGTTACTTTAAAATGTAAAAATAATTTTTTCGTTTCAATAGAACTAGTTTGTAAAGAAACTATAAGTAAACTTGAAAAAGTAGTTCTTTTAGATTATTTATATGTTCAAGATGCAGGAGATGGAACTCCTATTGATGGTTCTCTTGAAGTGGAGAATATTGCAGACGGTATGGGCCTCGATGGGGTTGATTGGTTATATATTTCTAACGAAAGAAAAGTGTGCAATGAATATGGTCTTTATTATTGGATATATGATGGAGAAACTGATGATGAGATTGTATCTTTAACATATGGCACAAAGGCATATTACACTTCAATAGTATCCTATGAGCTTGTATTTAGTGAAATATTCTTAGATTGGTTAAAAGAAAATAAAAATATGGAAATACCAGAATTAATACACGAATTTTCAAATTCCGAAGTTAGATTTAATGATGTGAATTTTTATGATTATTTAATTAGTAATTTAGGAAATCATGTGAATAATGAAGCTGGAAAAAGAATATTAAATGAATTTCTTGGATATGCAAAAGAATTTAGTGAAGAAATAAATACTAGGTTTATTGGATTTAAAATTTATTATAAAAACAGAAATAATGTTATTAATACTTCTTATAAATATTTAGAAGCAAGATTTTGGATAGTAGCTAATTCATTAGATATAAGCGAAAATGAAGTTTTATTTTGACAATAAAATGAGGTGGTGTTTAGTGTGAAAAAAATAAAAAAAATTGTTTTTGTTATTTTCGTGGTTCTTCTGTTATCAGGATTGGCTGGAACAATTAGTTTACTTTATGCGGGAAATAAAAAAGATTTTTATTTAAAATTCAAAGGAGAAACAATAGCTGAAAGCGAAAATGAAATTGTTTTATCAATTTATGAAGAGAATAAATTTCAAGTTAAAAGTGTGATTCCTTTTACGTCACAAGAATATCAAGTCAGAATTTATTCTAAAATTGATAAGGAAAATAACTTTGAATATATTATGAATGGAAATCGGTATAACTATGAAAACAATTTGGATTTAACTAGTGCTTTTGAAATAGATTGTAATGAAAAAGAATTTACAATTAATTTACGAACTGTGTTGATTGAAGATGTATTAAAAAAATATTATAACACTTCTAATTTATATTTAAACACGAGTCAAGAGAATATTCCAGATACCACTAAAAATGTCTATTTTAAATTAGTTATATCAAGCAAAAAGAATAGAATTAATATTAATTTTAAAACAGATAAAATTCCCGTTCTTGATTTAAATGTCGATAAAGATGAGGTGGTATTTTGAAAACATTAAAAAGACTTACTGCAATGCTTATTGCAGTATTCTTCTTAATATTTAGTATTAGTTCTTCTGCTGAAACTGGAAAAACAATTGATGAAACATCCGTATTAGATGATTTAAAATCAACTAGTATAAATGGTATACCTTTTAACTTTTCTGATTACGTATTTAATGAAAATAGAAAAATACAAGTTATTTCTTTTATAGAATATGGATTTACCTATAAAGAAAAGGAAATGAATCATTTTGGATTATATGTTTATTTGTTTAATCCGGCAAAACTAAATATTGAAGAAAGAAATAAAGAAAATAAAATTCAAATAGCAATAAAATATGATGAAAACGATAAAGCAATATCCTATCGAAAGTTTGATTTATTTTTTATAAATAAAAGTGAAGAAAAAGACTACGAAGGAATGTTTTATAAATATAAAGTCGTAGATTGGATGAATGAACTAAAAAATACTGCAAGAAATTCACAAGCCCAAAAATCTTATAGAAAATATGATGTTTCGAGTTTAGAATTAAGCATAAAACAAAAAGATAATTCTGTTTCTGTTTTAGATTTTGATTGTTCTGCTTCATGTAAATTTAGTGGTTTTGCGAAAGGGTGTGATTTAGATAAAACAAAGGACAGCTCTCTTGAGTGTAAAATGAATATTTTAGAAACAATTCAGTTAGATGTAAAAAGCACTTTTTATAGAACAGAAAGTTCTTCTCTTGGAAAAGACCACCAAAACCAGTTGACTAGTGTTTATTTTAGTATAGATAATTCCTTATTAGAGGGATATGGAAAACTTCAAAAAATTAAAGCAGAATGGAACGAACAAAAAACATCCCCCATAATTGTGACTAGTGATACAGAAATGGGGTATAAGCTACGTGCTTTTATGGATAAAAACATAGGTGAGTATACAGACTCTTTGGACTATACTTTGGGCTATGATAGGAATTCAAGTGTTTCTACAAATATAACCTATAAATGGTCTTATAATATTAAAAATGGTAATATTGGCTCCATACTAGCTCCATGTTGGATAACTTCATATAATCAATGTCCTATAATTGACTATGTTTTTCTTGTAGAAGATATAAAAAAAGATTTTATATCTAGTGATATGCTAAAAAACTGGATAAAAACTTACAATTCATTTGAACACTTCTTTGAAGATGAAGTGGACGAGGGGAGAACGAAAGGATATAATTGTGTAGAAATTGACGCAAACGATACTTTTGATTTATTGAACTATACTGAAAATCATTCTTGGTGGGATAAAGTTTTAGATTATGGCTTGTGGGCAACAATTACAGGAAAAACTCCTCAACAAGGGTCAGTATATGGGGTAGAGCCTATCTATCAAGTTAAAGATGTAGACTTATTATCGTCTAATTCTGCCATTTCTAATAATTTACTAATTCATGAAAATGATGTGAACCTATTTAAGCAATATTACACTGAAGCAAAGTCGAAGAATAAATCAACTTACTTATTTCGATTTGCAAGTTCAGATTATTTTAGTGGTATGCTTTCTGTAGAAAAAAAAGGAGAAAGTATGGTTAAAAATAACACAACCTATATGGCTCAAGAAACGGTCTTTCTTGATTTTGATATTATAGAATTAAGCTTTTTAAAAGAGGGAAATTATACAGTTATTCCTGTGGTGGCAAACCACATTGATATTATAGGAGATATTGAATCGCCTAAGGAATTTGAGAATTGGAGCTGGGTTGAAATATTAAAAAGAACTGTTAAGATAATTCTTATAGTGTTTGTGTGTTTTGTTCTTTTTTGTGTGTTATCTCCAATATTACCATATATCATACAATTTATTATATGGGTTATTTCTTTACCTATAAAATTTATTCGAGTGATTATTAAATTGTTTAAAAAGAAAAAGGAATAAATCATTTTGACAATCTAATGTCAAAATAAATTTATAAAACCCCTAGTGGATAAATAGATCCATTAGGGGTATATAAAGAAAGGCGATACAATGAGTAGAAATAAATATGTAAATAAAATTGGATATATAGAAAATAGACATTTGCCGTCATTACGAAATGTTCAAGGCGGACACTATGTATATATCCGTGAATACGACAAGGCAACTGGTAAGTGCGTTGTGAATACAATCACTTCTCTTGAAGATAGAAATGGATATAAAGTAAATAGATTAAAACAAGTGAAATTAGGCAATGTTTATTCAATTCCTAAGAAAGATATTAATTTGCCCTTGTGGTCTGGCGTTTCTTGTAATCCTATAAGAAATGTTGATATAAATAAAATTCAAGGCTTAAATAGAGTTAAGGTAAAGAAGCGACATAGATTTTTTATTAATAAATTTTTAGGAAGAAATAGATATGATTAAATAAAAAAATGGTCTACCGTTTCCGATAGACCTCGCTCAACTCTTTCGAGAGGCTGAAATGTAACAAATTTCTTTGTTACTCATTGTATTTATATTATATGCTAATTCATTCAAAAAAACAATAGATACGAGGTAAAAAAATGAATAAAACTAAAAAAACTACTGGTATTATTTTTAAAATACTACTCTTTATGATAGGCATATGCGTTCTAGCGTTCTTCGTCTGGCTAGGAGTCAATATAGGCCAGTGGGTGGGTGTCAAGCTATGATGAAATATGAATTTGAAGTAACAGCTGTTCTCTTTCTTGAGGGGGAGATACACGGGCATTTACGAGTTGAAACACAAAAGGTGTCAGTATCAGCAAAAGACTTTCTAGACGGAATACATAAAGCTGTAGATATAGTCAAGCAAGATTATTCTAATTTAAGCGAAAAATATGATATAGCGATTAAAACGGGTAACGCTTATTTTAATGTAGGTGTAGCCATATGAGAAAATTTATACTTGATATTCGATATACAATATATGTCGAAGAATTCAAAAATACTGGAATGCCTTATTTTTTTGGAAGAAATGAAGTGTTTATACAAGCTAAAACACTTCCAGAAGCGATATATAAAGCGATAGAAGCTACAAAGAAAAAAGAATGCAGATTTAATAGATATCAAATAAAAGCAATTCAAGAAAACAAAATATATTTTGATGTGAGGTTGAAAATGAGAGAATGAAAACAATTAAGAAATTATTATTTACTCTGGCACTTCTTTTAGTGCTTGTATTCATCGGTTATTTTATCTTTACGGGGGTTAGGGTATGGAAATAAGAAAACACCTAAAGAAGATAAATTACCGGCACTATATTGCTATAGGAATAACGCTCCTATTTATCATGCTAAGTATTCTTTTATATAGGGACGCATTTATGCGCCTAATTGAGGCAATAAAGGACTTTGGCTTGTCTATAGCCTATTACTTCTGCGAGCTGTTCCATATCCCGTTTAAAGTAGAATCTGGAATAAATAAACTTCCAGACAATGCTACAACAATTATTCCAAATACGTGGAACGGCTTCAAAGACTCTTGGTCTAATTACTGGACCCTATGGATAGACAAAGACAATTTCTTAAGCTATATCATATGGCTAGGAACACTCCTTTATAAAATAAGCTATATTGTTTTGATAGCTTTACCACTTGTGCTAATGCTTTATGTAGCGCTCGCTTATTATTTAAGGAAGCAAAATAATGATTATAATAAAGACTCTAAGCCACTTCAATTTGCGAAATTGTTTAATAAGAAAGTCTATGAGAAAGCGAAACAATGGATAATAGTCAGTATAGACTTTTTAAAGGAATATAAGGTATATTATATCCTTTGGCTTGTAATAGGGCTTTATAGCTTTAATTTGCTGGCGATTATGTTTGCTTTCCTAGGCTTTTACTTCTACTTTGTAGCTTCGTTTAATCTGGGAGCAATCTATACACAGATTGTAAAGCTGTTTATAGACTTAAAACCACTTCTTTCACTTCCCAAAATATTCTGGTTAGGTGTGGGCCTATATATTTTTAATAAGGTAGTAAAGAATATGGCTTATGCCAGATTAAACCATTATGAGCGAATGAACAGAGGCTTTATAAATGAAAGGCCCATAGTCATGATGATATGCGGAACTATGGGTAAAAAGAAAACCACCACCTTAACGGATATTACCTTATCACAAGAAATAATGTTTCGTGATACAGCTTTTGAGAAGCTGTTAGAAAATGATTTAAAGTTTCCAAATTTCCCGTGGGTAAATTTAGAAAATGCAATCAAACTAGGAATGAAATATCATTATATATATAATCTGGCCACAATAAGAAAATACATTGATCACTTGCATTGCTGCTTTATAGAAGCAATAAAAGAACCAATGTATCACAAATCAATAAGGCGACATTTGAATAAGTTATATGGCCTAAGATATGATAATTTACTCTTTGATTATGATTACGAAACATACGGATATACCTATAATGATAAGCTTAAGGTGGTGGATATCTGGGAAGTTATAAGCACCTATGCACAGCTTTATTTTATTTATGTATGTGAAAGCTCGCTCATCATTTCCAACTATTCCATAAGAACAGATATAACTATGAGTGATTTAGGCAATTTTCCAATGTGGAATATGGAACTTTTTAGGACCGAGAGCAAATATATTGACTATACGTCCAGATACGCTCATATCCTCGATTTTGACGCTTTAAGATTAGGTAAAAAGCTAGTTGAGGATAATGTATATGCAGACTCTTTTGAGTTTGGTGTTGTAGATATAACCGAGGTCGGGAAAGAGCGAGGAAACAATTTAGAATTACAAGAAATAAAACGAAATAGTGAAACAGCAAACCAAAAGAACGATAATACGAACGGCTGGCTTAAAATGATAAGACACTCGGCCACAGTGGATAACTTCCCATTTGTAAGAGTGATAACAGACGAGCAAAGACCGGAAAGCTGGGGAGCTGACGCAAGGGACCTTTGTGAGATAATTCATATCAGGGAAACCTACGAGACACAGCTTGCGCTTTCGTTCTTCTTCCTTTTTGAGCTTTTATATCAATTTGTATTCGGTAGGTTTGTCAACTTATACTATAAGTATAGATATATTCGAGGAGATAATATTTTATCAATGCGTATCTTAAAACTTATTGTTTCAAGGATACACCAGCATTATAAACATATTTATAATACATTCGGCTACTGCAAGCTAAGAATACAAATTGAAAGTGGAACGCAAGACGGAGAAATTATTGATAAGAAATATTATTTAATGTCTAAAAAAATCTATAGTAAAAGATTTTCTACAGACTGCTTCAGCGATTTCTTTACAGAGAAAGCTTTGAGGTCCAGCTATGGTATAAATGATTTACCAAGCTATAAAAACGTAAAAGCCAGCATTGATGAACTGGCCGAACAAAATAGCTATTTTGTAAATAGCTTACTAAACAATTTCAAAAAGAAATAATTTGACATTGAATTGTCAAAAAAATAAATGAGGTAAAGAGGTAAATTGAATAATGGAATTATGCAAAATGCGATTTGACGGCTGTCATCATTTAGTTCAGCCATATAAAAGACGTGTTAGGCTTTCTACTTTAGATATCATCACAACTCCAAAAGAGGACCTTATAGAACAAGGCTATTATATTACAGAAAAGAAAGATTTGTTTTATAACGAATGGGCGAAAATTTACTTCCCTTTTGAGTCTAAAGGAAGAAAGCCAATACCAGCTTTTTATAAACCCTTATATGAAGAATTGAAAAAAACGTATTATGTATTATTACTAGAGGAAAAAATAAAGGAAACTGAACTTAAGGAATTGTTAAAGGACCGGATATTTAATGATGAGAAATTGAAAAAGATTTATGCATTTGATGATGAATACGAACATAATATTTATGTTAAAATGATAGATAGTTTTGTAGATAGAGAAAAAGAGAACTTGAAAGCTAGGAAAAGGAAATTTAAGGTAAAAGCATTAAATAATGATTGGAATTATTTTGTTACATTTACATATGACGATAAGAAGCATACTGAGGAAACATTTTTAAAAGCATTAAAAAAGAAATTGCAGAATTTACATACAAATTATGGCTGGCTTTATATGGGTTGTTTTGAACGCAGTAAAACAGATAGACTCCACTTTCACGGGCTCCTATATGTTCCAGAGGGGAAAATGAGGGGGAATATTCGTGAAGAGGAATATTACGACGTAACAGCTCATAGAAAGGCTGTAAGCTTTATTAATGAGGAATTTGAGGACAAGCTGGGCAGAAACGATTTTAAGCCTATTACAAAGCTTGATTTAACGTTTACGCACGCACTTGATTATATTATCAAATACATAGGAAAGAGTGATAATAAAATCGTTTATTCCAGAGGAATTAAAGACGATACATTCTGTCTTATGGACTATGAAGATAATATCATTTGTTCCTTAGGCGAACACTCGCCTTATTATGTCTGTAAAGACTCTTCTATTATAGAGCTTACAAAAGATTTAGATATAGACTTTAAGGCCATTTAATGAAATATCAATAAAATTTTTAGAAAGGGGGTGACATTATGGGTAAAACATATTCTTCTGAAAAAAGAAAGGAAAAACTTCGTCTGGAAATGAGGAAATTATATGCTTCCGCAAAAAAGAAAAAAAATTATTCTATTCATGACAAAAAAGAATATTATGCAAAGCGAATTCATGACCAAAACTTGACTTTAAATCAACGTAATTATGCAGAAGGCTATTGTGCGATTTATGATGAGTCTGGTGCGCGTTTTACTAATCGTCCTAATTTAGGTTGTTGGGAACATGCTTCTAAACAAGAAATTCGTGAAGCAAAAGCTGCAATGAAAAAAGCTAAAACCAAAAAAGAGAAAGAAACTCATTCTGGGAAAATATCTTTTTGGAAAGGTGGCTTGAATGCGTGTAAAGTGATTAAAAAATATTATGAATAAGGCCATATAGGGTCAAGAAAGGCTAGGGTGCTTGACGGCCTTAAAGCCGTTGCTGGAAAGGTCAAATAAGAATGAAAGGTATATGTGTATAGCATATACTTTTTGTGCTTGTGCAAAAAATGACCTTATGGATAAATAGATCCGTAAGGTCTCTTTCATTCTTATTTGTAGGGTGCAATGAAATTGTTCCAGCAACAAAAAAAGCCACCTTATGGTGGTCTATTTTAACCAGTTGATTTGATTAGGCTTAATAAACTTTTTATTTAACTTCCTACTTAAATTACCCTCTATATCGTTTATATCTTCTTCATATGTACAAATTAATGTGATGCCTAGCTCTCTATATATTTTTAGTTTATTTTCTTCCTGTTGGTTATAAGCTATGCTACCATTTTCCAACCCCCAGTGTTCAATGTAAACATCTTGATTTGGTCCTAAATAATTTTCTAGACAAAAATCGGGATGGAATTTGTTATTCTCATCAATAGGTAAAGTTTTTTCGTAGACGTGAGGAATTCCTTTTCTGTAAAGATAATCATCGATTAAATTTTCGGATTTACTTTTTACGATATGTCCGTCTGCGCATTTTTGGGTTCCAACATATTCGTTTTTAATTAATTCTACTTTAGAACAATTTGTTATTTTTAAATACATTTCTTTTTTAGAAAATTTACGATAACAACTTTTACAAAAGTGATAGCCTAGAGACTCAGCCCCACAGATAATACAAGTATTTTCTATAGTTATATCGACGGGCTGGTCTTTTACGATAACTGGAGCCCCTTTTCCACATTCTGGACAAGCCTTATTTGTTTCTTTCCACGCTCCACATTCGCATTTTTCTATTTCCCCGTTATTCTTTTTCTCGTTACATTCTCTGCATAATGAATAATAACCAAAAGCTTTATTTCCACAAAATAGACATGTCTTAGCCATAATATTACCTCTCTTTAAAATATATGTTATATTATACCCTTTCCCCGTTGTGATTGTCAAGAAAAGAATGCTTTCCTCATTTCAACTACAGTGAGGAAAGCAAGCTGAAATAAGTTGAATTCTTTAGGCATTAGCTTCTTACTAGCTCTGTTATAAAGCTTTTTAAGCTCTTGACTAGGACCTAGGCTTAAGTGCCTAAGCCCTATTAAGAATATTTCTAGCATATTTCGTATTTTTTGGGGACTAAGTATTCTTTTGGAAGATTGAGCTTTATATTTTCTATGTCCCATATTTTGCAATGCTTCCAATTAAAACCACCACCAGTGATAGCGACTTTATTAGGTTGTGTTTTCACAAAGTCTTTAAATTCTTTCACACTCATTAGAATACCATTATTCTTTAAAAATCTTTTATTAACCATTGATATGGAAAAATAAGTATATCCATAATCTCTTACAGCTTGACTCATTTTTTAGCTCCTTTCAGTTTTGACAATTAAATGTCAAAATTTATTTTATTTCTTTATAATACAATTCAACTTTAATTCCAGCTTTTGAAAAGCATTCAGCAATCTTTAAACAATCCTTATAGTAGGTATTCAACTTGATTTTCTCGATAATCTGCCAGTCATCAACATAGATATTATTATACCCTTTTACAAGCCCCAAGCATTTTTTTAAATGCTCTAGGTCGCTCCAGAAACTATAAAAATAATACATATCTTTTTTAGTTTCTGTATTCTTATATTCGCGAATTAACGCTCCTAAACAATTTGCCTGATAAATACATATTTTTAACCTTACGTCTTTTGTGTTGGGGGTTGACTGCTTAAGAGTCATAACCCCCATTTTTTCTTTCCAACTCCAGTTAACACTCATATTGCTTTACCTCTCTTTCTAAATAAACTTTTATATTTTCTTCATATGAACAAATACTTTTAACTAGGCAATCATCATAATCGTTAGGAAGATAAGAAACTAAACGAGAAGATTGAGCCTCAAAAGGAATTCCATTTATAAGTAAAATCAATTCCACACATTGACGATAATAAAATAATACTTTTAATTCTTTAAATTTCATTTTGTTTACTTCCTTTCTCTTTTTACAAAACCGAATTCGCAAGTATATTGTCCAGTATGAAGAACATAAATGTCATATTCTTCTTGGGTAAAATAATATCCATAGCCTGCGTTTCTAGCTTCCTGTTCTGTTGCAAATTCTACACCCTTAAAGATGCCTCTAGGTGTCTTTAAAATCATCATTATACCTTATTCTCCTTTTATTACATATTCATAAATTGATTTATACTCATCGGAGTTGTTTTCAATATAAGTTATTTGAAATAATACCTTTGAACAGTTTCTATTTGCTCCAGTCCATTCGAGGGGGTATAATTCTCTTATACTCCCTAATTTCCTTTTATTAAATTTTCTAATTGCTTTAATCATTGCACTTTCAATAGTCATTTTACTCTATCTCCTTAACATAATAATTAGCATAAGGATTGTCCATTTGCTTGTTATACAATTGACATAGCCTCAAAGCTTCTTCTTTTGACTCGTAAATTTCATTTTTTTGTGGAAAACTTCCCTCACAATTTTGAAACACCAACTGATATTTTTTCTTTAACGTTTTCATCTTTCTATCCCTCGATTTCCTCTAATGTTTGGTGGCACTCTCCACATATAAGGAGCATTCCCTTTTTAGCTTTAAAATTCAATTCACACATAGGGCAAACATACTTTGAAGTAGTGCTTGTCTTAGGCTTGCTCTCTTTCTCATACATAACTCTTTGATACTTGAATAATAGCCCCAGATTAGCCTTGCAACTCTTCTTAAAATTCATAAAGATTTGCTTCTGCTCTTTCATCATTTTTTGATGAGGTGTGATATAGCCTATAGTAGGGTCTTTCTCTGTGATAAGGTAGAACTGGTCGCAAAGCTCTTTAAACTTCTTGCCGTGGTATCTGCCTTGTCTTGAGGTTGCTCCGCTAGGGTCCCCAGTGCAAAATGCATAAATGTGAATAAGCTCATGAACTAGAGTTATCCAGATTTCGCTAAATGGCCTCTTAAGAGAATTGGCTGTAATGTTAAGCTCGTGCGCTCTTACTTTGCCATTGGACCATATTTGAGAACAAGCCCAGCCATACGTCATATTCTTTGTGTTTGCGTCTGGTTGGATTGTTACCTTAATATTTGACAACTTATTGTCAAATAAATTCTTGTTTAGAAAGTTGATTGCACTTTCTATCACTTCAATTTCTCTACTGCTCTTTAACGTAATGTCTTTAATCTTCATTTCCTTATACCTCCTAAATTTAGACATTTTCAAGTTTTTGCGAATACCCTCAAACTAGAGAAGAAAACAACAACTTCATTTCCTGTGGCTTGAGGCTCGCTAAGAATTTTTTATTTCTTTGATTTTTAAATAGCGAAAACACTCCTTTCTTATGTATATCTTCATTTCCTTTAGTCTATGTCGGCTTCGCAACCTAAAAAGGGCACATAAAAAATGCTATTGGTTTTTTTAGCATAAAAAAACGGTCTGGTGGAGATTACGGAAGCACCAGCAATAGCAGATTTTTAACGTAGTGGTATGTGCCAAAATATGGTAAGAAGCAAGACAGACTTAAGGATGAAGATATTTAAAGTAAAGTTGAGCGTATGATTAAAAAATCAAAGAAATAAAAAGAAAAATGAAAATGAATTTTACCTTATCTATTCGCATTAGGGATTGAGGCGAGTATCGAAGATATGTTTGAGAAGAAAGCCCGACCCTTTAGGGAAATGCCCAAAACAAACAGAAAATAAAATAAAAACTACTCCTCTTTTTTTAAGGCGAGATACTGCAAGAAAGGTTAGGGTGCTTGCGCGCCTTAAACCGAAGCTGTGAGGTCGAATTTTAATACTTATGGATAACTAGATCCATAAGATTTTTTTATATAAAATTCTTCTTCTATATTCGTAGGGTGGCAATAAATTGCTACAGCTCGGGCCTAAAAATAAAAAAAGTGTATCTAAAAGATACAAGAAAATAAGGGGTTGAAATAACTAACAAACTTTTCTATAATAAGCATTTGCGAAGCTATAGACTGGTTTAAACAGCACGAAGAAAAAAGGCAAGTAAAGCGGTCTAGCTACTTGCCTTTTTCATCTGTTCCAGTCTGGTTGCATGAAGTGTTAGAAATACCCCCGCTCGCACGCGCAACGCGCGGGCGACTTGTTTAAAGGGGGTATTTCTAACACTAAGTAGGAAGTAAAACGAGGTAAAAACAAATGAAAGCATATCGACATAATAGTCCCTATTCTGCTAGGGAAAAATTAAACGCTATAAAATTATTAGAGCATTCAACGATTGAGTATGTTTGTCATAGATACCATTGTAGCGAACGCTCCTTATATCGTTGGAAAAGAAAATATAACGGAACGCTTGAAAGCTTAGAAAATCATTCGTCAGTTCCTAAAACTCCTCACCCCAATTCACATACAGCCGAGGAAATCAAACATATAAAAGCCTTGATAAGAAGAAACCCAGATATAGGCCTTAATGAGTTATACGGCAAATTAAGGCTTAATTACGCATATACAAGGCACCCTGTATCTTTGTATCGGTTTCTTCGTAAAAATGGCTTTTTTAAAGATTGCAGAAAAAGAAAACCATATAAACCCAAAAAATATGATACACCAATAACCATTGGCGAAAAAATGCAATTGGACGTGAAATACGTGCCTTATGATTGCAGAGCGAAAGGAGTCCCTTTCGATATGAAATTCTATCAATACACTATCATTGATGAATGCACACGTGAAAGATTTATTTATGCTTATAAAGAACAATGTGCGGACAGCACCATTGATTTTGTTAGACGTGCTATAATCTACTTTGGATATACTCCTAAATGTATTCAAACAGATAACGGCCAAGAGTTTACATTTTTAAAACAAACGGACAAAGTCCATAAATTCGATAAGCTATGCGAGGAACTTGGTATCGAGCATAAACTTATTAAACCGCGAACACCTCGACATAATGGAAAGGTGGAACGTTCTCATAGAAACGATAACGAACGCTTTTATAAGTATCTTAAATTCTATTCGTTTGAAGATTTACAGCTTCAAATGAAAGCATATCTAAAACGTAGCAATAATATTCCCTCAATCGCTTTAGGGTGGAAAACTCCTATACAAGTAAGAAAGGAGCACATGTTAAGCGATTGGGGAGTTATAGAAGAATAAAATAAAAAAAGCATAGGACCAAATGGGCAAATATAGATTTGTCTGTTTCGCTATGCTTTAAAACTGGGTCGCGCGAACCCCTAGGGGTTTGTTCTTCTCTTTTCTTTTTTCTTCTTTTCCATAGGGGGAAGTATCCCCCTATAACCCCCTCTTATTACACTTATTAATTTTTTTTATTTTTTTACTGACAAAGGATTGACAATTATACATTTTATAAAGAATATGTTATAATAATAAAAACAAAGAAAGCAGGTCTTATCATGAAAAAATTCGTACTATTGGTAGCTGCCTTTTTCGTGTTATTTGCAGGCTGTACACAGCAAACAACACCCCCAAATGATGACAATCCACCCATTGAGGTTCCTGAGGTTAAAGAATATACTGTAACCTTCCAAAGCAATGGTGGAACAAAGATATCTCCCTTAAAGGTTCAAGAGGGTAAATCAGCTTCAAAGCCTAAGGATCCAACCAAGGAGGGCTATACCTTCAAGGGCTGGTATCTAGGCGATACACTCTATACCTTTGATGCAAAGGTAACAAAGGATATAACCCTAGAAGCTCATTGGGAGACTCCGTTTGAAGACTATGGTATGGAGATTATAGAAATTTCTTTATCAACGACTTCTGTTAGTGAATCCGAATACTATACTAGTATGGAAGAGGTTGGAGCTTACATTTATACTTTTCATAAACTACCTTCCAATTTTAAAACAAAAGCTGAATTCAAAAAATCAGATTATACAAAAGAAAACAAGCTAAGCACTGGTGGAGATATATTCTATAATAGAGAGGGGCTTCTTCCTGCTAAAAAAGGTAGAACCTATACAGAATGTGATATTGATTATACAGGGGGCTCTAGAAATGCAAAGCGAATTGTATTCTCCTCTGATTTCCTAATCTTTTATACAAATACGCACTACTCTAGTTTTTATATCCTAAGATTCCATGAATAAAATTATAATTGATTTAAAAAAATATTCCACAAAGCCTCTTCTCTTAAGCTTTCTAATGACGCAAATAGAGGGTATGTTTGCACCAAATTATGACGCACTAATTGATGCATTAGCCTTCTATGATACTCCCTTAGAAATGGAATTAAAGTATCTAAACTCCTACGAAAATAAAAAGGAGCTTTTAGAGGTATTGGATATTATAAAAAAAGAAAATAAATTCATACAAATAAAATAAAGAATGGGGCTGTTCATTTTAGGACAGCCCCTCATCTTTTTTACTTTGCGTATTTTATAGTATTATATAATACTCTACCATCATCTGCTGTTGCAGATAGCACACAAGCTCCATAAACATCTTTTGAATTCCAATTACAAAGCATTAGTTCAAGCTTTATTGTCTTCCCATCAAATTCCTTTAACCAATTATATTCTTTTCTTGCATCTGAAGAATATAATATGATTTGCTTAGAATCATCTGAAGGAGAAACCAAATATATATTTCCATAAAATTGGGCTTCAACAACTTGAATTTTTGCTTCTAATATATAGCCTTGTGTTGTATGATCCTCACTTACAGGCAAGTTAATTATTTCATCTAATGTTTTATCCTTTATAAAGGATTCTCTAGAATACTCATTGCTTCCAAATAAATTCAATACAAGCTCTGCATTAGAAATAACACTTTCTCCAAAAACATCAGGTTTTGGCTTTGAACCCTGAGTGACAGTTCTTTTTCCTTTTAAAATCACTTCATTTCCTAATGAAATCTTACTCATGGTATCAGTACTTGTTCTAACTGCAATCACTCCAGTAGAATCTATCAAATAAAAACCAGTTTGATTAGCTAAGGAAGGTCCTGCTATACCACGTACTAAAACATCTACTTCACTTATTGTTGTCCCATCATATACCTTTAAATCAATGACCTCTTGAACAGTCAACGTATTTTGAGGTATATCCTTAATATCAACACTAACAATTACCTCTTTGCTATAATTAATATTATTATGCGCACCTTTGACTGTAATAGTTACTGTTCCTGTTTTTTTAGCATGCATGATAACCTTGTCTTCTTCTTTATCAAAGCTTAAAACACTAGAATCACTAGAATCATAAGATAACTGAATATTTTTAACATCTAATAAATCTGAAGAAACGTTCGTTATAACTTCAAGCTTTGGATCACTATTATATGTTTTCAAAAATTGATCTACACCATAGTAGGTAACAGCAAACTCAGCTGCTTTAGTTACATCAAACTGATAATTCTCATCTTTAACTAATATTGGGAAAAATCTCCATACACAGCCAGCACCACTAGACTTTGCATTTAATGGAGATAGGTAAACTGTACAAATTTTTCCATCGTAACTATCTAGCCATTCGAAATCTCCACCATTGCATTGGGTATAAGTATAAGAACCTGTTTTCCCGTCTATATCATAAAAATAATAATTGACAAAGCCATGGCCTTCTTCTTTTTTAATTAAAGCATTTACCTTAAATATAGTAGAAGTTATATTTTCTGAAAAAGGTGTATCCATAATTTCCTTAACGGTAGTTTCCTTAATCCATCCTTTATCAAATGAATTATTAACCATCTCGTCATTTTTCAACAAATGAGCATTTGTCACTTGGCAGGCTCCCTTATATCCAAATTGTGCAGCACTTTGCTCTTCATCCGCTAAAATCCAATAATCTTTAACCGCAGCAATTTTAATTTTATTTCCTATTTTCACTCGTGGAGTAATTTGAGAATCATAAACATAAATTGAGTTTGTAGAATCTACCAAATAAAAACCATTTGGAATTTTGCCATTTGCATAAGAAATTTTTGCAACAACTCCCTCAAGAATCAGCTTTTTATCTTTAGCGGCATTCCGAGCCTCTGCAATACTCATAGCCTCATAATCTGCCTCATTAAAATCTTCTTCTATATGCTCAAAGGACAAAATCCATGCACTTTTGATTTCGTATTTCCCATTAAAATTTTGTAAAAGTGCAGATACTCTAACCTTGTCTCCAGCATACGGCTTTTCCTCTAATGCTGCATACCCTTTTACACCATCGGCATCATAGGATCCATATACCTCAATCGTTCCAGTATCATCCTTTAATGTCATTTGCCCATAGGCAGGATTCAAAATTTTAACTATAACTGCATCGATAACATATCGTTCTTCACTAACGCTTGTTAATTCTTTACAAATTTCTATAGCCTCTGCAATTGTGATAGTCTCAACATTATCTGGAGTCGGGTCATCTTTTTCTTTACATGAAGCTAAGCCAAAAATGGTCAATACTGTTAAAAGTCCTAAAAGTATTCTTTTTTTCATACCTCTTTTTGCATACTTATATTGTACTTATAAGCATACTTTCCCTTTCTTTAAAATAATCCTTTTCGTTGCTAGTACAAAACAACGTTCATCCAAAAATGAATAAAGTATCGTTTTTGTAGCTATCAGTTTTTTTATTTCTTAAAAAATAATATATTTTAAGAAAGGGGGGTCTTGCTACGATTCACTTACTTTTCGTTATAATTATAACATAAGATATAAAAAGAAAAAAAGTATTTTTTTGGAAATTTTCCATTATTTTTTGTTTTTTAGCATTTTTCTTTTCAAACAAAAAAGACACCCAAATTTTTCTAATTTCTTAGATGAAAAATTTATTGACTTTGCAATCGTAGTTTGATATAATCATTAATAGTCTAAAAGGTATCAGTTTGTTGGCCCTGTAGCCAAGTGGTAAGGCATGGCACTGCAACTGCTTGATCGTTGGTTCGAATCCGATCGGGGCCTCCATAAAAATAAAAATGCCTTTAAGGCTTAAGGATGAGAAATCATCCTTTTATTTTTTTATCTTTTTGGCACTCTTATATTGACAGTGCCAAAAAAAGGAGTATAATTAAATTGTAGTTGGAAAAACTATAAATATTCAAGGAGGTTTTTATATGGAACAACAGAATACTACAGAAGAAAATGTATTAGAAAAATATGGGAGAAATGTTGTTGAGCTTGCTAGAAACGGAAAAATTGATCCTGTGATAGGACGAGATGATGAAATCAGAAGAATTATTAAAATCCTTTCTAGAAAAACCAAAAACAATCCTGTATTAATTGGTGAGCCTGGTGTAGGTAAAACTGCAATTATAGAGGGATTAGCTAGACGTATCGTAGCTAATGATGTTCCTTCTTCTTTAAAGGATAAGGCAATTTTTGAGTTGGATATGGGTGCATTAGTAGCTGGCGCAAAATTTCGAGGGGAATTTGAAGAACGCTTAAAGGCTGTATTAAACAAAATCAAAGAGTCCGAAGGAAACATCATTATGTTCATTGATGAAATTCATTTGATTGTAGGCGCTGGAAAAGCAGATGGTGCTTTAGATGCTTCCAATATGCTTAAGCCTATGCTTGCTCGTGGAGAGCTTCATTGCATTGGGGCTACCACCTTAAAGGAATATCGTGAATATATTGAAAAGGATAGTGCCCTAGAGCGCCGTTTCCAAAAGGTTTTGGTAAGTGAGCCTTCAGTAGTGGATACCATTTCTATATTAAGAGGAATAAAGGAACGCTTTGAGCTTCACCATGGCGTTTCTATCACAGATAATGCCATTGTAGCTGCTGCTACGCTTTCTAATCGATATATAACAGATCGATTTTTACCAGACAAAGCCATTGATTTAATCGATGAGGCCTGTGCCTCCTGTCGAATGGAATTGGATTCTAAGCCCGCTTCTCTAGACGACATAGACCGTAAAATCGCTCAATTAAAAATTGAACAGATGGCATTAAAAAAAGAAAATGATCCTACCTCTAAAAAAAGATTAGAAAGTATTAATCAAGAGCTTTCTATGCTAGAAACAGAGGCAAAGACTCTTACATCCAAGTGGCAAAAAGAAAAAAATGAGCTTCTTCATTTTAAAGAAATGAAAAAGACCCTAGATCAAAAAAGATTCGAGCTTGAAAAATCCTTTAATGAGGGAAATTATAAAGTGGCATCTGAGCTACAATATTCAACCATTCCCCAGTTGGAAAATGAAATCAACGAATATCAAAATCGTAGCAAAGAAAACCATCTTCTATCAGAAGCCGTAGATGATGAGGATATTGCCGAGGTTGTTGCGAAATGGACAAATATTCCCATTTCAAAATTAATGCAGGGAGAAAAGGACAAAATCCTTCATTTGAATGAAACCCTAACCCAACGTGTTATAGGTCAAGATGAGGCTGTAAGTCTTGTAAGTGATGCAATTATCAGACAGCGTGCTGGAATTAAGGATGAAAATAAACCCATTGGCTCATTCCTCTTTTTAGGACCAACGGGCGTTGGTAAAACCGAGCTCGCCAAAGCCCTGGCAGATGCTCTTTTTGACAGTGAATCTCATATTATAAGAATCGATATGTCTGAATATATGGAAGCTCATAGTGTTGCTAAGCTCATCGGAGCTCCTCCAGGATATATAGGCTATGATGAGGGAGGTCAATTGACAGAGAAGGTTAGAAGAAACCCTTACTCTATTGTTCTTTTTGATGAGGTTGAAAAGGCACATCATGATGTATTTAACTTGCTTCTACAAATTTTAGATGATGGTAGGCTTTCTGATTCTCAAGGTAGAACCGTCGATTTCAAAAATACCATTATCATTATGACCTCAAATATTGGTAGTGAGCTTCTCCTTTCTCAAAATAAAGAGAGTGAGCTAACGCCTCTTTTAAAGCAATACTTTAAGCCAGAGTTTTTAAACAGAATTGATGAAATCATCACCTTCCATCCGTTAAATAAGGAAGTACAAATGAAAATCGTCACAAAAATGCTGAGGGATTTGGACATGAGGCTTATTGCACAAGGAATACAGATAACATTTGCCGATTCTTTAAAGGATTATATCCTACAGCAAAGTTTTAACATAGAATTTGGAGCTAGACCTGTAAAAAGATTTATTCAAAAGTACATTGAAACCTTTATAGCCAAAGGCATCATTCGTGGAGATATAAAGCCAGGCATAGAATATGTCCTAGATTCATGTAATAATGAAATCCGGATACTTCATAAATAATTTGGGGATTATTCCCCATTTTATTTTTTTAAGAATACTTTTTTCTCAAAGGGAATATGAATTAAGTAAAAGGAGTGTTTCTCTTGAAAATTTTGAAATCTATTCTTCTGTTTGGTATCCTTCTTCTAATCTATTTTATTCCAGCTCTTCTATTTAAGGCTGAGCCTGAATATTATATCTCCTTAGCTAAGCCCGCATACGCCCCTTCTTCTGTTCTATTCGGGATAGTTTGGCCCATATTATATATTCTTTTTAGTATATATATTGTCATAAATCTTCAGAATAAAACCTTGTCAAAGGAAATGATTCTTTATTTTCTGATCAATTATGTCATCAGTTTCTTTTTTAATAAGGTTTTCTTTATTGACAAAAATTTATTCTTATCCTTTGCCGTAACCTTCTGCTCCTTTATTTCTGGCTTATTTATTTTTATAACAAGCTTTAAACACTCTAAAGTACAATTTCTTTTTATTCTCCCCTATATCCTATGGACGCTTTATGCGAGTACTTTAATGACACATATCTATCTTATCCATTAAACCCTTAGAGCTTAGTTCTTCATAAAGCTTAAGCTCTTATTATTTCACGAAGAATAAATGTTCTTCTTTTTCAAAACAAACATAAAATTACTATAGGTGATTGGAATGAAAAAACTAAGCTTGCTTATCCTTGGATTTTTACTATTTTCTTTTCCTGTTAAGGCCATAACCAATTCAGGCTCAAGCTATATCGTTTTAGAGGCTACAACGAATCGAGTATTAGAGGGAAATCAAATGAACACTCAGTATTTAGTAGCCTCTACCGCTAAAATTATGACAGCTATAACAGCCATAGAAAACTATGATTTAAATGAAGAAATCAAGGTAACTAAAGCAGATACTACGGAGGTAGGATCTAAGGTATATTTAAAAGAAAATGAAATTCTTACAAGAAAAGAGCTATTATATGCGTTAATGCTTCGCTCTGCAAATGATGCTGCCTCAGCATTAAGCAGCAATAATTCCAAGGATTTCATTAAAAAAATGAATGAAACTGCCAAAAAAATAGGAATGAAAAACAGCGTGTTTGTGAATGCCTCAGGCCTAGATGAAAAGGAATATAATTTATCAACGGCATATGATATGGCTTTATTAAGCTCCTATGCTTCTAAAAATAAAGCCTTTGTGTCCATTGCTTCTGCACATTCCTTTAGCTGTTCTACAAAGGAATCCAATTATACCTGGCATAATAAGCATCGGCTTGTTTCCAATGATAATGATTTTCTTTGGGGGAAAACGGGCTATACAAAAAAATCAAAAAGGATTCTAGTTTCAAATTATGTTAAGGAAAATAAGAATTTAATTCTTGTTACAATTAATGATGGAAATGATTGGAATCATCATAAGGCTCTTGCACATGATAATTCAAAATATTCTTTCGTTACGATTTTTAAAAAGGGTGTCTATGATACGAAAAAGGATGTATCCTACTATATCCATATTCCAAATGATATTGTCATACCCATAAAAAAGAATGAGAAGGAAGATATAAGCATAACCTTTAAATTATATAAGGATTTTGCTGTTTTAGAAGTTTTTCAAAACAAGACGCTAATAGTAAGGCAAAATATAGAGGTTTATAGCAAGGAAACCTTTGATATAGATTTGGTTATCGATATATTCAAATAATACTAGATAAATAAATTCTTTGAAACAAAGGAAAAAAACATAAAGCTTCTTTGGAATGGAGAAGCTTTATTTTTTTTTAGAATATTAAAAATAACCCGTAATAGGATAAACCTTTACGGGATCATTTTATAGCTTTAAAATATTAATATCTTCTATTTCTACAATAGGAATTAGCTTAACCTCATCATCCATTTGCAATCGTAATCCAAGCTCATTTACCTCTTCTACAATTCCTTCATAGGTACCTAGCTTTGTATAAACCTCAGCTAAAACATGAATACGATAATAAAGCATTGCCTCTATATCCTCTAGTCGATGATGAGCTACCTTTTTTCTTTTTACATTTCTGCTGTCAAAGAAGTCCTGATTTTCATTGCCTTCCTTTTTATCACTTACACTATCAATAAATAAAGTTGGATCATTAACCATATTTGAATCACCTTAGTATAATACTATGATGCTTCCTTAAAAATTATGCTTTTTTAAATAATTCGATACAGCTGTAGCACATTTTGCTCCTTCTCCTACAGCCTTGCTGATTTGAAGTAAGCCTCCAATAGAATCTCCGCAGGAAAAAAGACCTTCAAGGTTTGTCATAAAATTCTCATCTACTATAATGCAATTTTTATTGTCTAAGGCAATCCCTAAATGCTTTGCTAAAGTAAACCCTGATGCATTTCCAATCGCAACAAAGCACCCATCCACCTCATGCTGGATTCCTCCTGCCTCTATAGAGGTAATCCTTGTTTCTCCATGCACATGATCGATTTTATCAAGAATCACTGGAATATGCTCTGGGATTTCAACCTCTAAGGGTAGGCCATCTGTAAATACCATAATATCCTTGATTATATGATGTAAAACGGATAATTCATGAGCCATATAGCTACCATTTCCGATAAGTGCTACTTTTTTCTTACGATAAAAGAACCCATCACAGGTTGCACAATAGGATATACCATCTAATCCTCTAGCCTTATAAAAAAGATTTCTAGATGTACCACAGGCCAATATAATGGTTTGAGCCTGATATTGATTCTTATTTGTATGCAGGGTATAGACTCCCTCATAGGATATGTCAAGAACCTCCTCTTCTATCATAGGAATATCAAGAGCTTTGGCTTGATGAATTCCTTGTTCTAAAAGCTCTGGTCCTGTAATAGAGGGGATTCCATAGTAATTCTCTATTTCCTTAACACGCTGCAATGCTCCACCATCCTTTGCAATAACTAATGGATGATGTCCATATCGTTTCAAATAAATTGCAGCAGTTATACCAGCAGGTCCTTTACCAACGATAATTGTATCGTAAATCATTTAACAAATTCCTTTAGCTGATCTAAGGATTGATATCCAACCGTTTTCTTTACGACCTTTCCATCCTTAAGTAAAAATAATGCTGGAATGGAAGAAATCTGAAATGCAGCAGATAGTTCTTCCTCCTCATCGACATTAATTTTACCAATAGGAATATTGGTTTCTTCGGAGAGCTGCTCTAAAACTGGGGATAGCATACGACATGGTCCACACCAGCTTGCCCAAAAGTCAAGAAGAATGGTTCCCTCCTGAATCACATCCTTCATATTATCCTTAGTAATAACAATTGTTTCCATAAATTTACCTTCCTATTTCTTATATTCCTTATGTATATTGGTTACTTCATTTAAATCTAAATCCTCTAAAAAGCTTTTCCCCTTAAAGGTTTCAGGCTCATCCTGATAAATTTCTGGCTCCTGAAGCTGACTGGATGCCAAAAATAAAACGATAGCTGCACAATTACTTAAATTTAAGCTACGCACCTTATCTGTTGTAGGGATTCTATAGCAGGAATCCAAATTATCCTTTAATATATCATACGCTATCCCTGTAGACTCAGCTCCAAAGAACAGATATATGTTTTCTGTATTAGCTTCTTTAAATTGAATATCTCTAGGACTTTTATGACCATATCTCGTAAAAAAATAATATTTACCCGGGTTTTTTTCAACAAAGGATGCATAATCCTTATATACCTCATATTCAAGATAAGGGAAATAATCCAACGAACTTCTTTTTAAATGCTTTTCATCTAAGCTAAAGCCTAACGGCTCAATTAAATGAAGCTTAGCATGAAAGCCAACACAGCTTCGCATAATGTTCCCTGTGTTTTGTGGTATTTCAGGATGGTACAGTACGACATTCAACTTCAAAATCCATCTCTCCTTTTTATTATGTGTTACAAAATAACGATTATTCCTTACATTTGTTCTCCTGTCAAAGTATATTCATCAGCATCAACGATGCGTACATCTATCCTTTGTCCTAAGGAAAGCTCCTGTTTGGCAGCAACATAAATACATCCATCTATTTCATCAGGAGCAAACTCCTCAGAACGTGCTACATACATATAGCTTTCCTCATCATAGCCTATCACAAATGCATCATGAAGTATAGTTCCAATTTTTTTCTGCTTTAAATCATAAGCGATTCGGCTTTGAATCTCCATTAGACGCTCATATCGCTTCTGCTTTGTTGCCTCATCAATACAGTTGGGATATCGACAAGCAGGAGTGTTCTCCTCTAAAGAGAAGGTAAAGGCTCCCATATGATCAAATTGGATATCCTGAATAAAGTCAATCATATGGTCTACATCAGACTCTTCTTCATACGGAAAACCAACCATAAGCGTCGTTCTTAATGTCGCAGAAGGAATTTCTCTTTTAATTTTATGAAAAAGCTCAACAATCATGCTTTTATTGCTTCGTCTAAGCATTGCCTTTAACAGCTTATCCTCACTATGCTGTATAGGTATATCAAAGTATTTCATCATCTTTGGCTGAAGCTTAATAAACTCAATCAGCTCATCTGTAACCAGCTCAGGGTACAGATATAAAAGCCTTATTTTAAAATCTCCTTCTATCGCTGTAAGACTCTTTAAAAGATCAAGTAAGGCATGCTTATGGTATAGGTCATAGCCATACTTTGTTGTATCCTGTGCAACTAAATTTATTTCATATACCCCAGATTTTACTTCATTTTCCACCTCTAAGGTAATATCCTCAATCGTTCTACTCTTTAGATTTCCACGAATCAAAGGGATTGCACAAAAGGCACAACGATTCATACAGCCTTCAGAAATCTTTACATATCGCATATAATCTGGAGTGGAGTAAATACGATTTAAGGGATTCATTTTCATTTGAAATGAATAATTAGAACGGATAACTTGATTGATGATTTCTCCAAATCTTCCATATTCATCTATAGAAATAAAGCGATCCACCTCAGGAATAAGCCCTTGGATTTCACTTTTATATCGTTGTGGAAGACACCCACATACCACCAGCTTAGCTCGAGTACTCCTTTTGATTTCTGCAAGCTCGAAAATCGTATCAATAGCCTCCTTACGAGCGGGCTCAATAAAAGCACAAGTATTTAACAGAAGCAGCTCCGCCTCCTCTGGCTCCTGAACTAACGTAATATTTTCCTTTAAAACGCCTAAAAGCATTTCACTATCTACCTGGTTTTTAGCACAACCAAGGCTTTGCATAAACAACTTCATAGCTTTTCACCTACAATGGAATAAATAGGGTTCCAATAGCCAAAAGAATACTAATCCATTGGGTGAAAATGCAAGACCAAGCTGTCTTTTTATGCCGTGCAAAGGATAAAAGCATACATACCGCAGGAGCAATAAAGATAAAATATAGTCTTGTGCTCAGTAGGGAAGCTATCGTATCTATCCAATCTTCCTTCCATATTGGTGCAACGCCATAGACAATTCCTAAAACAGTAAGAACCACACATAAGGATAGACTAGCCATGCCAATACCACCATAAAAACGATAAAACCGATCAATATGCTTTACATATTTTGCTTCATTTTGTTTTACCCTTTCATACTCTAATCTATCTTTTTCCTTAAGCCGATGCTCATTTTTTCTATAAAAGGCCAATTTGCATAAGCCTTTGTATTTTCCTTTTTCAGCCATCCGAATAGACAAGATAAAGATTGCCATAAGAAGCGCTAGTCCAGCACCTATAAAAAACATAAGATTGGTTTTAGAGGCAATCCCGGTTGCTGGAATTGTAGCCTCAACCTGCATCACCTGAGCTAAAAGCTCTCCGATTTGAATTCTTAAGGAATCCAGAAATACAAAGGAAATATAAAATAGAACTGAAACCATTGCTATGACAATCGTCCATATAGAAAAGTTTCGATGAGTTTTAAGAGATTTATAAAACCGATTCAAATCATACTCTAGAGGTAATACAGGCTCTTCTGGATTCGGTATTTCATCAGGCACATACGAATGCTCCTCCATAAGCTGCTTTGAAACAAAGGTACTACAATATGGGATTGTAGGCTGTAAAGCTTCATCCTGGATAATGATTTTTTCTAAGCGATACAGGGTTACCCAAGTGAGATAAAGCTGATAAAGCTGTTCCTCCAGCAAAAGCTTAGAAGCATAGGAAAGCTTAGAATATTTTTTAAACTTCCCCTTTAAAGCCTTAAGCTTCTTGTATAAGGTCTTGGCTTCCTTTCCCTTATACTTCCATTTTTTATAGGTATGAAGCATACTATGATAAAAGGAATTCTCTAAAATAGATAAGGGATTTTCTAGTTCATCCTGAACCATAAGAAGACAGGAAAATAAAGGACATTTTTTCTTCCGAAAATCCAATACCTCCTTTAGACTATATTTATAAGCCAAAGCTCTTTGAATTTCTGGTAAGGCAAAGAGCTCATATGCCTCCTTAAAAGGATCTTGGGCTTTAGGAAGTTTTTTAATTCTATCATCTAAAGGCTCCGTAGAATCCATTTGAACATACCCCTCTATATAAATGAATCCAAGCTCATCTGTATAATTATCCTCTACTGCCTTAAGATCTGCCTTAAGCTTTTCATCCTCTACATCTGGAAGTATCGTATTCGTAAAGCCATGATCCTCTACAAAATAAGGTAAGGCTGGATTGGTTCTGATTTCCTTTAAGCAATCCTTATAATTTTCATATTTCCGATGCCCAATATATAAGATATGCTCCTCTGTCATTTCATAAATCAGCATACTTAAGGCACTCTGCAAATATTTACTTTGATAAAAAATATGTTTTATTTGTCTTTTATGATTCTTAAATTTTTTAAAAAACTTTAAAAACGGTTTTTCCTTTATACATTGTAAAGCCAAATCCAATTGGTCTACAAAGGCTAAGCCTAAGGAATTTAAATCCGTATATTCTTGCTGGTTAAATATAAATGGTTTCATAAAAACACTCCTTACATAAGCTCCTTGCTATCTAAAAGAATCGTAGTAGGGCCAACATTCGTAAAAGCAATTTGCATATCTGCACCAAATTCACCTGTTTCCACAGGAATTCCATAGGATTTCAGCTCATCAACAAACTGCAAAAAGCATTGTTTTGCCTTATCAAACTGCATTGCATCTACAAAGCTAGGACGATTTCCTTTTTTTGAATCAGCATATAACGTAAACTGAGAAATTGCCAGAATCTCTCCATGAACATCAAGAATACTCCTATTTAGTTTACCCATCTCATCCTCAAAAATTCTTAATCCAATGACCTTCTTCGCTAAATGACGAATTTGGTCCATTGTATCCGTATGGGTAAATCCGACAAGGAGCATATATCCATGGTCGATTTGGCCTATAATTTCATTATGAACAATACATTTGGCAGTTTTAGCTCTTTGTACAACAATTCTCATAGGTTATCTCTTTCTATGTGATCAATATATCTTATTTTTTTCATGTTCACAATCATTTTTTCTAAATCCATTAAGCTTGAGGTTAACACCTTAAGCTTAACAATCGTTTGTAAATTTTGATTATTGTTTGCATTAATTGCTAGAATAGAAAGTCCATTTGCAGAAACCACATTCATAATTTCCACTAAAAGATTTGAATGTGTTACCGCTGTGATTTTAATGCATACAGGATATTTCCGATTGGGATTTGTAGCCCAATCCAAATGAATCAATCGTTCCTTCGCAAAGGAGGAAGCATTTTTACAGTTTTGATGATGAATGACAATGCCATAGCCCTTAGTGACATATCCCATAATGGGATCTCCTGGAATCGGATTACAGCAGCTTCCAAGCTTTAATTGAGGATTGCTTAATCCCTCTACAACAACTCCTGTTTCAGAATTCGTTGTAAGAATCTTCTTAGACCGCTCCATTTGCTTAACAAGGCTCTCAGCATGGACATTCTTATCTGTAAGTCGATTGATTACTGTTTTAGTAGATAAATTGCCTTTGCCAATTTCATAATATAAATCCTCAATGGAATGAATATTATTCTTGGAAAACTGAGCTTCGACGAAGGCATCATCCAATTCAAAGTTTATTTTATTGATTCGAAAATCCTCTTCTAGGCTGGATTTCCCATTGGCCTCTAAAACATCTCGATTTTGTTTATTTAAAAAGCTTTTGATCTTATGCTTCGCATGAGAGGTTTTCGCTATTTTCAACCAGTTTTCTGATGGTCCAAAGGAATTTTTACTTGTCTTTATCGATATGATATCTCCATTTTGAAGCTCATAATCTAAAGGCACAATCTTTTGATTTACAAGAGCTCCAACCGTTTTATTTCCAATGTTGGTATGAATCTTATAGGCAAAATCTAAGGGGGTAGCTCCCTTAGCTAAGGCAATAACCTCTCCTGTAGGCGTATATACATAAACATTGGAGGTTAAGATATCTTCCTTGATGGATTCAACAAATTCCTTAGCCTCTGCTTGCTTATCCTCATTCGAATATTCTAAAAGATCCTTATACCATTTCAGCTTAGATGCAATTTCAAATTGCTCTTTTTCCTTAGAGTATTCCACATTTTCTTTATATGCCCAGTGTGCTGCAACACCTAGCTCAGCGACTCTATCCATTTCTTCAGTACGAATCTGCACCTCAAAAATCAGCCCCTCATTACTTATTACTGTCGTATGAAGAGATTGATACATATTGGGCTTAGGTACCGCAATATAATCCTTAAATCTTTTCGGTACAGGTGTATAGTGAGCATGGATAATACCTAAAACTTGGTAGCATTCTCCAATCGTATTTACGATAATACGTATCGCCAGTATATCATAAATATCCTCAAATGCCTTATTTTGATTGATCATTTTTTTATATATACTATAGGTGTTTTTGATTCTCCCCTTAATCTCAAAATGAGGAATTTGCTGAGGAGCAAGATAGTCCTTAATTTCATCAATTGTATGATCAATGCTATTCAATCGTACAGAGGAATTGCTTTTAATTTGAGAAATAATCTTTGCATGCCAAATTGGCTCAACATATTTCAGTGCTGTATCCTCTAGCTCTGCCTTAATCTGGAACATACCTAATTTATGAGCTAAAGGAGCATAGATTTCTAAAGTCTCATTCGCAATTCGTTTTTGTTTTTCCTGAGGAAGGGCACCTAACGTTCGTATATTATGAAGACGATCAGCAAGCTTAACAATAATGACACGAATATCCTTAGCCATAGCAATAAGCATATGCTGATGATTTTCTGCCTGCTTTTGCTCTAGGGTTGCAAATTTCATTTGAGAAATTTTAGTTACCCCCTCTACAATGGACGCAATATCCTCCCCAAAGCTTTTTTCTAAATCCTCTGCTGTTTCAAATGTGTCTTCTACTGTATCATGCAATAGCCCTGCACATATCGTTGCTGGTCCTGCATGAAGCTCTGCTAATATAATCGCAACATTGAGAGGATGAATAATGTAAGGCTCTCCTGTCTGTCTGTGCTGATTTTTATGAAGCTCATTAGCCAAATCATAAGCTTTTTTTATAAGCTCCTGATGATTTGTCCCATGGATATATTGACTTGTTATTTGATATAAATCATCATAAGATACTTGCATTATTTCACCTCCTATACTTTACAAAAAGAGCCTATTTTTCCTCGTATTGCATTAAGGATAAAACATCATACCCTTGTAATAAATCTCTTCCCTTTAGGTCTACTAGCTCAATTAAACAAGCAATCCCAACAACAGTTGCACCTAAACGCTCACAAAGATGGATTGTAGCCTTTACCGTTCCTCCTGTGGCAAGCAAATCATCAATAATTACAACCTTATCTCCCTTTTTCAAGGCATCCTCATGAATACAAAGCGTATTAGACCCATATTCTAAATCATAAGCCTCATTTAATGTTTTTCTTGGAAGCTTTCCAGGCTTCCTTATTGGAGCAAAACCAATTCCAAGATTGGTTGCTACAGGACAGCCAAAAATAAACCCACGAGCCTCAGGTCCAACAATCATCGTTGCCCCCTTACTTTTAGCAAATTCTGTTATTAAATCAACGGAAAAGCGATAGGCTTTTCCATCTTTCATCAATGGAGTAATATCTCTAAACAGAATACCCTCCTTTGGATAATCTTTTATCGTAGCTACATAATCTTTTAAATTCATAATTTAAAACCTCCTACACATATACTCTATTATATCATAGAATTATAAAAAAAAGGTTGATGAAATGAAAAAAAAGCTAACAAATATCGAAGTTATTCTAATTGTGGGAACAACGATTAAGGTTTTAGGTTTAATCTATAAGATTTTATTAACTCGAATATTGACTATAGAAGGAATGAGAATTATGTCCTTTGTTTTCCCTACCCTTAGTCTTGTTCTTTGCTTATCCTCCTTATCCATATCTACCGTAGTGAATCAAAATATCGCCGCAAAATTAAATAATTCTAAAACCATACTGAAATCTGCGTTTAGAATTACATTTATCTCCTCTTCTATCATTTCGATTTTCTTATTGTTTTCTTTCCCGTTATACAAGGTAATTTATCAAAACAGCTTTATATATTATCCTCTGCTGATTTGTATTCCTTTAATCTATTTATCCAATACATCTGGTCTTTTTAAAGGCTATTTAGAAGCCAATAATAACTTTAAAATTCCATATTTTTCTAATTTATATGAGCAAATAGCAAAATTCAGCCTTACCTTTTCCATGCTATTTATTTTTGCTAAATATAGTCTTGAGGTAAAAATTTTCATGTGCTTTTTCGCCTTAATGCTCTCTGAGGTTGTATCCTTTACCTATTTGTTTTTCAAGGTAAAGAAAAAGCATCGCTTTAGTTATCGTGCAATTGATACAAAGGGATATGAAAAAAACATACTAAAGCAGGCATTTCCTTTAACCCTAGACCAGCTTGCAGTAACAATAACAGGCTATTTAGAGCCCCTCATCTTTTATTATGCCATGGGGCTTCATGGCTATAGTATCTATGAGGCAACCCTATACTACACTAAGGTAAGCTCCTATGCTGTTCCTTTACTTCTTTTTGCACAATTTGGGATATTAAGCATAGCCAAATATACCTTCCCTAAAATAACAAAAAATCAAGGAAAAAAGGAACTCCAATCTATTTTATCTAAGGCTTTCTTTTTGGCAGCAATTATTGCTGCATCCAATATGGTTATTTCCTTATTTTATGCCAAGGAAACCCTACAATTCATGTACAATGATGCTAGTGCTGCTGCCATTGTAGAAAAAATGGCTATATTTTATGTTCTATCCTATTTTAATCCATTGCTGATATCTATTCTACAATCCTATAAGCAAGAAAAAAAGCTACTGTTTTGTTCTGTAGCTTCTTATACAATTACACTTTTTTTGGTTTTCTTTTTAACCTATATTTATGGAAAAACCGGATTCTTGACAAGCATCATCATAGGAAATATTTTAAAATTCAGTCTGCTATTATTTTTTGCGAATCAATATGTTCACTTCAAGCCCAATTTCGTTCGTATGTTCCTTCTTTTAGGAATAATCCTCATCTATTTATGCTTCAACTATTTTTATACGGGTTGGCTAACTCTATTTATCTCAACTCTAGTCTGCGCCCTTCTAGCTCTTGGTCTTTTTTATTTTCTCTATAGAAATAATAAAACGTATTCCTATATAAAGATGCATAAATGATTTTCTTATAATCTAAATTATGATTTTTGATTTTATTTTTCAGCTGCTCCTCCTCCCAATTCAAGGCCTTTAAATTTTCCTTAATGATTTGACCACTTTTTATTACTGGGAGCTTAATTTCATCAAATCGAGTATTTCTAAAAATAGACAACGTTCCATTTGTTTCTAAAATGGCTAATTGAATTTCATCAATATCCATAATATGATCAATACGCATTTGAGAAACCAAATCATCAATCGTATAATGCTCCTTTCTCATATTTTTGATTTGTAGCTTTCCTTCCATAACTAAAATGGTAGGAGAGCCATCAATAATATTTCTAAATTTCGCTACCTTTACCAATAAAAGACTCAGTGCTTTTTGGAATACAACTAAAATGAGTACACAAAAATAACTTGGTATAATAAACTCATCATTATCAATTCCCAAGGCGGCAATATCAGCAATAATCAGCAAAACCACTAAATCAAAAATAGATAGCTCTCCAACCTCACGCTTTCCTAAAATACGCAATACAATAATCAATAAAAAAAATACGGAGGATATTTTCAAAAAAAGAATTCCATAATTCATAAATTTTCACCTACATTTATTTTTAACATAAAATATAAAATATATTCATATATATTAAATGGTGAAGCATATGAAACAAAATTTGAAAAGCGGTATCAAGATTTATGTATTTCTTATTTTATATTTGTCTGTAGCAATAACAATTTATACAATTTATATCAACAAAACAAACCATGACTTTAGTTTAATTGGAAAGCTTCTTATTGGAGGAATTGCCTATTTAATGCTAGGCTTTACGTATGCAAATGCGATTCATAAAAAGGGATTATTCATAGGACTCTTTGCAGGAATAATTCATTTCTTTTTAATCGAATTCATTTATTTTTTATGCACTGGGATATTCCATTTTGATGTTTTCCCTTTTATCATTAATATTCTTCTTGCAAGTGTGGGTGGAATGCTTGGGGTAAATATCAAGAAAATATTTTAATTAGCCTGGAAGTATGATACAATAAGCATAGGTGATAAAAATGAAACCCTTAGCTTATCGTATACGACCAAAGGTCTTTGAGGATATTGTCGGTCAGGATCATCTCGTGGGTCCAAAAGGTGTAATTAGAAAAATGCTTGAAGCAAATCAATTATGCTCTATGATTCTTTATGGTCCAGCAGGCTGTGGCAAAACCTCTATAGCAGAAATTATTGCAGGCTATTATGCCTTAAATTCCTATAATTATAATGCATCCTGTGATAACAAGGCAAAATTAAAGGAAATCGCTGAGGCTGCAAAGCTATATCAAAATGTCATTTTAATTATTGATGAAATTCATAGAATGAAAAAGGATGTTCAGGATTTTCTTCTTCCATTTGTTGAATCTGGTGCTTTAACGATTGTTGGCTTAACTACAGAAAACCCCTATCGTGCCATTAATCCTGCCATTCGGTCTAGAACACACATTTATCGCTTAAATGAAATTAAGAAGGATGATGTAATAAAATTATTAAAAAGAACCCTGCTTCAGGAAAAAATGCTACCAATAAGTGATGATATTTTAGAATATATAGCCATTGTTTCTTCTTGTGAAATTCGTTCCAGCCTAAATATGCTTGAAATAGCCAATATGCTGGATGAGGAGGAACGGACATTAGAAAATGTCAAAGCCTTAATTGGGAAAAAAAGCTTTGCTATAGATGAGGAGGGCGAATCCTATTACGATATTGCTTCTGCTATGATTAAATCCATACGGGGAAGCGATCCGGATGCGGCCTTACATTATTTGGCAAGGTTATTACAATCTGAGGATATTGAATTTATTGCTAGAAGATTCATGATTCTTGCCTATGAAGATATTGGCTTAGCTAATCCCAACCTTGGTCCTAGAATTTATGCGGCTTGTCATGCAGCATTAGAGGTGGGGCTACCTGAGGCTAGAATTCCCCTAGGCTATGCGGCTATTGATCTAGCAACATCTCCAAAAAGCAACTCAGCCTATCTTGGGATAGATCATGCTATTAGCGACCTGGAACAAATGACCTCTATGGAAATACCACCACACATCCTAAACAAGGAACTGAAAAGTGGAAAGCATACCTATCAATATCCACATGATTTTGAAGGAGGCTATGTAAAGCAGCAATACCTACCTGATGCCCTACTGGATAAGGTATATTATGAGCCTAAAACAACTGGTTCATATGAACGAGGAATTAAGGAATATCTTAAGCAACTGAAAACGAAAAGCTAATCCTTGATTTTATCAAAATCTGAAATCGATACATAAGGCGTTTGCCCATGATAAAGAGCCCCCTCTTTTCTTATGAGCACATCGCCTTTTTTTTGTAGCCTGCAAGCCATATCAGTTCCAAATAGCTTAATAGAGGTTGAAACGTCACTTATATAAAAGGCTATAAGATCACTCTTATTGAGCTCAAGCTTCGTCAAGGCATTCTTATTTCTTGCTGTTAAAATTATAGTAATTCCTACACGGGTAGAAAAGCGAATGGCATAGGTAATTTTTTGATAAAGGGTAGAGGAGATTTTGGTTAAATCTAAGCATAAAAAATGAAACTGAGGAAGAATCATTTCCATATCTAAATTTTGTTTCTTGATTTGCTGGTTAGCCTCTGTGATTGTATCACAATTAAAATATTTTAAAACCTCACTCCTTCTCTCATATTCACCAAATGCCTCATCCAAGGCAATTTCTGCTGATTTCTCATTATTTACATAGGTAAATCCTGCTTGATTCATCTGAATAAATTCCTGATCAAAATCATAAAAATAAAGATCGCTATAGGCTATTTTTTGAATCATAATGCTTAAAACAATACTTCGAATTAAGGTTTTCATACCACCTGTTGCATCTCCCGTTAAAACCAAAAGCCTTCCCTCAGTCACATCAAAGGATAAAACTGACCCATCAATTTCCATAGCCAAAGGTATTTTATTCTTTTTTGTTTCCTTTAAAAGCATAGCCTTCAAGGTGAAAAGCTTTCGAAATTGATTGGGATAATCTATATAATATTCAGATTCCTTTTTCAAAAAAAAGCATTGCCGATTAAAATATCCTAAGATGGCTTTAAAATCCTCTTCATTTCTATGAGAAAACTTAATTGGAATTCTAGAACACGAATAAGAGGTCTTATAGGTATCTGCTATTGCATAGATTCTTCTTTCCCGTATAAAATCCTTTAAGCCAATCAGCTTTTCTTTATTAATTTCATTCTGCAAAGTAAAATTCACTTGCTCATCCGTATCCTCCAAACTTTGCAGCGTCATTCTTTGTCTTTCCTTTTTCGTAAAGGTGGGATAATGTAAATCCTTAAAATATTTTTGGATAGAGCTCATTGCTTTTTTCGGAAGCTTCGTTAAATGACCTCCTTTAAAAATTTTAAGCAAATTCATATTTGCTAAATATGAAACACCAATGCATATAAAAGCAATGCCCAAAAGAATGCTACCAATCTTACTAACCAATATACAGGTAAGCTGCAAAAGGATTGCTCCTAAAATACCCCCACCACAGCTATAGCTGATTTGGTAAGACTTCAGATAATGCTTATACAGCTCTAAGGTTTTTGTGAGAATGTTTGTATTTTTCATACCAAGGGCATCATATAAGCCTAAGTGTGCAAACATCAATAAAGCAATAAAAATAAAAATGCACCCAATAAAGGAGATATGATGAAAATCAATCTTTTTTTTAAATAGTAAATAAATTAGACAATACACTAAAATAAAGGCTAAAACGATTGTAGAATAATCTCCAATCATAAAACTAAAAAACAGGGCAAGGGTTCTACCAGCAAGCCCAACTCTGCCAATAAGTAAGATACATAATATGCTTATTCCTATATCTACAGCAACATATAAATAATCCTTTTTTTCCTTAATGATATGGTTCTTAACCTTAGGCATGCCCTATCAACTCCATATGCGATACTATAGCATGAATCCCTTAAAAAAATTGATGAAAAAAGAGAGGACTATGATATTTTTTCCCATACCCATACCTGAAACATTTTCCTTCTTTTTCATAAGAAAAAAGGAATGACTTTTAAGATAAAAAGTACATTCCTTATAAGATAGATTAGATTCATTTTGAACTGGATTTTTTTGTAGCCTCAATATCTGTTGAAATTAATACAGGAATAACAATAGGATTTCTTTTTGTTTTTTTAGAAATAAAATGGGATATTTCATTTTTTAGAGCATTTTTATATTCACTCCAATTAATAAATTTATTCACTAAAAATTGAATTGAAACCTTTTTAAATACATCAATGATATCCTTATATAAATCTCCATCCACATTTGTATAGACAAAGCCCTTGGTTATAATTTCAGGACCAGCAACTAGTGTTTTTGTCCGTGGATTGATGTTAGCACAAAGCATCAATAATCCATCAGAGGCCAATAGCTCTCGATCTCGCATAACCACATCGCCAACATCCTTAAAGGCCTTTCCATCCAATAAAACCTCTCCAATGGGAGCCTCTCCTGTAATCCCTCGATACTCTCCATCTAAAAAGCTTGCAATATCTCCATTATCTAAGATAATCACCTTATCATCAGAATAGCCTACACAATTTGCAACAATTCTAAGGGCATATTGATGACGATATTCCCCAACCACTGGAAGGATGTACTTTGGAAGAAGGATATTGATCATTTGCTTAATTTCTTCTCGGTTTGCAGAAGATAGAGGTAATAAATCTGGCTTAAATTCCTTAACATTTGTAGTCACTCTATAGATAACATCTAAGGTTCTAGCTGCCATTTTTTCTGTACCCAAATATGGATTGGTTAATATTACAATCGTATCGGTTGATTCAATATGTATCAAACGATCAATATGCTTTGCCATACGCTGAAGCATAAAATAAGGCTCATGTCGTTCCCCAGTGACTAAGACTACCAAATTTTTATCATTATTTGTGGTTTTCTCATCAATAAATTTTAAATTTGCCAAATACTCATTCGGACATTTTAAATATCCAAGCTGCATTGCTTGATTCACAAGTCGCTGTGTTTTTCTTCCTAATATCGCAATTTTCTTTTTTTCTGAAATTGCAATATCAATAATTTGCTGGATTCTTAAGATATCTGAAGAAAATAAGGTAATAATAACTCGATTCTCACATTGAGACAAAATATTTCTAATTCTCAAATTGAATTCTAATATGGTACCACGGCTTTGATCATTAGCAGCACCTAAGCTCTCCGTTAAAAGTGCTAAAACACCCTCTTTAGCAAAGATAGCAAGCTCACGATACATATGGGCATAATTGATTTTTGAATTCTGATCAAAATTATAATTTCCAGTATAAATTACATAGCCATTTTCTGTTTTAATTGCAATACCTAAGCAATCGGGTATATTATGTGCTACATCAAAAAATCTTACCTCTAATTCCTTAAAATGCAATAAAGACTTGGAATGAACTGTAATAAATTTATTTTGAGATATATCAAATTCTTCCTCCTTTAAACGGTCAAGTAAAACTGCCATTGTAAACTTAGAAGCATAGATTGGAACCCTTATTTCTTTTAATATATTATATACTCCACCAATATGATCGTCATGGGCATGGGTTAAAAATATTCCAACAATTCTATCTTTATTTTGTAAAAGATAAGAAATATCGTTAATGATCATATCAACACCATAGAGCTCTGTCGTTGGATATTTCAAGCCAGCATCTAATATGAATATTCTTTTATTTATTTCTACTACATATAAATTTTTTCCATCTTCCTGTAATCCCCCAAGCGAAAATATATTTATTTCTGCCATAAAAAACCATAGAATAGCAAAAAGGCTACTCATCCTCCTAACCAGTTTAAAAATCGAATTTTTTCGTTATTGTTATTATAATCTATTTATATAAAATTTTCAATATATTTTTTCAAAATATTTGCAGCAGTTACAGGAGCAAATTTTGACGGAATTGCCCCAACAATTTCATATTGTATTTGAAATGAATTTATTTTATCTATATCAAATCCATAGGGTGCAGAAGCAACATCAAGGATTCTCTTATGCTTTATCTTTTCATAATTCCAATCTAAATTGGCAGGAACTGTATTGATTATGATATCAAAATCCTTAAAATCCGTAGGCTTATACTGTAAAAGCTTTACATATTTTAATTCCGTTGGATTCATAGGATATATACTAAAATTACAATCATTTGCCTTCAGTAATTCTGCTAGAGTAAAGCCTATATTTCCAAACCCAACGATCATAATTTTAAAATCTGAAACGGATACTGAACCAGAGTTTAAATAATCAATAATTCCCATTGCTGTCAGCTTGGCATTTGGTATAACGAAATCTAAATCCTTTAGCATTTCGATTAATCTAATCTTCTTCTGTTCACAAATTTCTTTTAGCTTAGTATTAGCATTTCCAACAAATATGGTTTTTATTTCATTTTGCTTCAAAATGTCTAACAAATTTAAGTTAGACTGCTTAATATCATAGGTTTCATTAATTCCTCCAAAGGGTAAAAGAAGCATATCTATTCCATAAAAATCATATAACTCCTTTGAAAGCTTAGCAGGAAGCATTTTTGCTAAAGCCTCATATCGGACATCACCTTGAATAATTCCTAACATTTCATCACCAATCTATAGTATGAAAGTCATAAAGAAAAGGTGCTTTTTAGCACCCTTTGCCTCTAACTTTAGAAATTATAAACTTCAATTTCAACCTTAGTTCCTTTAGTAGCAACAAAGGCATGGTTTGCTACATCTTCTCCCCAAGTTCCTTTTTCTACAGCATCCCATGTTTTACCTGCAAGAACCTTAAACTCAACGTTTGTATCTACAGGCAATAGCTTTGATGCTGTATAGCAGCCACATTCCTCACAATAGGTCATTTTAACACCCTTAGCAGGATTCCATTCACCTAATGCTGAAACATTACCAACCAAATATAATTCATCCTTATGAGGAGCTTTTACTAAGAATTCAATTTTTGTATTTGCCATATTTATCTTCCTTTCTTTTTATTAATATCATTTTATAAAAATTTAATTTACAAAACAAGTATAAAACGTTTCCCAAATAAAAACTTGTCAAATTTATACATATTCTTCTTTTTTTAGTAAAAAATATAGCTGTAACCAATAAAAATGTGATATGATAAATATGGTGATAAAAATGAATTTCCCAACAATAAAAAGAAATCAAAAGAAAATAGTAAATAAAGCCAATTTAGGAATGGATTTAGAGCAGGCTATCAATGACAGCAATATGTATTATTTAAATAATGATATTGCTGTCATACATAAAAAGCCTACTCCAGTTCAAATTGTCAAGGTGGATTATCCTTCTAGAAATAAGGCTGTAATAAAGGAAGCCTATTATAAGACGCCTTCAACTACAGATTATAACGGAATTTATAAAGGAAAGTATATTGATTTTGATGCAAAAGAGAATCATAATAAAACTGCCTTTCCCCTTGCAAACGTATCTGCACATCAGGTCGAGCATTTAAAACGAGTACAGGCCCATGGCGGAATTGCCTTTCTGCTTGTAGCCTGGAACATGTATGATGAGTACTATTTACTACCTTTTGATGTCTTAAATGAATTTTGGGAAAATGCACAAAAGGATGGCAGAAAATCCATTCCTTATGAAGCATTTCAAAAAAGAGCTTATCCTATTCAGCATGGATATCTCCCAAGAATTCCTTATTTAAAGGTCATCGATGAAATCTATTTTAAATAAAGTATTCCTTTTTATCACAGTATTTACCTTAATCATCACACTTATTGGAAGCATAGCTGGAATTGTTCTTTTTCGGAACGCGAGCAATACTTCCATTTTTATTAAAGAAAATAGTAAGCCTATTTATATCTATGATGATAAAAAGAATTTAATTTCCTCTGATAGCTTATATTATGAATACTGCTCTATCAAGGAGGTTTCTCCTATTCTTATTCAGGCTGTAACAGCAATTGAGGATAAGGACTTCTATCATCATCCAGGAATTTCCATTCCTAGAATTCTGTCTTCCATATATCAAAACATTAAAAATAAATCAATTGTTTCTGGTGCTTCTACCATCACACAGCAATATATAAAAAATACATATTTTACCAATGAAAAAACATTTATGAGAAAAATCAATGAAATTGCTTATGCTCTAGAGCTTGAAAAGAAATATACAAAGGACCAAATTCTAGAAGCCTATTTCAATACAGTTTTATTTGGAAGCAATATTTATGGTGTTAAAATGGCTGCAAGGTATTATTTCAACAAGGATCCTAAAGATATAACAGCCAATGAGGCTGCAATCCTTGCAGGTATGATTCAGCTTCCTAACCATTATAACCCATTAAAGAATCCTGATGCTGCAACAGAACGAAAGAATTTAGTTTTACGAAGAATGCTAGAGGAAGGGTATTTAACAAAGGAGGAATATGAAGCGCTAATTTTAGTTCATGCTTCTGATCTAGTTCAAAAGGGATTTACGAATACAAAAATAACCTATCTAACGCCTTATTTAGATTATTTATTTTCATCCTTGCCTCAAAGCAATGACAACATAAATGCTATATTTACCTATTTAGATACCGACATTCAAAAGACCCTATATTCTATTATGAATAATGATTATAAGCTGTTTAATGATGATGAGTTGAATTGTGCGATTGTCGTCTTAGATAATTCTACCTATGGCGTCAAGGCAATTGCAGGAAACAGATCCTATAATCAAAGAGTCATCAGCTATGCAAGTGATGTACTTCTTCAGCCTGGTTCAACAATTAAGCCTCTTTTAGACTATGCTCCTGCCATTGAATATTTAAATTATAATCCTGCAACGATTATTGTGGATGAGGAATATTCCTACAAAAACGGAACAAGCATCAAAAACTATGATAATCAATATTTAGGTGCAATCCCTCTTCGAAAAGCATTAAGTGATTCAAGAAATATTCCTGCCGTAAAGTTATTCAATGAGGTGGGATATGAGCGTTCCTTTGCCTTTTTAAAAAATTTGGGAATTGAAAAAAAGGATACCATTTATGAAGCAGATGCTATAGGTGGTTCAACTACAGGATATACTTTATTAAGTCTGGCAAATGCCTATCAAGCCTTTGCAAATTTAGGATATTATAAGAAAGCCTCTGCGTATCATAAAATTGAGTATGACTTAACGAATCTTTCAAATGATTCTAAGGCTAAGCTTGTAATGAAGCCTACAACTGCATTTTTAATAAATTCTATGCTACATGATGTATTTAAGGGGAGTACCTTTGATCAAAAAAATACTTTCATGATGGCTAAGACAGGTCAAACAAACTATGATCAATCTACAATTAAAAAATATCACTTACCATCTAATGCAACAAAGGATTCTCTACTCATAGCTTACACAAAAGACTTAACTATAGGTGTATGGGTGGGATATGAAAAGATAAGTGATGGAAAATTTTTAGATTATTATAAAAAAAATATTCCTAGAAGTATTATGAAATTACTCTTAGATACCTTTGCTGAAAAAGGCTTATACTATGATGATATAGACGGAATTCATAAAAGCTATATTACCATCTATGAGGATAAAGCATATTTAGCAAAGGATAATGGGTACTATGAATATTTTTTAGAAGGTACACAGCCTTTAACTTATCCGAATTACGAAATAAAAGCATAAAAAAAAGGCCTTCAATGGCCTTTAAAATGCTAAGAAAAGCAAATATGCTAATCCATAATACAATACAATTGCAATAATATCATTCAAAGTCGTTATAAATGGACCTGAGGCAACTGCTGGGTCTATTTTTATTTTCATAAAGAAAATCGGTATGGCTGAGCCAATAAAACTACAAATTGTCATAGATAAAAGCAATGACATAGAAACAATACCAGATGCCTTTAAGGCTTCAAAATGAGAATATGCTCCAGTGGATATATCCTGCTTTGTTATAAATAAGAAGCAAAATACAAAAGCAAAGGCTAACACAGATAGAATTAATCCATTTAAGAAACCAACACGAATTTCTTTGAAGCATTGCTTGATTAAATCCTTAGTTTTTATTTCTTCCATCGAAAGCATTCGAATGGTTACAGCAAGCGACTGAGTTCCCGTATTTCCTGCCATATCCAATATAAGAGATTGGAAAAACACAATCACAGGTAAAGCTGCAACGACTGCCTCAAAGCCTGAAATCATGCTTGAAACAATTAACCCTAAAAACAATAATGCAATTAGCCATGGCAGACGTTTTTTCACAGAAGAGAATATAGATTCATTTATGCTTTCTTCTTCCGTCAAACCACCTAGCTTGGCATAGTCATCTCCCAACTCTTCATCCAAAACTTCAACAACATCATCAGAGGTAACAACTCCAATAATCTCATTTTTGGCATTTAAAATCGGATAGGAATCTAACGCATAATCTCTTAGTCTTCCTATGCAATCCGTAACCTCTTCATTTGCATAAAAATAAGGATAATTTTGCTTCATCAAGGAAACTAAGTCATCGTTTTCTCTAGCAATAATTAAATCACGCAAATCCAAGGCCCCATAAAAATGATGGTACTCATCTTCTACATATATTGTAGAAACATTATCATTTTCGGCTGCTTCAGCAATAACTTTTTTCATAGCCGTTTTGACATTATGGCTTTTGGATATTAAAATAAAATTGGTTGTCATTTTACTACCAATTTGTTCTTCACTAAACTGATCAATCAATTGAATATCTAAAACAGATTCTGGTTCCATCAATGAAACAATTTCATTTCGATCCTCTTCATCTAATTCCTCAAGAACATCCATAGCATCATCAGAATCCATTAATTCAATGATATCTGCTGCTTTTTCTTGATCCAATTCATCTACATAATCTGCAACATTATCTAAATAAGCAAAGATTTCGGATACATTCTCTTCACCTAAAAGGTGATATAGTTTGAGTCTTTGTTCCTTTGTCAAATTAACCAAAGCATCTGCAATATCACTTTCATGGTATTGCATAATTAAATTTTTTTGTTCTTCTTCTGTTTTAGTAGATTCAATGATATGTATTAGCTCATCAACATAATTTCTAATCACTTATATCCCCTCCTTATAATTTAAAGTCAAAGGAGAACTGTAAAAGAAAATCCTTGTGTAGGGCTTTGTTCATATCCCTTAAATTATAAATATTTTCTCTTAAGTCCATCTGTTCTCTTGTTAAAAGTTCCTCCTTATAGAACATATCCTCTTTATTTAAAGGAAAAGCTTGTTTTAAATTTATAATCAACTTTTGCAGGTCAAGAATGGATTTTTGATACTCTGCTATATAGAATTCATACCCCTTTTCTTCTATATCTTCTTGTGTGAAAATACCTTCATTTTCTTTTAAAAAGCTTTTAAACCCTTGAAGATTCCCCATTCGAAATATAGAAATTAGTAAAGGATATAAATTTTTTTCAGCCTCACTTGCATGAATATGAATTAAAGGATGATAATTTTCACAATATTTTTTAAAACTGTCATCTAAGACTTCCATATCCTCTTTCGTATATTTAGAGCATAGCTTTTCTAAATTTTTTGCTTGATTATATTGCTGATAATAGTGTCTTTGATAATCAACATAACTTTTTCTTATTTGTTCTAAAAGAGCCTTAATCTCATTTTCAGACTTTCCTTTTGCAGCGAAGGATATGGCCTGGATTAAGCCATCATTTTCATATTTTAATTTATGCTCTTCCTCTATTTCCTTATGAAATTCTAAAAGATAAGAAGTATTTAATAAATTAGCCTTCCTTTGCAATATTTCAAAATCCAATATATAGTTTATTAATTTTTCTTTTATTTTATTAAATTCATCTAACATAATAATCACCTAGTTTCTATTATATTTTATCATAAAAACAATTAAATTTCATCTACAATTTATTTTCATCTTGAAATGCGATTTAATTTGAGGTATAATAATAGCGCTAAAAATATATGCAGAATGACTCGGTAGCTCAGCTGGATAGAGCAACGGCCTTCTAAGCCGTCGGTCGCAGGTTCGAATCCTGTCCGAGTCGCCATTTTTTTATCCAAAATATGTTAACTATGATGTCATTTTAACATCGGCTATTATAACATCAATGTTATCATATTTCAATAAATTATTTCTTAAAATGAAAGACCTTGAGAGGGCTATTCTACTTGCCCTATACTCAAGGTCTTTTCTTTTTGTTTTGATTTAATTTGCATAAACTCTAAGTAATCCATGTATTCTTCATAACTTGTAAAGCCTAATCGTTTCATTTCTTCTTTCGCTTTTTTATATTCATTAACTGAACTTTTCCCTGGATTTGAAACTCCATTTATCATAAAACTGTCCATAACTTGGACGGCTTGTTCATCACTTCCTTTTAGAACGTATGCATATATGTCTGAAGTCGTAGATGGTTTGGAATGCCCTGCTCTAGCTGATACTGTGACAAGTGGAATACCTGCTGCTAATTGAATGGCTATGTTGGTATGCCTTAAGCTATGAAGTGAAAAATGTGGTAATCTACAATCTACTAGAAATGTCTCAAGCCAACTCGTTAATACTGATGGATGTATGTTCTTCCCAAACTCACCTGTGAATACCTTATCCGTTGGTTCAAACAAGTCTCCTTTTTGAATTTGATCTTCTTTTTGCCAGTCTTTATATTCCTTTAATTGTGCCATAAGGGATGGAGATACTGTTATAATTCTTGATGATTCTTCTGTTTTTGGACCTTTTTCAATACATCCAACTCCAGTGATTTGTATAATCGTATTTTGAATTTGAATTTTATTCCATTCAAAATCTATATACTTCCACTCTAATCCAGCTACCTCTCCACGTCTAAATCCTGTAAGCATAAAGACCATAAGAGCTGTCTTAATTTTTATATTATCATAATTTATTAACTTATCAATGAAGATTTTAATTTCTTCATCATTCATTGTTTTGACAATCCTTTTCGGCTTTTTAGGGAAATCAATATATTCTGCTGATGCATAATTATCTTCAACAATTCTATTCTTTTTTGCCATTGCCAAGATTGCTCTTACTGTTTTCTTATAATGCTGAATCGTTTCATAAGCATATGGTTCTTTCTTTTCGATTATATCAAATAACTCATCAAAAGCTATTTTAGTTACAGAGCATAGCTTTTCAGCCCATTTCTTGGATACATTTTCATATTTTAATGCTTTAGCTAATGTGCAACTTTGAATATTATGTTCATATCTTAGCTTAGGATAATCAAATCCATTATCTTCCAGTTTCTTTCTAAACTCTAATTTAGGCTTATATTGAACTACTATCCGTTTCCTGTCATCCAATTTGTCATAAAGCTTTTGGATGATATAAGGTGTCAATTCTCTTATTTTATAGCCTCCTATATATTCTTTTAATTCCTCGATAATTTGTTTTGATTTTACATAATGAACTATAGAACACTCTCTTTGAATTTTTTCTAACCAAAGGAGAGAATATTCATAGAATGTAATATTGTAGTTGTTAGCAGTTACTCCACCATCAAGAAAGCTTTTTCTTACTTCCTCTTCAAAGCATTCTGCTTGATATTGTGCTTCTCTAGCTAATTGTTTGGCTGGTAAATCTTCTGTAGGTTGCCAGATCATACTTTTTCTAATCCTTTGCCCACTTCCTTTATCAACGATATCAACTTCTAATCTAAAGAAAGTTCCTGTTTTTCTTACAATTTTTCTTACATATGCCATATTCTCACCACTTTATTTATAAACAATCTAGTAATGAATCATAATTAACCAAATATCTTGTTCCTATCTTAATGAAACTGACTTGGTTGTTTAAGCATAAAGTTTTAATAGCATTATATGTTATAGCAGAGTCAGGATCTTCTGCCTTAACCATTTGAACGCATTTTTTGATTGTTCGCATTCTTTTTATTTTATTTGTTAGTTTATCTTCAATAATTTTAAAACACCTTCCTCATTATAAATATGAGGACAATTGGCTACATTTCACATTAGAAAAGGCACTATTATCCTCTAAACCTATTTCATTTTGACTATTGCTTTTTGCTTCAGCTTTAAATGTTACAAAAGTAATTGCAATTGTCGCACACAACAAAATTAAGAAAAACATTATTTTTCTACTTAAATTTAGTCTTATATTCATTTGTTTTTACCTCCCTTTAAGACTATCCCTTTTTATATTCCCCAGTCCAAAACTCATAAGGAATACCGACATTTCTGTCTCCTACGCTAAATTCATTTCTTAAATAATCACATAAATAGTCAAACTCTGTCCAAACCACACCTCCATTCTCCGCAAAATAATCCCACGCCTCATGAATGCCATAATTATCTTCTGACTTTAATTGCATTTCTACAGTGTGAGTAAACTCATGAATATACAATCCTATTATTTCAATCCATACACGATAAGTTCCTGGATATGTCATATCAAATGTATATTCTAGATGTTCTTGATGATATACAGCTTCTAAATGTATATCACCATATTTCGCTCTTGCATGTCCTGCTGTAACGTGATAATCATTGTTATCATCATTTAAACTAAAGGAAACTAAAACGCTGCGATATTCATCTAATCTATCATTAATTTCTGGAATATGCCCATCTTCAGGATCTATTCCATAGTCATACCAAAGCTTATCTCCACCAGCTAAGGATTGTGTCAGTCCTTGATAAAAACTATCTTCATTTAAAGGCTCTGTAGTAAAATAGGTATCAATTTCAAAGTCCACTGTTCCATTTAATATAGCTTCTAAATACTCTTCCATTTTTATACTGATGAACTCACACTGAGCTCGTTCTAATTCATTCATTACATAATCTACTTGCTTATACCCTCCATAATTGGATTCTAGTGTGGCATGAATTTCTGTGACATAGACTAAAAGAATCTTGTAAACGGGAACTTCTTTAATTGGTTTCCATTTGGCAAAGAGCTTCATATCAGGATTTGTTACCGAAGTAAAGATATAATTGTTTTTAAACCATACTTTATCTACAATTACCTTTCCTGTTTTATCTGACACCTGAACCGTATGAAACCAGTCAGAATACCAACCCATAAATTCATACCCTTCTCTTTTAGGAACTGGTAAGTATTGTTCTTTTTCTATATCGTCTAAATAAAAGGTATAGTCTGTCGTTTCCGTATTAGATGTGGCGGCATTATATTCTAATTTAAACTCTCTTTTATAGCGTTCAAATTCAGCATATATTTGTAATATTCCTCCCTGATAAGTAACATAATCATTCGTTCGAACGGCTTCCGTTTCTCCATCACTCCACCTAACAAATCTAAAGCCCTCATCTGGTATGGCTGTTACGGTTTCTCCCTTATCTCCATATAATACAGATTGCCTTAGCGTTCCTTCTACCTTGCCACCTTCTTTTGCTTTAAACTCCATGTCACAAGTGATTGGTCCATAAAATATAGCTTTTATAAATAAATTTTCTTGAACATTTGTTTCCTTTCTTGTGAGCATTTCCTCTTGAATTGGATCACAGCCATCAATACTCCAACCAACAAATTTATATCCTTTATTAGGAACGATAGTCACAGGAGTTGAGTCTTTTCCTCTTTCTACAACTTGATAGGTTTCTCCTATGAACTTCCCTGCCTTTATATCTTTCACTTCATAGCGTATCGTTTTTGTATCATAGATATCTGGTCTTTTCCATTCCCAATTCGCATAGAGAATGACATCCTCTACCAATTCCATTCCATCTTTTGCAGGAGTGGTAAGTGATTTATCCATATACCAACCTATAAATGTCCAACCATCTTCACTTAAACTTGGTAATGGATTAGGTAGGTGTGTTTGATTTGTCATTGTTTCTATTTTTTCTCCATGTCCATTAATGTTATAGGTTATACTATACGTTTCTTCTTTACACGAACAGAATAGAAAAAGGCAAACCAAAAACATCGCCATAAGGATTGTCTTGATTCGCCTTGCGTTTTTTATTAACATATAATCCCTCCCATAATGTATTAAAAAATTATAAGATTTAATATCTAATTTTATTTTATCATATCCTTCAAAATTTATCAATTTTTCAGTTTTTACATTTCAATTTCAGCGACAATTCTATCAAATATATAGTATAGATCGAATTCGCGAAACAATGTTTAGCGAATTCAATTTTCCTGCAAATCCAAATGTTAAAAGGCAATTTTTTTTAAGCTGGAGTCATTATTAGTATTGATGCGAATAGAGAATATTGAAGAACGTCATTTCTATGAGATTGAGTGTGTAAAAACAATTGGAGCTTACGTGAATTTGAACGACAGTTAAATTCCTCTTTATTTGAAAGACTACTTCTATCAACAGATAAAAATAAAGTAAAAGAGTTATCCACAAAGGGACAAATCATAGAAAAGCCTGAAGATGCAATCAAAGATCCTTATGTTTTAGAATTCTTAGGATTACCTGAACTTCCTTTTCACACTCAAGATGATAAAGAAATGACGATTTTATCCCTTTTTTAGTTCTAATCTATTCAAATTTATTATAAAAAAATTAAAAATAAAATTAACTAAGGGTACTAAAAGGAAGCCCTTCGTTAGTAGCATATTGCTCTACGTTTCCTCCTGCCATCCCATAAATAGTAATGTTCTTATTATCACCAAATATTCCAGATTGTAAATCTTGTGGATTTCCCATAAAATATACACTTTCAAGCATATCACAGCAAGAGAAAGCCCCTGTTTCAATTGTAACAATAGAAGCTGGAATAACTATTGTCTTTAGTCGTTTACAACTATAAAATGCATATGCACCTATATGTTCTACATATCTTAAATCAACATTTTCTAGCCACAGGCAATTCTTAAAGGCGTAATCCCAAATTTGTTTTACTTTACCTACATCTACGCTTTTTATATTTTGAAGAGCAAAGCTTTTGCTGAAAATATATCGCACTTCACAATTTTTGTAAGTATTAGGAATAACTACTTCATTTTCATTTCCTGTATAACTTTCAATTCCATAATATATGATACTATTACCAGATTCAGATTCAAATGATAGTTCTTTAAATTCAAAATTTTGCTTACTACACCCCACCAAAAGTAATGTGATAGAGATAAAGATAATAACAACGATTTTTTTAAAACACGCGTATTTATCGCATATAAATTTTATATGTTTCCAAAGCAATTTCATCATAATTACCTCCATTGAATAATTCCTCTATTGTAGGATTAGCCAAAGTGGTTACACACTTATATTATTAATCCTTCTACTATATGATGTTTTGCATAGACCAATTTTAGGCTATTCTTTACCTTGTTGATAGGAACAGAGTCATAGATGAAATCCCATTGAAACCATTTTTGAATCATCTTCATTCACTTATAACTTTCCTCTTAACCTACTGAAGGAATGCCACAATCTTCATTAGAAATACATAAAGAAAATAAAAATAGAGGCATCAAACATAATTTTATCGCATGGGTTAAAATTTCCATTTTATGGTATATCCTATTTTACCAAAGACTTTGCATTTTTACAATACAAATTTGCCATCAAGTTTTTATATTAGATAAAATTGGGGAAACAGCATTTCCCCAATTCAATTCACCAGCATATCCAAAATTTCATTACTCAAATTAAGATTAATAGATAAGTCAATAATAGAATCCAAATCATTAATTTCTGATTAAAAATATAATTGTGCCTCACTTCCAACTACTCTTATATTTCTAAATCATAATAGTAATCCCTATAATCCTTAAAAGGAATAAAAACCTTATACATCTGCAAACTTCTAGAAATTACACCTTCTTCTTCAATTGTTTGAATTTCAATCATATATTGCTCAAGCGTAAGCAATTCATTTCTATATAAAATTTCAACAAGCTCTTTTGCTAAATTTTCATGTGTATCGCTTGTTAGACCATAATATTTCTCATATAATTCTAAATATTCTGGTCTCCAGCTAAAATGAACTCGAATATTTTTAGAAATATATTCCATATATGCTTCATCTTTCACTGGTTCTCCATTGATAACTGTTCCAACAAATATTTTAGCATATGTCTTATAATTTGACAAATATCCAACTAATCTCTTCATATATTCTTGTTTTGTCACAAGTTGTTTTTCATACAATCTATTTAAACTTCTATATAAAATCTCATTATAAGCACTGATATAAAACGTTATTTCATTTTCAACATCATAACACTTAAATCTTTTAGCATTATCAACTAATAATGTTCCAAGCTCGTCATTCACAAAATAAAGTCTATGAACCCACTCAAAATCCTTTGTGAATTCATCTGACATATATTGATAAGTTTCTCCTTTGTCATAATGATTATTTAACATTTCTTTAAATTCTTCTTTTAGAGGAATTTCTAATAAAAATAATATACTGTCAACAGTATCACTTTGTTCTTTTGCTTTTACCTTTAATTCCATTTCAATAGGAAAGATTTTAGTTTTCTCTTCATTTCCAAAGGAAAGTATATTTCCATAGGTACTACTATCTGTTTCTAAATCAAAATGATATTCTATTGGGGATAGGAATTCAAATTTATCAGAAACAATTTTAACATTTAGATTATTACAAGACTCGATATAGTCATCATACACACCGAGGTCATGCATACCTTTAATAGTATATTTTATAATGAATTCCTCATTATACTCATAATTATCCTTTTCAACATCAATGGAATAGGAAACCATTGGTGGTGGAGGTAATGGTTCTCCATCACCACTTCCACCTCCATTGCTAGTATAATTATTAAAATGTACTCCATCATAAGTAGGGTTTGGAGTAGGATTAGGATCGCTTCTTAGGCTTAAAGAAACAATATTTGCTACAATAACTGCAATACATACAAGACCTATACTTAGGCTAGGCCATATCCAGCTTTTTTGTTTTGTCTTTTTAGTTTTGATATTCACTTGTTCTTTTATTTTTGAATAGTCGGGTTCAAATGAAACTTTTTCATCAAT
>CATKXV010000005.1 GCA_949840955.1 uncultured Anaeroplasmataceae bacterium | reverse complement strand
TTTTAACCATTTAAAAACGGCCTATTTTTTTAGACCGTTTTTTTTGACATACTCTTCCTCTTATAGCTACATACTCTATTTCTTAAAGCTTTATTTTTTATCACATACTTCAAAATTTAGAGTACCGACTTTATTTATAAATTATTTTACATAAACATTATTTTTTCCATGAAACATTAAATACTTTATCAAAACCTATATGATCAACAGTTATTTTAGGTAAAAGCACCATACTCTCTGTTCCATAATTAAAAACAATACCTTCGCATTTATCCATTGAATTTAATAGATAAAACAATTCAAATATAGCTTTTGTTTCTTGTTCAACATAACGGTTGCCCAATAAATTGTTGAAAAATTTTTCTTCTGTATATACTGGTAGATATCTTCCAAATGTTGTATTTACTATTGGGAGTGCCTTATCCTTAGCTATAACAAGAAGTGTATCCTGTCGAGCATACATATGGCAAAAAGTCATTGCTATGTCCTTTAATACATCATCATTAGTTTTTTGCTTAAACTGTATAAAGAATTTTGGTAGGTTTTCTTTTGAATGAGTTTTCAAATCACTTTGAATGTTTTTAATATCCGCGTCAGTAAAGTCAAAATTTACATCAGATAAATTTAATAAATCTGATAAATCTTCTTTTTTAAAATGAGAGATAGGCTTTATTTCATTACCAGATTTAGCTTGATCATTGTTATCTGCAATGTTTATTTGTTTCTCTTTAGATTCATCTTTATTGTTGATACTTTTAAATTTTTGTTTCCAATAAATAGTAATAAAGAAAAGAAGAATAAGGCAAATAGCAAAACTTATATTTCCAAAAGTTCCAATGCTTTTATCAACAGGATTTGTTGATAGCCTGAAAAAAGCGACTGGTAGTGAAAGAAGCATAGTTCCACCTAAAAAGTATGCAATTCTAAAAAGCCCACGATTATTGTAAAGTATTTTATCAATATCATCTAATTCATTATAAGATTTTTTTCCTGTTTCAATTTTTGTCTTGCATATAGGACATATAATGTAAGAATCACCAATTTTAGGAATGTATACAGTTAAAATATAGTTAGATAGTACCCATGCCGCAAAGAAATAAACTAAATAAATTAAAACGAAAGGAAAGAACAAAATACAAAGAATGGTTTTCCAACCGTCATTATGTCTTTCTAAAATCTTTCCACATGTAGGGCATTGTTTGGTCGTAATAGTATAGCTAAAACGCATTGTCTTCCTCCAAAAATAAAAAAGGGGGGGCAAAGAAAAAATTTAATGCTCGTAAATCTTTTCTTTACACCTCCTAAAAAGTATCATGTACTTGACCCATTTATTGGACAAATATGTTACAATAAGTGGAGGTAAGTTCATCAAAAATGGCAGGGGCGGAGAGAATCGAACTCCCACGGACGGTTTTGGAGACCGCTACAATACCATTATGCTACGCCCCTATGTTATGATTTTGCATATAATTGCTTGTTATATGTGGCATTTTTTGATATAATATTTACATCGAAATTTAATCGATGCAATTCTTTAAGGAACCCTTAAGTAGTCTTTTGAAGTTTATGAGACAACCAGTAATATAAATATTTTTCACATATGAAAGTATACCATATTATTTTAAAGATTGCAATAATAAAACGTCGTAAGATTTAATAAAAAAATATGAAGGAGTAGGAATATGGACTTAGCTAAGTTTTTTATAATATGGGGACCAACATTTTTGTTTGTTTTTATTGTTCTTATAGGTATTTTAATTGGATGTTTACGTGGATTCCGAAAAAGTCTTATTTTATTTATACATATGATCTTTGCAGGGTTATTTTGCTTAATATTATATTTATGCTTGATAAATAATTCTAATTTAGACACAAACGTTGTAGGCTTTACAAATTCTATTTTAAAAAATTTTGGAGGGCAAAGCTTGCAGGATCTATTGAAGGTTGATCCATCTTGTCAGACGTTGCATCAAATTTTAACTGAACTAATTTTGCGAAATGGTAAGATACAAGAGGATACACTCCAATATTATATGATTATCGAAAATATAGCTTATATTAATACTCTTGTGGATATGGCTTATCATATTGTATTTGCTATACTTTGCTTTATGTTATATGGATTTTTAATTTTCCTTCTTTATTTGATTTATTTAATATTTTATCCGATACGTAGAAAAATAAATAGAGAAAATTATCGGTATCACAAGGGTGAAATAAACCACCCATATCGTAGGAAAAGAGCTTTAGGCTCTTTGATTGGTGGGATTCGTTCTACGATTACAGCTGTCATAGGGTTTTCATTTTTAGGAAGTCTCATTTTTGTTGTTACAGGTGGCGCCAATATGCCAAATAGAGATCAATTAAAGGAAGATACAGTGGTTGAATTTAATGATCCTAATTTTAATAAAATTTATGATTATTATAGCTATGTATGCCAAATGGGAGATACAGGTATATTTAAGGTATTGAATGGAATTAAAGATACCAATCAAACACCATTTTACTTTTATTTTGCTGATTTAGTATTGCAAGGCAAAATAGAAGATGAAGCATTGGGTGTTGCTAATGAAAAATTTTATTTAAGAGATGAGCTTGGCGAATATATGAACTTTATGAATCAAACATTTGCCATCTTATTAAAATATGCTGATGTGGAAATAATAAATGATTCATTTGAAAGTGGTGACAAAGAAGAGCTTACAAACGTTTTACTATTGACCATGCAAAATGAAGGCTTTGTATTAGAGTTTAATCAATTGATTGATGAATTTGAAAGCAAGAGCTTTATGAATAATTTATGTCTTTCAGCCTTAACCTCCTTAGTAAATCATATTGATTTAGTAGCTGGAGAAAATAAGGAGCTTGTTGGCGTTGTCAATCAATTGTTTAAGGGAGAAGAAGCTATTAAAGTCAGTGATTTAGCTACAGGAACAGATATAAAAAATTTATTTAAAGGATTGGTTTCTGTAATAGCCACAATAGAATTGGATCAACCTGTTGCTTTAGAGGAAAGTGAAGAAAATAATAAAAAGCTTATATCAACAAAACAAACCATTTTAATTGCTCAAAAGCTTTTGCCTACGATACAAAATTTATCTTTATTTACTTCTAGAAAAGAAGTGGGAAATCAAGTAATTAAGGGATTGTACACCTATTGTTCTACAAATCTAATTGAACAAAATTTAACCTTTGATATTCCAGATGATTTGAATTGGATTGATGAATTTAATATTTTGTTAAATGCATGTAATCCATTGTTAACCATTGGCTATGAAATTTATTCTGAAGGAAAGGAAGAGATGATTCAAAATCTTGCTACTATTTTTGAAGGAGAGCATCGACTTCAAATGGAGAAGGCTTTTGATGATTTATCTGAGCAGTTAATAGAGTCTAAAATTTTAGATGTTGTATTTAAATCCTCCTTTGTTGGAAACTATATTGATCAAATGGTTGTTTCAATAACAAATAATGAAGATGCTAAAATCCCTAAAGACATAAGCTATGTTGGCAAGGAAGGGGAATGTGGAATTCTTATCCAAACGCTAAAAACAATATTGCAGCACGGTGGTGGCTCTGTTCTTCTAGGTATGATGGAATCGAAAGAGGAGCAACAGTCTGAAACTATAGTAAATATGATTGATATGCTAACAAATCCTATTGAAGAAACTGGGGCTTCAATTACTATTTTGGATAAAATGATGGAATCTAAACTTCTTTATTATTTCGTGTCTACCTACCTCTCTTATGCTGAATTTGGTGCATTTAAGCTTTATATTCCAGAAGCTTCTGTTGTAATAATAACGGAAGGGCAGGGAGAAACGCTTCAAACATATCGCATTATAAATCAAACAGAAATCAAGTTGATTACCAATCTTTTATCAAATTGTAAAGATTTGATTATTGATATGATAGACAATCCAGGTAATTTAGATTATGTGAAAATATTAACGAATTCCTATATTAGAAATACAATTGATAAGTCTGCTTTGCTACAAGGTACCTTAGCGAATGTTGTGATTGGAATTGCTGAAACTGAGGATGTAATTATTTTGCCAGAATCTTTTGATTCTCCTGAACAATGGTTATCTCAAAGCAATAAGCAAGGAGAAACTGCCTTACTTATCGATGCAATTTATAGTATGGCTAATGGAAATGAAGAATTAATTAATGATTTATTAAATGGAAAAATGAAGCCATCAGCTTTATTAAATTTAGAAAATTCAATTTTAGAAAAATTATGTGTGTCTAAGATATTACGCTATACGATTAGTGATATGATTACCACCTTAGGAACGAATGATTTTACGATTGTCGTAGCTAGAAGCTCAATTGAAGAGCTTAATGCTAAGACAACAAAAGAAAAAAATGTGAATGTAGTTAAAGCAAATGAACTAAGTGAAATTTTTATTGATATTAAAACAATTATAGATTTTGATGAAAATGATGATGTGAAAATTAACTATAGAGCCGTTTTTGAAAATAAAGCCGAAATTAGTAAAAATAAAACGATAACGGCAACCTTAGTTCAAACGATGCTGAAGTATACAGATTCTGGATTCTTAGTAATTCCAAAGCAGTATGAAATCGACTTTGAAAAAATTAAAACGGAATATGATTTGACAAACAATGTTTGGTTTGGATCTTCAGCTTCGACTGAGGATGATGAGCTTTATTTAATGCTTTCTGCTGTTGAAACCTTAATTGATAAGGATGAAAACGGAAGGGTTCCAGAGGATTTTGATTTATCTGAATTACAATACAATTTAAAATTAAAGAAAAATGGAATCGATATGATTTGTACATCTGCTATATTAAATGCATCTATCAGCAAGCAGGTTGTAGAAATCTTTGATGTTTCAGTTGAATTATATAAAGATGATACGATAGAAAAAACAGAATTCAATTTGTTTTTCGACGCTATATTTACTATGTTTAATCGAGATGAAATTATAGTTGATGAATTAAATGATGATTTGTTTAATTTACAATTCCGCTTGAATTCTATTGATACAATTATAGCTTCTGAAATATTATTAGGCACAATTTCACAAAAGCTTTTAGCTCAGCAGGAGTTAAATATACCACAAGCTCAAACAAGTCCTATAACCTATGTAGGAAATAAGGAAAATCTTATTATCAATCGACAGGAAATGAAAAGCTTTTTAAGAGCTATGTTTGCAATTGTAAATGATGATGTTATAGCAGTAAATTTTGTTGATACACAATTCAATAGTATTGCGCTAGACTCAACAGATGTAGGTATCATTTTAAATTCATCCATTTTACAAGCAACAGTATCTTCAAAAATTGTAGACAATCAAGGGCTAGTAATCCCGATGACAACAATTGAAAGAACAGAATTGGTAGATACTACAACACTTCTGATGATAAAACAAGGAGAATTAAAGTCTTTATTTAATGCTATGTTTGTTTTATTTGAAACAGATACAATACTGATAAATGAATTAGGATCAGCGTTTGAAAGCTTTGGCTTAAGTAAGGATAAGATGAGATCTTTGTTAAAGTCAACAATTCTACAAGCAACCCTTTCCAAAAACTTTTTAAATGTTAAAGAGCTTATTGTTCCAGATAATACCATAGAGGACATAATTACAGTGAAGGATGAGAGGGAAAAGCGTATTGCTGAGCTAGAGCTAGAGGCTTTCTTCAATGCAATATTTGTAACAACAAATAGTGAGATTAGTGGAACGAATTTCAATATCGACCAAATGGTATTGCCAACAACATATGAGGAGGCCAGCCTTATGACCTCGTCCTTGATTGTTTCAGCAACACTTTCTGATAAAATTATGGTGGAGGATTCCATTGTGATTATCCCTGATGAGGTAATGGTAAAGTATGAGCTTCTTCTAAGCAGTTCCACAGAATCCTATATTCTTCAGCAGGAATTAACGAATTTGATTTTAGCATTAACCAATGGTATGGGAAAAACCAGTATCTCTAATTTGAGCTTTGATAATATTGTTATTCCAAAGCAAATGGCTTCAAAGCAGGCTTTAGTAGAAAGCCTAATTATTCGTGCTACAATTTCTAAAAAGATATTAAATCAAGATACAGTCTATATTGAAAAGGAAGCTATTTCTTTAGACAAATCTAAGCACTATCAAGGTAGAGAGATTGGTATATTAAGCGGAGAAGAAATATTAAATATTATACGTGGAATAGAATTATTGAATCCGAATAATGATGAGACATTTGACAATTTGGTATTAGATGTTGGCGATATTATTCGTATGAATAATAAAGCGGAGGTTTTAGATGCAATCGCAAATTCAGATATCTATCGAGCAATCATATCTAGAACCTTAGGGGAGCCATATAACCTCCCAGTCTTTGGAGAAACAAAAGCCTACCAAATGTTTGTAACAACTTCCTCATCAGCAGATATTATGGTAGATGGTGTAATGCAAACCTATGTATATGTACCAGCAATTCATTCCAATTATTATGTAATTCAATATCCAGAGGAGAAGACAGAGGTATATACATCCTTCACTTTAGAGGAGGATAGAGAATTTGTTTGTGCTAAGCGTGATATTTTGGCTTTACAGCACCTTTCTAGCACATAAGTAGGGGAATAGAGGGACCCCTGAGAATCCTCTAAAAAAGGCTTTAAAAAGCGAAAATATTAAAAAAGTGAATTATAAATAAAATTTATGGATTTTATGGGGGTTTTTAGCTAAACCCCCCTTTTTTTGTCAAAAATGCGTATAGTTTACATTACATTTTGCCTGTCAATAGCTTAAACTATAAAATAAATTTATAGAATGCTTTAAAAAAATTAAATAGAATAATAATATAGCTTTCATATTGTTTTCACGTTTTTTAGGTGCTATTATGTAGATACTTTAGTCAAGTTTTAGTTATTGGAGGTTGTATTATGAAAATCATCAAAAGAAGTGGAACAGAAGTCAAATTTGATATGATGAAGATTACTGAAGCTATCCGTAAGGCAAATAGTGAGGTAATGGAAAAGGAACAAATTAGTGAAGAGATGATTTTGGAGCTATCTAATAATGTATCTAAGGCTTGTAAAAGGGCAAAGTATGCTTTGGGTGTAGAAGAGATTCAAAATTTAGTTGAAAATGAGCTTATGCGTATTCACGCTTATAATGTTGCAAGAAAGTATATTACATATCGTTATAAAAGAGCTTTAGTTCGAAAATCAAATTCTACAGATGAGCAAATTTTAAGCCTTATTGAATGTAATAATGAAGAAGTGAAGCAAGAAAATTCTAATAAGAATCCAACGGTAAATAGTGTTCAAAGAGATTATATGGCTGGCGAAGTTAGTAAGGACATTACGAAGAGATTTTTATTGCCAGAAGAAATTGTTCGAGCACATGAGGATGGAATTATACATTTTCATGATAGTGATTATTTTGCTCAGCATATGCATAATTGTTGTTTAGTGAATTTGGAGGATATGCTTCAAAATGGGACTGTTATAAGTGAAACAATGATTGAAAAACCAAAGAGCTTTTCTACTGCGTGTAATGTAGCAACACAAATTATTGCTCAAATTGCATCCAGTCAGTACGGAGGGCAATCTATTACGTTATCTCATTTAGCACCTTTTGTAGATGTTTCAAGACAAAAATTAATTAAAGAGGTTCGTGAGGAATTTTCAAATCTAAACATTAAAGCAACGGAAGAGCAGATAGAAAAAGTTGCTGAAATGCGAGTTAAAACAGAAGTGAAAAAAGGCTGCCAAATGATTCAATATCAGGTTGTTACGCTAATGACTACGAATGGACAGGCTCCTTTTGTTACAGTATATATGTATTTAAATGAGGTTCCAGAGGGCAGAACTCGTGATGATTTAGCAATGATTATTGAGGAAATGCTTCATCAAAGAATCTTGGGTGTGAAAAATGAAAAGGGTGTTTATATTACACCAGCCTTTCCAAAATTAATTTATGTGTTAGAAGAAAATAACATATTGCCAAATTCTAAATATTATTATTTAACAGAGCTATCAGCAAAATGTACGGCAAAGCGTATGGTTCCTGATTATATCTCTGAAAAGGTAATGAAGAATTTAAAAATTAATGAAAATGGTGAGGGAGATTGTTATCCTTGTATGGGATGCAGATCTTTCCTTACACCAGACACTACAATTCATTTAGGGAATATTGCGAATGCTATGAATTATGTTCCAGGCAAAGGAAAATATTATGGTAGATTTAATCAGGGAGTTGTAACCTTAAATTTGGTTGATGTTGCTTGTTCTTCAGGTAAGGATATAAATAAATTCTGGGATATTATGGAAGAGCGTTTAGAATTATGCTATCGAGCTTTAATGTGCCGTCATAAACGTTTACTTGGAACACCATCTGATGTAGCTCCAATTTTATGGCAGCATGGGGGTTTAGCAAGATTAAAGAAGGGTGAGGTTATTGATCGTTTATTATTTGATGGATATTCAACCATTTCTTTAGGCTATGCTGGATTGAGCGAATGTGTCAAATATTTAACTGGAGAATCTCATACAACAGAAGAGGGAACTAAGCTAGGCTTACAGATTATGCAAGTTCTAAATGATGCTTGTGCTAAATGGCGCAAGGATACCAATATTGCATTTAGTGTTTATGGTACACCTCTTGAATCAACAACCTATAAATTTGCAAAATGCTTGCAAAAGCGGTTTGGAATTATTCCAGGAGTAACGGATAAGAATTATATTACAAACAGCTATCATATCCATGTAACAGAACAAATTGATGCCTTTAATAAATTAACCATTGAATCTAAATTCCAAAAGTTATCTCCAGGTGGAGCTGTTAGCTATGTTGAGGTACCAAATTTACAAAATAATATTCCAGCTGTTCTTGCTTTAATGCAGCATATCTATGATACAATTATGTATGCAGAATTGAATACAAAGAGTGATTTTTGTCAGTGCTGTGGCTTTACAGGTGAAATTGAAATAGTAACAGACGCAGATGATAAATTAATCTGGAAGTGCCCAAATTGTGGAAATACAGATGAAACAAAGCTAAATGTTGCTCGTAGAACCTGTGGATATATAGGAACACAATTTTGGAATCAAGGAAGAACACAAGAAATTAAGGAAAGAGTCCTTCATTTATAATGAACTTTGCTACAATCAAAAAATATGATATAGCTAACGGATTAGGGGTAAGAGTTTCCTTATTTGTAAGTGGCTGTACCCATCATTGCAAGGGGTGCTTTAATGAAGTGGCTTGGGACTTTACATATGGTAAACTATTTTCCAAGGATATAGAAGCAGAAATTATTGAGGAATTAAAAAAACCAATGATTTCGGGACTGACTTTACTTGGAGGCGAGCCTATGGAACCTCAAAATCAAAGGGGATTAATCCAATTTTTAAAACGTGTAAAAAAAGAACTTCCAAATAAGGATATATGGTGCTATACAGGATATACGCTGGAAACGGATTTATTACAGGGCAAAGCACACATAGATATTACCGATGAATTTTTACATTTGATTGATGTATTAGTGGATGGAAAATTTATAGAAGAGCTGAAGGATATTACTTTGAAGTTTAGAGGTTCTTCAAATCAGCGTGTTATTGATATGAATCAGACTCTGGCTACAAATCAAATAGTATTATTCAATTTATAAAAAATTGTGGCTAATTTGACCACAATTTTTCTATTTTATGTTATAATATACTGAATTATGAAAAACTAATAAATGAGGGATTTTCGTGAATATTTTAGAAAGATTAAATGAATTAAAGGAAATATTAAATCAGGCTTCTTATCAATATTATGTTTTAGATCAGCCTACCTTAGAGGATTATGAGTATGATCGCTATATGGAGGAGCTTATAAAATTAGAAAATGAGCATCCAGAATTAAAAACAATCGATTCTCCTACAAACAAAATTGGGGGAGAGGTTTTGTCCAAATTTGAAAAGGTTGTTCATACAACTAAAATGATGAGCTTAAGTGATGCATTTAATTTTGATGAGCTTATGGATTTTGATGCAAGAGTGAGAAAAGAGGCTCCGATGGCTACATATTGCTGTGAGCTTAAAATTGATGGATTATCTGTTTCATTGCGCTATGAGGATGGCATTCTCATCCAAGGGGCGACAAGAGGGAACGGAGAAATCGGAGAAAACATAACGAATAATGTAAAAACAATAAAAAGCATTCCATTGAGTCTCAAAAATAAAAATTCTATAGAAGTACGTGGAGAAATCTTCATGCCTAAAAAAAGCTTTCATGCTTTAAATGAAGAGCGTGCTTTAAATGAAGAGGATTTGTTTGCCAATTGTAGAAATGCAGCTGCTGGTTCAATAAGACAGCTTGACAGCAAAATTGCAGCCAAAAGAAATCTTGATGCCTTTTTATATTATTTATTAGATGATAAAAGTAACACACAAGTGGATGCTTTAAAATTTATGCAGGAATTAGGATTTAAGGTTAATCCGTTGTATCGCCATTGTGAAACTATGGAGGAGGTTTTTGCTTATATTCGTGAAATGGCAGAGGCTAGACAGACATTACCCTATGATATTGATGGAATTGTTATTAAGGTAAATGAAAAAAGCTTATATTCAATTATTGGTGAAACTGTAAAATATCCAAAATGGGCTATAGCCTATAAATTTCCCCCAGAAGAGGTAAAAACTGAGCTTTTAGATATTACCTATCAGGTGGGAAGAAGTGGTGTTATCACACCAGTTGCAAATTTTAAACCAGTATTTGTTCAAGGTTCTTTAATCTCTAAGGCTACCCTTCACAATGAGGATTATATCAGGATGAAGGATATTCACATTGGAGATATGGTGCTGATTCGTAAGGCTGGAGATGTAATCCCAGAGGTGGTACGTTCTATTCCTGAGGAACGGAATAAGGATATCGTTCCTTTTTGTATGATCAAGGAATGTCCTTGCTGTCATACACCTTTAGTTCGTAAATCAGGGGAAGCTGACTATTTTTGTGTGAATCCAGGGTGCAGTGAAAAAATTATGAATCGGTTAATTCATTTTGCATCTAAGCCTGCATATAACATTGACTCATTAGGAGACAAGCTAGTTAAGCAGCTTTATGAAGCAGGATATTTAAAATCAATTGCAGATATATTTTCATTAACAAACTATTATAATGAGCTAATAGAATTACCAGGATTAGGTAAGAAAAGCATAGATCATCTTTTAGAAGCCATAGAAAACTCTAAAAAGAATAATTTAAATCAATTGATATTTGGCTTGGGTATTAAGCATTGTGGTGCGAAAATATCAACAATCCTTTGTAAAAACTTCAAAACAATGGATGCTTTAATGCAGGCTAGATTGGAGGATTTGGCTAATATTGATGATATTGGAGAGGCTATTGCCTATGAATTTGTAGAGTATATGAGTCAGGATGAAAACATTCAACTTATCGGAAAGCTCAAGGAGTATGGGCTTTTAATGACATATCAATCTGTTGAAATTCATGAGAATTTTTTTACAAATAAAAAATGTGTTTTAACAGGAACATTAGATGCTATGGGGAGAACTGAGGCAAAGCAAAGGATAGAAAGCTTTGGTGGAAGCTTATCTGATTCTGTAAGTAAAAAAACAGATATTCTTATATTAGGTGCTAATCCTGGTAGTAAATATGATAAGGCTAAAAAGCTGGGAATTTATATTATGGAAGAAGAAGAATTTTTAGCTAAGCTAAAGGAATAAACTGAGGTGAAATATGGATCAAATTATTATAAAGGGAGCAAGAGAAAATAATTTAAAAAATGTTTCTTTAGAACTTCCTAAAAATAAATTTATTGTTATGACAGGACTTTCAGGATCAGGAAAATCCTCTTTAGCCTTTGATACGATTTATCAAGAAGGGCAAAGACGCTTTGTGGAGTCCTTATCTAGCTATGCTAGGCAATTTATCGGATCAATGGACAAACCAGATGTAGATAGTATTGAGGGCCTTTCTCCAGCGATTTCAATTGATCAAAAATCAGCAAGCCATAATCCACGCTCTACGGTTGGTACGGTTACAGAAATATATGATTACCTTCGTGTTTTATTTGCTAGAATAGGAACACCCTATTGTCCTACACATCATATTCCTATTTCTTCATTTTCCAACGAGCAAATCGTGAATAAAATACTTGAGCTTCCTGAGGGATCAAAAATATTTATTACCTCTCCTGTCATTTTTCGTGAAAAAGGAGAGCATAAGCAAATCTTTTCAAAGTATTTACAAGAGGGCTTTGTAAGAGCTATTGTTGATGGGGAGCTGATGGATTTAGATCAGCAGATTGCATTAGAAAAAAATAAGAAGCATACCATCGAAATAGTGGTAGAGCGTTTGATTTTAAAGGAAGGTATCCGCAGTCGAGTTGCAGAGGCAGTTGAGCTTTCTGTTAAATATTCCAATGGATATGTTCAGGTATATTGTAATAATGAGCCAACTTTTTTTTCAACAGTTCATGCTTGTCCAGAATGTGGATATTCTCTTGCGACTTTAGAACCAAGAATATTTTCCTTTAATAATCCATTGGGGGCATGTCCTGAGTGTAATGGTCTTGGGAAAAAGCTAACTGTTTCTCCAACTTTAGTCATTGAGGAGGATAAATCCTTAGAAAAGGGATGCATCATTCCTTATAGAAATCAGGATAAGGAAAACTTAACTAATGCAATGCTTGAACAAACCTGTAAGTATTATCATATTGATATGAAAAAGCCGTTTAAGGATTTATCTGATGAGCAAAAAAGGACAATTCTTTATGGATCTAAAGATATTATTGAATTTAAATTACGTTCTACCAGTGGTAGAATCCATGATAAAAAAGAAAAATTTGAAGGGATTATTTCAAATTTTCAAAGACGGTATATTGAAACCAATAGTGATTGGATTCGGGATTGGATTGAAACCTATATGGTAGAAAATCAATGTGAGGCATGCAAAGGAGCTCGTTTAAATCCAAGTATATTGAATATTTATATTGATGATAAAAATATTTTTGATGTTTGTTCTATGCCTATAGATGAGCTTTATGACTGGTTTATGAATTTAGAATTAAGTGAAGAGAAAAAGGTCATATCTAAGCTAGCTATTAAAGAAATATGTGATCGCCTATCCTTTCTAAAGAATGTTGGGTTAGAATATTTGACATTGAGTAGAAGTGCTGAAACTCTTTCCGGGGGAGAAGCACAGCGGATACGTCTTGCCACCCAAATTGGATCAAGGCTAACAGGGGTTTTATATGTATTAGATGAGCCTTCCATAGGATTACATCAAAGAGATAATGCTCGACTGATAAAAACGCTAAAGGAGATGCGTGATTTAGGAAATACCCTAATTGTGGTAGAGCATGATGATGAAACAATGAAGGCTTGCGATTATCTGGTTGATATTGGACCTAAGGCAGGAATCCATGGAGGTGAGGTTGTTGCTTCAGGAACACCAGAAGAGGTTATGCGTTCGTCTAATAGTATAACAGGAGCCTATCTATCAGGGAAAATGAGCATTGAAGTTCCAAGGACAAGAAGAAAAGGGAATAAAAAATATATAAAAATTATTGGAGCAAAGGAAAACAATTTAAAAAATATCAATGTAACCTTTCCTTTGGGGGTGATTACCTGTGTAACAGGTGTTTCTGGCTCTGGGAAGTCTACATTGGTTAATGAAATTTTGTATAAAAATGCGTATGTCCGGCTTTATTCTGCAAAAAAAATTTCTCCTGGACAAGCTAAGAAAATTGAAGGCTTAGAAAATATAGATCGTATTGTTCATATATCTCAACAGCCAATTGGTCGAACTCCAAGAAGTAACCCAGCTACGTATACAGGTGTTTTTGATGATATTCGTGATTTATTTAGTCAAACCACAGACGCCAAAATAAAGGGGTATGATAAATCTAGATTTTCATTTAATGTCCGTGGTGGACGCTGTGAGGCCTGCTCTGGAGATGGAATGAAACGGATTTCTATGCATTTTTTACCAGATGTATTCGTTCCTTGTGAGGTTTGTCATGGGACTAGGTATCAACAAGAAACACTTGATGTGAAATTTAAAGGGAAAAGTATTGCTGATGTTTTGGATATGACTGTAGAGGATGCAGTAGAATTCTTTGATTCTTTTCCAAAAATCAAGGCTAAGCTTAAAACAATTTATGATGTCGGCTTAGGATATATTAAGCTTGGACAGTCCTCTACGACCTTATCTGGAGGAGAGGCACAGCGTGTAAAGCTTGCCTATGAATTGCATTCTAAAATATCTTCTAGATCCTTATATATCTTAGATGAGCCTACAACAGGACTTCATGTGGATGATATCAAACGATTAATGGAGGTTATTTCTAGAATTGCTGATGCTGGAGCCACTGTCATTATAATAGAGCATAATTTGGATGTTATAAAGCTTGCAGATTATATTATAGATTTAGGACCTGAGGGTGGAAATCGAGGGGGAACTGTTCTTTTTCAAGGAACCCCTGAGGAATTGGTTAATATCAAGGGCTCCTATACAGCACAATATTTAAAGCCTTTATTAAAGTAAAGTCTCTTGTCTTAAGAGATTTTCTTTATTTATTTGCTAATTTATGATTAATATATTATAATATTAAGGTAATATGAAGGAGGTGAGCAGCACTATGAAGGAAGAGAAAAAAGAAGAAATTAAAAAAAGCATTGAATTTGCAAAAAAGGAATTAGAGCAATTAAAGGAAAATGATCCTAATGGAAATTATCAAACTTATGAACAAATGATTAATCAGCTTTCTTCTCTATTAGAAGGAGAATTTCCTAAAGGCTTTGCTAGAAAAATGATTGTAAAATTCATTTTGGGTACACTCTTTCTCTTTTTAGTCTCTTTTGTATGGATTGCTGCAATTTTTGGATTTTCTAGTTCCTTATTGAATCCAATTTCGCCTTATAAATTTTTATATATCATTCCTAGTATTTCTTTACTTCTTGTAATCCTTATGCGATTGTTAGTGATGATCATGAATCATACAAGCTGGAATCCATTTTCTGTGCTGTTACTTTTTAGCTTTACTAGCATCTTCGGTTTAGCTTTTCTTGATTCCTATTGGATTCATTTATGCAGAACATTAGATAGTTCATTTTTACTCGCAACTATAGTATGGCTCAGCTTTATCGGGTTGGATTTATGGATACAAAGAAAAATCTTTTTATAGGAGAAGCTTTATGGATTATATTACAATAGAACAATTGATGACAGAAAATAAATTAGAATTAATTAGTGGGCAAGAGGGGTTAAATCGTCACTGTGTAGAGGAGATGATTTCTAGACCAGGATTAGAATTTTCAGGCTTTTTTGATTATTTTGATCCCAAGCGCGTTGTTTTGGTTGGATCAAAGGATGCGACATTTTTTAGCAAACAGGATCCTATAGTAAGAGAAACGAATGTTCGAAAAATATTCGAGCTTAAACCTCCCTGTATAGTGTTTAGCACGAAGGTTGTAGTTCCAGAGCTTTTTAAAAGGCTTGGAGATGAATATGGAATCTGTGTATTAAAAAGTAATCTTAGAACAACCCCAACCTCCTCTAAGCTGTTTAATTATTTACAGGATCATTTAGGTCAGACCATCTCAGTTCATGGGACCTTTTTAGATATTAATGGTATGGGAACCTTAATCATTGGTAAAAGTGGTATAGGGAAATCAGAAACCTCTCTCGATTTAATTAAAAGAGGCCATCAGCTTATTGCAGATGATTTGGTTGAAATTTTAGAAAAGGAGCCTGGCAATTTAATTGGTAGGGCTCCAGAAATATTAAAAAGATTTATGGAAATTCGAGGCATTGGTATAGTTGATGTGGTTACAATGTTTGGTGCTGGTGCGTATCGTGAAAGAAAGAATTTAAGACTTGTTGTAGAATTAGAGGCTTGGAATGAGGATAAATACTATGACCGATTGGGGTTAGAAGAACAAAAGATAAAGTATTTTAACACAGAAATTACCAAGGTAACAATTCCTGTACTACCAGGAAGAAGTGTTTCTCTATTAGTTGAATCCGCAGCTATGAATGAAAAGCTTAAGCTAATGGGTCATTTTGCAGCAAAGGAATTTATACAAAAGGTAGATAAAAAAGCAGAAGGGAAAGATCAAAATGATGAATTACATTAATCCTTCCTTTTCCTTATTTGGACTAGAGATTCGTTGGTATGCAGTTTGCATATTACTGGGTGTTTTGCTTGCTGTGATTGCAGGAGTCCGTGAGGGAAAGAAAATAGGTATTCCAAGTGACTATATTTATACAGGGGTGGTAATTGTACTTCCTTGTGCAATTTTAGGAGCAAGGCTTTGGTGGGACATATTTAATGCTGATAAAATCCATAGCTTTATCGATGTTTTTGCAATATGGGATGGTGGACTTGCAATACAAGGGGGAGTTCTAGCAGCTCTTTTAACTATTTATATTTATTGTAGAGTTAGAAAGTTTTCCTTTTATCGGATTTTAGATGTTGTAGCTCCAGGATTTTTAATTGGACAAATCTGTGGTAGATGGGGAAATTTTTGTAATCATGAGCTGTATGGACCAGTAGTGAAAAACGTAGAGCTATTTAAAAGTTTATTGCCAAGCTTTATTACAGAGAATATGTATATTACAGATCGTATTACTACAGCCTATCGTCATCCTACCTTTTTATATGAATCCTTATTGAATTTAGTCGGACTTATTCTTATGCTTGTTGCTCGAAGAAAGGTTAAAAAATTGGAATCTGGGGATTTAATTGGTGCCTATTTTATATGGTATGGTATTGTAAGAATTCCTGTAGAGCTTTTAAGAAGCCATAGTGGGGCTAATGAAATTTTAATGGCTGGGCCTATTCCTATGTCTATCCTTATCAGTGTTATTTTTATTATATGTGGTATAGCCTTTCTAGTTATGAAACGGTTTATAGGGCCAAGAACAAATTACTATGAGCTTATGCTTCAAATTAAAGAAAATAAGTATGATACAATTCTATTTGATTTGGATGGTACACTTTTAAATACAAAGGATTTGATTTATCGTAGCTTTGTTCACACCTTTGAGCATTTTCGTCCAGACAAAATTCTTACAGATGAGGAGCTAGATTCTTTTTTTGGACCGTCCCTTTATCAGACCTTTTCTAAATATAGTCAGAATGATGAGGAAATCAGGGAAATGATTGACTATTATAGAGAATATAATGTTTCAATGCATGATGAGCTAGTAACAGCTTTTCCAGGAGCTAAGAGTCTTATCCGAACTCTAGCACGGAAGGGCTATAAGCTAGGGGTGGTTTCCTCTAAAAAAACAGATTTGGTGGAGCATGGCTTAGAGCTTTTTGGTATGCTAGATAAGATTCGCATTGTCATTGGCGAAGAGGATGTAAAAAAGAATAAACCAGATCCTGAGGGTATTTTAAGGGCCATGGATGTGCTTCAAAGCAAAAAGGCTTTATATGTTGGAGATGGTGTCGGTGATATAGAGGCAGGAAAAAATGCTAAAATAGATACAATAGGTGTTTTATATTCTGACAGAAAGGATAAAATTCTTGCAGCAGAGCCAACATATACCATTCATAGCTTAAATGAAATTTTAACGATATTAGTGGAGTAGATTATGAGTTTTTCATTTGATGTAAAGGAAGATATATTAAAATTGAATCTTGACTCTTCCTCACATCTGGTTGAGCTAGAGGCTTGGTTAAGACTTACAAAGGAAATTTATTTAAAACCAGTTAGACTCGTTTTTTCAAGCTCAAATCTTCACATATTAAGGTATTATATCGGAATAATGAAACAGTTTTATTCGAATATTTCCTTTCAAATTATATCTAAGGTTCAGCAGAAGCTTTCCCATAGAACGATTTATTCTTGTGTTATTGAAGAAGCAAGTCAGGTTATTATAGAGGATTTAAATCTATTAGAACCGATTACTATAAGAAAAGATGAAATCGTAAAGGAGTCTAATTTAACTCTTGCGTATCTTCGAGGTGCTTTTTTAGCTAAGGGGAGTGTAAACAATCCCTGTACCTCAAATTATCATTTAGAAATTTCATTGAATCAGGAGCTGGAGGCTTTATTTCTTCAAAGATTAATGAATCAATATAATTTAAATGCAAGAATTACGAAAAGAAGAAATCATTTAATTGTATATATGAAGGAAAAGGATTGTATTGTTGAATTTTTAAGAAGAATTGGTGCCAATGTAACGATGAATGAGTTTGAAAACGCCATAATCAAAAGGGAAATATCAGCCAATATAAATCGTGCGATGAACACGGATGTTGCCAACCAGCAAAAAACAAATCAGAGTGCAGAGGAGCAGCTTCGTTATATTTCCTTTCTAGAGTATAATTATCCTCTTGAACGCTTAGATGGAAAGCTGCTGATGGTTATGAAGGTTCGAAAGGAGAATAAAGAGGCTTCATTAAACGAGCTTGTTGATATTATAAATACGACCTATAACGAGCAAATTACAAAATCCGGATTAAATCACCGATTTAGGAAAATCAAGGAAATTGCTTTAGATTTTAAGGCAAGGAGGAAGGAATAATATGCGTGTAGGTATTGACCTTGTTGAGCATCAGGATATGGAAGGAAGAGATGCTCGATTTATTAAAAGAATTCTTACAGAGACTGAATTCAATTATTTTAATCAAATCACAAATAAAAAAAGAAGGACAGAATATCTGTCCTCTAGATTTGCATGTAAGGAAGCTATCTTTAAATGCTATCAAAAGGGATTAGCCTTTAAGGATATTACAATAGTAAATGAAGAAAATGGAGCTCCTTATGCTCTTATATATAATAAGAAAGTAGAACTCCAAATTAGTTTATCCCATACGGATAAGTATAGTGTTGCTATTGCTATTCTTCCATCAAGTGATGACGATTAGGTAAGAATAAGGCTACAATATTAAATAAGGCACAAATTCCTATAAAGATATATACGATTCTTGTAAGAACAGATCCTTCTTGAAATAACCATGTAACAATATTAAAATTAAATATTCCTACGACAGCCCATGCTATTCCACCAATAATGGTAAAGACAAGGGCTATTTTTTGTATTATAGACATTCTCTAATTCCTCCTTTATTATGTAGTTTTAACGAAAAGAGTTTACTTTATGCATAGTTCTTTAAATTAAAGCATATTGTTTATTGATTATAGAAGATGGGTGGAAAAATGAAAAAAATATTAGGTTTAATTTTATTAGGTTTAGTAGTATTAACAGGATGCAAATCCAATCAAAAAGTGGATGAGGTAACTCGTGTTACCAACTATCTATCTGGCTTAAACTCATACAGTCTGACTTCAAGCATGACAATGAAAAGAGCAGACAAAAATGTCAGTGTTCAGGTAGAGGTGGATTATTTATCTCCAAGCTATTACAAGGTATGCTTTAAAGGGGATAATGAACAGCTCATTATCAAGAATGATACAGGCGTATATGTAATTACACCTTCCCTAAACAAGGAATTTCGTTTTGATAGCAATTGGCCTTTAAATAGTTCTCATGCTTATTTATTAGAAGCTATTAATAAGGACATTAAAGCAGACAAGGAAGCCTCAGGAAGTATGGATGGTACAGATTATGTTATTGAATGTAAAATTGCACATAAGACAAATCAAAGGCTAAATAAGATGAAATATACATGTGATGCAAATTACAAGCCAAAGAAAACAGTTTTCCTTAATGAAAACAATGAAGAATGCATCATAGTAGATTTTGATACCTTTACCCCAAACAGCAATCCTGGAAAGGATAAATTCAATGAAAAGAAATATCTAGGTGCTCAACAGGAAAAACCAGGAGATGAAGAAACAGGTCTTACCCTAACCGCTGGTTATATTGTTGAAGGCAGCAAGCTGGCTTCCTCTAGCAAAAAGGATGATACAACAATTTTGTGCTATAGTGGAGATCATGCCTATACTATTATTGTATCCTTAGTGGAGGTCACAGATGAGGTTGTAGCTATTGATACTTATCATAGCATTGAATTCTTAGAATGTGGCTTAGGCTTCTTGAATGATAATACCATGAAATTCTATAATGGAAACTATGAGATAACTATATTTTCACAACAGCTTTCCATTGATGATTATATTAATATAGCAAATAGTATAACTCTTGCATAAGGTTTTAAGGATATCCCAATTGGGATATCTTTTGCATATTTTTAAAGTTTTATGGTAAAATAAGATAAACAAGGTGAAAAAGTTAGGGATAGTTCTTGAATTTTTCATCAATTTATCTTATAATATATTAGATGTTTACTATAGGAGGGATTAACCTTGGCTAGATCCGTTAGAAAGGTGTCTCGTGCAAATACGAAGAACCAAAAGAAAGAGAATAAATTGAATAAAAAATGGCTTATTGCCATTGTTACAATAGTTGTACTGATTGGTATTGGATTAGGTGTAGGTCTTGGCGTTTATTTTGGAATGAAGGATGATGATACCTATGTTTCTGATAAAATTTATTTTAATGAGGAAACACTTGATAATGCAGGACATACAGTGAAGTTTAACAAGGAAAATTATATGGCTATTGACCGTTATATTAATAATGGTAATATTGAAAATATTTTTATTTTCACCTATGATGGAAATGCTTTTTATGCAGATGAAAAGGATGAAGATAATTATAATGAGGATTATGCAAAATTAATTACACGTTTAGCAGATTTACAATATAGTGTGGATCAAGCAAAGCAAAGAGGCGTAGATTTAGAGCTTTATGTTGTAGATGTAACTGTAAATAGTGCAACAAATTCAGGAATTTTATATGATGATTTATTTGGTTCTCTTTTATCAGAGGATCAATCATCCTATGAGCCTGCCTTTATCTATATGAAGGGGGATCAATTCCAAAGCAAGGTTGAATATGAGGATGAAGATGGTATTAAGCAAAGTCATAAAATTTCTACAAGCTCATGGACAGAGGTACTAAATTCTTCTATTCTATACGCAATCAACTATATTAAGACTTTATAATTTAAATTAGCCTTCAGATTGGAGGCTATTTTTTAAGGAGGATAAAAAGATGAATGAGGCTATTATAAAGACAATTGCAGAAAATCTAAAAGTAAAGGATACACAGGTTAAGGCTGTACTAGAGCTATTAGAAAACGATAGTACGGTAGCTTTTATTGCTCGATATCGAAAAGAAGCTACAGGGGGCCTTGATGAAGAACAAATCCGTGTAATTGATGATGAATATCAATATGGTCTTTCTCTACAAAAGCGTAAGGATGATGTAATTCGTTTGATTGATGAAAAGGGACTAATGACAGATGAACTCAAGGAAACCATTTTGCAAGCAACAAAGCTTATAGAGGTAGAGGATTTATATCGCCCTTATAAGGAAAAGAAAAAGACTAAGGCTACCGCAGCTATTGCTTTAGGACTTGAGCCTTTGGCTGATATTATGCTTGAATTGCCTCGATATGGCGATAAAATGGAAATTGCTAAGCAATTTATTACGGATAAGGTCTTAACAGCTGAATTTGCAATTGAACAGGCAAAATATATTGTTGCAGAAAAGATATCCGATAATGCAGATTATCGTAAGCATATTCGTGAGGCTGCTTTAAAATATGGAACAATTTCTTCAAAAAAGAAAAATAATGATTTAGATCCAGAAGAAAAATATAAAAATTATTATGAGGCTACAGAAAGACTTGCCTTTATTAAGCCTCATCGTATTCTTGCTATGAATCGTGCTGAAAATGAGGATGTTATAACCGTAACCATAGGATTACAGCCTGAAAGAGATATTGAGCATATACGATACAACGTAACGCATAATTATAATTCAATTTTTAACGAAGAACTAGTTGATTCTATAGCAGATGCATATAAGCGATTGATTGCTCCATCCATTCAAAGAGAAATTCGTGTAATCCTAACAGAGAAGGCAGAAGAACAGGCAATTCATATTTTTTCATTAAATTTACAGCATTTATTGCTACAAGCACCAATGAAGGGGCATGTCGTATTGGGTGTTGATCCAGCCTTTCGTACAGGCTGTAAATTGGCAGTAATTTCTCCAAGCTCTAAGGTATTAGAAATTGGTGTTATATATCCTAATGAAAAGGCCAAAGGAGTTGTAGTAAATCCAAAGCTGCTAGAGCTTTCTAAAAAGACATTAATTCAGTTAATAAACAAATATCATGTAGAAATTATTGCCATAGGGAATGGTACAGCAAGCAGAGAAACAGAAAGCTTTATTGCAGAGGTCATCAAAGAAAATCATCTTGAAGCAAAGTATGTAGTTGTTAGTGAGGCAGGAGCCTCTGTTTATTCTGCATCTCCATTAGCTATGGAGGAGTTCCCTGATTTATCTGTAGAACAGCGCTCAGCAATTTCTATAGCTAGAAGAATCCAGGATCCGTTAGCGGAGCTTGTAAAGATAGAACCAAAATCGATTGGTGTAGGACAATATCAGCATGACATTGCTCAAAACCGATTAAATAAATCCTTAGAGGATGTTGTGGTTGATGCTGTAAATAAGGTAGGAGTAAATTTAAATACCTGTTCACCATCCCTATTAAGCTATGTTTCTGGATTAACGAAGGGTGTTGCAAAAAATATTATAGACTATCGTGAAACCAATACAAAATTTACAAGCCGTGAGGAATTAAAAAAGGTTGCCAAATTAGGACCTAAAACCTATGAGCAATGTGTGGGCTTCTTAAGAATTCTTGAGGGCTCCAATCCACTCGATATGACTCCAATCCATCCTGAAAGCTATTCAAAGGCTGAGGAGCTTTTAAAATATATGGGAAAGACCTCTAAGGATATTGGAAGCGAAGAAATGAAGGAAGCAGTAGCAGCTTTAGATAAGGAATTTCTTCAAAAGGAATTGAGCATTGATAAATATACATTAAATGATATTTTAGACGCTTTTATAGCTCCTTTGCGTGATATTAGAGATAGTTATCCAGGATTAAAGCTAAGAAGCGATATTATGCATTTTGAGGATGTTAAAATAGGGGATGAGCTAGATGGCATTGTTCGAAACGTTGTTGATTTTGGAGCATTTGTTGATTGTGGTGTGAAATACGATGGTTTATTACATGTTTCTAAAATGTCTCCTCAAAAAATTAATCATCCTTCAGATATGATTCATGTTGGAGATGAAATTCACGTTTATGTAATTGATATCGATTATGAAAAGCATAAAATGGGGTTAGCACTATATAAAATGTAATAGAAGGCTTTTATGAATAAAAATCATAGGTTACTTTATAAATTAAGTGTAACGGCATTATTTGCAGCTCTTTGCTATGTTGGAGTTAACATTCGTGTTCCGCTTCCTGTAGGCTTTGTTCATTTAGGAAATTTGATATGTGTCATTGCTGCTTTATTATGCGGTGGAGTAGTTGGAGGACTATCAGGATCCATAGGTATGGGCTTATTTGACATATTTTATTACGGAGGATTCACAGCAGGAGTAGTCCGAACCATCCTATTGAAATTTGCTTTAGGCTTTATCGCGGGAATGTTTTTTAGATTTGTTTTGAAAAGAAAATGGAGTACAGTAGTCTTGAATTCTATTTTTCTATTCCTATTTCTAAGCTTACTTATTCTTACCAGCATTGCTAGTGTGATAGATGGAATTCATATATTAAATGTAACAATTCAAATTCATTATACTATACCTGTATTTTTAGGTATAATTTCCTTATTTTATATATTCATATTGATATTTGATTCCAAGCTAAATTCTATCGCTAAAATTGCTATAAGCTCTGTAGCACTGGCGATGATATTTAATATTTTTGGTGAAATTTATATTAAGGCCGGATTATACTTTCTAATGGAAGCGAAGTATGAGAGCTTTGAACAGGCTTATATTTATGCTTTAAGCGGACTTGCAAGTGTAATTATTACCTCTGTAGTTACTACAGCATTTACAGGTTGTATCTTTTATCCTTTATATCAATCGATTAAGCCCTTTTTGAAATATAATGATTTGGAGCTTTAACCAGCTAAAAAAATAAATGAAATGAACCCCTTAAGTTGGACTAGTAGAAAGAACTAGAAGGACTTAAGGGGTTTTTCTTGTGAAATTAGGAAATAAGGACAGAAAAGAAATTGCAGAAGCAGAAAAAAACGATTTGATTTCTCAAACCGTTTCTATAAAGCTATTTTGATTAATTATCGTAAGGTCTAGACCAGTCTAATGTACCATCATACCAATCTTTAAATTCATCATCCTTCTCATAATTTTGAGAGGAGCGAATCAAGTAGCCCTCATAATTTTGAAGCTGTTTATTCAAAATAGAAGTCGTATCCTCTACCTTAATATTTAATTCATTAAATAATAGATAATTTTGGAAGCCACTAGAGGTATAGCGAGTTATTGCTGAATCAAACATAGCACTTAAAACATCACGTAAAGTAGAATCTAAAGAAGAAGTCAATCCCTTTTGCTTTTGAACATAATAAGTAAATAATTGGTTCATTGTAGCTTCATTTTCTTTATCGTTATATGTATCAGGTACTTTGACATAGATATTATCATCAGTGGTATCCTTATCTAATTCATTAATTAGAATTTCAATATCCTTATAATATCCATAGGTATCAGAGGATGCTGTACTTTTTGTTGTAGAAGGCTTGTCATAATCATTTACGACAATCATATGATATCCAAAGGAAGTAGCACATAAATCCTTTGGCAATTCATCCTCAGAGCTATTAACTGTTCCTGGTGCCTTTTCTAGGCTTTCTACAAAATAGAAGATAGATTTCTTATCATCAATCTTTAAATCATTTTCAACAGCCTTTTTATAAAGCTCCTTAACATAATCACCAAATTCTTTTACATAGTTTCCAACATTATTTTGTGTTGTATCACCACTTGCAGATAAAGACTCAGCTCTTAATAGGAAGTTATATTTTTTATAATCTCCCCATGTTTTTGTTTCATCAGAGAATAGTTTTTCATTACGGTTGTATGCTCCAACAATATATTGAAGAATCTCTAAGGTTGTATTGGATTTAGTTAATTCCTCACAATTTGCTTCTGCATAGATTGCTTGGGATAATTCTAATAAAGCCTTATTGAATTCCTTTTTCTGTGATTCATCAAAGTTTTTCAAGAAATCCTTTGGATCATCAGGACTATCATCCCCATTATCATCAATATAGATAAGGATATGATCAATATTAATAGAGAATAAATTTGAATAATTTGCATTACCAGCAGCTAAAATATGATCTAAAGCATTTAAATTATCATAATTGATTGCATGATCCTCAGGATAAGTACCATCTGCATTTTTTAATGCCCATTCATCAAATACATTTTGATTTAAATACTCAGTTAATACTCTAGTAGAAATTTTATTATACTTTAATACATCGTCCTTAGTAGCGTAACCAAAATTTGCAAGAAGATATAATTCTAATCCAACAGAAGAAGGATAGGAAGTATTCTCATTTTTATTAAAGGATGAAATGGATTTATTTAATTCCTCCTCTAAATCACTGATTGTATCAGAAGTTAATAAGGTATCCTTTAAATCATATACATAGTCTAATCGTAGCTGTTCAACTACAATATCTAATCCACTAAGTTTGGATTGCTCTGCATAAAAATCATTTACTTTATATTCAGTAATAACTTCTTCATCCTTAGAGTTTTTAGAAGTTAGCTTAAATATTAGGCTGTTTTCAAATTTGGCAGGAGCAATTAATTCATAATCGTCTGAATAGCTGTTATGGAATTGTTGCTCAAAATATGGATCATAAATCTCTATTTCGGCTTCTTTTACACGCTTAGAAAGAATTGTTGAATTATAAGCAGTAATCTTAGATTCAATTAATTCATCTCTTATTTCAGCCTTTACCTTGTTATAGGCTTCCTCGTGCTCCTTTAATTCACTCCATTCAACTTGCTCATTGTGATTTGAGGTGATATTATAGGTTTTATTTAATTCAAATTCAGTAGTACCACGATAAACCATGATATATTTATTGTTCTGATTGAATGGCTGCTTAATATAAGCTCCATCCTCTTCTAAAGTATTTGTTAAAATATTTGAGATAGAAGAAGACATTTCAGATAATTCATTTTTATCCTTATTGACAATGAAATTTGTTTTAGAAGAATCATTAGAATTATCAAAAGGATGTGAAGGATCTAGCTGTCTTCTATAATTATAATAGGTATTATATAATTTAACATAGAATTCTAAAGCATTTGTATCAGATAATGTTGCTCCTAGCTCTCTTTCAACAGCAGAAATCACATTTCTAGCCTCATTTAAATTGTTAAATTGAATTATAATAGCTCGATATGTACCATAGGTCTTTTGGTGGCTATCATAATAGTTCATAATATTCGTTTCAGAAATATAATTGCTATTATTTACCAATTTATTATCATCATCGGTTATTTTTTCGTTATCAACAATTTTTTCCAAGGCATCCTTAGAAGCCTTATTTACAGCTAATGTAAGTAATTTTTCATTTATAACCTCTTCGGGTATGTAAGAAAACTTGATTTTTTCATTTTCTTCTGAATAGCTTAAGCATTGCTCCTTTGTAATAAATATACCTTTAGTATTGGAGGAATCTATATATTTTTGTATATAGGTATCTCTTTCCTCCTCTGTATAATCTGACAATGCTTCATAGGAAGAAGTACTATATAAATCTCTTGCATATAAATCGAAAAGCTCTTGCTCATAATCATTTACTACAGAATCATTTAAATTGATTTGAGATTTTACAAATGTATATTCCTCTGAAAATAAGCCCTTCTTCAATTGATTTAAAACAGTATTATAGCCTTTATAGCGTAATCTAGAATAGAAAACATCATTTTGTACCTTATGATCCTTGCTTGAAGCAAGAACTAAAGAAGTGTTGATATCTCCCATAGGTACAGCTGTGTTTCGAACTACCTTATTTTTACAGGAGGTAACAGATAGTGCAAGTAAACCAGCACTACAAAGGAATAGTACTTTATTTAACTTTTTCATTATGCGTTTTCTCCTTCCGTTAATAATATATCCGCAACGATTTTTTGAAGATCAGTCCACCAATTTTCATATGTTTTTAATGTTCCAGTTGTATCTTCCTCAAAATATATAGATAAATATTCATCAGCGCTATTATGGTTAATATCTAAGATCATTTGATATCTTTCTGCATTCTCACCAAAATTTAACGCTCCTGCCTTTGTTTCAATAAGATAAATAACGATGTCTCTTTGAGTTTCATTCCCTGTATATCTTGTAATAACTGGTGCTAAGAAGCTAGATAATGCTTGAGAAAGAGCAGAAGGAGATAAGGTTGAGGTTTGTTTTGTAACATATTCTAATACATATAATCTGATTTGCTCAAGATTTAATAATTCGCCATCGTTGTAGACATTACCAATTTTTTGATATTCCTCATTATAATAAACAGAAAGATCCTTATAGATTCCTAGTTTATCATCCTCTTCCTTAAATTCAGCAGAGGTTTGGAAATCAGCAGAAGTGATAAGTAATAGATTAAATCCATCCTTAGTTTCTAATATTTTAGTATTTGGATCTTGTAAATCCTCCATATACTCTGTTGGAGTTGTTTGATTAATACTATAAGAAGGAGAATTGTAAATTTCAAGAAGTCTAGCCTTTAATTTGAAATCTAAAGATGTAGTACTGTTGTTTGCAGAAACATCCTCTAATTCTACATTTAATCCAGCTTTACGATATTCTGCCCATTTATTTTCAGGTGCAATTGGGTTATTCTCAAACTTTGCACGGGCAGATTCATTAATTTCTGTTACAATAGAAGATAGAGCCTCTGCATGAGAACCAGTAGTAGAAGCTACCTCGTTATAAATTTGACGAATTAGCTTTTCAGCAAGATTCTTTTGCGTATCTGTCCATTCTGTAACATCGTCCTTTTCATTATCGTCATCCGCATCACGGAAAACAATAAGTCTTTTCCCACTAATAGAGAAATAATTGTTATAAATATTATCGGAGTAAGATTTGAAAAATTCTAATAGTTTGTCTGAGTTATAATTGGTAAGTAATTTAGCTGCGGCAGCATTCACTCTATAGTTTTCTGCAATAATGTAGTCAATATCTACGGAGTGATAATATAACATCATAAAGTTATATTTACCTATTGTAGAAGAATATCCATTGGAAGCATAGTAGTCATTTGAGAAAGCAGCAAGGACAAATTCTAAGGCTAATTTATAGTCATCAATATCCTCAGCTGTATCTTCATAGGCCTTTGTTTGCTTAACAACCTTTTTACTTAAAATATCAATTGCTGTAGTGATACCATTTTTTCTTTCAAGAATATTATAAACACCATCATTTAAGCCTAAGGAGTCATTTGGATCCTCAACGATATTTAAATTATACGTTGTACCATCATATTTTAATGTTGCAATAACATTGGAATTAGGAGCTTTTCCATAGGTTTTTGAATAATCTGAATGATTTGTAGCATAAGCTATTTCTAAAGCTTCATCATAAATACTAACAGATACCTCATCTGTTCTTTTTTGAACAGCCTCATTGATTTTGGTTTCTGTCATTTTTTCAACCTTTAGATTTTCTTCAATTTCCAGCTTTAATGTTTCGTTTTTAAAGATGCTCTCAATTAAATCATCATCAACTGTATTTTTATTATAAATATCCTCATATGGATCAGAGCCCTGGTCAAATTTAAAGGCTATCCAATAAGAACTATTATAGCTTTGCGTAGTATAAGAATAAGGTAGACTATCATCATCTGCTTCAGCCTTAAATGGTAAACAAAGTGTTTCATATAAATAAGTTGAGAAAGAAGACTCAATTTTATCTATTTCTTCACGAGTATAAATGGTATCAACATCATATTGATCCTTATTTTTTGCCAATTCATCACGAATCTTGTTGATTTCCGTTTCCTCATCTAATCCGCTAGATTGAGATTTGTTACGAATATCCTCTGTGATTTTAATTAAATCCTCAACATTTTCAAAATTGGAAACATAAGAAGAATCATAAAGATAATCTCTATATCCACCATATAAATAATTGTACATTTGAATATAAATTTGAGCAATTGCCAAAGTATTTAAGCTTTGATACTTATCAGAGCCTCTAAGATCACTCGTAGTTAAATCATCATAGTAGGTACAATACTCAGAAAAGGTTTTTACATCCTCTGGATATGGAATATAAACTAAATTATTATCATAGGTCTTTAATCCAAAAGAACGTAATGTTGAGTTGAACTCTTTTTCAGTAGAAAAATGAATTAAGATTAAATTTAAATCAGATTGATTTGTGAACTTTGATTTGAAGGTCGCAGTATATTCAGATTTGGTGAAATATCCTAAATCATCCTCGTCATCTGTATCACGATTTTCATAAGCATCCTGAATATCTTCCTCTAGAACAGAATAAGCTAATAATTCTTTTGCTAGAGATTGATAATAGATATTTTTAAGTTCTTTTGCTATAGTTAAATAATTTTCTCTTTTTTCAACAGCCTCCGTTACAAAGTTTTGCAATGGTTGGTTGTTGATATTTTTTAAATTATAATTGGTATATTGCTCATCACAATATTCTAAAACTAACTTTTTAGCATCATAGGTATTGATATCCTCTATTTGATCATAACTACGCTTTGTGGTGTCAAAAGTTAGATTATATATATCATTTATGACATAATCCTCAAGTCTTTCCTCATAAGTCTTTTTCAACTCATCATAATCCTTACTTGTGAATTCATCCTTGAAAAGCTTCTTTTGCTCATCTGTTAAGTCTGTATAGGACTTGTCCATAATAAGCTCAACCTTTTCTACATAATCCTTCATAACGACTTCAGTCATTTTTTCTGTAAGAATGCTATTTGCACTCCACCGTAATTCACTCCAAAGCTCTCCCTTGGTGACAGTATGATTCCCTGCTGAAAGATAAACCGTATCCTTGTCTAGATTTCCCATCGGCTTATTTGCAGAGCTACACCCTGACAAAGCTATAAGTAAAACGAAGAAAGATGCTACTAAGCACACTCTTCGTGTTTTTAATTTTCGTTTTTTTAACATTTTTCGATAACTCCTTTTTATTAGAATTTCAAACCATAGCACCATATATAATATCATTATTGAAAGTAAATTGCAATAAATAACTTTATTTTCAAGCAAAATTATTCAAGATTTGGGCAAATAGTACTAAATTAATTTATATTATTTCATAATATAGTAGTAGAAAGGAAAGGAGGTGCCACATCTATGGCAAACTGTAATTCTAACGAATATGGATACGCATTAATTCTTGTATTATTTATTTTACTTGTCATTATTGGTGCAGCTTGGTTAGCATAAGGCTTCCTTAAATATAATCTTTAGCCGAGAAGTCGGCTTTTTTCTTTACTTTTCGATAATCTTCGTGTTATAATGGACATGATTTTTCGAGGTGAGAATTATGCGTATTGAGGTATTGGCAAGTGGATCCACAGGAAATTGTACCTATGTTGAAACAGAGGATCATAAGATTCTAATTGATTCTGGAATCAGCAAACGTACCATAGATGCTGAATTGGAGAAGCTAAATGTTTCGTTTGATCAGATTGATACCATATTAATAACACATGAGCATGATGATCATATTCGATCCTTATGCACGGTATTAAAAAAAGGAAAGCTACTTTGCTATATGACAAATGGAACCTATCAGGCTATATTAAATGGTAAAAATGAATCCTTAAAGCCTGTTATACAGGAAAAATTTGCAAATGGTTCTCTTATATTATTAAATAGGTTGGTAAATTCTATACTTTATGAGCCCATTTTATTAAATAAAACAGAAATAACAATCTTACCTACATTTCATGATGCTTTAGAATCCGTTGGCTTTAAAATAAAGGATAGCCATCAGACCTTAGTTTATATTACGGATACAGGATATGTACATCAAGCTTTATATGAAACGATTTCTAATGCGGATTGTTACGTTTTAGAATTTAATCATGACCCATATATTCTCATGTCTTCAGACCGAGCCTATTCCTTAAAAAAACGTATCCTATCTGATCATGGACATTTATCTAATGAGGATGCAGCGGTAACACTTGCTCATGTATTAGGAGAAAAAACGAAGCTTGTATTTTATGCTCACATTTCTCAGGAATGCAATTTGGCTGAAATTATTGAGCTTACTAGGAAAAAGGTAATGGATGATTTAGGAATGGATACCTCAAGGATAGAATTTATAGTGACCTCTCCTTTGCCAACGAAGGTGTATAGCATATGAAAATAACGATTTTAAGTGTAGGAAGTATAAAAGAAAAGTATTTGAAGGATGCTATAAATGATTATGCCAAGAGAATTTCAAAGTATAGTAAAATTGATTTTATTTCTGTAATGGACGAGCCAATATCTGAAAATATGAGTGAAGCTGATATAAAGAATAAGGAAGCAGCAAGGCTTTTAAGCAAATTACCTGAAAATTCTTATAAAATTGCTTTAAATTTACAGGGAGAAATGCTTACGAGTATTCAGCTTTCTGAAAAGGTTTCTCATATATTATCCTATTATACCTCCCATATTGTTTTTGTAATAGGGGGATCCTTAGGCTTAGGAGATCCTATTTTAACTAGAATGGATTATCATTTATGCTTTTCTAAAATGACATTTCCTCATCAATTAATGCAGGTTATTTTGTTAGAACAAATCTATCGAAGCTTTAAAATCATCAATCACGAAACCTATCATAAATAAGATTTAGATAAAGGAAAAGAGGCTATATGAGACTTTTTCAAACAGATAAAATGATAAAAGAAAGTGAAATACAGGGTGAAATCCCTAAATATTCTAAGGTTACTAAGGATGTAATGAAAATTGTATGGCCTTCTATGGTGGAAGGCTTTTTAGTCGCGTTAGTAACGATGTTTGATGGAATTATGGTATCCTCCATAGGGAATGATGCCAATTCAGCAGTAACAATTACTAAGCAGCCTATATATTTTATGATTTGCTTTATAACGGCATTAAATATAGCCCTAACTGCTATAGTGTCTAGGAGATATGGCGCAAAAAATCAAGCTTCTGTGAATAAAACACTTCATGAAGGCTTAAAGCTTTGCATTGGAATTTCGGTTGTTTTAAGTGTATTTGTAGCCTGCTTAGCTAGACCTTTATGCCAATTTATGGGGGCAACTACCAATACAATTGATTATGCAACGACATATTTAACTATTATAGCCTCTGGCTTTATTTTTAATGGTCTTAGACTTACAATTAATGCTTGTCAAAGAGGTATAGGTAAAACAAAAATTTCAATGTGGACCAATCTTATAGCTAATGTAGTAAACATTGGTCTAAATTGGTTATTGATAGAAGGAAATTGGGGCTTTCCAGAGCTGGGAATAGCAGGAGCAGCAATTGCAACAGTAATAGGAAATGCGGTTGCCTTTATCATTTGCTTAGTAACCATTTTGTTTCCAAAGGCATATTTAAAATTTCAAGTGAAGCATTTATTTCATTTTGAAAAAGAAACCCTAAAGGATATTGGTCATATTTTACCCTCTTGCTTTATTGATCAAATTTTTATGAGAATTGGCTTTATTTTATTTGCCTTAATTGTAAATTATTTAGGGGATGATGCAACCTATGTTCATGGAATTTGTAATGATTTGAACTCCCTCATGTTTACTTTGGCAGATGGCTTTTCCATAGGTACTGCTGCAATTGTTGGTCATCGGCTGGGTGAAAAACGGAAGGATTTGGCTATTATCTATGCAAAGGTAAGTATGACGATTTCGTTTATTTGTGCTATTTTAACCTGTATTTTTATGCTTTCGGCTCGTAATTTGCTTATAGGAATGTATAAACCGGAAACTCAAGATCGGGCAAATATGGCATCAACAATAATGATTATAGCGGCATTTATAACACTTCCACAAAATATTCAATGGGTGATTACAGGAATCCTAAGAGGAAGTGGAGATACGAGGTTTACTGCAACAAGCTCATTGGTTAGCGTAACATGCATTCGACCCCTCGTTTCTTATCTATTGTGCTATCCTGCTGGATTGGGTGTTATAGGGGCTTGGATAGGAATGCTTATTGACCAAGTTCTTCGAATGGGACTCAATATTTGGCGTTTTAAGCAGAAGAAATGGTTGCAAATTCGACTTTAAGTAAAGGGCTTTCATTTTTCAGTGCTAATTCGTTGACTATTTGGTTTTCGCGTGGTAAAATTAGATTATAAAATTGGCATTTTTTACTAAAAAATGTGTATATGGAGGAAGATAAAAGTGGAAAATATAAGTAAAAGCATTGTTGAAAAGGTTACACATCCTGTTAAAATCATGCAGTTTGGTGAAGGCAATTTTTTAAGAGCCTTTGTGGACTGGATTGTGGATACCATGAATAAAAAAGCAAATTTCAATGCAGGAGTTGTTGTGGTTCAGCCTATGCCCTTTGGTCGTGTTAAGGAATTATCAGAGGCGGATGGTTTATACACCTTATACCTACAAGGTATAAATAATGGAGAAACGGTTAAAACACATCAGGTGATAGATTGCTTAGAAGATTTTATTAATCCCTTTACAGATTATCAAAAATATTTAGATTATGCAAAAAGTGAGGAGCTAGAATATATCATTTCTAATACAACAGAGGCAGGAATTGCCTTTGATCCAAATGATACGGATTTCTCAAAAACTCCAAATAGCTTTCCAGGGAAATTACTTGCCTTTTTAAAGGCTCGCTATGATCACTTTCATGGAGATGCTTCTAAGGGGTTAGAAATTATACCTTGTGAGCTAATTGATCATAATGGAGACACCTTAAAGGAAACCCTAGTTCAGCTGGCTATGCATAATCATATGGATGCTAAATTTATTCGTTGGGTTGAAAATGCCAATCGATATTACAATACATTAGTAGACCGCATTGTGCCAGGATATCCTAGAAATGAGGATAAAGAGCTATGGAATCAATTGGGATATATTGATCAGAATATGGTTGTAGGAGAAATTTTCCATTTATGGGTAATCGATGGGAAAACTGTAAGGGATTTAGAAAAGAAGCTACCTACAAAGGAAGCTGGCTTAAATGTGTTATTTGTGGATTCTATTAAGCCATATAAGGAAAGAAAGGTTAAAATATTAAATGGGTCTCATACGTGCTTAGTTCCTGTTTCTTATCTTTCTGGAATTGATACAGTACGTGAAACAATTGAGGATGAGCAGCTCAACCAATTTGTTTTAGATTTCATTTTTAATGAGGTTGTTCCTACAATTCAAATTCCAAGAGACCAGATGGATTCTTATGCAAATAGTGTATTAGAGCGCTATGGGAATCCTTTTGTACGACATGAATTAATGAGCATAGCCTTAAATTCTGTAACGAAATATAAGACAAGAATCTTACCTACCGTTTTACAGAATTTAGAGGATTTAAAGCATTTCCCTAAGCATGCATTATTCAGCTTAGCTGCTTTACTGGTATTCTATCGTGGAAAACGCGGAAACGAGGATATTCGGCTTGCTGATGATGCATGGGCATTAGATATGTTTAAGGAATTATGGGCTGGATTTGATGGCTCAAAGGCTTCCTGTGAAAGAATTGCAAAGCATGTATTAGGCTTAGAAAAGCATTGGGAGGTTGATTTGACTCAATATGAGGGTGTATTGGAATTTGTTACGGATTCCTTATATGAAATCACATCAACATCCATGCGTGAAGCATTAGCAAAAATGGTAAAATAAAAAAGAAGGAAGAAAAAATATGAAAGACTATATCATCATTAATCCAGTGGATAATGTTGTAGTTGTACTTCGCCCTTTTACAAAAGGCGAGAAAATAGAGGGAGTTGTTCTTTTAGAGGATATTCCTCAGGCTCACAAAGTGGCTTTAAAGCCAATTTTAAAGGGAGAAAATATTATAAAATATGGTTCTCCCATTGGACATGCTACTATGGACATTCAGCCAGGAGAGCATGTGCATACGCATAATGTTGCTACAAATTTAGACGATGTAATTACATATTCCTATGAACCAAAATATCCTGAGGTTTTAGGATATAAATCTGATCGCACAGTAGAGGTATATGAGCGTTCTACAGGAGAGTGTGGAATTCGTAATGAGCTTTGGGTAATTCAAACTGTAGGCTGTGTTTCAGGTATGGCTAAGGATATGATTGAACGCTTTAAAGAAAAGTATGGAACAGAGGGTATTGATGGTGTATATACCTTCCAGCATCCGTTTGGCTGTAGTCAAATGGGGGCCGATCTTACCCTAACTAGAACTCTTTTACAGGATATGGTAAAGCATCCGAATGCAGGTGGCGTTTTGGTATTAGGTCTTGGGTGTGAGGAAAACCTAGTATCCACCTTTAAGGAAACTCTTGGCGAATATGATGAAAAACGAACAAGATTTTTAATAGCTCAGGAGGTTGAAGATGAGGTCGAGGAGGGAACAAAGCTACTCAAAGAGCTCTATGACCAAATGAAAAATGATAAGCGTGTAGCTAAGCCTTTGTCTGTGCTTCGAATTGGACTCAAATGTGGAGGATCAGATGGAATGTCAGGCATTACTGCAAATCCATTGCTTGGCCGTTTTTCTGATTTCTTATCTTTGAATGGAGCAACAACGGTATTAGGAGAGGTTCCTGAGATGTTTGGTGCAGAGAAGCTTTTAATGGCACGTGCTAAGGATGCTCCTACTTTTGAGAAAATCGTAGAGCTCATTAATGATTTCAAAATTTATTTTAAAAATCACAATCAGGTAATCTATGATAATCCATCTCCAGGAAACAAAAAAGGAGGAATTACGACTTTAGAGGATAAATCCTTAGGCTGTACCCAAAAGGCTGGTGCCGCAGTCGTACAGGATGTATTAAAAATGGGAGAAAGAATTCGTAATACAGGTTTAAATTTACTATGTACTCCTGGAAATGACTTAGTAGCAACAACAACCTTAGGCTGTAGTGGCTGTCAAATGGTATTGTTTACAACAGGTAGAGGTACACCATTTGGCGGGTTTATACCTACAGTTAAAATTGCAACCAATACAGCCTTAGCTACAAAAAAATCAAACTGGATTGATTTTAATGCAGGAGATTTAGTGGATAAAAAGGATATGGATGAGCTTTTAGAGGATTTCATTGATTTACTATGTGATATTGCATCAGGGAAAAAGCAAGCGAAAAACGAACAAAACAACTTCCGTGAAATTTCTATTTTCAAAGACGGCGTTGTACTTTAGGAGGATATAAAATGAAAGAATTTATGGATAAGGATTTCTTATTAACTACAGAAACCGCAAAAAAACTTTATCATGAGCATGCAGAGCATATGCCCATTATTGACTATCACTGTCATCTTCAGCCAAAGGAAATTTATGAGGATAAAAAATTCCGTAATTTAGCCGAGGTTTGGCTTGGTGCTGGGGACCGCTATGGAGATCATTATAAATGGAGAAGCCTACGTGCAAGAGGATATGAGGAGGATTCTATATCAGGACCAGATGATGATTATAAGAAATACATGCAGTTTGTAGAATCTATGCCTTACTTTGTAGGAAATCCATTATATCATTGGTCTCATTTAGAGATGAGAAGATATTTTGATATTGAAGATATCATCAATGAAAAGAATGCTAAGAAAATATGGGATAAAGCAAATCAAAAGCTTGAAACCTTAACGGCTAGAGAAATGATGTATAAATTTAAGGTGGATACCGTTTGCACAACAGATGATCCTGTTGATTCCCTAGAGTGGCATAAAAAGATGAATGCCGATGAAACCTTAAAGGTTCATGTTCGTCCTGCTTTTCGTCCAGATAAGGCAATTAATGTTGAATTATCTTGGTTTGCAGATTGGGTAAATCAGCTTTCAGGTGTTGTTGGCTATAAAATTAAAGAATTAAAGGATTTGGAAAAGGCTCTTGCTGAAAGAATTGATTTCTTCCATGAAATGGGCTCTCGCTTATCTGATCATGCTTTAGATGTGGTACATTATGCTCCATGCAGCTATGAGCAAGCAAATGCTGTATTCAAAAAGGGTATGGCAGGTAAGGAAATTACAGAGGCTGAGCAAGATTGGTATAAAGGATATGTTTTAGTATTTTTAGGTAAGGAGTATCATAAGCATGGTTGGGTTCAGCAGTATCATATTGGTGCTTTAAGAAACAACTCTAAATCCATGCTGAAAAAGATTGGACCTGATACAGGCTTTGATGCGATTGAAGATCAAAATTATATGGCTAAGCTATCTGCCTTATTGGGTGCTTTAGATGAAACAGACCAATTGCCTAAAACCATTCTTTATTGCCTAAATCCAAGAGATAATTATGCTTTGACCGTTTTATCTGGCTGTTTCCAAAAGGAAGGGGTAAAGGGTCGTGTTCAGGTAGGTACTGCTTGGTGGTTCTTAGACCAGCAGGATGGTATGCGTCAAAATCTAGAAACACTAATGCAGGTAGGCTTAATTGCACAATCTGTTGGTATGCTAACGGATTCTCGTAGCTTTTTAGCTTATCCTCGTCATGAATACTATCGCCGTTTGTTATGCCAAATGCTAGGAAATCTAGTGGAATCTGGACAATATCCTGTTGATGAATTGGATACATTAGGGAAAATCGTAGAAGATGTTTGCTATAACAATGCAAAGGAATTCTTTGGATTTTAAAAAATATGCATAAAAAGGAAGCTCTACATTTTCAGGATTGTAGAGTTTTTTTTAATTTGAGCAGTTGCCATTCAAATTGATTGAAATCGTTGTTATAAGTGAATATTTTATTTATTTTTGTGGACAATTGTTGTATAATATAGCATAAACGGAGGTGTTTTTGTGGAAAAGCAAAACAGATGTATAGAGAATATAAAATCAACCCCTCGTTTTTATGTGAGTAAATCGAATCTTGATATGTGGAAAAGGTATCTAAAGCATTATTTTGTTTATATTTATCTTTTATTGGTTACTATATTTTTCGGGGTATGCTATTTTTACACAAAAAAGGTTCTTTATTTTTATTTTATATTTTGCTTTTTGCTAGGATCCTTAGTTCTCTTTTTGCTGTTTGGATTATTTTTTAATTGCAGTAAGCTTCATAGATTGAAAAAAGAATATAAAGAATCTAAAATTTCCATTTATGATGAATTTATTTTAATAACAAAAGAGGATTTGTGGTCTATTCAGGAAAATAAATATTCCTATCATAGCATAGAGAAAATGTTTTTTGAGGAGCGTAAGCAAATTTTTGTATTTAAGCTTAAGCCTTATTTATATTTTAGAATTCATAAAAAAGAAATGCTTGAAGAAACCTTTTCTTTTTTGGTGGAAGATATATTGAAAAATAAAGAGGAGGAATGAATGTGCAAAAGAAATTAAATATAGTTCATATCGTACTATTGATTATTGATATTTTAGTTATTCTGATTGTTGGATTTTTCCAGGGCTTTTTATCACCTAATACCTTTATTGCTGTTTTATCTACTGTTTTGCTAGCCCATCCGCTCATTTATTTGATTATGATGCTCATTAAAACAAGTCTTATTACAGAATATGAGGCACCCAAATTTATGCCCTTATGTATGGTTTTAACGATTTTACTTGGATGCTTATTATGGTATTGCTTTTTCCATATAACCTTTGTTTTTGCGAATACAATTGCTTTATGGTATGGACTTGTTCTTTTGGCTTTTTCATTACCCTATATTGTATACAAAATAGCAACCAAAATTTCGGATTTAAAGAAAAAGAATCAAAAGGGACCTAAGTTTTTGAAAAAATAATAGGAGGATGTAGGATTTATGAAGATGTATAATCATATAGAAATAGAAAAAAAATGGCAGGATTTTTGGGAGAAGAATAAAACCTTTGAGGTGAATACAAGAGACTTTTCCAAGCCTAAATTTTATGCCCTGGATATGTTTCCTTATCCCTCTGGGCAGGGACTCCACGTAGGTCATCCAGAAGGCTATACGGCTACCGATATTGTATGCCGCAAAAAAAGAATGGAAGGCTACAACGTTCTTCATCCTATGGGCTGGGATGCCTTTGGACTACCCGCAGAGCAATTTGCCATTGCAACAGGACATCATCCAGAGGAATTTACCAAAGCCAATATTGCTAATTTTACAAAGCAATTAAAGATGCTAGGCTTTTCATATGACTGGACAAAGGAGATATCTACCTGTGATCCTCAATATTATAAATGGACACAGTGGATTTTTAAACAGCTTTATCAGGATGGACTTGCCAAGCAAATAGAGATGCCAGTCAATTGGTGCGAGGAATTAGGAACAGTTTTAGCCAATGATGAGGTTATTGATGGAAAAAGTGAGCGTGGAGGATATCCTGTTGTTCGTAAAAACATGAAGCAATGGGTACTCGATATACCAAAGTATGCCGAAAAGCTGTTAGAGGGCTTAGATACAGTGGATTGGCCAGCATCAACAAAAGAAATGCAAAGAAACTGGATAGGGAAATCTGTTGGTGCTCATGTTCAATTTAAGGTTCAAAATACAAATGATTCTTTTATCGTGTTTACAACACGCTGTGATACTTTATTTGGATGCACCTATTGTGTGCTTTCTCCTGAGCATACCTTAGTGAATCAAATTACTACTCCTGAGCAAAAGGAGGCTGTAGAAGCTTACCAAAAGGCATGTAGTATGAAAAGTGAGCTAGAGCGTACAGAACTAAATAAAGAGAAAACAGGAGTATTTACAGGTGCCTATGCCATGAATCCTGTAAATCAAAAGCCAGTTCCGATTTGGATTTCAGATTATGTTTTAGCTAGCTATGGTACAGGAGCTATTATGGCTGTACCTGCCCATGATGAAAGAGATTATGCCTTTGCAAAGCAGTTTGGATTAGAAATTATTCCAGTACTTGCAGGTGGTGATGTTTCTAAAGAAGCCTATACTGAGGATGGATTACACATAAATTCAGACTTTTTAAATGGACTGAATAAAGAGGATGCTATCAAAAAAATGATTCATTGGCTTGAGACAAACAAAATTGGCTCTAAACAAATTTCTTATCGCTTAAGAGAATGGGTTTTTGCTCGTCAAAGATATTGGGGAGAGCCAATTCCTGTAGTATTCTATGAGGATGGGTCTAGTGAAGCCTTAGAGGATAAGGATTTACCTTTGGTTTTACCAGAATTAGACAATTATAAGCCAAAGAAAAGTGGTTCAGCACCACTTGAAAATGCATATGATTGGGTACATACCTCTTACCATGGAAAACCATGCGTTCGAGAAACCAATACAATGCCAGGATCTGCTGCCTCTAGCTGGTATTTTATGCGTTATATTGATCCTAAAAATGAGGATACCTTTGCAGACTATGAGCTTTTGAAGCATTGGCTTCCTGTAGATTTATATTTAGGTGGCTCTGAGCATGCTGTAGGACATTTGCTTTACTCAAGATTTTGGACGAATTATTTATATGATAAAGGATTCGTTCCAGTAAAGGAGCCTTTTAAAAAGCTATTCCATCAGGGGATGATTTTAGGAGAAAATAATGAAAAAATGAGTAAATCCCGTGGAAATGTAGTGAATCCGGATGATGTTGCAAAGGAATATGGTGCGGACACCTTGCGTCTTTACGAAATGTTTATGGGACCTTTAGAGGCCTCTCTTCCATGGAGCAGTAAAGGGCTAGAGGGCGCTCGAAAATTTTTAGATCGAGTATGGAGATTTTATCATCAAGAAGAATATACTTCTAAATTCAGCGATACCAATTCGCATGAATTAGATAAGATATATCATCAAACTGTAAAGAAGGTAACCTCTGATTTTGATAGCTTGAATTTTAATACTGCTATTGCACAAATGATGACCTTCTTAAACGAAGCCTATAAGGCAAATTCTGTTTATCGTCCATATATGGAAAGCTTTGTAAAGCTACTTTATCCAATTTGTCCTCACATTGGTGAAGAATTGTGGAGTGATTTAGGGCATACAGGAACAATTACCTTTGAGGCTTGGCCAGCCTATGATGAGTCTAAGCTTGCTGCTGAGCAGCTTTCTTTGGTGGTTCAGGTGAATGGAAAGCTTCGAGATAAAATGGAGGTTTCTGTAAATTGCTCAAAAGAAGAAATCATAGCTCAGGCACTATCCTTAGAAAAGATTCAAGGCTTTACGGCAGGACATGAAATTGTGAAAACAATTTATGTTCCATCAAAGCTAGTCAATATAGTAATAAAATGAGAGATTTCTTATGATAAAATGGTTATTTTTTGATTTAGGATCTACACTTATAGATGAAAGAGACTGTGAAATATTTCGTTTTAAAGACCTATTAAAACAATCAAATACTTTAAAAGGAACCTTAAAACAAAGAATTGAGGCTTACGTTAGTCAAAATAAATCTCCTTATAAAGAAATCCTAAAGCAATTCAATTTAAAGCCTATGGATTGGCCGATACATTTAGAAAAGCTTTATGATGGAGTTATACCTGTTTTAGAAAAACTTTCAAAAAAATATCATTTAGGGATAATTGCAAATCAAGAATTAGGATTAGAAGAACGATTAAAAAAATATGGTATTAGAACTTATTTTGAGCTTGTTATTTGTTCAAAAGAAGTGGGCATATCTAAACCTGAACTCGGAATTTTTGAGATTGCCCTAAAAAGATCAAACTGTATTCCTGAGGAAGCCTATATGATAGGAGATCGTTTGGATAATGATATAGCACCAGCTACCTTCCTTGGGATGCATACCATATGGATTAGACAGGGGATATTTATGAATTCAAATCTTGAGCGTGTAGATTTTAAACCAGAAATTATCGTATATTCTATTCAAGATATTTTAAAATATTTATAGATTGTGCAATTAGGAAGCGTTAATTCGCTTCCTGTGTTTGCGGAATAGGGGTGATGAAGCTTGAAGAAAATAGGCTTGAGAACGATAAAAACGGCAATCTGTGTATTTTGCTGCTTGTTATTTTTTGTTCTTTTAAAATTGTTTGAATATATTCCAGGAGTTCCATCCAATTTTGCTTTTTCTTGGTATAATCCATTTTTCGCAGGGATTGCTACAGCATATTCTGTTCATGCGAGCAAGGGAGCCAGTATAAATCAAGCAAAGAATCGATGTGTAGCCTCTATTATTGGTGGTGGCATTGGGATTCTTTTAATAACCTTTTATGAGCTTTGTGGTGGAAAATGGCCTAATTTGCAGGCAGTGAGTCTAGAAAGCTTGAATTTTGTTTTACCTTATCTTTTGATTTCAGTATTTACCATTGCGGTTGTCGTTACAGGAGTTTCCTTAAAACAGCATCAAGCTGTCTTTGTAGCAATATTGACCTTTCTTTCTGTAACCGTAAATCCTAATATCAATGTTGGATATTGGCAATGGCAATTTGGATTAAATCGAATTTTATCTACCATCGTTGGTGTTTTAATTGCCTTAGGTGTCAATCTATTTCGCCTGCCTCACCGACATAACAACAAAAACCTATTATTCTGTGTTGGAATTGATGGTATGCTGTTAAAGGAGGGGGATCGTTTTAGAGGCTTTATGCAATATAAAATGAATTATTTAAATCGTATTGGTGCAAATGTCACCTTATTTACAACGCGTACTCCAACGACCTTTATGCCTCTTTTAGAGGATGTGAAAATAACACATCCTGTCGTTTGTATGTCTGGAGCGGCCTTGTATGATGCAGTTCAGCAGCGATATTTAGCCGTAGAGACCATTGACAGAATAACAGCTGAGGAAATTTATCAGGTTTTACAGCAAAATCATATTTCTCCTTTTGTAAATCAAATTGAAGAGGATGTACTGTTTACCTATAATGAAAGCTTAGATAATGATGGGGAACGAATCTATGCCCAAAGCAAAAAAAATGCTGCCTTTTGTAGCTATATTCCTGGTCCTGCCCCCAAAAAGGAAATCCTTTATTTTTTAATTGTAGAAAAAGAAGAGGTCGTTTGGCATTTGCTTGCTGAAATGAAAAAGAAGGAAGAGCTGAATTCTAAGCTATCCATATTAGTTTATGATGTTTTTGAAACGAATCAGGTAGAAGGGCTAAAGTATGTGAAAATTTATAGTAAAAAAATAGAGCAGCTAGATATTTTACATTCGTATTGTAAGAAGGAGGGCTTAGAGGTTGTAGGGCTTTCCTCCTCCAATCATTCGAATCATTTATTGAAGCAAAGCAAATATCGTGTAACCTTAGATTCAGTAGATGAAGAGATTAAGAAAAATTGTACAAGAATTGTCTCTAAAAATACACCTGAAAATTTATTTAAGGAAGTTCAAAGAATATATCATGATAATTTAGCTAAATATGGAAAAAAAGAATAAATTTGTGGTATAATACATAATGCTTTAAGAATTGGAGTTGAAAACAATGGGTAACATTTTAGAAATAAAAAATTTACATGCAGGAATTGATGGCAAGGAAATCCTAAAAGGAGTAAACCTAACGATAAAAACAGGAGAGGTTCATGCCATTATGGGTCCAAATGGAACTGGAAAATCTACCTTATCCTCAATTATTATGGGACAACCTAAATATCAGGTATCCTCAGGGGATGTTCTTCTGGATAAGGAAAGTATCTTGAATTTAGCAGTAGATGAGCGAGCAAGAAAAGGGATATTTTTAGCCTATCAATATCCAGCAGAGGTTCCAGGTGTAACCAATAGTGACTTTATTCGTACGGCGATGAAGGCTTGTAGTGGTAAGGAGGTCTCTTTATTTTCCTTTATACGAAATTACGAAAAGGCCTGTGAGGAGCTTAAAATGCCAGAGGATTTAGCGCATCGCTATTTAAATGAGGGCTTTTCTGGTGGAGAGAAAAAAAGAAATGAAATTCTTCAAATGAAAATGCTAAAGCCTAAGTTTGCCATTTTAGATGAAATTGATTCAGGGTTAGATGTTGATGCTTTACGTATCGTTGGCGAAAATGTCAGCAAAATGATTGATGAAACCTTGGGCTGTCTATTAATTACACATTATGAAAGGCTATTAGACTATATCCAGCCAGATTTTGTACATATAATGATTAATGGAAGAATTGTTTTAACTGGAGGCAAAGAATTAATTGCCAAAATTGACCAAAAAGGCTATGATTGGGTAAAAGAAGAGCTAGGCATAGAAATTGAAAAAGAAGATGAAGAAAAGACCCATGTTCTTTTAGGCTCTTGTGCTCATAATAGCACGAAGCAATGATTTTATTTAATCAGTTGGTAGGAAAGGAAGGCTGTGGTCTTTGCCTTCAAAACGATACGCTTACCATAAGTAAATCTATGGAGGATTATCTTCTTTTAGATCAGCATAGTCTTACAATTATCATAGAAGAAGGGGTTACGGCAAGACTTTTGGATGTAACTCAAAATCAAAGGATTACTCTTTTAGTGAATAAGGGAGCTCAGTTGATCTATCAAATTCTGAATTCTAAAAACACACAAAGAACCATTGACTGCTTAGGAGAGGTTCATCTTTCTGAAATTTGTTTAGAAGAAAGCATAGAGGACTTAAGGATTCATCTGCTTGCAGAAGCTGCAAATGCTACAGTAGAATTGCTATCGATAGCGAGTACTACATCCTGTGAATTCAAGCAAAGAATTGAGCACAGACATAAAAATACGAATTCGAATATATCCAATTTTGGTGTAGCTTTACATGGGGGATCAATATCCTTTGATACAACAGGTCAGATCGCAAAGGGAATGTCCAAATCCAAATGTGTTCAGCTTTCTAAAGGGATTCTGATGGATGATCATTCTTGTGTAACCTCTAAGCCCATACTTTTGATTGATGAATATGATGTCGTTGCGAATCATGGAGCATCCATTGGAAAAATGTCAGATGAAAGTCTCTTTTATTTGATGAGTAGAGGCTTAACGAAGCAGGAGGCTTTTCTTTTGATTTTAGAAGGTATACTTTCCCCTTTTATAGAAAAAATTAAAGAAGAGGATCTTAAAACAGAAATCAATCAAAGGATTGAACAAATAATGAAGAGGTGATTTCATGCTAAATGTTGCAAAGCTGCGTGAGGATTTTCCTGTACTAAAGAATAATCCTAAGCTTGCTTATTTAGATAATGCTGCATCAACCCTTAAGCCTACATGCGTCATTGAGGCTGTTGATCAGTATTATAGAGAATTGGGTGTAAATGTTCATAGGGGTGTGTATAAGCTGAGCTATTTAGCAACAGATGCTTATGAGGAGGCTAGAGGTAAAATTGCTGATTTTATCCATGCTTCCTTTGAGGAAATTGTATTTACAAGAGGAGCTTCCTCAGCGCTTAATTTGGTTGCTGCAAGCTATGGAATGCATACATTACAGCCTGGAGATGAGGTAATTACTACAGAATTAGAGCATCATTCCAGCTGTATGCCTTGGATTCATGTCTGTAAGGAAAAGGGAGCTACATTAAAATATGTTCCTTTAAACAAGGAAGGAAGAATTACAGTAGAGGCCTTTCAATCCGTTTTAACCGATAAAACCAAGGTGGTTGCTATAACCTATGTTTCTAATGTTATGGGATATATTACACCGATTGAGGAAATCATTTCCCTTGCTCATAAAAAGGGAGCCATTGTAATCGTGGATGCTGCTCAGGCAGTTCCTCATATGCCAGTAGATGTAAAAAAGTTAGATTGTGATTTTTTAGCCTTTTCGGGTCATAAGCTTTGTGGACCTACGGGAGTTGGAGTACTTTATGGTAAGACAAAGCTTTTAGAAAAAATGTCACCTATTGAGTTTGGTGGGGATATGGCAGATGATGTAAATCCACATTCCATGACCTTTAAGGATGCACCCTATCGGTTTGAAACAGGAACTCCTATTATTGCTTCAGCGATTGGTTTAGGCAGAGCTGTTGAATATGTATCAGCAATTGGTTTAGAAGAAATCGCTCGCTATGAGTTCTTTTTGAAACAAAAGGCTTTAGAGGGGTTAAAGAAAATCCCTAATATAGAAATTTATAATGAAACAGCAGAAACGGGGATTATTTCCTTTAATATTAAAGGAATCCATCCTCATGATGCTGCTAGCGTTTTTGACAATAACGATGTTTGTATACGTGCAGGACATCACTGTGCCCAATTGATTATAAAGTGGTTAAATACAGTTGGAACTGTACGTGCTTCCTTCTATTTTTATAATACATTAGAGGATGTAGAAAAATTTGTTCAGAGTGTAAAAGAGGCACAGGAATTTTTTTGTTCACTTTAGGAGGTAACTATGGATTTAAAAACCTTATATCGGGAGGTCATTATGGACCATTACAAAAATCCCAAAAACAAGGGGCTGAAAAACTCAGCACCATATCATATGGTGCATTTGACCAATCCAAGCTGTGGCGATGATTTGCGTGTGGAAATTGTCGTACAGAATGGACAGGTTATCGATGTACGACAGGATGGCAAAGGCTGTTCTATATGTCTATCCTCAGCTTCTGTAATGAGTGAGCTTTTAATTGGAAAAACCGTAGAAGAAGCAAAGGATTTAATTGGAAGCTTTTTTTCTATGGTAAAGGGAGAGGAGCTTCCAGATGAGGACAAGCTAGAAGAGGCAATTGCCTACAAGGGGGTTCGTGATTTTCCTGCTCGAATTAAATGCGCTACACTTGCATGGAAATGTGTAGAAAAAGGCATTGAGGAGGTAGAGACTCATGAGTAAAACCAAGGCTGATGAAATTGTTGGGGATTATAAATACGGCTTTACCACAGATGCTAAAACGGTGCTTACCTCTGGTAAGGGCTTATCCAAGGAGGTTGTTGAATTTATTTCCAAAGCCAAGAATGAGCCTTTATGGATGAAGGAGTTCCGCTTGAAATCCTATGATTCCTTTATCCATCAATCCAATCCCTCCTGGGGGCCTGATTTGTCTGGAATTGATTTTAATGAATATACCTATTATATTAAATCTTCAGAAAAAACAGAGCATAAATGGGAGGATGTACCAGAGGAGATCAAGGATACCTTTGATAAGCTAGGAATTCCTGAAGCAGAGGCAAAATATTTGGCAGGCTCCTCTACCCAGTTTGAATCTGAGGTAGTATATCATAATAATTTAAAGGAATTAGATGAGCTGGGGGTTATTTTCTGCGATACAGATACAGCTTTAAGAGAACATTCCGATTTGATGAAGGAATACTTTGGAAAGCTAATCCCGTTTACAGATAATAAATATGCAGCTTTAAATTCAGCTGTTTGGAGTGGAGGCTCCTTTATTTATGTTCCAAAGGGAGTGAAATTAAAAAAACCAGTTCAGTCCTATTTCCGAATCAATTCAGAGCGTATGGGGCAATTTGAGAGAACCTTAATCATTGTTGATGATGATGCAGATATACATTATGTAGAGGGATGTACAGCTCCACAGTATTCAAAGGACAGCTTACATGCCGCAGTGGTTGAGATTTTTGTAGGAAAAAGAGCGCATTGCCGATATTCCACAGTTCAGAATTGGTCCAATAATATTGTCAATCTTGTTACGAAACGGGCTATAGTTGATGATGAGGGACATATGGAATGGATTGATGGGAATGTAGGTGCAGGCTTAAATATGAAGTATCCTGCCTGTGTATTAAAGGGAAATTACAGTAAAGGAACAACCGTATCCATTGCCTTTGCTGCTGAAAATCAAATTCAGGATACAGGAGCTAAAATGATACATTTAGGCCCAAATTCAAGCTCTACCATTATATCCAAATCCATTTGTCGTGGTGGGGGAAAGGTAAACTATCGTGGCACTGCCTCCTGTGGACCAAAGGCCTTAGGAGCAAGAAGTCATATTGAATGTGACACGTTAATTTTAGATGATATCTCCACCTCGGATACAATTCCTACCAATACAGGGAAAAACAGCGATATGTATATTGAGCATGAGGCAACCGTATCCAAGGTAAATGAGGAGCAGCTTTTTTATTTGATGAGTAGAGGCTTAACAGAGGCTCAGGCTACAGAATTGATTGTTATGGGATTTATTGAGCCCTTCTCAAAGGAACTACCTATGGAATATGCAGTTGAGTTAAATCGTTTAATTCAGCTTGAAATGACCGATTCCATCGGTTAAAAACAAGAGAGGAGTAGAAGCTATATGAAGGAAAAAAAGATTATATCCACAGTTATTTTAAGTATTCTTATTGTTCCATTTATGGTTTGGATGATAAGGCTTCTGCCAATCAATTTAACGGAAGCATTAAGCCAAGTGGCCGCTTCAATCCCTGAAACAGAGTTAGAGGGAGAGGGCTTATTAATTTATTATGGGGTATCTGTTTTCACTGTCGGAGTCGTAGGAATTGGTATTTATTTTATTGCTATACTTATTTTACTCGCTGGTTTCATATTCTTTTTTGTAGCTTTCCATAATAGAAAGTCTACACTTAAGGGAGTCAGATACTATAATTATTTCTTAGCTTTTTGCTGTGTGTTTTTATTTGTAAGCTCTCTTGTGAAGATGATTCTTTGGAGCTGTGGCTATTAACCATATATTTAAAATATTTGAATAGTAGAAAAGGGTATCCTTCATGCTTCTATGCTGGATACCCTTTTCTTTTGGATTATATAAATTTAATTCAGATTTATTTCATCTATAAATTTTTTAAAGCAGATAGGAATGCTGATCTGATTTTGGATTTGCTCCTTTGTATATTTCGGATAGGAAAGAAGATCCCTTACAAAAACAAGATAGCCCTTCATATACCAAATTTGGTGAGTGAAGATGTGTTTTTTATCGTTTAGATTTACTATATGCAATACAGAAAATTGATGCTCCTCTAAAAAGTCTGCTGCATCATTAGAGGACAAAAAGCGATCTACTAGGAAGGGAGAAGCCATTCCTTTTAAGACATTATCCTCCTTTGGTAAAAGGATATAATGCTTTCCATCTGTTACAAATAAGCAGGTGTATTCGAATATTCTTTTTTCCTTGGGCTTGGCTTTATTAGGAAAGCTTTGGATTGTATTCGTTTGATATGCTTTACAATTCCTATGAATTGGACAAATATCGCAGCGAACAACCTTTGGCATACAGATGGTTGCTCCAAGCGCCATAAGGCTTTCATTAAACCCTCCAGCATCCTCCGGCAGGATTTCCTCTATTTTATTTTTAAAATATTGCTTGGTTTTATCCAATAGGATATTGGAGGAACAGGCAGTATAGCGTGTTAATACGCGAAGTACATTTCCATCTACTGCGGCATATTTTTGATGATAGGCTATGGATAATATAGCTCCACAGGTATACATTCCAACCCCTGGAAGCTCAAGGGCCTTCCTATAGTCCTTTGGGAAAACACCATCATATTGATTCATAATTTGAATGGCACATTTTTTTAAATTTCTTGCTCTGGAATAATACCCCAATCCCTCCCATAGCTTTAACAGCTTTTCCTCTGGACATTCTGCTAAAGCCTTTAAATTCGGAAGAGCCTCTATAAAGTTTTTATAATAAGAGCGTACAGTTTCCACTCTAGTTTGCTGAAGCATGACCTCGCTAATGAGTACAGTATAGGGTGTTGGATTTTTTCTCCAATCTAAATCTCTTTTATTTTTTTTAAACCAATCCAGTAATGGTATAACGATTTCTTTCATAGACTTCCCTCTTTAACAAAATCATTATAGCATTTTCTATAAATGAAATAAAGATGAAAGTAAAATATCATGGATTTCAATTCATAAAATATTTTTAGAATCCATATATTTACTATAGGTTGGTGATATTATTTTTATAGATATAAATCATTTAAAAATACATTATGAGGTTGTAGGGGAGGGGAAGGATCTCATTTTACTCCATGGATGGGGAGCCTCGCTTTTGACATTTACAAAGCTTTCAAAAACATTAAGTAGTGATTTTAAGGTATATAGTATAGACTTGCCAGGCTTTGGAGAATCCAGCATAGGTGTTCCATTGGGCATAGAGGAGGTTGCAGAATTAATTCATGATTTTGTAATTAAATTAAATTTAGAGGCACCAATCCTTATATCTCATTCCTATGGAGGTAGAATTGCTATCTGTTATGCATCAAAATATGCAGTAGAAAAGCTTATTCTTATATCCTCAGCAGGAATCAAGCAAAAGCTAAGGCTTTCAAAGAGATTTAAAATGAGAGTATATAAGGTTCTAAAGAAATGTCATGTACCTATTAAAATGGGCTCTAAGGACTATCAGAGCGCAGATAATGTTCGTCGTATTATGCTTGTAAAAGCGGTGAATACAGATTTGAAAGAAGAGCTAAAGCGTATTGTAGCTCCTACATTATTAATCTATGGAAAAAATGATACAGTCACGCCCTTAAAATTAGGATATCAGATTAAAGAAAATATCCATAATTCTGAACTGGTTGAATTGGAGGAATGTGGCCATTTTCCTTATATTGAACGATTAAGTATTTGCTCTATAATCATTATGAGCTTCCTTTTAGGTGATAAGAGTGATCATTAGTATTTGTATATATGCTCTTTGTAAGCTTTATTTAATACTCAATATCTATCAACAGGCACATTACCAATTTAAGCTATATCTGAAGCATTTTCTTATCAATATTCTTTTTTATGATTTATTTCCTTTTATTGTTTTAATTTTAGGAATGATTCATAATGAATTTATTGTTGTATTATTGTGTAGCATCTATCTTTGCTTGTTTGCCTTATTCTATTTTTTCTGTAGAATGCGGCTAAAATTTACAAGAAGAATCATTCGAATTATCATATTGAGTCTTTTCTATATGGGGATTGTCTTTATTCCCTATGCTGGTCCTATCCTACTTGTCTTTTTTGAATTTACCATTCTTCCAATTTTATTGATAGAACGTCTTATAGCAAGGCTAATCAATTATCCCTATCTGAAGCGTGCTAGGCAGAAATTCAATACGTATTCAGGTAAGATCATAGCCATCACAGGCTCCTATGGGAAAACCTCTACTAAGGTACTATTAAATCAAGCATTGAATTTATTTGCCAATTCGATTACTACCCCAAAAAGCTATAATACAGAATTAGGTATATCTAAATTTATCAACGATTGTGCAGATTTATCGATTTATGATTCCATTGTTTTAGAATTTGGTGCAAGCCATAAAAGGGATATAAAAAAATTAAAGGAAATTGCTATGCCTAGGGTAGCCTTTGTTACAGGAATTGGCTATATGCATGTGGATACCTTTGGAAATTTAGAAAATATTATTCATGAAAAGATGAGTCTTTTACAGGGAGCAGAAATAGCTGTTTTAAATTATGACTGTAGCTATATTAGAGAATATGAGGTTGATAAAAAGCTTCATATTATTAGCTATGGCTTGCAGCATGGAAAATATCAAGCAAGAAATATAGAACACCAGGAATTTGATTTTTTCATAGAGGATCAGAAGCTGATTCATATAAAAACGAATTTAACAGGAAAGCATCAGATTTTAAATTTAACAGGAATTTTAGCCTATCTTTATGAGCAGGGCTATGATATAGAGGTTCTAAAAAGAGGAGCATTATCCTTTAGGACAGAAAAGAATCGTTTAGAGCTAAAGAAAATGAATACCTATACTTTACTGGATGATTCGTTTAATAGCAATTATGAAGGCTTTATTGAAGCCCTAAACATTTTAAAAGGCCATCCAAATAAAAGAGTTTTACTTACTCCAGGCATGGTAGAGCTGGGGAAATACAAAAAGGAATTATTCTCAAATTTGGTGGATTATATTGTTTGTAGCTCAGATATTATCATCTTAATAGGATATTTTCAGACAAATGTTCTATATAGGAAGCTGAAGAGCTATAATATGGAGGTTTACTTGGTAAGGAATTTTATGGAGGGATATCACTTGTTTTTAACATTAACAGGCATTTATAAGGATAGTATGCTGCTGATAGAAAATGATGTACCGGATTTATATAGAGTGGGGTTGATATGATGAGATTAGGAATAATTTTTGGAGGCGCAAGCTATGAGCATGAAATTTCGATAATTACAGCCTATCAAGTAAAGAAAAAAATCGAAAGAGAATATGAGATTCATCTTGTATTTGTTGATTTGAAGGGACAATTCTTCAATGCAGATCGGATGAAGCTAAGTGATTTTAAGCTGGGAAATACGAAAAAATTGAAAAAACTGAAATTAGAGAAGCTCAAGCTAGATGTGATTGTTGGAGCAATGCATGGGGAAAATGGCGAGGATGGTCTTGCCTCAGCATTTGCTAGAATCCATGGAATTCGATATCTTGGATGTGATATGTTCGCAGGAGCCCTATCTATTGATAAATATCGTAGCTATTTATATTTAGCTAAAAATGGCATTAAAATGGTGAAAACGGTATTGTATACCTATGATGATTTTTTGAAAAATAAAAAGGTTCCTTTTACTCCTTGTATCATTAAGCCTATTTATGGAGGCTCATCCATTGGTATTCAAATTGCTATGAGTCATGAGGAGCTTTCCTCTAAGCTTGCTGAGGCCTTTGGATTTACAAAGGAGGTTATTCTTGAGCCATATTATGAGGCTTTGGAGGAATTTAATTTAGCGCTCAATGAAACAACTTTATCCAATCTGGAAAAAATCAATAAAAAGGATGAGATATTTTCCTTTGAAAATAAATATAGTGATTCCTTTAAGGTCATTCATCAAAGCATTATTGAGCATGAAAAATATGATGAATTTGCTAAAATCGCAAGAAAGGTATACCAGCTCATTCATGCAAGTGGTATTATACGAATTGATTTTTTCTTAATTAATGATGTAATTTATGTCAATGAAATTAACACAACACCAGGAGCTCTTTCTATGTATCTGTTTACAGATTTCAATCAGGTTTTTAAGGATTCCTTAAAATTCTGTTTATCTGAGCCTAAAAAAAGCTACCCGAATTCCCATTTCTTATTAAAAAACGATATAAATAAGTAAAGAAATATGATATAATAAACCTTAAGGAGGCGCTTATTTATGAAATATATAAATGCCAGAACGACTCAAAGATTCTTAGCTTATCTCGTAGACTTTATGCTGATACAAATTCTTGTCAGTCTTATTTTAAGCCTGATTCCTGCGTACGATGTCCATATGACAGCATTACTTGATTTTTATAAGGATGCCATGCAGGGAGCAATACCAGAGGATTTAGGAGTTCTAACTGAAGTCATGAAAAGTGCTATAAAGGTATTGGGAATTATGATGCTGATTCAAATCCCAATCTATGTATTGTATTTGGTTGTTCTTCCCTATTTTTGGGAAAAGCAAACCCTGGAAAGATGGATGATGCATATCAAGGTTGTTACCATCCATGAGGAAAAGGCGCAGCTTACTCATTTGCTATTAAGAGAAATGGTTGGCGGCTATATATTTTTAAATTTGTTATCTGGATTTTTGGTTTTCCCGTTATTATATTGGTATTTTAGTGCTACCTCAGGCAGATCGTTATCCGATATGATGGCTAAAACAAGATTAGTGGATTCTGTTTATTTCAGCTCTGAAAAGGAAGTTTATGAAGAGCCCCAAAGAGATTATATGGATGCGGTAGTTGAAGAGGCAGAGGAGACTCCTTATGAGGGTACATCAGAGGATGATTCAGAATATAAGGTGTTTTAGTATATGAAGCAATATAGTATTATAAAAGCAGCAAAAGAGATTTTTCCTTATATTCTTGATGTTCTACGGATGCTTTTAGGCAACAGCATAGAAATAAAAGAAAAAGAGAATTACTTCATTATAAAGCATAGTGCCATAGAGGAAACAGAATTTGAGGCAACCATCAAATCCCTAGAAGAAGATTTAAATACCTTAATCAGCTATTATCAAACTGGAACTGAACGGTCTTATAAGGAAGTAGCAATGATCGAAGATTCTATGGCGCATCTGCCTTATGGTCATTATAGCCTGAAAAGCATTATCCCTCAGATTACAAGCCGAAAAGTAAAAAATGAGGTTTTCCATTTTATTACAGACGGATTGGGGCTGAATGAAAATATCATTTATGCCATGGCAGACCAGGATTTAAATGTATCAAAGGCCTCCAATCAATTGTTTATGCATAGAAATACCCTGTTATATAAGATAGATCGCTTCAATGAGCTTAGGGGATTTGATCTGAAAAGGTTCCATGATCTGTATTTACTTATCTATTTATTAAAGGCCTGATAAAGGCTTTTTTTGTGCAATTTGCACATAGTTTTTATGGTATGAAAACGCTATAATATAAATAATTAAGGAGGAATAAATTATGGCAACTTTAAAATTAAAGGATATTAATAAAATTTATCCAAATGGTGTTCAGGCAGTATTTGATTTCAATTTGGATATAAACGATAAGGAGTTTATCGTTTTCGTTGGTCCATCTGGATGTGGAAAATCAACCACCTTACGTATGATTGCAGGTCTAGAGGATATTTCAAGTGGTGAATTGTATATTGATGATGAATTAATGAATAATGTCAACCCTAAGGATAGAGGAATTGCGATGGTATTCCAGTCTTATGCATTATATCCACATATGACAGTATACAATAATATGGCATTTGCTTTACAGCTACGTCGTGTTCCAAGAGAAGAAATTAAAGAAAGAGTTGATGCAGCGGCTAAAATTTTAGGTCTAGAGAAATTCTTAGATCGTTTCCCTCGTCAGCTTTCTGGTGGACAAAATCAGCGTGTTGCATTAGGTAGAGCTATTGTTCGTAATGCAAAGGTATTCTTAATGGACGAGCCACTATCCAATCTAGACGCAAAGCTACGTGTTACAATGCGTGGTGAATTAACGAAGCTTCATCGGAATTTAGGCTCTACAACCATTTATGTAACCCATGACCAAATTGAGGCTATGACCATGGCTTCTCGTATCGTTGTAATGCGTGATGGTCGAGTTCAGCAAGTAGGTACACCAAAGGAAATTTATGAGCATCCAGCAAATGTATTCGTAGGTGGATTTATTGGAACACCTCCAATGAACTTTATCCATGGTAAGGTTGATAGAAAGGGAATGTTTACTTCAGCTGATGGCTCTCAAAAGGTTTTAATCCCTGAAGGAAAGGTAGCCGTTCTTAAGGAAGCAAATTATTTAGAGAAGGATGTTATTTTAGGAATTCGTCCTGAGGATATTCATGATGATCCTGTTGTTCTTGAAACTTATCCAGATTCAACCATCAGCGTAACGGTTGATGTGGCAGAGCTATTAGGAGCTGAAACGAATATATATGCATCTATTGGAAATGATTCTATTATAGCTTCTGTACCAGCAAGAGATGATTTGGTTAAAGGCTCTACGGTAAAGCTTGCCTTTGATATGAATCATTGTCATGTATTTGATGTAGAAACTGAAAAGGCTGTTTTATAAAAATAATTTCCGTCACCATAAAGTGACGGTTTTTATATTTACAATTTGTCATTATAATGGTATAATTATAAAAAAAATTAGGAGGGAAATTTTAAAATGTCAATTTTTGAAAAAATCCAAGAAATCATAGTTAAAGAATTAAAGGTAGATGCAGCAAAGGTTACTTTAGAGGCATCATTAAAGGACGATTTAGGTGCAGATAGCTTAGATGCAGTAGAAATCGTTATGGATATTGAAGACGAATTCGGAGTAGAAATTGATGATACTAAGGCTGAGGCAATTTCTACTGTAGGAGACTTAGTTTCTTACATTGAAGAATTAAAAAAATAAGAATCAGCTGCTTATTGCAGCTTTTTCTTTTCTAAAAGGAGGTGAAGGCTTTGAAAAAGGATAGGGAATACTGGATTAACGAATGGAAAAAAAGTAAAAACTTTAGAGTGGAAAAGGATCGGATTAAACCAAAATCCTATCTGTTTTCAAGCTTTCCTAAAACCAATTTATATGGCTTTCAGGATGGAAATGTCCGTCCTATACTGATTGGAGACTTTTTTTCTAGATATTTAAGAATGATAGGAAATAACGTTTTATTTCCTCTTGGGTTTGATTCTTTGGGATTAACCTCTTATTTAGAAAATAAAAGACTAAGCAGTACAATTAATGATGATATATCCTCTGTTTTTGAAGAGCAGATGCTTCATTTGGGGATTGGAATTGATGAGGAGAAGAAAATTGATTTAAAGCATGAGGATTTTTTAGAATCCCTACAGCTTGCTTTTATAGAATTTTATGAACGGCAATTTATTCGTTACGGGCAAATCGATGTATATCAGGATAAAGCAGGTAAAAAAATTTTAGACAGCTATTTTTATAAAAAGACACTTTATCCAAATCGGATTCAGGGCTTTTATTTTGATATAAAAGAGATTACAGAGGACATTTTAAAAAGCATTCAAGAATTAAATACAGAGGAAGAAGTAAAAAAAGAACTCATCGGAATGCTTGAGGTAAAGGAAAGTCTAGATATTAGCTTTACAACAACAAACGGAGCGAAATTGACGTTTAATTTTAAGGAACCAGAATATATTGGTGGAATTTCTTTCATTTTACTTCATCCGGATTATATCAATTTTGAAGACTATACTTTATATGAGGAATATTCAGCCATAGAATTGTATTTATCCGAGGATAATACCAATGACTTTGGAGTATTTACAGGAAACTATGCAATTAATCCTTTGACAGGAAAAAAAATACCTATTTTTTTAAGTGTAAATGAGGACTGTCCGATATATTTTGCGAATCCTTATTTAAATCCCAAGGATAGAATTACGGCTCAGGAGGAAGGGCTACCTATCATTGATGTCGTTCAAAATGGTGTTTTTATTGAAAGTGATTTTTTAAATGGGATACCTCTAGCTGAAGGAAGAAAACTGATTATTGAACAATTTGTAAAGGCAGATATTGCCGTGCCTAAATCATATTATAGTAAGGATAAAATCCTTTTATCCTCCTTAGACTCCCTGGGAGCCTTACTTCCCTTTTTTGTGGATCATGAGGATCAGCTGTACTCCTTAAAAAGGTATCTTCCCTTTGTTTTATCTAACAAATTTAGACCTGTATTATCCGAAGATATCGATGTACCTGGGAATATGATATCTGGAAGTATGAATCATATATTTTCTACAGGGATATTACCCTTTTTAGCTATACTTTATGACAATGTTGGAGAAAGTACCTCTATATTCTCTGAGGATGCCATAAGAAGCTTTCAAATGTGGAAGGGGATAGAGCTTTTTACCATTTCTAAGGATGAATTATATGAGAATGTTTTTGTTCCTTTATGTATTAAATGCTTTATTGAAAAAGAAAAAAGGGTCATATTGCCCCCTCTTTTTCACCATTTAATTTTACTCCATCCTGTATATGATGAAGACTATCATAAGCTATCTAAGACAAATAATAATTTACTTGATTTTTCAAAGGAATTGGATAAATATTCTGGAGATGCCATGCGCATGTATTTTTTTAGCAAGCCATTCAATCAGGATTTCATTTATAGTGAAACTGAACTAGCAAGCATCAAAAATTTAAGAAAAAGTATAGAAGAGCTTTATATGAAGCCCTTTGTAAAGGAGGATGCGCTAGAGGATTCCTTTCAAACCCTAACCGAGTGTGTTCTTCTGGCCTTACAGGATAAAAATATATGCCAGTATACAACTTTGTTGATTGCATTTTTCAAGGAGCATTTATGGCAAAATAGCATCACTGCAAAGCATGGCTTGCTCTATTTAAAGCTTTTATATCCGGTTTGTCCTTTTTTAGCAGAAGATATTTATCAGTCAATCTATAAGGGGAAGTACCTTATCAGTGATGATGGGTGGATTCTTTAAAATCATCACCCTGATACAAATTTAATTTACGCATAAGCTTGTCGATTTCATTCATTACGACAAGCTTTTTCATTGGCCATTTTGGCAAAAGAACATCCTCATTTATTCCATCAGCTGCCAGCCTATGGATGATGATACTAGACTTAAGCCTGGCAATCTGCTTTACCACAATTTGTGTATATTCCTCTAAAGAAAGAATCGGGAAGGGGTTTTCCTGATACTCTTCATAAAGCAAGGTATCCCTTAAAAGAAGAAGACTGTGAAATTTTATGCCCTGTATATCTAAGGAGTTCAGAAAATCAATCGTATTCAGCATATCCTTTTGGGTCTCATTAGGTAAGCCATTCATGATATGTACAACAACCTCAATTTGTCTTTTTCTTAAATTTTTGACACAGCAGATGAATTCCTCATTAGAGCAGCAACGATTGATCCTGCTTGCAGTTTCCTCGTTTGAGGTTTGTAGTCCAAGCTCTATCGTGATTGGGATTTTTTGATTGAATTCATATAAATAGTCATAGATCTCCTCTGTAAAGCAATCGGGTCTTGTTGCGATAGCAAGACCTACGATTTTTGGATCTAAGGTGATAATTTCCTCATAGAGCCTTTTTAAGGTATGAAGAGGAGCATAGGTATTCGAGTAGGCCTGCAAATAAGGAATAAATAATGCATCAGGCCACTTGCTTGTAAGCTTTTCTTTAATTTCTTTATATTGCTCTTTTATAGAATGGAGAGGATTTCCTCCAGTATCTCCACTACCCAGCCTGGAGCAATAGCTACAGCCTCCAGTTCCCTTCGTTCCATCCCGATTAGGACAAGTGAAATTAGCGTTTAAGGCTATTTTTGCTACCTTGGCATGATATTTATTTTTATAGTATTCGGTTAAGGTATTATAGTGCTTTTCTTCCGTCATTTTTCTCACCTATAAATATTATAACAAATTTTTAATCTTAAGTGGTAATAATTGTTGTTTTTTGGTATAATAAAAATAATGCGAGGTTTTAATTATGATTGAAAGAATAAAGGATTGTATATGTCATCCGAGAAGTATCGGAAAATATCATAAAGATAAAGCTGGAATAGTAATATTGACTATTGTTCTTTTCTTTGTCCTAGCCATATCGGTTCAAGCAGTGCGTTGCTTTACTGAGAATCCTTTTGATGAATACTCCTCTCTTGCTGTAACCTCTGCAATTATACAGCATGGGGATAATACAGTGGTTTATGATGCTAAGGAAAATAAGCTTACAGGAGAATCTATTCTTGTAGATGGTAGTGGATTTAAGCTGATTATACTTCCTACTGAGGAAAAAATATCTGTAGGAAGAGATTCTATAAATATAGTGCTTAAGGAAGAAGAAGCCTACATTTATTATGGCATTACAAAGGTTTCTAAGATCGCCTATAAGGACATTCGTATGGGTGGATTTCATTTAGGGGCTGTGGCAATGAACTCTCCTTCGGACACATATAATTTTAGAGGCTTTATAGATCAAATCCTAGATTCCTCTAAGGTATATTTCCAGGCATCTACTTTTGTAAGAGGAGCCTTAATGACATTTGTTTATTATATTATTTGTGTATTTTTCTGTTACATCTTATCCATTTCCATCAATCCTACGATTGATAGAAGGGTGCGTGCAAAATTGAGCTTTTACGATGGCTGTGTATTTTTGGTTGGATCATTTTTTTCCTACCTATTTAATGTAAGTATTATCGTATATTTTGCTTTAGCATTACCATTAGTATATGCACTGATTACATTCCGTCATATTATAAAGGTCGTTATAAGAAGATAGTCTTTTTGGAGGGGTATATGAAATTAGAAGAAATCATTAAGCAAGAAAACTTCATTCCTTGTGAATTTTCAATAGAAAAAATTAAATATCACAAAAAAAGCAAAAGAGCTGAGGTTTATATCGCTATAGAGGATGCCTTAGTATTAGACAATTACAATGCCTTAATCTCTTGTGTGAGAAAAGCAATTGAAGCTTTGGATTTACAATGCCTAATTTATCTAGAATATGCAAATCATAAGCTTTCAGAGGAGGAGTATAGAGCGTATTTAGAGGATGCTTTAGAAAATCTTTCTTTACAATCTGCCCGGTTTCAAAGCTTATCTGCAAAGGATTGCCAAATCCATCAAAATCAATTTATGTTTAGAATCCCTAAGGATGCTGCTGGAATTGAGGATTTATTAGAACCGTTAGAAAGCTATTTTAAACAGTATGGATTAGAGGTTCAGGTAGGCTTTATTCGAGATGAAAATGAAAGTGTTCAGGCAGAATTAGATGCCTTACAAAAGGAAATTGAGGATACCCTAGAGCAACAGAAAAAGGAAGCTGAGGCTGTTCAAAAAATAAATGAACAAATCCAAAAAGAAAAAAAGTATGTTAAGACACAAAAGCCTACAGAGCTTTCACTCATACAGGATATTCCAAACACTCAAAACGATATTTCCGTATATCAAAATGTAAATGGCCCAGCGGTATTCGTAATTGATGCCTATATTTTTGGTATAGAGGTAAGAAGCTTTCCTAAAACAAAATCTTCCCTGGCTACCATTAAGGTTACGGATGAAACTGATTCCATTTTAGTGAAAAAATGGCTGCGAACGGATTCAGAAAAAGAGTTATATGAACGAGATATGGTTGTTGGCTCTAGACTAAAAATTACTGGAAAGGCAGAGTATGATACCTTTGCTAAGCAGGTTGTTTTAACAGCAACCACTGTAGAGTATCTTGGGAAAAAAGAGGAACAAAAGGTTGTAGATACGGCTCCTGTAAAACGTGTTGAGCTGCATTGCCATACGAAAATGAGCAATATGGATGGACTCACAGAGGCAACGGATTATGTTAAAACAGCGATTTCCTGGGATTGGAAAGCGATGGCCTTTACTGACCATAATGGAATCTATAGTGTACCTGATATAGCCCATGCTATTGAAAAATATCCAGATTTCAAGCCCATCTATGGCGTAGAGCTAAATTATATTAACGATGATAAGTATTTTATAACGCTAGATGAAAGAGATATTCCTCTAAAGGATGCCACCTATGTTGTATTTGATATAGAAACAACAGGCTTATCCCAAACCTATGATGAAATTATTGAAATTGCTGCTCACAAGGTATACCAAGGGGGCATTATTGATACCTTTGAGGTGTTTGTAAATCCAGGATGTCCTATTCCTGAGAAAATTACGGGGATTACACACATCACGGATGAAATGGTTCAGGATGCTTTAAGCATTGAAGAAATTCTACCCAAATTTATGGATTTTTGTAAAGATACCATATTGGTTGCTCATAATGCCAAGTTTGATGTGGGTATGATTTATAAGGATATAAAAAAGCATAACCTAAAGTATGATATGCTTCCTGTGATTGATACCTTGAATCTTTTCCGTGCAGGCTATGGTAGTGAGGTTAAAACCTTTAATTTAAAATCATTATCCAAGTTTTTCAAGGTAAAACAGGAACAGCATCACAGGGCAACAGATGATACCAGAGTTACAGCATTGTGCTTTATTCAGATGCTGAGTGATCTGTTTAAAAGAAATATTTATAATTATAAGGATATCAATACACTGATTGATCCAAAGGAGCATTGGCGTCATTTGATTCCAACGCATATAACGATTTTGGCAAAGAATCCAGTTGGATATAAAAATATGTATAAGATCATTTCAGATGCCCTAACCTATCATTTAAGTGGTAGTCCAAAGGCATTAAAATCTGTTATTGAAGCACATCGTGATGGAATATTAATTGGTTCCTCCTGTGTCAATGGCGAGGTTTTTGAGCTAGCCTTAAATCGAAGTTTAGAAGAACTAGAAGAAGAAATAGAGTATTATGATTATATTGAGGTTCAGCCACCAACGGCCTATCGTCAGTTGTTTGATGATATGCCAAATGGGGAAGAGCGTGTAAAAGAAATTATTCTAAAAATAATCGAAGCTGCAAAGAAAAAGGGAAAAAGAGTGGTTGCAACCTCTGACTGTCATTATCTTCGTCCGAATATTAAGAAATATCGTGACATTATGATTGCATCACCACAAGTTGGTGGAGGTCAGCATCCCCTTGCAAATTATGCATCAACACCAGATATGCATTTGCGTACAACAGAAGAAATGCTAGAAGAATTTGAGTTCTTACATTCTGATTTGGCCTATGAAATTGTTGTTGAAAATACCAATAAGGTTGCAGATGAAATTGAGAAATTTCCAGCATTTAAAAAGGATATGTTTGCTCCAAGAGATGATGAGTTTAAGGATACCTTCCTTCATGTTCCCTCTATTACAGAGGAGGTTAAGCGTATCGTTAAGGAGAATATGACGAAGCTTTATGGGGATAATCCTCATAAAATTGTGCAAAAAAGAATTGATAGAGAATTGAACTCTATTATTTCCAATGGCTATGCCTCAGTTTACTATATATCTCATTTGATGGTTGAAAAGTCCTTAAGTGATGGATATCTGGTAGGCTCCCGTGGATCTGTAGGCTCATCCTTGGTTGCAACGATGATGCAAATTACGGAAATCAATCCACTTTCTCCGCACTATCGCTGTAAGAAATGTAAATTTCATACCTTTAAGATGAGTGATGATGAATTGGCTGAATTTGGTCTTACGGATGTAGAAAAGCCTTTCCAGCCTTTGTTTATAGGGATTGATTCAGGCTATGATTTACCGGATGCTGTATGTCCGATCTGTGGTGAGCCATTATCAAAGGATGGTCATGATATTCCTTTTGAAACCTTTTTAGGCTTCCATGGAGATAAGGTACCTGATATTGATTTGAATTTCTCAGGAGAGTATCAGGCACAGGCTCATGAATATATTCGTGAGGTATTTGGTAAAGAAAATGCCTTCCGTGCCGGTACAGTAGGTACAATTGCAGAGAAGAATGCCTATGGCTATGTGAAGGGCTATTGTGAAAGAAAAAATTTAAATTTACGCTCCTGCGAAATGGATCGTCTTGCCTCTTATCTGGTTGGAATTAAGCGTTCTACAGGACAGCATCCAGGGGGAATTGTTGTAGTTCCACATTATGTAGATATCTATGATGTGACCCCTGTTCAGTATCCAGCAGATAATGCAGATAATAGCTGGAGAACGACACACTATGATTACCATTCCTTTGAAAACAATTTGTTAAAGCTTGATGTACTCGGACACGATGATCCAACCTTAATTAAATATTTTATGGATTATGTTCATCAGCATCAGGAGGATTTTCCATTTTCTGATCCAAGAGATATTCCAATTGATGATAAAAATATATATCGGTTGTTTTCTGAAACCGAGATTATTGGTGTGAGGGAGGAGGAAATTGGAAGTAAGGTAGCTTCCTTTGCTGTTCCTGAGTTTGGGACGAACTTTGTCCGTCAAATGCTTGTAGAAACCCTTCCTAAGACCTTTGCCCAATTGGTAAAAATATCTGGTCTTTCCCATGGTACTGATGTTTGGAATACCAATGCTCAGGATTTGGTTGCAGGCACTACTGAATTTGGTAAAATTGATTTTAAGGATATCATTGGATGCCGTGATGATATCATGGTAGATTTAATGCGCTTCGGATTAAATCCTTCCTCAGCCTTCCAGATTATGGAATTTGTCCGTAAGGGTAAGGTTTCTAAGGATCCACAGACCTGGGCAAAATATAAGGGAGAAATGCTTGAGAAGCATGTTCCTGCATGGTATATTTGGTCCTGTGAGCGTATCAAATATATGTTTCCGAAGGCCCATGCAACAGCCTATGTCCTTATGGCCTTACGTATTGCCTGGTTTAAGGTCAATGCTCCAGCATTATTTTATAGTGCCTGGTTTTCAAAAAGAGCCAAGGGTCATGTAATTCAGGCTTATTTAGGTGGAAAGATGGCTATTAAGGCAGCTATGGAGGAAATTCAGAATAAACCAGATCGTACAGCTACAGATGATGATAAGCTGACGGCATTACAGGTTGCATTAGAAATGGCAGTAAGAGGAATCAAATTTCTTCCTGTAGATATTCTTAAATCCTCTGCTACTGTATTTGAGGTTGAAAACGGGGCATTACGAATTCCTTTTTCAGCGGTAGATTCCTTAGGGGAAAGTATTGCTGTGGATATTGTAAATAAGCGTATGGAGAAGATATTTACCTCTAAAAAGGATGTTCAAAGCAGAACAAGGCTAAGCTCTAGTCTTTATGAGCTTTTTGATACAATGCATTCCTTTGGTAATTTACCAGAGGAGGATCCAGAGGAGGCTATTGGATTATTTGCATTTGCCTAAAAGTTGTGTGAGATTATGGGAAATTATAGACGCATATTGTACAATAAGCTTGACTATGATATAATGTAGTTACTTTAATAAAAGGAGGATTAAAAATTGAAACAAAGTCCATTATTTTCAAATATTCAAACAGGTGAGGCTGTTTATGATGAGGTTGATCGTGCTACCTATAAGGGTATCACTGTTAAAACCTGTATTTTATTACTTGTATCTGTAATTGTAGCTGCATTAGTGGCTTTTGCATTACCAGCAATTTTAACACATAATCCTGTAACGTTCTATGTGACATTGATGTTTTCTAGTATTGTAGGATTTGTTGCAGTTCTAATTGGTAGGATGTCAGAAAGAAAGGCCAAATATGCCTCTATGATATATGCGGTATGTGAGGGCTTATTCTTGGGTAGTATATCTGCCATTGTTGAGGCTTATGTTCCAGGTGTTGTTGCAACAGCAGTATTTTCAACGATTGTCCTATTTGCAGTAATGCTCACGCTATTCGCAACAGGAGTTATGCGAGTAGGGAGTAAGTTTAGATCCTTATGCTTTGGTTTAACCCTAGGTGCTTTAGGAATTATATTAATGGTAAGCTTATTCTCTTTATTTATTGATTATGAGTCTTATTTAAATATCATGATTGGTGTTGAGGTATTCCTATTATTCTATGGAGTGATTACCCTGTCCTTAAATTTTGCTGAGGCTAATGCGGTTGTATCTATGGGGGCAAGTAAGGATGCCGAATGGAGCGTAGCTTTAGGGCTATTAGTAAGTATTGTCTATATTTATATTGAAGTAGTAAGGCTAGTTGCTCTAATTGCTGCTAGAAGTGATAACTAAAAAATAGGTAAAAAAGGATTTTTAGAATCCTTTTTTTGTCGGAAGATGAGGTAGAGGTTTATGAAAGAAATTCAAAATGAGCGCTTTGGAGAAGAGCGTGCTTTATATGGTTTAAGTAATACTAGAGTTGCAAATTGCAGGTTTGAAGGACCAGAGGATGGAGAATCTGCCTTAAAGGAAGCCCAAAATATTGAGCTTAAGAATTGTTTTATGGATTTAAGATATCCTTTATGGCATGATGATAAAGTGGTATTAGATGAGGTAACTATGACAGATAAATGTAGAGCTGCCCTATGGTATACCACCAATGCAGAAATTAATAATTCACATCTTTTGGGAATTAAGGCTTTAAGGGAATGTGAAAGTATTTCTATAAAAAATACAGAAATCGTATCTCCTGAATTTGGCTGGAGAAGTAGAAATATTAAGGCGGACCATATCCAGATTCAAAGTGAATATCTTTTCTTTGAGGCTAAGAATTTAAAGCTAAATCAGATGCAATTTAAAGGAAAATATTCCTTCCAGTATGTTGAGGATATGGTTATAGATAATAGTACTTTAGATACTAAGGATGCTTTTTGGCATTCGAAGAATGTTACGGTTAAGAATTCTATAGTAAAAGGTGAATATTTAGCCTGGTATTCAGAAAATCTGACCTTAATTAATTGCATGATTATAGGAACCCAGCCCTTATGCTACTGCAAGAATTTAAAGCTGATTGATTGTGAAATGGAAGCAACAGACTTATCCTTTGAATATTCTTCAGTAGAAGCAACCATAAGAGGTTCAATAGATTCAGTAAAGAATCCGAAATCTGGCTTTATAGAAGCAGACGAGATTAAGGAAGTTATTATAACGGAGGATACAAAATATCCTGCCAAGGCTAAAATAAGAATCCGAACAAAAGTTGGCTCATAAAGTTTATGAGCTTTTTCTTTTTAGCCTATTCACTTCTTAATTGAATTCATATATTATAGGTGAGGAGGTAAAAAAATGAATTTCACAGGCACAAATTTTAATTCCTGTGGATGTGGTGGAAACGATGGATGTCCTACCTGTGCACCCACCTATCAGCAATGCAATCAGGTAGTGCAAACTTGTAATGTTGAGGATGTTCCTCATTATACAAATTATCATACACATGTAGTAGTCAACTTAACTGGGTAAAACGCCAAAATGAGAAAACTGTCATTTTGGAATTCTTTCAACATATTTTTTTATTCGATTTAGACTATATAAAAATTATGAATACTATATGAGTGTATTAATTAAAGTTCAATAATTTTTTGATTGAAGCTATATTGAAAAATAAACATGAATTATAAATTGTGGAAATTTGAATTTTTTCTTTATCTTCTTTTAGCAAAATGGTATAATGATGTTAACTATAAATTTTAGGGTGAATAATAATGGAAGATACTGGAATAATTACGCAATATGGCTTTGTGTATCAAAGAAAAGTTTTTATTAATCAATTGCTGAAAAATATGAAGCCTGATACTATTTTTTACTATGAGCAATATGATGATGTTGCATATAATGAGAAAGATTATTTAACTGGTACTTTAATAAATAGTCACTTAATACAATGTAAAACAGGAAATGTAAGTTTTACCACATTGAAGCATGTTTTTGCCAATTGGTTAAATCAAGATAGACAAGTAGAATATATTTTGTATGTGGATTCTGAATTGAATGATTTGTATAGTAATAAGCGTATTATAAGAGAAATTTTTAAAGATATTAATGCCTACGTGAGAAGTGGAAAGCATAATTTGAAAGCAGTTATTTATAAAACTTATTTAAAATATAATAAATTCCAAAATCTTAAAGATTTAATTGTTTTTATTCATGACTTAAAATATATTTATAATAAATTTAAATGTGAAAAAAAGGAAGTTGGAGAACTGGATGATGATTCCTATAATAATTTTATTCCTTTTTTTGGAACGGATTTATGTATTGAATATGCTAAAAGAAGTAGATTTGAACTATTTTATTCTTTGATTAATGATGCAATTGAAAAATCTATAATAAAAAAAGAGGCATTTAAAATTGAACATGTAATGTTTCAAAATATTGGATATGTTACAATTAAAAGTATAGATGATAACAAATTTACTTTAGATTATTATACTTTTAAAAATAATAAAACACATATTTTAGAAGACTATTCTACTAGAAGAGAAACTATTTTTTTAAAAAAAATATATAGTAATGATAAGATAGTTGCTAAATACTTAACCAACGAATTATATTATAAAGAATTAAGAGATTTTTATTTGGGCATAGAAAAAAACATTTTAGTAAGCGGAATAGAGGAAACTGCCAATTGTAATTATTTAGAGAAAACTGAAATTTATCAAAATGTTAGAGATGTATTTATAAATACACTTGATACTGAAATCGACAATAGGATCTTAATAAATAAAGAGTTTAATCAGGGATGTTATATATTTTTAACAAGTGATGATGCAGAGGACGATAAATTTATTGATTGGTGTGGTGAAAATGCAAAATAGAAATGAATTAATTAAACTTTCTCAATATTTTAATATAGTTTGCACATGTATTGAAAAATATAATATTTGTTCTTTGTTTAAAATAGGAGTGACTTGTCTTATTCTTCATTATCAGTCGTCAAATATTGAATTAAGAAAGAATGATAGGAATCTTTTAAATGGTTTTTTTGAGCATTTGCATAGTATTTTATTTTCAAATTACTATGATTTTAATTATATTTTTAAATCTGTAAATATTCTTGAAAAAAATGGCTTTATTGAAGTATTCGATGACAAAATAATAAAGAAAACAAATCTAGATTATGTTCAAGATAAATATTTAAATAAAGATAATATATCGGAAATATTATCTTGTATTAGTTCCTTATCATTAATTTCTTTTATTCAGGAGGTATTAAGTAATGTTTAAAATCAAAAAAATTTTATTAGATAATGTTGATACTTTGATTTTTAATGATGATTCTACATTAGTATATGGTCCTAATAATGTAGGTAAAAGTGTATTATTTAAAATTTTGTATTTTATGCTTGGTTCTGAAAAAGGATATGACGAAAAACTAGTATGGAATTTGCAAGGATTAGATAATGTCTATTCCATAACATTAGTAGTTGATAATAATGAAAAAGTATATTTTATGAGAAATAAATCAAATGAGTGTTATTATAAATTAAGTGATAGTGATAATTATATGATAATTGACTTGAGTTTATATAAAGAAAAAATTCAGTCAATGCTGATTGCAAATAATGATTGTTTTGAACTATATAAAAAGGTAGTTGATGAGAAATTAACATATCGAGCTTTTTCTTATTTAAATTTTATTGATCAATATGCTCTTGGTAATGTCATTGATTTATTCCCTAATGATTTTAGATATGCTAGAAGAATTAGAAGGCAAATGCAGTTTTTATTTGATAGCGAAAAATTAATTGAGCTTTCTAATCTAGAAAAAGAAAGAGATGAAAAGAATAGACAATTGGATGAGATGCTAAATAGTGTTCAAAAACGCGATTTTATAAGTAAAGAAATATTTACATTAATGGCTAAATTAAATTTACAAGTTAGTGATTTTATGAATGATAATAAGAGAATATTTAGCGAATTTCTTAAAGGTGAAAAAAATAGTGTTGAGCAGCCTGTAAATAAAGAATTAAATTATTTATTAAAAGTAAGCAATCAATTAAATAATCAAATTCAAATTGAAAGAACATTTTCAAAACAAAGAGATCTAATGTGGTCAAGAAATCAAAAAAATTCCACTTTGTTGCAACTCCTAAAGAATTCGATAGAAAAAAATGAGGAATATCAAAAATATTACAATAGTATTGAAAAGACTTTGGGTGAGTTGAAAACAGAAAAAGATATTTTATCTATGAAAGATTATGAGTCGTCCATAAATAAAATAATAATTAAGAAAAAAGAAATTGATTTATTGATTGAAAAAACAATGAACTCATTATCTGAAAGAAACGAATATGAAACTGGCAGAATTGTCGATCAATTAAAGTATCTTTTTTCTGAATTTGATAAGATAGTTATTAACGATAACTATGATTCGTTATTAGAGGCAAAGAAAAAATTGGATTTCGAGATTAAAGCAAAAAAGAAATTAATAGGTGCATCAAAATCACATAAACTTAATAAATTTTTAACAAAGTATTATTTGAATATGCCAAAAGAGTTATCTTTTGTAGATGAGGATTTAAAACGTAGAGATTTTTCGTTAGAATTTATTCCAATGAAGATGGAAACCATTGGAATTGAAAAAGAAATTATTGGTTCAGAAGAAGAGTATGTTAGGAGTGTAGAATTTATACCTGGTTCAAAGGCGAGACAAGCTTGTTGGCAGATTATTACTTTCATAGGACTTCATTTATTTATTAAAGATGAATTTCCTTCATTACCACTAATTCCTGTTATCATAGTTGACGGCATTAATGAACCATTCGATAAGAATTTTGATATTGCTTACAAATATTTATCAGACTTGTGTAATGCTAAAGGCATACAATTTATATCTATGTCAACTGTTAAGTTGGATTTGAATATATTAGATATATCAAAAGGACTTAACTCTAGACACTCTCAAAATGAATAAATATAATAGATTTCAATATAGATTAAATTAGACACATTCCAATAGCTGTAGTTTACTTAGGCAGAAAAGTTTAAATTTTTGAACAGAAAAAATTACAGAAATATTGAAAAAGTGCATTTTTAGATCCTTGTCAGTTTCTTTTCTCTATAGTAATTGACAAAAGTATTTGAAATCAATCAAAGATATATGGAAGGGATGTTATGAAAGAGAATAATTACATTCATGAAAATGGTATAAAAAGAGATTCTTGGACAGTAGATGTAAATTCTAAAGTGGCTATTAAAACTTGTGATAAGACTTTTTTTGATAGAAATAGTACAGGATTACCCAAAAAAGATGTCTGTGCTTTTTTTGGAATAGACTATTCTTTTAGACATAAAAAAATAAATTTGTATTTTCAAGAGAAAAAATATAAAGGATATATTTCTGTAAAAAATGATTCATCAAATCGTTCAATTTTAGCATGGTATAAGGATCTCGCATCTATTTTCTTACAATATAATTCAAATGAAATGGCTATTTTTTTTTAGAAAAGTTGATGATAATAATTATGTTATTGATGCTTTAAGCAATCTTGATGATGATTATTTTTTAGAAGATACTGAGTCATTTTATGATGGAACTGCAAAACTTTCGCAAAATATCGAATACGAAAGAAATTCTAGAAATAGAAAAAATGCAATATTGATTCATGGTTTAAGTTGTCAAGCGTGTGGTTTTAACTTTGAAAAGAATTATGGAGTATTGGGAAAAAATATATTGAAATTCATCATTTGAGTCCTCTCTTTCTTCAAGGAAAAAAGATAATTAATCCTGATATTGATTTAATATGTCTTTGTTCTAATTGTCACAGAATGATTCATAGAATTCAAAATGTAAATTATGATAAAACATTAGATGAGTTAATTGAAATTATCAATAGAAATAAACTGAGTGATTAGTTTGTTTTTTTTTGAATCATTTAAGTTTTTTAAGAAAGAGTCTATATCAATGAAATTTTTTACGACTAACTGTGGAACAGATGAGGAAAATAATTTATTTTATTATAGAAAAATAATAATACATTTGTTATAATATTAATATAGTATTTGGATATTACAAGATGTATTTTATTTGATTTATCCAAACTCTAGGATAGGGGTTGTTCAACATGATTAAATATTTATGTAAAAAGTGTAATTTAGAATGTGAAACAAGCATTTGCCCTATTTGTAATAGTAGAACGGATTTAGTAAAGACAGAGATATTTTATTGCTCTATATGTAACACTCCTAGTTTTGAGAAAAAATGTAATTGTTGCGGAAGTAACTGTGATTATATAGGAACTGATCTTCGTCCTGTGTTTCCTGAAGAAAGGTTATTGCTTGAGGTGTTGTTAAAAGAACCTTTTAAGTTTGCTAATAGTTCTATATGGAATGTGGGCGGAAGTAGATACATAGTTGATGGTAAAAAAATGACACTTTCTTATAAAGAATTGAGAAATGCTAATGATCCTTTGAATGTTATTAATGAACTTGAAAAGTATAGTGATAAGAATAAAAAATATATTGATTCTTATATGAAAAGCGAAAGTGTTATTAATTTTTGTAAAATTAATCGTTCCAGATTGAATTCAATTACATATGAAGCAATTGAATACATTCGATATATTGCAAAGGATAAAGATGAGTCTGAAATGTTTGTGAGTTTTTCGGGTGGAAAAGATAGCACAGTTACTAGTGACCTTGTAATTAACGCTTTGTCTAATAAGAGAATAATACACATTTATGGTGATACAACTTTAGAATATCCTACATCAGAAACGTATATTAAGAGATTTAGGATTAATCATCCTAATATTCCTTTATTAACTGCTAAAAATAGAGATCAGGATTTTAATAATTTATGTGAGCTAATAGGACCTCCTGCTAGAATGATGAGATGGTGCTGTACTATTTTTAAGACGGGTGCAATTACAAAAAAAATTGATTCAACATTTAAGAATGTTAAACAACTGATTACATTTCAAGGCATTAGAAGAAATGAATCAGCATCTAGAAATAAATACGATCGAGAATCAAACGATTCAAAAATAAAAAAACAAATTGCTGTTGAGCCTATTATTGATTGGATGGATTTTGATGTTTGGCTATATATTCTTTCTAATAACATAGATTTTAATGACGCATATAAACAAGGCTTTTCAAGAGTGGGGTGTTGGTGTTGCCCTAATAATAGTGCGTGGAGTGAATATTTATCATCTATTTATATGAACGATGAATATTATAAATTTAGAAATATCTTATATAAGTTTGCAAAAAGTATTGGTAAGCCAGACTGGAAAACTTATATTGATGAGGGTGAGTGGAAAAAGAGGCAAGGCGGAAATGGTCTTGAAATTAGTAAAAATAGTGTTGTTACTTTCAAACCTTGTGTTTTAGAGGACAATACTTACAATTTTAATTTGACTAAAACTATTGGACCTGAATTATATAAGTTTTTTATTCCGTTTGGCAAGTTAAATTTCGAGATTGGTAAAAAAGTATTAAACGAGGTATATGTACTGGATAAGAAAACAAATATGCCTGTTTTAAAACTTTCTGGTAGAGAAGGAACTGATTTGCTAAAGATTACAGTAGTTGATGATAGTAAAATTTTTAGAATAAAAAAGAATGTTGAAATGTTATTAAAAAATCAGATTAACAAGTATCAGACATGTATTGGATGCACCTATTGTGAAGCAGTTTGTACGCACGACGCAATAAAGGTTTTTAATACAGAAAAGGGTAATGTTTCAAATGATTCTATATTTTACTCAATTGATTCTAATAAATGTATTGGGTGCTTGGAGTGTGTTAAACATTTCCAAAATGGATGTTACATCAATAAAGTTTTAAGGACGAAAAAGGAAGATTAATATGGAAAAAGTAAAAGGAATTAAATTGAAAAGACATGAGACATTTTCAATTAGAGAAGGATGGCTAGAAAAAGCTTTAAATTTAATAAATGATGAAAAGAACATTTTTTCCAAAAATGATGCAACTGGCATTTTAGGAATTGGTACAAATATGGTTAAATCATTGCGTTATTGGTTAGAGGCAACACAAATTGCTATTTTTCCTATTGGTAAAATGCCGTACTTAACTGAATTTGGCAACTATTTGAGGCAACATGATAATTACTTAGAAAGGATAGATTCATGGTGGCTTATTCATACCCATTTAGTTACAAACCACAATGATGCTCCTGTTTTAAATAAAATTTTCAATTTAAAATATTCAAAATTTGAAAAAGAATATCTTTTTGATATTATCAAAGATAGTTTTCTTAATAACGGTGTAATTATCACTTCTGATTCGTCATTGAAATCTGATATTGATGTTGCCATTAGATCATATTTTAATGATGATCATTCCAATCCTGAAGATAATATGAATTGTCCTTTAGCTAGTCTAAAATTATTATCATTAGGTAGTGGCAAAGTGTATTACCGTATACAACCAGAGTTTATTAGATTAAGTTATAAAGTTGTGTTTTTGGGTCTTATATTATGCTTAAAACAAAATGATTACAATATAAATGATGAATTTAACATAGAGGATGTTTTTTCTTTAGATGATAATCCTTTAAATATTTTTAATTTAACTAAGTCTAGTTTTTATTTATATTTGGAGCAAATGAAGAAGAATAATCTTATTTATATGACAAGAACTGCAGGACTTAATACAGCTAAAATTATTAAAGAGTTTAATTATGAAATGTTTGAATGATGGTGAGAAATATGTTAGTAAAGTTTAAAGATTGTATAAGTATTAATAAAGATTTCAAATCATCAATTAATTTGCTTTATGATTTGAATAATCATGATAAGATTAAAAATTTCATACCAACAAGAGATTTATGCGACGTTATTAAAAGTTATATTTCGTGTGTCTTAGGTAAATGCAATTTTAGATCAACTATACTAGAGGGACCATACGGAAAAGGAAAATCGTACTTAATGCTTATTATTTGTTATCTTTTATCGAAGAGAACAAATAAAAATGTATTAAATATTTTATTAAATAAAATCAAATTGATAGATGAAGAATTGTTTAATATGCTTCTTGATTTAGAAAATAAAAAAACATTTTTGCTTCCAGTTGTCATTAATAATAACTATTATGATGATATGAATAAAAATTTCTTGATTTCAATAAAAAATGCTCTTGATTCTGAGGGTGTAACTGATATCGTTCCACGTTCTACATTTAAAGAAGCGTTAGAAATAGTTTCTATTTGGCAAAAAAATGTTGATTCAGATCCTAGGATTTTAGAGTGTTGTAATAATTCAAATATTCAAATTTCATTAAATCAGCTTATTTTTATGCTAAAAAAATATGATGTGGATGGATACAAGAAGTTTTTAGATTTGTTTAGTTGCATTAATCATGGAATAAGTTATAAAACTTATGCTACAGATGATATCGTTCCTGTTTACAAGGATGTTTTAAATCAAATTAGAAAGAGAGGTTATGCAGGCATTTTTATCGTGTTTGATGAATTTGGCTCTTTTTTAGAAAATCAAACTGCTAATTTTTCAATTAAACTAAATAAAATTCAAACATTGAGTGAAGTATGTAACAATTCATCACTAGAGTCACAAATGCATTTTTGTTGTGTTATTCATAAGGATATGGCATTATATTCTAAAGATAAAAATATTATAGATAAGTTTAAGCAAGTTTCTGAAAGATTTAAAAAGATTAGATTTGATAGATCATTAGATGAAAACTATGAATTGATTTGTTCTGCATTTAGTAAGAACGAACAGTATAATGAATTAAATCGGATTTTTAAAGAATCCAGCAATGAGTTCATTAATGAATTATATTCTATTGGAGTATTCTACGATAAAAGGCAAATTGATTATATAATCAAAAATGGTTATCCGTTTAATCCAATAACTTTATATGCTTTAATTCAAGTGTCTGAAAAAATCGCTCAAAATGAGAGAACATTGTTTACATATTTATCTGATGCTGATGAGAGCGGTTTTAGATTTTTCATTAACAATAAAACGAATGAAGATGGATTGATAAATATTGATTCAATTTATGACTACTTTGAAAGCATTATTAAATCAAATGACGAATATAAAGCTTTTTATTATAAAGTTGAATCACTAAAAAGAAGTATATATGAAAATGACTCATATAATGGATTGGATAAAATTATTCATTCCATTCTAAAATCCATTGCTATAATAAAGATAATAAATGATGAAATTAGATTTAATACCTCAGTAAAAAATATAGCTTTATCTTTAAATATGCCAGAGGATATCATTTCAGAAAAAATAGATATTTTGATTAAGAAGGGCATTTTGAAAAAAAACTTTAACAATGATACAATTGAATTTGAGATAATTGCTGACTCTAATCTAAATAGAATGATATCAGAACTAGCAGAAACAAAATATGCTAATGCTGATATTAGTGAACTATTGATGAAGTTTAATGATTCTAAATACGTAGTTTCTCATGAGTATAATTTTATTTATAAAATGACTCGATTCTATAAATGCATTTATATAGAATCATCAAAGATTAGTTTATTATCATCATTAGATGAATATTATAAGGAGGAAAAATCTAAAAATTATTCTGATGGTTTGATTTTTGATATTATTGATGATTTGAAAATAAGAGATTCACAGATTAAGGAATTGTTAGATAAAAATTCTTCAAATATAATTTTTAGAATTAATCCCAAAAATATAGATGATTATGTAATTGAAAAAATAAAGATGGTTTTTTCTGCTAAAGAATTAATTAGTACTAAAGGAAAAATATTTTCAAATTCAGCAGTTGAAGCAATGCAAATATTGGTAGAGGATGCTAATACTCAAATTCAGCAATATTTAGATAATTATTTTAGCAATGCAAAATGCTATTGTAAAGTTTCAAATAGTGAACAACTAAAGACGTGTATAAACTTAACGTTAATGAATTATTATCCAAATACTGTTATTTTCAATAATGAACTGATAAATAAAAATAAGTTATCTGGAGTTACGACTAAAGCAAGAAATACAGTTGTAGATAGTATTTTAAATGATGAAAAGCTTGAAGTAAGATCTACCTCTCAAGAGGGGACTATTTATGCTAGTTTTAATTGTGCTGTAGGAAAAGACAATGTTATTGAATTAATTAAGCAAACTATTTTAGCTTCAAATTCAAAAAAAGTATCATTTGCTGAATTAATAAACACTTTAAAATCATCACCTTATGGAATGAGAAAAGGGATTATACCTTTATTTTTAGCAAAAGCGGTAAGTGAGTTAGCTATTAAAAGCGAAAAGAGTATCGAAACTATCATTCTATATAATGAGAATGCTGAAATAGTACTTGATGCTATAAATCTAGCTAAGATAGTTGATAACCCTGAAAGATATTATTTTAATTATGCATCCATTAATAATGCCAAATTAAAGATGTTCTCTGAATTATGTGAAATCTTTAATGTTACTAAAGTCAATAATTTTAAGATTGATTTAAATACTTTAGTGAACAATATAAGATTTCATGTATCTAATTTGGAACCAATAATCTTAAAAAGTAATAAAAGAGATAATATTTTATCGTTGAATTCTATTGAAATGGCATTTAAAAATCTATTTATGAAAAATAATATTAATAACTATGAATTTATTTTTGAAGAATTGTCAAAATGCTTAAGAATTGATTTAGATTTAATATCTAATTCGATTAAGAATGTAATTAACGGATATAAGAGAAGAATTAAAAATTTCTATGAGGAAATGATTCAAGAAACTAAGACAATATTTAGTTATAGTGATGGTTCTCTAAAGTCAAATGTTGAATTATGGGTATCAAGACAGAATGGAATTGATAAGATTATTTTTGAGGACTTTGAAAAGAAAATTTATCATGCTATGTGCAATTTGCCTTTTTCTAATATAGATGCAATTAATACTCTTACAAATGCCTGTGTTAATTTAACACTTAGTGATTTTAATATGCAGAAGAAAAATGATTATTTAGATATCTTAAGGAAGTTTAAAGAAATCGTAGAGGAAAAGAAAAATAACGAAATTAATAAAAGTAATTTCGAAACTCTTAATGATAATGTTACTTTTTCAGCGCTTGGAAATACTTTATATGATAATTTGAAAGATGATTTTGAATCATATGGCGAAGCTGTTTCAAATGAAGAAAAAGCTTTGATTTTGAAAAAAATGCTATCTGATTTAATGAGGTGATGAATTGTGATTTACTTGGATAATGCAGCAACAACATACCCAAAGCCTAAATGTGTTTATGATGCTGTTTCAATTGCTCTTCAAGAGTATTCATTTAATTCGGGTAGAGGAGGTTATAAACAAGCAAGAGATACATTCAAAATGATTGAAGAAACACGCTCAAAAATTGCTAAAGTAATCTTTGCTAAGAAAGAAAATGTAGTATTCACATCCTCTGCAACAGAGTCATTAAATAATATAGTTTATGGCTTAGACTTACAAAAAGGTGACACAGTTTTTGTTTCGCCTTTTGACCATAATGCTATAGTAAGAACTGTAGTTAATACTGGAGCAAATATAGAGATTATACCATTTGATTCAAAAACATGGTTACTTGATGAACAAAAATTTAATGATATGTTAGTCTTAAAGAAGCCTAGAGCTATAATCATTAGTCATATTAGCAATGTTACTGGGTATGAGCTCCCATATACAAAAATATTTGAAATGGGGAAAAAATTTAACACTATAAATGTATTGGATTCTGCCCAAGGATTTGGCATTTATAAGGTCAATCCTTTCAATATTGACTTCTTGGTTTTTGCAGGGCATAAATCTTTATATGCTGTGTTAGGAATAGCTGGCTATATTAATATTTCAAATTTTCCACTTAAGATAGTTAAAGTTGGTGGCACTGGATCTGATTCATTAAACATTGATATGCCTAAAGAGTCACCTAACAGATATGAAGCAGGCAGTTTAAATTCAATTGGAATCTTTAGCATAAATAGATCTTTAGATTATTTATTGTCAGATGATTTTGAGAAAAAAGAGCAAGAATTAACCCGATATTTGTTAGAAAAATTATCACTTTTGTCAAATGTTAAAATTTATTTACCAAATAACTATGTTCCATGTGGTATAATTAGTATTAATGTTGAAGGATATAAAGCTGATGAACTTGGAATTATTTTATCAGAAGATTTTGATATATGTGTAAGAACTGGTTATCATTGTGCCCCTTATATTCATGATTTTATTGGGTGTAAAGAATTTGCAGGAACAGTCAGAATAAGTATTGGTATATTTAATACAAAAAATGATGTAGATGAGTTGATTCATGCATTGGAGGTGTTATAATGGATTATTCGAAATTCAAATCAGTCCTAAAGAAGTTTTCCAAAACGGATATTATCAATCTTTTGGGTAATAGATATGATCAGATTATCGAGTGGGAATCTGATGAAAATTCATTTCAAAAAGCTGCATTAATTGATATTTTAATTAAATCAGATGGATTTTCCTTATTTAAAAACAAAAAGTTTAGAGAAAATTATTATCAGCATGTAGATATTTCTATTCTTCAGGAATTACTAAATACTAATGTAGTAGATTATGAACAATTGGCAAAAAAAGCTTCTAAAAAGAATTTTGCAAATAATTCATTCTATCGAAGATATTTTGAAATTTTAAATTGTCCAGATTATGAATTTGAAGATTCTTATCAAGAACAAACCCTTGAAGTCATTGGTCAAATTAATCCTGGAAAAAAATTTTATGAATTGTTTGATTACCAATATCTTATTAAACAGCAAGCAATATACGAATTGGAAAGAAAGCAAACTATAGGTAGAAGGGTATTAATTCAAATGCCAACTGGAACTGGTAAAACAAAGACAACTATGCATGTCGTTTCGCATTATTTGAATTTTATAAATAACAATGGATTAGTATTATGGGTGGCTCACAACAATGAATTATTACAACAAGCCTTTGATACATTTAGAGATGTGTGGTCTCATTTGGGGACATTCCCCATAAATGTTGAGAAAAGTTGGGGGAAAGATGCCATTCGTTGCCAAAATGGAGTGATATTTTATACAATTCAAGGCTTACAAGCTATGAGAAATTCAGATTTATATAATAAATTAGTTTTCCAAACAGATTTATTAATATATGACGAATGTCATAAAATAGGAGCTAAGGAAACCTTATCAGTTGTTAATGATTTTACTAAACCTAAAGATAAAAAACTTAATTTTATTGGATTAACAGCAACTCCAGGGCGAAGCACTGAGTATTCAATTGGGAATATACGTTTCGCTGATTTTTGGAACAGAATTATACAAATTGATATTAATGTTGTTAATGCTATAAGTATGCCTCAAATGGAAGCATTGAATGCAAAGAAAATAGACAATCTGATTGAGTATTTCCAGGAAGGAGGATACTTGTCTAAATTAGAAAAAGAGGAACTAAATTTTACTCCTACCCATGAAATCATAGAAGCATTAAAGATTCAGTTTGAAAATAATTCAGAAGATTATACTTTGTCTTTAATAAATAAGATTGCTACTAATAAACAAAGAAATTTAGTCATTCTTCAAAAATTAAGAGAATTAAATAATAGAAAGATTCCAACAATTGTTTTTGCTTGTTCAGTTGACCACGCTAAAATGCTATCTGCATATTTGAGTTTAGAAGATATTCCCAATTCTCTCGTGTATGGTGAAATGCCAACGTCTATGAGAAAAAAAGCCATTGCAGATTTTAAAAACAGAGATAGTGAAGTTAATATCATCATTAATTTTGATATTTTAACTACAGGTTTTGATTCAACTAATATACAATGTGTATTTATTACTAGACCAACTAAGTCTGTTATATTGTACAGTCAGATGATTGGCAGGGGATTAAGAGGAAAAAAGATGGGTGGAAATTCAGTTAGTAAATTAATTGATGTTAAAGAAAATTTAGATGTATATAATGAAAAAGATGCATTTAAGCATTTTGATCAATATTTTGGAGGTTAAAATTATGGAAGAAAATTTAAATACAGGTGCTGATTTATATAAATTAGAAACATTAGCTGATGGGATTAGAAATACTGGATACAGATCAATTTACAATGCATTAGCAGAATTAGTAGATAATAGTGCTGAAGAGGATACAAATGCTAAGAATATATTTATAATAGGAACAGAAGGTGCTATTAATGGAAAAAATAGAATTGTTGAGTATGCTGTTTTAGATGATGGGAATGGAATGAATGATGACGTTTTATCTAAGTGTCTTCAAATTGGTTTTTCAACTAGAAGAGAAAGAACAGGTTTTGGTAGATTTGGTGTAGGGTTGCCTCAAGCTTCCTATTATGCCTCACCTAGAGTTGAAGTCTATTCATGGACTGATGGAATTGAAAATGCAAAATGTGTGTATATTGATTTGGATTTGGTTTCCTCTTCTCAACAATCAAAAATATGTGGGCCCTATAGCGCTTTGATTCCAGAGAGATATAAACAATTTGTTAATTTTAGGGATCAAAATAAAAGTTATGACTTTTCCAAACATGGTACATTAGTGGTATGGCCAAAGTGTGACAAACTTGAACCACAAAGATGGTCTACATGTAGAAGAAATCTTGAAGAAGATTTAGGTAGGAAATATAGATGGCTTTTAAATGAAGATAAAATTGAGATTTCAACAGTAGAAATAAATGACTATGGCACATTCCAACGAATTTTGCCAAACGATCCATTATTTTTAATGAAAAAAACACAGTATTGTGTAAAAGAAACAATGACAGATTCAGATGCATATTGTCAAAAATATAATGAAAATACAGGATATACAGAATCATTATTTGAGCCTTTTGGCGACACTGATAATACTGATGGAATTGTCGAAAAAGAAGTATATTATTTTGATAAAAATGGTGAAAGAAAAACTTCTATTGTTACAATTAGATTTTCAATCGTAAAAGAGAAATATTATAGCAAGAATTATATAAAAAGAGAACCAGGTAGTTTGCCATATGGTAAAATTACTAAACGAAATATGGGTATTTCAATTGTTCGTCAGGGTAGAGAAATTGATTTTGGAAAATTTGATTATTTTGATGATAATAACCTTCCACACCATCGTTGGTGGGGATGTGAGATATCCTTTACCGCAGCTTTAGATGAGGCTTTTGGTATATCTAATAATAAACAACAAGTAAGCTTGCATGCAGTTGATGATGAAGCTGATTACGAAAATAATGAGCCAATGTGGTTGCAGTTAAAAACCATTGTAAAGAATACAATAAATAAAATGTATACTGAGAATCAAGAACGAAGAAAGGGTAGTAGAAGCGATAAAAATAAAACAACTACAACTACTGCAACTTCAGAAACTATAAAGAGAGCAGAAGAGGAAAATAATGAGATTGCTGTTCCGAATATTTCTGAAACACCAACTTCATTTACTCCCGATATCGTCGAGACAATAAAGACAGAATTAACTCAGGAAGGCTTTTTGACAGAAGTAGATGAGTTGACTGACGAACAAATAAAACAATACCTAGATTCTAATACTAGAATCAAGTATGAAAATAGAGGTCCAAGAAGTCCATTCTTAGATTACGAAGATATTCTTGGAGTATTAAGAATATATGTAAATAAAGACCATCAATTTTATCAACGGTTTGTAATAGAGGCTATTAGTAATGAATCTATGAAAGTCGTATTTGAATTATTTTTGGCCGCACTAGTTAAATCATTACATAAATATGAAGCTAATGATGTGGTTGAAAAGATTATTGATTCATTGAATTTATTATTAAAATCATATTTAAAGAGTAACGAATAATGGAATATTTAATTAGTAATGAAATACTTAATGCAGTATTGAATGAAGCCCGTAACGCTAAAGATTACATAAATTTTATAACAGCATATTGCAAGGTTAGTACTTTAAAAAAAATTGATGAGTGCATAAATGATGGAGTGACTAAAAGAATACTGATTAGATTTTTACCGAGTGATATTTCTTCAGGTGCGACTGACAAAGAATTATTTGAGTACTGTAAAAATAATAATTGGAAGATATATTATGATTTTACAATTCACGCTAAGATTTTCATTTTTGATAAGATTAAAGCTATTTGGGGTTCTGCTAATATTACAAATAATGGTATGGGATTAAGCAATAATCCAAATAAAGAATTATCTTCATATGGTGAAATTGATGATGAAGCATATAATAAAATAATCACGTTATATAAAGATGCAAACTTACTTGATCAAGAAACATTTGACTACATCACTAGCAATCTGGATGATTCAAAGGTTATCAATTATTACAATCATAAACTAAAAAATAAAAAAATTGAATGTTTATTTCCTGAAGATTTTCCGGACTTACATACAGATATCCTTGAATTATATTCACTTCGTTCATATAAATGGTTGATTGAATATCTTACTACTAAGGAGAATAAATTGGCTTATTTCGGCGAATTATCTAGTGCAATTCATAATGTTTTTTCAAACAATCCTAAACCTTTTAGAAAAAATATAAAAAATTATTTAAGTGATTTGTTAGGGTGTATAACAAGATTAAAAGTTATGGGGCTAACAATTACACGGCCAAATTATTCAGAATGTGTATTTTTAGATGAGAACATTTATAATAATTAAAGTTAATTATCAATGAACTATTGATGTTTTATTTAAAAGTAAAATCATATTAAAGGATAAAAATAAATAATGGGATGTAAATACAAATGATGAGGTTTTGAGTAAGTTAAAAAAATATAGATAAAATTATATAGACAACAATTTAAAGAATCATAAAAATCTTAGCCCTTGCGTTTACGCAGGGGCTTTTCAAATATAGGCAAAATCTCTATTTTGGGGGAGGACTAATTATTTCTTAGTATTCATGCTAAGTAGTAAATAAGAGGCACTAGGTTCGGGTCAATACAATAAAGAAGAAGACCATAAGTTTCTTCCCTATAACTTGATAAATAAACCAATCTTCATTAGACATAAGAAATCATCTCTTATATTTAATGACTTTTTTCAAAAACTATACTTCACAAAAATAAATTATTTTCCAGTATAGATTGAAAAAAGAAAAGGAGAATCTATACCTATGGATAACCCATAAATCTATCTGGTAAAAAATCAAGGTTTAGTCCTTGCAGTTGAAGGGGGCTATACTAATAGCCCCCTGAACGCAAACTAAACCGTCTTTTAGATATGATGAATTTGATCTATTCTTAAGTCAATATTGAAGAGGTTTAAAACATAGGACAAACTTTCTCCTGCATAAAATAATGTACAAGAATGGAGAAAGCTTATGCCTAATAAAACAGAATATAAAGTAGAAAGGACCTTTTCAACCCATGGGCCTACCTTACTAGAAAAAATAATGGAGTATCTTTTTGAACAGGAGGATATGATTATAGATGAATCTAGAACGGAACCACCACCAGAAGTTAATAGAAGCGTATAATGTTGGTATCTATTGTCGTCTTTCTAAAGATGATAATAAAGGAACAGAATCTAACTCAATCACCAGTCAAAAAGAAAGCCTAACCGACTATGTAAAACGCCAAGGATGGTTTTTACATAAGGTTTATATTGATGATGGATTTTCTGGAGTATCCTTTGATAGACCCGCATTTAAGGATATGATCTCTGATATTGAAAAAGGATATTTAAACTGTGTTGTAGTTAAAGATTTATCTCGTTTAGGAAGAAATTATCTAGATAGTGGATATTACATAGAAAAATATTTTCCAGAACACAATATCAGGTTTGTTGCGGTAAATGATTCCCTAGATACATTAGAGGGTGAAAATGATTTTGGTCCCTTTAAAAATATTATTAATGAATGGTATGCTAAAGATATTTCAAAGAAAATAAAATTCAGCTTTAATACAAAAGCCAAAAAAGGAAACTTAATTCAAGGCTTTGCTCCATATGGTTATGTAAAAGCTAAAGATTCTTTTGATTTTGAAATTGATGAAGAAGCAGCCAAAGTCATCAAATATATCTTTAAAAGCATATATAATAAAATCCCTGCTAAAGAAGTTATTGATACCTTGAAAAAGAATAAGGTCTATATTCCAGGATATTATAACTATATTAAAAAGAATGTATTTAAAGATAAATATGAATCCATATCTGAGGCAAAGAAATACGCTTGGGATTACTGGAAGCTAGATAGTATTCTTACAAATGAAATCTATGTTGGTACACTTATCAATTTTAAAAAACGAAAGGTAACCTTTAGAAGTAAAAAATTGGTTCCCAATGACCCATCCAAGATTATGAAAATAGAGAATCGTTTTCCAGCAATTATATCCAAGGGAATGTTTGATGTGGTTCAAGAAATCAGAAACTCCAGATTTAGAGCCTCAAGAGGAGAACATAAAGAATTTTCTAACTTGCTCTATTGTGGAGATTGTGGAAGAAAAATAATTCTTAGACGACAATCCAGAAGTAAAGAGCATTATTTTTATTGTGCTAAAGAAACAAAAGGCTGTGGAGGACACTATATTCCCTTAACTGTTTTACAAGATTTAATTTTGAAAGATTTTAAGGATTTGCAAGGCTTTATTTCAACTGCTCCTAAAGAAAGACTCCTTTCTAAATTAAATCAGATAAATCAACAAAAAAATAACGATCAAATCGCCATTTATCAAAAAGAAAACACAAAATATGAACAGCGTCTAAATCACCTAACCGATTTAATGAAAAAGCTGTTAGATACCTATACTTCAGGAATATTACCTGATGAGGCTTATGAGTCTATGATGAAGGACTATAAAAAAGAATATGATGATATATTCAGTCAATCTAAAATCTTGAAAACGAAAATAGAGAATACTAAGCCATATACTTATGAAAAAGTAAGTGAGCAACAATTAGACTTCATATTAAGTATAGATGATCTATTTGAAGAACAGCTACTCAAAAGTATCGTAAAATCCATTCGCATATATGAAAAGAATGAAGAAGGAAAAACAGTCAAGACCATCTTAATTGAATATTATGGAATTGGTGTATTAAAGGAGTTATATTATGACAAGCAAAGTAGGAATTTATGCAAGAATTAGTAGAAGTGATAACTTAGACTTCCATAGTTCTATTGAACATCAAATCGAGGGAATTACGCAATATTGTAATCTAAAGCAATTTTCTATTGTGAAAATCTATAAGGATATTGGATATAGTGGTAAAAACTTTGATCGTCCAGCATTTAAAGAATTAATGCAAGATGTTGAAGAGGGACTCATCAATACGATAATCGTAAAAGATTTATCTCGCTTTGGAAGAAATCATTTAGAAGTAGGAAAATACCTAGAGGAGACCTTCTTAATTAACGATGTAAGGTTTATTGCTATTGATGACAATTATGATAATCAAGGTATTATGGATGAATTTGCAGTCTTTAAAAATATCTTTAATGAAATGTATTTAAAGGATATAAAAAGAAAAGTTAAAACCACCTTTGACTTTAAAGCAAAAACTACGCTTCTAAATTCTAAATTAGGTGCTTTCTACGGATTGACTTTGGATGAAAACCAAAATCTAATTGTTGATGAGGAACCAGCTATGGTTGTAAAAAGAATATATGATTTATATATTCAAGGGATTACAACCAAGCAAATTGCTGAACTATTAAATAAAGAGAATATTATTTCTCCTGGACAATATCGCTATAACCAATATAACGATAAATCTGGTTTAAGGAATACTGAATCTGCCTGGAGAGATTGCTCCATCTATAAGATTTTAACAAATGAAAGCTATACCGGTAAAATTATTAATCGAAAATACATATATGTAAAAGGGAAAAGAATTTTAAATCCTAATCCTGATATTATAGAAAATGGATTGCCAGCGATTATTGAGCCAAGCATATTTCAAAAGGTTCAAGAAATAAGATCAAGCAGACCTAAGAAAAAAGAAAAAGTATATTGTAGTCCTTTCTTAGATATGATTCGATGTGGACATTGCTCTAAAAACATGATCTATACTTATTCTCAAACAATGAATGATTTCCTCTATTGTTGTCATAAATGTAGGACAAGAATCTATTTGCAGGATTTAACGAATATTTTCAAAGAAGATATCAAAAAGCAACTCATCTCAATTCAAAATAAGAATATTGAACAGCATAAGCATACGAAGATTTCTAAACTAAAAGAAGAAATAAAAAGAGTAGATTTAGAAATAAGAAAAGAGTTTGAAAGCTATGCGAATAATCTAATTAGCGATGCTGTATTTCAAGATAATATGAAACAACTGATAGCAAAGAAAGAACAGTTTACACTAGAAATCAATAATCGAGAAAAAACTATCCTTCATTCATTAGAGCATAGTTTAGAAGGTATGGAAATCGATTATGCCCTAATCAACAAATTAGTAAAAGAAGTGGTAGTTAAAAATACAGGGAAAAGAAAATATATTGTTTTCATTCATTATAGTACTTGTAACTCCAAACAATAAGCAATATAACTCATCATCTGATTAAATTGCTTTAAAAATGCACTCTAATCTAAACTTTTTTCAAAAAAATCAAAAAAAGTTTAGATAAAATGATATTTTGTGCTATAAGTTTTTATTCCAATATTCTATGAGAAATGGTATAATAACAAATATAAAGAAGGTGACATCAGATGGAAAAGCATTGGGAAAAAGAACTAACCGAATATATCATTCAAGGTGAACCAGATCAAAAAGAAAGAAGTCTTATTTGGAAAACAGCTATTGGCTTACAGGATGTTGATAAGCTTTCTACATCTGAATATCTTCTTCAAACTGCTAAAGAACATATTGAAGGTAGAATTAGTATTGATTCAGTTCAGACTAGAATTAACGCCTATTATGAAACAAGAACAGAACGGAAAGATGTTGAAAATGAAACAGAAGAAGCAGATAAGGTTTCAGCTCGTATTGCGAAAATATTAGGTGAAAAAGCATTTCAGTTTTCACCAACTGAATTATTATCTATTCATAAAAGATTATTTGAAGGAATTTTCCCTCATGCTGGTAAAATCAGAAATTATAATATTTCCAAAAAAGAATGGATACTAAATGGAGATAGTGTAATTTATTCCTCGTATAACAATATAACTGCTACACTAGATTATGATTTTAAAACGGAAAAATCATTTTCTTATGAAGGTTTATCTATGGATAATTTCATTAATCATATTGTAGAGTTTGTTTCAAACATTTGGCAGATACATCCTTTTGGAGAAGGAAATACAAGAACGACAGCCATCTTTATCATCAAGTATTTGAATGCATTAGGATATAAAGTGGGAAATGAGGTATTTGCTGATAATTCTTGGTATTTTAGAAATGCATTAGTTCGTGCCAATTATAATGATTTATCTAAAGGGATTTATGCTACAAAACAATACTTAATCTTGTTTTTTGAAAATTTAATATTGAGTAAAAAGAATGAACTAAAGAATAGATATTTACATATCAATTATAAATCTGAACTAATCAGCAAAGAAAATGTCGGTGTAAATGTCGATGTAAATGTCGGTGTAGATTTAACGAATATGGAACAAGTGGTTCTTTCTGTAATTCAAAAAAATAATAAAATTACAGCTAAAGATCTAGCTGCTCAATGTGAAGTTTCTACAAGAACAATTGAAAGAACAATCAAATCTCTAAAAGAGAAAAGAAGAATAGAACGTATTGGTTCTGATAAAACAGGACATTGGGTTTTAAAATAGAAATATAAAAATATGAACAGGATTATACAAAAGGTCCTGCAATAAAGAAAAACGGAAGAGAGTTAAAACTTTGAAAAAAGTTAAATCTTCCGTTTTTTAATTTGATATATTTTAATTGAATTATACTGATAAGTAAAAATCATTTTGTGATATTGTAAAGAGATTTTAAGATATTAGAAATTTCTTTCTTTTGCTCATCTGTACAATTTTTTCTAATAGCATTAACACATTCTTCAAAATCATCAATAGAATCTTTAATCATATGTTCTGTCACTATATTAAACTCTTCCTGTGATGATACTAAAACTCTATCTTTATCTAATAGATAATCAATCGGGACATTTAAGATATTTGATAATTCTATTAATTGACTAATAGAAGGCTCACTTCGTCCTATTTCCCAACTAGATACAACATATTGTTTCACATTTAATTTATCAGCTAATTCTATTTGATTTAAATCATTCCTTATTCTTAGTTTTTTTAATGAATCTTTAAAAGCCATATGATATTCCCCTTTTTCTAATATGTATTATAATATAAAAATGTAATAAATGCAAGTTATCCCCCTTTTATGCAAATATCACTTGAAAATATTTATTACATATGATAATATAAATATGTAAATATTACATATAGCGTAAAAAAATACCAAGTTGGATTTTGAAAATTTATAGGAGGATTATTATTGTGGGATGGAGTATTTATTTAACAGACCCTGTCACCAAAGAAACTATTAAATTGCCATTTAAGCACCAAATGTTTGGTAGTAATTATTGTATAGGTGGAACAGAAGAATTGTGGCTATCAGTTACATATAATTATAGTAGAGTATATAGGTCAAAAACAAACGGATTATCATTGGATTATCTTAATGGTAAGTATGCTTACCAAACATTCGAATTTCTTGAGAATTTAATTCATTTACTTTCTGATGATGTTTCAAGTGATTATTGGGAGCCTACAGAAGCAAATGCTAAAAGGGCAGTATATCATTTATTAGCCTTTGCAAGAATGCGCCCTGATGGAGTTTGGAAAGTATATTAAAAAGGATTAAGTTAGTGTGACAGCTTGTTGCACTATTTATAGGAGGTCTTTATGAGAAAATTAGCAGCACCAAAAATCGATAGATTTAAACATTATAATTATAATTCAATCATTGTAGATGAAAAGACAATAGCAATATTGGATGACATGTTTGATTATTTAATTAGTAATATCAAACAGGCTGCAAAAGACGAAGACTATTATTTTAACTTCTATTATGAGGCCAAAAAAGGCAGTATAAAAGATTTTTATAGTTATGAGGAATGTGTTGATTATTATGAAATTTCAACCTATGAGGAATATCAAAAGTTTTGGGAAGAAGAATATCCTAAAGAAAGCTATTGGTATTATTTTGAATTTAGAAAAGTGATTTACGATAATAAAAAGTATTATATAATCGCAATCAACAATCATATCATTTTAAATGTGGATCCATTAAACGCTAGAGGATGTGAAGAAAGCAAAGAAGAACTTGTAAACTTCACATATGAAATTGTTAAAGATTTTGTAAGCTTTGTAAAAGAAACAGACTATAATGACTATGTTCAAACCAATTTAGATTATGAATTGCGTGAAGGAATATTATTATTAAAGGATTTTTGGGAAATCAATCCAGAACAAAAGAAAAATTATTTTGCCCAATTATCTAGTATTGATATTCATGATTTTATCAAAAAAGCAAAGTCCCAATCAAAAGAACAATTATCTTTAATCAAGGATATGACTTCAAGCAAATATTATGAAATCTGTAAATTAGCCTATAACGCAATAGGGAAAGGTGATGATAATATCACTCCTAAAGAATTGTTTTATAAAAATGCAGACGGCAGAGATCAAGGGTTGAGTAAAATAGATGAACATTCTTTAGAAGCCTTTAATAATTGGTATAAAGAAAGTAAGCATCATTTTGATCATACATTTGAAATTTTGCCAGGGCGTTCATTTTATCGTGCAGATTTATACATTATAGATAAAGATGATGGCTATTATCTTGGATTATCAGGAAATAATTTTTGGACATGCTTAGATGTCATTAAAATTTATATGGCACTGATAAAAAATAATATTCCTGTAATTTTATATGATGTTGAACTAATTACCAAAAGATTAGTAGGTGATTCTTATTTAGCTATTATTTCTAAAGGGAAAACAGCCTATGGATATCATAATGTTTTAGGATATTCTTTAATTGACAGCCTGGAACTGCCAGAAGAAAAGAGGAATTTATATATTGAAAAAACAATTTGGGAAGAACTGCCAAAAATAGAATTAAGAAAACAAAAATGTAGTTTAAGATAAAATTATGGTATATAAGGGATTTATGAACTATGAAATGACAATTCAAATGAAATTAATGCAATAGCATTAACAACAAAACTATTTTGTGCAGGCATTGACAACGTGCACAAAAAATGATAAAATTTGAGCAAGAGGTGTTAATATGCACAAATTACCAATTCAGTATAATTATGATGATGTTGATATTTTAAAAGCCTTATCTAAAGCTAATAATAAATTAGGTGAATTAAATGGATTAATAAGACTTTTACCTAATCCTCATATTATTTTGAATGCAGTTACTTTGGGTGAGGCTAAAGAGTCAAGCGAAATAGAAAATATCGTTACAACATTTGATGAAATTTTTAAAGAAATCACTTTGAAAACAAACAATGCTAATTCAAAAGAGGTTGTTGGTTATAGGCAGGCTATTTTAACTGGATACTCAAATTTATTAGATAAGGGATATATATCTACGAATATGATAGTTGATATTCACTCTATAATAGAACCAAATGTTGGAGGTATTAGAAAAATTCCAGACACGGTAATTTTAAATACTAAGACAAAAGAGGTTTTACATTCTCCACCACAAAGTGAATCTGAAATCAGAGATTATATGAGTAATCTAGAAAGATATATCAATTATCCGGAATTAGAGGATGTGGATCCTATAATTAAAATGGCTATGATTCATTATCAATTTGAATCCATTCATCCTTTTCATGATGGAAATGGTAGAACTGGAAGAATATTAAATGTATTGTATTTAATATTAGAAAAGAAATTAAACTTGCCAATTTTATATTTAAGTAAATATATCAATCAGACAAAATCCACTTACTATGAATGCTTATATAATATGAGACTAGATGATAAATATATTAAAGATTATTTATTGTATATGATCAAGGGTGTTGAAGAAATGAGCCAATTCACTATTGAATTTATTGAAAGTTTTAAAAATTCAATGGAAAAGGCTAGCATTTTGATTCAGGATAAATGTTCTAAAATATTTTCTATGGAATTAATAAATTATTTGTTTTATGATTTCTATACTAAGAATGAGTATTTAAGGAATAATTTAAATATAACAAGAAATACTGCCTCTAAATATTTACATGAACTTGTAGATGCTGGTTTTTTAATTGAAGAAAAAGTAGGAAAGGAAAAAATATATAAAAATGCTTTCTTATATGAATTGATGTCTAAGTGGTAAATAAGATTTATAATTACATTGTTAAGTCGAGATGTACACAACAAATTAGTAAAAGAAGTGGTAATTAATAATACAGGGATAAGGAAATATGATGTACTATCAATTATAATTTTAAAAAACAAATTACTATGGCTTAAAAAATGTCTCAAGTATTGGACTTGAATTTACTACAAAAAGAGAATTTATCTCTCTGTTTGTAGTTTTTTATTTAAAATCATCCAAATCCTATTGCTTAAAATCAAATAAACGGGGCATAAATCAAAAATGCCCCAAAAATTTGAAAATGGTGATGCCAATGAAAATGCATGAATTACAAATGATAAATAATTATATTTTTATCTTTAAGGGTGGTACTTCATTAATGCTCTTGTTGAATGAATTCAATCGATTTTCAGTTGACATTGATATATTAATGGATAAAGGGAGAGAGAATTCTATAGTTGAACTAATAATGGGATATAAAGATGAATTATTTCTTAAAATAGAAGAGGATAAAAGAAAACCTATAGAGATCATAAAAAACATTTTAAATTTTATTATAAGTTGGTATACTCTAACCCTATCAACATATTTAAATTACTCTAAAAAGGAGGTATTATTTATGCCAAAATTATTATTAAATGAGGAAGTAACAGAATTGGCAATTGAACTGAAAACTTATTATGATGAAGACACTGAAAATGGATATAGATGGTGTGATATTCGCATAGCGATTCATAATGACTATATTAATTTTGACCAAACAAATGAGTTTTTGATGGGTTATGAAGTCAATTACCTTGCAAAATGGCTAAAACGTATTTTAGATGAAGAAACGATTGATGAAAAGGAAATAAGTTTTACAGAACCCGAATTGAATTTTAGAGTACATTTGCCCTATGAAGAACATCCAAAAGAAGAAGGATCAACCCTTTTATATGTCAAGGGTGGTGTTTTAAAGCATCCATTACTTTTAGATGTTATTATTGAATTTTCATCTAATGGAGTATACTGTGGAGAGCAATGGTGCATCACACTAGATAAAGAAGAAATTCAAGAATTTTATGACCAGTTGATTTGTGAGATGAATAAATGCTTAGTAATCATTCCTAAAAATGAAGAGATTAATCCTATTAAAATTAATGCAGCCCATTTCAAAAAAAATTTTGGAAAACCTTTATCAGAAGAACAAATGATAAAAGTACATGATTTAATAAATTCGGATTCCTTTAAGAAAAGAATAGATGCAATGACAAATGGAACAAAACTTCTATGTGCTAAAGCAACATATAGCAAAGATTTTGGGAAAGAGTATACTTTTTTTGTTGATGAGAAATTAGAAGATGCTGATTGGTATATAGAAGATACCTTTCAGCATGTTTATATAAAAGAATTTTTAGAGTTAGCAATAGATGAATTGCCAGTGGATTATTGGCATATGAAAAAAATAGTTCCCATTGATAATAAAAAGATTGAATATAATGATATAGTATTTGAACTTAATTCTTCAGAAGATGGATTCTATGCTTGCCTTAGTTTTTCAATAAATGATTTTATTTATGGGATATCTCTTTCATCAAAAGATGCCACTGCTTGGTTTGTTTACTGGATATTGGCTGTTTTATATATGGAAAGCATATATGATGGTTCTGCGGGGAGTACTCATCTGTTTGATGAAATATTTTTTGAAGGATTTAAAATTAATGGTTTAACATTTAAACTACTAGTTAACGAATATAATATCCCAATATTTCTTTTTTCAGGAATATCTTTATCAGATTCTATAAGTATATGTAAGAAAATGGCAGAAGCACTTTATAAACACAAGCAAGATCCTGAAGTCTTTGCAAAGACAAAGGACGTTATTAAAATAGAAAATTTATTGTTGTGCTAAGCTTAAAAATTGTATATCACTATAGAAGTGTAAGAAAATATATTGATAAACTACAAAAATTAAATAAAGAGTATGATTCAATAGAATTTAATTTGTGTGAGATGCAAGGAGAACTATTTCTTTTATCCGCTTTAATATTTGATTTTTTTAACAGTTCAAAATCTAACATAAAACACCTCACTTTGATATGGTTTTTAGGCAATTCCATTATATCAAAAAAGTGAGGTGTTTTTCTTTGTTTACACTTATTAAAATTTATAGCTGGTATACACATCAATTTATTTATAGTCTATATACTACACAGAAGATAATTTAATATACTCTTAAAACTTGCTATGTGGCTTTTTATCGATTTTTAATCATAAATTTATGTGAAACAAAAATTAAAAAAAGTTTCATATAGGAGGTTGTTCATATGAAAATGTCTATAACAGAATTATTACATGAAAAAGAAGTTTTAACATCTAGACTAAATAAAATGATATATGGTTCTATAGAAATTAGAAGGAATATTGAGAAGAAGTATATCTATGTTCATTATAGAGATAATGGTATGAGTCAAACGAAATATGCTGGTGAATATAGTGAAGAGTTACATAATGTAATATTAGAAAATAATAATTTAGCTAAGCAATATAAAAAAAGATTAAGAGAAATCAATAAAGAACTAGGATCTTTAGAATTTGTTAATCTTGAATTGACAGATGATGTTAAATTAAATTTGGATTTAGCTAGAAGAAATCTAGTTGATTCAATATATAAGCAGTCTATACTTGAAGGTGTTACTACTACATATTCAGATACTGAGACTATTGTTAATGGTGGAATTGTAAAGGATATGACTGCATACGATATAGCTAAAGTCATAAACTTAAAAAAAACTTGGGAATTCATAATGAATGAAGGAGTTATTACATATCCTAGTAATTTTGCGGTGCTATGCCAAATTAACTCTATAGTTGAAGATGGTTTTTCATATTCTGCTGGCAAGGTTAGAAGTATTCCCGTATCCATAGGGGGATCTACTTATATTCCTCCTATTCCATTTGAGACAAGAGTTAAAGAGAGGATTCATGAGATAATCAATTCCTCTAATGATGTGATTGATACAACGATAGATCTTTTACTATATATTATGAAAACTCAAATCTTTTTAGATGGAAATAAGAGAACTGCAGTTTTATTTGCTAATCACTATATGATTAGTAGAGGCTATGGTCTTATTGTAATTCCTGCCGAGCTTGTTAGTGAATATAAAAAACTTCTAATTGACTATTATGAAGAAAAGAATAATGATATTAAACAATTTTTAAAAGAAAAATGTTTAATAAAATTAAAAGATTAAACAATAGTGACTTTTTAATGCGATTATTAAAAACAGGAAGTATTAAGATGGATTTATTTGAAGAATGGTTAGAAAATAAAGAATCAAAGTTGGTTCAAAGAGTATTAACTGCTCAGTCATATAAAAATATTGATCATAGTTTAGAAGATAAAGATACTGCCTTTGAACTTGCTACATATGGGGATGCATTAATAAAATTTTGTTATGCTGGAATATATTTAGATAATGTGACCAGTTATCTAAAGAAATTGAAAAATATGTAACGGATGAACGATGGGTAACTATTATTGCAAAGCATTATTCACTATTAGATTTTATTAGGTATGATAAAAATGATAAGTCGATTATGAATAATTATGATTATATTAAGCCACAAAAAACCAGTGGTGGAAATAAAAAAGAAAGTCCACATAAATTCATCGAAACTGCTGTAGAAGCAATGATAGGTGCTATTTACTTAGAAACTAAAGATTTAAATGAAATTAATAAATTACTTGATAGTTGGACTAAATTATAAAATCAAGAAGGAAGAATAGAAAATGACTGAAGAAGCAAAAGAATTTAGATGATTTCTAATTACACAGTTAAATTGATATAAACACATGTAGTAAATAATTGTGTAAAGCGTCATATCAATATTCCTACATATTCTACATCAGCTGAAAATGTAATGATTAATGAATATGTACAAGGACAGCCAATGTACCAGCAACCTATATTATATCCACAATATCCACAACAACCTATGATGCCAGGACAATATCAGGGAAATGTAGGTACAGACCCATTTGGTCCACAACCTGCTACACCAAATGTTAATCCACAAAATTTCCAAGGAATTGTTCCACCTATGGGCAATGTTCCATTTGGATTCTAATAACATCTTATTTGCAAGCTAATCGTAGCTTGTTTTTTGTTTGCAATTATTATTAAAATTAGGAGTACTAAAAAGAATTAAGCTTTAATTCATTTAATAAGTGAAATAAATTTACACAAAAAAATTCACTTTAATTCATAACTAGTCCCTTTTTTATCTAAAACAGTATAAATAGCTGTTTTTTGTATGATTGAATTTTATAAATTACATTGATATATAATAAAATGTACGCTATAATGTACATGAAAGAGGTGTTCACTATGCAAAACACAAATATTACATCTGCAAGATCTGAATTGTTCAAATTGGCTGCTTCCTGTATTAAATACAATAATATTATAAATATTAATACAAAAGATGGTAATGTAATTATGCTAAGCGAAGAAGATTATAATTCACTTTTAGAAACGTTATACTTAGCAGGTATATCAGGAATGTATGAAAGTATTATAGAAGGAGCTAACACACCATTAGAAGAGTGTGAGAAATTGGAATGGAAATAGTTTTCACGAAACAAGCCATTAAAGATTTTGAAAAAATTAAGGCTAATCCAGTTTTATTAAAAAAAGTTAGAGCTCTTTTGGAATTGATTGAGAGTAATCCTTTTTCAATACTTCCTTCATACGAGAAACTTATGAATGTGAATAATACATATTCTAGAAGGATCAATGTGCAACATCGTTTAGTTTACCAGGTTTATGAAATGGAGAAAACTATTAAAGTTATTCAATTGTAGCCTCATTATGAATAATGAAACTTTTATCAGTTGTCAGTAAGTCATTGACAACTTTTTTTGTTGGTATTAATTACTTAAAAAGTGCTTAAATAATCAAAAAAATTGAGAAAAGTATAAGACAAATTCAAATCACTTTGCTATAAATTTTTTATTTTAATATCTATAGTTAAATGGTATAATAACATATATAAAGAAGGTGGCTCTGATAAAACAGGGCATTGGATTGTAAAATAAAAAAACATAAACTTTGTAATAGTTAATCGCTTGATGGTATAAGAAGTCGCAGAATAAGTTAAAAGATATATAAAAATGCATTTTATATAAATTGATTTCTAAGTGGCAACTGATTATTTTTTAAAAATTGCCTTTATTTATTGTTGAATAAATGGTAAAATTTAAAGTGATAATTATATACAGTTTATGAAATTTTTTATTGATTTTTGATGGTTGTGAATCAATAGAAATTATTCTAGATACAACCAATAATTAAGTACAAGGAGTTGATCTATTATGGAAAACAAATGGAGATTTCCAGGGAATGGATATACACAGGATCAAGGGTTAGATACTGCCGATATGGAAACCTTTAAAAGAGATCCAATTTCTTCATTAGCTAGAGAGCTATGTCAAAATTCAATAGATGCAAAGAAATCCAATTTAAAAAAGCCTGTAAGGATAGAATTTAAATCCTTTACAATAAAACGAGAAGAAATACCACATATTGAAGAAATTGACAAGCAGATTCTAGCTTGTAAGGAGACATGGACGACAAATAAGAAAATATTTGATCAACTAGAAAAAATGTACGATCAAATTCAAAAGGAAGATATTGATTGTCTTCGAATCAGTGATTTCAATACCAAAGGGCTTGTAGGTGTTAGTGGTGGAGATGACACCCCATGGCATTATATGGTTCATGGTTCAGGCTTATCCAATAAGTCTGCAACAAGTGGTGGTTCCAAAGGAATTGGTAAATTTGCAACCTTTGTTACCTCTCAATTTAATACCGTATTTTATTCAACGATCACTGAAAAAGATGAAACTGGGTATCAGGGAATTTGTAAGCTTTGTTCTGCAAAACAAGAGGGTACAACTGAAAAAACAATAGGTATAGGATATTATGGTGCATCTGATAAAAATGAACCTATTGCTGGAGAATTTAATATAGATAAAAGCTTTAATCGTAAAGGACAAACAGGTACAGATATATTTATCCTAGGCTTTAAAAATTCTTCTGAATGGAAAACAGAAATCATTTCAAAAATATTAGAAAGCTTTATAAGTGCTATTGCCTTTGGAGATTTAGAGGTTTCTGTTGAGGATATTGTATTAGATAAAAAGCATTTAGAATCTGTAGTTTACAATGAAGAACTCATTAATAAAGCAAGTAGAAAATCAATTATATCTCAGTATTTATTATTAACAGATGCTGAGCATAGATATGAGGATGTAATTGATTTAGAATATTTAGGAAAAGTCAAGCTTTATCTTATGGAGTTTAATGCAGAAAATGAGCATTTAGCAACCAACGGATGTGTTATGATTCGATATCCTTTTATGAAAATACGAGATATAGAAAAAATATCTACACTACCTTGTAGTGCGATGTGTATCATAGAAGATAATAAATTGAATGCTATGCTTAGAAATATAGAAAATGCTCAGCATACAAATTGGGAATTTAATCGTGTTGAGGATGATGCAGAACGTGCTCAAATTCGAGAGGTATATCGTATTTTACTAGAATCTATTAGAGAACGCATCACAATGCATCTTTCATCAAGTATAAACTTTCAAACGGATGTAGAAGGAGCAGGAAACTTCATTCCAGGTGTAGAGAATCAAGAAAATCAAACCCTTGATGTCATTGAAAAAACGATTTTAGATAAACCAACAATTTCTACTAAAAAAGTTAAATCAAGTGAATTGGTTATGACTGCATATGTCCAAGATGAAAATGGAGATGAGGAGCATTTAGATGATGATTTAGATTTTACTACAGAAAACAGACCTTTATCAGAGAAAAATGAAGCAGGAATTAAAGGAGACGTCAAAAGGGATACCACATCTGAAAAATCCGAATCAAATCAAGTGCATCACAATACTGTTAAATATTCTGAATTAAAGGGGATGAGCTATCGTTTAATATGCATAAATAAAAAAATGCAAATGTATGCTATCATTTTTACCTCTACCTTTGAGGAAACTGAAGCTGTTTTGGAAATCTATGCATTAGATGATGCAGGCTCTAAAACACCTGTACATGTCAAGGCCTGTACTTTAAATGGGGAGAGTGTACAAATTATAGGCAGAAGAAAAATAAAGTTGGTGCTCAATAAAAACCAAAGAATTAAATTAGAAATGATAACAGACCAACCTGAATTATTTAGTAGTGAGGTAAAAGTATATGCGTGTAGGTAAAAGATTATTTCCATATCCCATATTAAATAATAATAAAATGTATTCTCAATACAAAACCTCAACCCTATCTTTTCAATATAATGAGGTAATTACGGACAACTATTTTATTTTAGAGGATCTTCAATGCCATATTGAAAGTGAATTTATGAAATCTTTAATTTATGATGGCTATGCAGAGGTTATATGTGTGGTTGAATGTACTCAAACTATGCTTAGAAGCCACTATAAGATTACAGATGATATGAACGATATCAAAATCCCCTTACGAGATTTAAATGGTAAGGTGGATATCTCCTTATTTATTGTTGCAAAAAAGGATATTCCTAATTTTAAATGTAGTGATTTTTTAGATGACTATAATGATTATGAGTTTTTTATAGAAAAAAATGACATTATTGGTGTTGATGATGGATATACAGGAAGAATTGAATTTAATGAAAAGGATAATAGCAATAAATCCTCTATATTCCTCGTTATAAAGGATAATGGAATTGAAGATTCCTCTATGAGAATAGAATTAGCAGATGATAAAATCATAATTACACTTCCTGAGGAGCAGTGGAATGAATATGAAAAAACAAAGAAAATCAAGAAATTCCAAAATCTTTATTTTGCAATTATTGCTGTGCCTGCTTTAAGCTATGCCTTATCCGAAATGCAAAGAACAGGAAATCCTATAGACCATATCCGTATTGAAAAAAGCTGGTTTAATGCCTTTTGCCTAGCATATGAAAGTATTCATGGTGAAGAATTAACAGATGAAATTTTTATTCAGATGAATCCATATTTCGAAGCTCAAAGGCTATTAAACAATCCAGTAGTGAAAGCCTTAGATGATGTATTTGGATTAACAATTACAATGGGAGGTATTGATGATGGAAACCAATATTAAGCTGATGTCTGAAACAGCATACCTAACATTGCAAAAAAATCCAGAGGATGTATTGAAAGCCATTCAAGCACATCCCAAGGATAGCTCATGGCTAAAGGAATATCTAGGCTTTGAGCCTTTTGAAGAAAAGGAATACCGAATCAGAAATTTTGAGTTTTTAAATAGAGAAATCAATGAGGCTACAATAATAGAGGATAGTATTGTTTTGTATGAGCATCTCAAACAATTGCCAAGATATATCCTATGTGATCCAAAGTTTTGGGCATGGATAACCTTTGAAAAGGCATATCTTTTAGCACAAAAATTAGCAAGCCTATCTACATCCTTAATTTCTTCAACATGGCTGATAACAAGCACTAGAAGCTCCTTAATGCAAGGCATTATATCTCATTTATTCTTTATGATTCAGATATCTGTGGATGAAACAAGAGAGGATAAATATGAGCTTTCTAGATATTTATTTACAAATAAGGAAACCTATCGTAATCTCTGTTATCGGAATATGGGTATGCTGAAAAATGTTACACTGGCTGTGATTCGTGCCCAAAGAGATATTAGTGAAAAGGCTGGGATTCTACTTTTAAGTAAGCAAAGTGCTGCGATGGTAAAGGAAGCATCGAAAATTGGCTCTGTCATGCTAATGGATGTAATGACACAGGAAGAAATTTATGATATTGTTTATCCTAAATTCATACAAATTGTATTAGACGATTATGAAGCTCAAAAGCAAAAAACCGAATAATCAATTGCAAATGAAAAATACCAGAAGCTACTCCTATGAAGGGGTAGAACTCCTGGTATTTTTTTAAAATATTATGCAATATAATAGTAGGATAAGGCAGTTTAAGGGATAAAGGATAATGCAATAAATTGCTAGTGGAACAAAGGCTACAGTATTTTTAATCTGTATGAAAATTGTTAGATCTGATTTCTTTTCCTGAAATTGCTTTAGCTGTAGATTGTTTTTATCCTTTATTATATGAAATAAGTAAAAGGGACTGAAAAAGAATCGTTTCATAAATGAAATATCCTTTTTTAACACAAGTGTTTTGTTTTCTAAAAAAAGAATACGAAAAGGATAGGCAATCCATGCATAAAGAAAGCAAAGAATGCTACTTGTACATACGACAAGTCCTACTGAAATTGCTTGATATAGAAATTTTAGAATTCGCCATAGAAGCTTGCAGAAGCCTTTTATTGCTTGGTAAATCCAGAAGCAAAGCCAATGAAAGAAGCGATATATTTGTGTGAAGAGAAATCGAAGGAAGAGATAAAACTTTTTAAAAATAAAGTATAGAAAATGGGATATGGGTTGGATAATTTTATGGTATATAAATTTTAAAACAATGCTACATAACCAATATATTTTTAAGCAGACCCATTTCACTGCTTTTCCTAATTTCATAAATACCAGCCTTAAAGCTAAATATAGTTTATTAAAAATAATGAAAAGAAAATGAGCTATTGGATGGATTATCTTATCGTAGATCCACTGAAAAAGAATCAGTATTCTTTTAAAAAGCCATTGCATAGCACCGCCTATTTTAGAAAAGAGAAATGAAAAGAAAAGATAAACCTTCTTAAAAATAAACCGAAGGAAATGCCCAATGGGCAGGATGATTTTATAATATATCATTCTTAAGCAAAAAACTAAAAAATCGTATATATTTGAGCAGACCCATAGTATGGCAAATCCTATTTTTTTGATAAGAAAAGCAAAAAATTGAGCTATTGGTCTTAAAATTTTATTATAAAGTAGCTTATTCAATGCGATAAATACTTGATAAAGCTTCTTGAAAAAAAGCCCTATTTTAATACATATGAATTTGAAAAAATGTCCAATGGGTATGAATATAGCATGATATATTGCTTTGCTCAGATGCGCAATGCCCAAACCAATTCCCCTTAGGATTATGGCAAAGAAATAAAGAGGCGGTCGAATTAGATATTTATAGCACCGTATAGAAAGATAACGAATTCCCTTAGCACAGGGGATTACAGCATGAAAATACAAAAATAAAATGGGTTTAATCAGGATATATAGGCAGAGGTTTTTTAAAACAAACCATATTCCCTTAAGTAAAAGCGTAGTAAAATGGATTATGGAATTCATAATATGAATAAAGAAAATTTTCAATTGATGGAGTCCTTTTTTCATTACGGCTAAAAAGGGTTTAGCAATTGCCATAATTCCTTTAAGTATTCTACGCATAACCACTCACCAATTTTTATTATATCATACCTTTTTAAGTCGGTATACAAAAAAAATTTAAACTTGCTTTTAATTTGCCCCAAAAAAGAAGAATAGTGATTTAGAAAAGGAACACTGAAATGGCATAAGGGTTGAATAAAAATATCTCATAGATTATGGAATTATATTTCTATTTTTGTGTTTTTCATTCCATACTAAAGAAAGATAGTGAAAAAAATGGTAAAATAGTATAAAAGGTGGTATGGATATGAAGACAAGATTAGCGGAATTAATTGAAGAAAGAGGTCTTGAAAGAAAACAGATAGCCAAGGATTTACATATTGAAAGAAGAACATTAGATAATTATATTAATGAGGTAACTATGATGAATAGTGAAATTATAAAAAAGCTTGCAAGCTATCTTCAGGTATCAACGGATTATCTTTTGGCTTTTGATGAACTAGATGATCGCTTTTTAAATGATAAAATAGATGCCATATGTAATGATTTAAAGGAATTGGTTTATCATATTTACAGCAAAGATCGATAAAATTTTCTTTTAAATTCTTGAATTTGTGGTAAACTATTATATAGGTGATACAAATGAGAAATAAGGAATTAGTGGAAGCATTAATCGAAAGAAATTGTAAAATCAGCTGTGCAGAAAGCTGTACAGGAGGCTTGCTTGCTTCTAGCATAGTAGAGGTTCCTGCTGCATCACAGGTTTTTGATATGAGCTTTGTTACCTATGCAAATGAAGCAAAAGTCCAATTGGTAGAGGTTAGTGAAGAAACGATAGAAACCTATGGAGTGGTAAGTGAAGAGGTCGCAAGGCAAATGGCTGTAGGCTGTGCAAAAATAGCAAATTCTGATATTGGAGTGGGAATATCAGGGATTGCAGGACCTACAGGTGCTACGGAAACGAAACCCATAGGTATGGTTTGTTTTGGTTTTTATATTCAAGGAAATTTATATTCTTCTACGAAGTATTTTGGAAATATAGGAAGAACAAAGGTAAGAGAAGCCTCTGTAAATTATGCAATCGAGGAAGTATTGAAGGAATTAAAGTCAGTTTAAACTGATTTTTTTTTATTTTTTCATATTTTTTTGTCGAAATATTGAATGGAATATGATACAATACAAAAGGATGTATGGAGGAACTTAATGAAACCTATTTTAATTGCTATTGCTGGTGGAACCGCCAGTGGAAAAACGACTGTTGTTGATGAGATTATAAATCATTTTCATTCAGAGGATGTTGCTGTAATATGCCAGGATAATTATTATAAATCTCAGGATGAAATTCCTTTGGAGGCTAGACGTAAAATCAATTATGATCATCCCAATTCTTTTGATTTAGATTTATTATATGATGATCTTTCTCAATTGATATTAGGGAATACAATTCAATGCCCAATGTATGATTTTAAAGAGCATAACAGGAAGAAAAATGAAACCACAGAAATTGCTTCAACAAAGGTTATCATCCTTGAGGGAATTTTAGCACTCTATGATTCTAGAATTCGTTCCTTAAGTGATATTTTGATATATGTTGAATCGGATCCTGATATTCGCTTTATCCGTAGACTTAAAAGAGATATCCATGAGCGTGGTAGGGATTTAGATAGTGTCATTGTCCAATACTTAAGTACCGTTAAGCCAATGTATGATGAATACATAGCTCCTACAAAAAGGTATGCCGATATCATCATACCAAATGATACAAAGCATGATGTGGCTATTGAAATTTTAGCAGCAAAAATCAAGGATATATTAGAATAGTACTCAGTTGTCATACATGCTATATTTATTGACAAAAAAATGAAATTTTCTTATAATAAAACAGGGAAAAAAGGAGGTAGATTGCATGAATAAAGTTCAGGAGCGTTGTTTGTTAGATAAGCATGCTAAGTTTTATTATGCTTCAAACCGAATGTTTTTTGAATTGAAAATTATCCGAATTATCCTTTATATTCTTGCTATTGTACCCGTAATCATAACCATTCTTCCTCAAATTAAATCGAATCCAGTTTCGAATGCGGTTTGTACAATCATTTCCTTTGCTATTACATTGATCAATGAGTCCACAACCTCGTTTATGAATCGTCAAAAGGATAGTGCCATTTATTTGTTTCAATTATATGAAACGAGTGTTTGTGCTACACCCTTTTCTAAGATGGAATACGATAGAGAACTTACAAATGAATTAAATGAACTAGCCATTCGTAGAGGCCTTCCAAAAATGAAAAAGGAAGAAGAAAAAATAACTATATCAGTTCCTAAAGATATTTTAGATGAATATAGCTATCTGTATCTTTGTAGAATTAATGCAGCAACGAACAAATATTTGCTAAGCCGTATAATTTATATTTATTTCTTTATTCTAATGGCTATTATTGCTATTTTTGTAGGAGCTATATTTTTAAAACAGGAAACTAGCCAGTACCTTATTTTGATTATTGGATTTTATCCTTTAATTAGCCCTATTATAAAGGATTTAAATAGTGCTAAGGAATGTATGCATGATTGTACAAAGGTTAGTGCTGACATTGATAATTTTTTTGCTGATGGGGATGATTCTGTAGAGCGTCTTGCTAGAATGCAATATTATGTACAGCAGATTGAATTTGAAATGTATTCCAGCCGACCAACGATTTATAAGCTTTTTAAGAAAATATATGCCTCAGGAGTTGAGGTGTTACAGGATGGAGTTACGGAGCGCTTTATGGCTTCTATTGTAGAAATGAAGCAAAAATCGCTAATTAATAAAGGAATTTTATCTATTCCAAAGGGAAAGTCCTTAATCACTCAAAAGGAATATGATTTGGAAAAGCTAAAAAGACTAGAAAAGGAAGTTAAAGTGGTTAAGGTTCCCAAAACAGCTCCTGTAAAGCCAGCGCCTAAGCCAACTCAAAAAAAGGAATCCTCTAAGTCGAAATCTCCTGCTCAGCCTTCCAAGCAAGAGAAAACTAAAAAATAGGAAAATCATTTCGTAATATATTGTATTATTAACAAAAAAAATGTATAATTAAGATTGTCCATAAAGAGAAGATGAGAGACAAGCTCTGTGACTCTTCAGCAACCTTTTAGGTAAGGTGCTAATGCTTGTATGATGGTATATAATACGTTGATTAGCCATCATTGCGATGGCTTTTATCATTCAAAGAAAGGATGGAGAAATATGATAGCAAGCATTGTTGTGGACGTTGCTGCTAAACAAGTGAATCAGACCTTTGATTATTTGGTTCCATCCTTCTTAGAGCCTATTATTGAGGTTGGATATCGAGTAAGGGTTATATTTGGGAACCGAACGGTAGTAGGCTTTGTCGTGGAATTGAAGGAAGTATCCTCCTTTAAAAGGAAGCTTAGAGAAATAAGTGATATTGTGGATGTTTATCCTGTATTGAATAAGGAATTTGTTCAACTGGCTTTTTATATTGCAGAAAATAACTTTTCCTATTATGCTGTAGCATTACAAACTATGATTCCATCGGCATTAAAAATTCGTTATAAAAAAATAGCCAAGGCAGAGGTGATTCCTGAATCCTTATCCGACATATTTAAAGGAAAAAAGGAAATTGAAATTGATAATAAGACACCCGAGGAGCTAAAACGAATTTATTCTGCTAAAAAAAATGGACTAATCACATTAGATACGCGGTTTAAAAAAAATCGAAATGAGAAAAAAGTGGATTATATTTTTATTCAAAATGAACTGATAAAGCCTACGAGTAAACAAGGGGAGCAGCTTTTGAAGTATATGCTTGAGTTAAAGGAGGCAGCCCCTATTCCTATTGTTTTAGAGCATACTGGATTTTCCAAGAATGTAATTAACACCCTGATTCAAAGGGGAATCCTAGGTAAGTATTCTAAGGAGATACTAGGACAAGAGGAGGTATTGGATACCAAGATAGAGGAATATCCTCTAAATGAATCTCAAATGAAATGCTATAAAGGTGTACAATATCAAAAGACAGGAACCTATGTCCTCCATGGGGTTACAGGAAGCGGAAAGACCCTGGTTTATATCTCTTGGATTAAGGATGTCCTAGCTTTAGGAAAGCAGGCCTTACTGCTTGTTCCAGAAATTTCATTGACACCTCAGATCACAGCCATCTTTAAGGGGTACTTTGGTAAAGAGGTTGCTATTCTTCATTCTAGATTATCGAATGCGGAGCGCTATACGCAATGGAAAAAAATTTTGCTTCATGAGGTAAAAATTGTTATAGGAGCTCGTTCAGCAATATTTGCTCCCTTAGATCATTTGGGAATTATTATAATTGATGAGGAGCATGAGTCCTCCTATATTCAGGATACCAATCCAAAATATGATGCGATAGATATTGCTAGGCTTCGAAGCAAAACCCACAATTGTCCTTTGGTTTTAGGCTCTGCCACACCGAATGTCTGTGATTATTATAAGGCAATTGAGGGGCAGTATGAGTTATTGCTTATGCCCGATAGGGTAAATCATCAAAGGCTTCCTAAAAAGCTCTTGGTTGATATGCGTGAGGAATTAAAAAAAGGTAATAAATCGGTATTTTCTAATGCATTAAAAAAGAAAATCGTAGAAGTATATAAAAAGGATGAGCAGTCTATTTTATTTTTAAATCGGCGGGGACATTCCTCCTTTGTCATGTGCAGAAGCTGTGGAGATGTTATAGAGTGTCCCCATTGCTCTGTATCTCTAACGTATCATGCCAATACCAATACATTGGTCTGCCATCATTGTGGCTATAAGCAGATGAATGTTGAAAGCTGTCCAAGCTGTGGTAGCTCCAAAATCCGATTTGTCGGAAGTGGAACAGAGAAGGTCATGGAGGAAATTCAAAATCTGCTTCCAGAGGCTAAAGTATTACGGGTGGACTTAGACACCACCCTAAAGGCATCAGATTACGAGGAAGCCTTCCAAAAATTTAAAAAGCATGAGGCAGATATCATGGTTGGAACACAAATGATAGCTAAGGGTCTTGATTTTGCTGATGTAACCTTGGTTGGTGTTGTAAATGCGGATTTGGCTTTACATTATCCAAGCTATGCAGCAAATATGACAGCCTTTAATTTGATAGAACAGGTATCTGGACGTGCAGGAAGAGGGAGTAAGCCAGGAGAAGTTATTATCCAGACCTACCAGCCAGAGCATTTTGTTTTAAAGGCAACCCTTGACAGCGATTATGATTCCTTTTTTAAAAAAGAAATTCAATATCGCAAAATTACAGGTATGCCACCCTTTTCTACAGCAATAGAAATTATGATTGAATCCAAGGATTATACGTTAGCCAAAACAGAAACCTATCATATGCTAAATGCATTAAAAATGGTTGCGAAAAAAAGTGAAATATTAGGCCCAGCAGAGGCATTTCCATTTCGAATAAATGATGTATATCGCTTTACCATTCAAATTAAGGTTGTAGAGGATGAGGTTATGAATAAAATTAAGGATATATATCCCTTATATCAGAATAACAAGGATGTAAATATCAGAATAACAAGGATGTGATATCATGAAAATTATATTTATGGGTACTCCCAATTTTGCAGTTCCTATTTTAGAGGCACTTCATAAAAAATATGAGATTGTACTGGTCATCAGCCAACCCAACAAACTGAAAAAAAATAAGGAATGGATTGATACACCTGTTGCTTCAGCAGCAAAGCGTTTAGGGCTTTTTCTCTATCAGCCAGAGAAAATAGGAGATGGGGTAGAATATATAGAGTCATTTCATGCAGATGTATTGGTTACTGCTGCGTTTGGACAATATGTTCCTTCTAAGATTTTAAACTTATTTAAAAAGACCATAAATGTCCATGGCTCTTTATTGCCTGAATATCGAGGTGGAGCTCCTATCCAACGCGCTATTATGGAAGGAAAAAAGGAAACAGGAATAACCATTATTGAAATGGCTAAGCGATTGGATGCCGGTGTAATGTACGCCAAACGAAGCTGTCCTATTTTACAAAACGATACATCCTCCTCTTTATTTGAAAAGCTTTCTATACTGGGAAGAGATCTTTTATTAGAGGTAATAGAGGATATTTATGATGAGAAAATAAAGGGAAGCTCTCAGGATGAGGCTTTAGCTACCTATGCTCCAAATTTAACCCCTGAGGAAGAAAAAATTGATTTTAAAAAACCAGCAAGCCAAATAGTAAATCAAATCAGAGGCTTATCTCTAGAGCCTGGGGCTACAATCTTTTTGAATACGGGTAAAATAAAGGTGTTTGCTGCTTCCGTTGTTAAGGATACCTCTGATGCAGTACCAGGAACGATTCTTTCCTTGAAAAAACAGATTTTAATAAAAGCCTTAGATGATGCTGTAAGTCTAGATATGGTGCTAATACCAGGGAAAAGAATGCTTTCAGCTAAGGAATTTGTCAATGGACAAAAAATTTTCAAAGAGCTAGATGTTATTTGATGTCGATTATGGTATAATGATTTAGAATGTTGAGGTGATATCATTGTCGCTTAAGAATAAAATAAAGAATACAAAATTTTTTAATAATGCCTTTGGATTTGAAAGTGGTATTGATATTGCCAATGATACGCAGGTGCTTTATCGAAAAAATATCGTTATCAAAAATATAATTTTTTTATCCAATGTAGTATTCACGCTTATTTTCACGCTACTTTCCATAGGAGAAAGCAGCAATTTGATTTTAGCAGTTCTATTAGGTATTGTGACTTTTGTATTAAATATTTATTTAAAAAGAAGTATCAATAAAAATCCAGAGGACAATACCTCGCAAATGATTGCAAGCTATTTGTCCTGCTTTTATATGCTAGCTTTGGCCATTGTTATTTATATTAAGCTGAAATATGGTGAAATAGACTATTTAAAGGAGTGTGGGTATATCCTACTGTATTACTCCTTAGCTGTTTGCTCCTTTTATCAGAATAAGCGATTATTAAAAACGGTCTTTGCATGGACACTGATTATTGTTACCATCCTCCATTTTACAGTGACCTATAATATCGTTGGAGATGAAATGGCCAAGGATATAATGAAATTTTTCACAGAATTTTTTGTTGGAGAAACCTTTAGAGATATATTATTACGAACCCTCTTATTATGTATTTATATGCTTGTTTTGTACTGTATTGTTGCGATGAGTGGATATATGCAGGAGGAACGTAAAAAAGAACTGATGAAGCGAAGAGAGGTGCAGGAGGATTTTACCAACGTTGTAACCAAAATATTTGAGGTAACCTTGGATAATTCCTCTAGAAGTGAAGAGGATAAGCAAAACATTTATATTGTTTCAGCAATGTCAAAGCGTCTTGCCGAGCTCTTAAGCTTGTCCGAAGAGGAAATTAGGCAAATTGAAACTAGTGCGAAAATCCATATTGAGCAAAGCGTCACCTTTGTTCCTAACGAGGATATGAATGAGGATGAAAAATATGTTTTATTAAGGGAACAAACCAATTTGGGGAGCATTATAATATCTAGGCTACAGCTGGAACGAAAGTGTGAGGCAATCATTCGTTCTACCTTTGAAGGGTCTAATACAAATCAATTCATTACGCGAATGAATTCAATACAAAATGATGTTCCTGCCCAAATTATATTAATTTGTGAGCTATACGTGACTATGCGAAGTGTTAAGTCCTACAAGAAGGCCTACAATCATAAGGTAACGATGCAATATATGAGTGAGCATTTTAATGTTTATTTTAATGGAGAAATCTTTGAGCGATTTGATCGTTTTAAGGATGAATTTGAAAAAATTTTTGATGGAAGTGAAGGAGAAGATTATGACTTATAATTATGAAACTAAGGGCACATGCTCTAAAAAAATAACATTTGATTTAGATGAAAACGGAAATTTACATAATGTTCAATTTATGGGAGGCTGTAATGGAAATTTAAAGGCCATTGCTAAGCTTGTGGAAGGAAAAAGTGCAGAAGAGGTTGTGAAAATTTTAGAAGGAAATACCTGTGGCCCAAGACCAACCTCCTGTGCAGATCAGCTTGCTAAGGCAATTATGGAGGCACAACATGCGTAGATTATTCACATCAGAATCTGTTACAGAGGGACATCCTGATAAAATTGCAGACCAAATTTCAGATGCAATTTTAGATGATGTTTTGACACATGATCCAAATGCAAGAGTAGCTTGTGAAACTATTTGTACAACGGGACTCGTTATGGTTTTTGGAGAAATGACAACAAATCACTATGTTGATTTACAGAAAATAGTAAGAAATACAGTTGCTAATATTGGCTATACGCGTGGAAAGTATGGCTTTGATGCAGATAATTTAGCAGTGCTATCTGCTATAGATCCACAATCTCCAGATATAGCTCTTGGAGTGGATGAAACAGATGAGCATGAGCAGGGTGCTGGAGATCAAGGAATGATGTTTGGCTATGCTTGTGATGAGACAGAGGAATATATGCCTCTTGCCATTACCTTAGCTCATAAGCTAGCCAAGCGCTTAACAGAGGTAAGAAAGCAAAATATTCTTCCTTATCTTCGACCAGATGGTAAAACTCAGGTTACTGTGGAATACGATGAAACAGGAAAAGTTATGAGAATTGATACCATCTTGATTTCTACACAGCATTCCCCTGATATCGATATGGAGCTGCTAGCAAAGGATATTAAAAAAGAGGTTGTGGATGTTATTGTACCAAAGCACCTAGTAGATGAGCAAACGAAGTATTTATTTAATCCAACGGGACGATTTGTTGTGGGTGGACCAGCAGGAGATTCAGGCTTAACTGGTAGAAAAATAATTGTTGACACCTATGGCGGATCTGCACCTCATGGTGGAGGAGCATTTTCTGGAAAGGATCCATCCAAGGTGGATCGCAGTGCGTCTTATATGGCAAGATACATTGCCAAAAATATTGTAGCTGCAAAGCTTGCAAAAAAATGTCAAATCCAGCTTTCCTATGCGATTGGTATTGCAGAGCCTACCTCTGTCCTTGTGGATACCTTTTCTACAGCCAAGGTTAGTGAAGAAAAGCTTGCTGAAATTATCCGCAAGGTTTTCCCACTTACGCCAAAGGGCATCATTCAGTGTTTAGATTTAAAAAGACCAATCTATTTCCAAACGGCTGCTTATGGTCATTTTGGAAGAACCGATATTGACTTGCCTTGGGAAAAATGTGATAAAGTCGAACAAATCTTATCTTTAATCAAGGATTGATAAGGCTATGAATCCATATGAGCAATTAAAAAAAATCATTGCAGAAAGTAAAAGCATTGTTGTTTTTACAGGAGCGGGCATATCTGTTCCTTCTGGTATTCCTGATTTTCGTTCTGCAAGGGGGATTTACAGCAAGGAGTATGGCAGCTATTCTCCTGAGGAAATCATCTCACATCATTTCTTTATGCAAAAGCCAGAGCTTTTTTATGAGTTTTATGGTGAAAAGATGGTTTATCCAGAGGCTAAGCCTAATCTAGCTCATCTTTATTTTGCACAGCTGCCTAATGTTTCAGCTGTTGTAACACAAAATATTGATGGACTACATCAGGATGCAGGAAGTACAAAGGTGTATGAGCTTCATGGAAGTGTATTAAGAAACTATTGTATGAAATGCCATAAATTTTATGGAATTCAGGATATAAATACAAAAAAGCCATGCTATTGCACCTGTGGTGGAAGAATTAAACCAGATGTTGTTTTATATGAAGAGCCTCTAGACTCTCATGTTGTTTCTCAAGCGATTGATGCAATTTGTAAGGCAGATACAATGATTGTGGTGGGTACATCTTTAGTCGTTTATCCCGCTGCCTCATATCTTGGGTATTTTCGAGGAAAGCACTTGATTTTGATCAATAAATCCTCTACCTCCTATGATTCTGCAGCAGAGCTTGTCTTTAATGAAGATATAATTGAGGTTATAAAGAAAATAAAGTAAAAGAGACGATCCGTTTGGGTCGTCTCTTATTGCTATTCTAATTCTTAATTGTAATAAGCAATTTTATAGAAGTAAGGATAAGCATTCATAACCTCCTTTAGGCTTGTTTTCGTAGAAGCTGGATCATTTACAATAAAGCCACTAGTAGAAAGTGTATTTCCACCACTAAAGCCAGTGACAAGTACCCAGTGCTGTCCACCATAGGCATTTTTTAAGCCAATCATTACAGGTCGATTCTTTTTCAAACTGTTATAAATAGTAGTTAAATAACCACTAGAGGTGGATGTAGTATAATGACTAGGCCAGTACATTTCTCCACCTGAAGTATAGCTAAAGCTATTTCTTATGGTTGCTGGAGTTTTCGTTAATCCAGTTCTATAGGATTCACTCATCGCCATACAGGTGGTTAAGCATCCAATCTTTTGAATGGTCTGACCACTTGCTCCAAGGGTTAAATAAGCCCACCTTGAATCATATTGCTTATAGCTAACCACAGACAGCTTTACAGGGGAATAGGTCATAGGGCTTACCAAATATGCATTAGACACATAGCCTACCTTATTTCCTTCAAAAAGCACCTTTGAAAATGCTCCTTGATTGGACAGTAGAATTGCATAATCCTTATCCCTAATCTTTTCGAATTGGGTATAGGCTGTTGAAGGTCCTGTTCGTACATTTAAATTTGCCCCACCTGTATGAACTTGACGAGCATCACTTGATACAATTCGTACATAATCCTTATGAACATATCCAAATGTATTTTCTAAATATTCAACATAGTAAAAGCTTCCAGCAGTAGAATGTATCGTTACATAGCTATTGTCTTTAACCTTACCAATAATGGCTGAAGCTGTTGTATTTTTAGCTCGAACATTTAAATTACTTCCTTCTGTTTGAACAAGTCCAGCTTGACTCGAATCAGTTGCTGCTTCTGCATTAGGGAAGATGTTTAGGAAACAAACGCCTAAGAAAAGCAGAACTATCCAAAATATTTTCTTCATTTTAAAACCTCCTGCTTTCATTATAAAAAAAATACCAACCCCTTGGGCTGGTAATATTTGTAAGAAGCTATAAAACAAGATAGCTTAAAGCATCATAGATTTGGGTTTTCCATGCCGCTTCTGTATGCTCCTGGTTATCAAACTCTTGAATAAAGATATCTGGGTTATGCTCCTTTAATGCTAAAGCATTACTTAAGCATAATCCATTTTGTTCCCTTGAGCCTACAGCAATATAGGCTAGATTATTTTTTGGAAGCTGGATTTCCTTAATTTTTTCTGTGTTGATATCGGGTGAAATTAAAATAAATCCTTTAAAAATATAATTCTCATTGAGTAAAAGAGCAGTATAGGAGGCTTTAGAGCAGGCAAAGGCATAGATATATTGATTCATTCGATATCTTGTTTTTAAATAAGGATGAATCGAAGATAGGATAAATTCTGCTAGGGTTTTGTCCTCATATTCTAAATCTCTTCGCTCTGGATTGCTTGCCGCAGCAATTCCAACATAAATAGCCTCTTTACCCTCTAAAGATAATCGAGTAATCGTTTCCTCTAAATCCAAAGCCATTCCACGATAAGAATCCTCGTCCTTATATAGATTTTGTCCATCCATAAAATAAATGACTGGATAGTATCTAGATGTATTATTGTAATCCTTTGGTAAAGCAATACTGATTCGAATAGCTCTATTTAAGGGAAAACAGTTTATTTTAAAGCCTTCAAGCATAATAATCACCCAATACAATTATACTTTATTTTTTAAGTTTTTAAAGAAAATAAAAATATTTGGCAAACAAGTATTGACAGTGCCAACGCGAAAGTATATAATAGGTATATACTTAAATTGGAGGAATAAATCATGAAAGAAAAAATGGAATTTAAAACAGAAACCAAGCGTTTGCTTGATATGATGATCAACTCAATCTATACACATAAAGAAATCTTTTTAAGAGAATTGATTTCCAATGCAAGTGATGCGATTGATAAACGTCATTATTTATCCTTGACGGATTCAACAAAGGCAGCAGATCAGTATGAAATTTTAGTTGAAGCAAACAAGGAGGAACGTACGCTTACCATTTCAGATAATGGAATTGGAATGACAAAAGAAGAATTGGTAGAGCATTTAGGTACCATTGCCAAAAGTGGTAGTAAAGAGTTTTTAGAAAAAATCGAAAAGGAAAAAACGCCTGATGTTGATATTATTGGGCAGTTTGGTGTAGGCTTTTATTCAGCCTTTATGGTTGCTAAGGAGATTCATGTTTATACGAAATCTGTCCTAGATGGTAAAGGACATGTATTTACATCAGAGGGATTAGATTCTTATGAGATTGAGGATTGTGCAAAGGATGATTTTGGTACAAAAATCGTCATTTCTTTAAGAGAAAATACAGAGGATAATCAGTATGATGAATTCTTAGAGGAATACCAAATCAAAGAATTAATCAAGAAGTATTCAGATTATGTAAGATATCCTATCAAAACCTGGGTAACGAAATATGATGAAAAGAAGGAAGAGGATAAGGATGAAGAGGAGCATACTCATTTAGAGCTAGAAACCATCAACTCTATGCTCCCTATATGGAAGAAAAATAAAAGTGAAGTAACAGATGAAGAATTAAATACCTTCTATAAATCTAAATTTATGGATTATCAGGATCCGATTTCTCATATTCATGTCAATGTTGAAGGAATGCTAACCTATAATGCATTATTATTCATTCCTAAAAAGCCGATTTATGAATTTAATGATCGTAATGAAAGAGGCTTGCAGTTATATACCAAGGGAGTATTCATTTTAGATAAATGTAAGGATTTAATCCCTGAATACCTTCGCTTTGTTAAAGGATTAGTGGATTCCGCAGACTTGCCATTAAATATTTCTCGTGAAATGCTTCAAGAGGATCGTTCTATTAAAAAGATAGCAACTAATGTTGAAAAGAAGATTTTATCTGAACTAGGTCGTATGCTGAAAAATGATCGCGAGAAGTATGAGGAATTCTTCAATGATTATGGAATTAACCTTAAATTTGGACTATATGAAGAATATGGTGCAAAAAAGGATTCTTTAAAGGATTTAATCATTTTATCCAGCTTAAATAAGGATAAAAGAATTACCTTTGCAGAATACAAGGAAACTATGATAGAGGGGCAAAAGGAAATCTATTATGCGGTTGGTAAGGATAAGGAAGCTGTATTAAAGCTACCACAAATGGATTTAATCAAAAATAAGGGCTATGATGTACTGATTTTAGCAGATGATGTGGATGAATTTATGCTTCAGGTATTGTCTGAATATGATGGAGTGAAATTTAAGTCTATCAATCAGGGAGACTTAGATTTGATTGATGAAGAAGAGGCTAAGAAAATTGATGAATTAAAGGAAACAAAAAAGGATATTTTAGAGGATTTAAAGAAGGCTTTACCAGAATGTAAGGATGTCATTTTCTCTAAGCGTTTGGTTGAGGCACCTTGCTGCTTATCCGCAGCTGAGGGATTATCCTTTGAAATGGAACGAGTATTGGCACAGCAGCATCAAGGACATGGAATGAAGGCTGAGCGTATTCTAGAAATTAATCCTAACCATGCAGTATTCCAAGCAATGGAGGCATCTTATGAAAAGGATAAGGAAAGCTTAAATCAATATGCTAAGCTTCTTTATACACAGGCTCTATTAATGGAAGGAATTTTACCAACGGATCCAAAGGAATTCTCAAATAGTCTTTGTGATTTAATGCTACAGGCTTTAAAATAAAATAAAAAATAGGTACTAGTTTTTACGCTAGTACCTATTTTTTATTGTCTATTTTGCTTCATATCCAGCATCTACTACAGCTTGAATTAGGGTATCCTTTGACAAAGCTGTTCCTTGAATTGTGGCAGTTTTATCCTCTAAGGATACTGTGACCTGATCCACTCCAGGAAGCTCCTTTAATACCGTTTCAACACGAGCTTGACAATGCTTACACATCATACCTTCAACATGTAAAGTTATGGTTTCCATATTTTTCCCTCCTTTTTCTTTCTTTTTATCTGTTTTAAACCAATTTAAGCGAAGCGCATTTGTAACAACAAATACACTACTAAAGCTCATTGCTAGGGCTGAAATCATCGGATTCAATTTGATATGGAAGGCATAATAGAATACACCAGTAGCAAATAAAATTCCAATAGCGTTATAGAAAAAGGCCCAAAATAAATTTCCTTTAATATTACGGATTGTTTTTTTGCTTAGCCGTATGGCACTATAAACATCCGTTAACGAATTGGAAACCAATATAATATCTGCGGCATCTATGGCAATATCTGCCCCACGTCCAATGGCAATTCCGATATCTGCACTCATTAAGGCAGGAGCATCATTGATTCCATCTCCAACCATAGCTACTATTTTCCCTTTTTCCTGTTCCTTTAAAACGACATTCTGCTTTTCATTTGGAAGAACATTGCTGATGATGGAATCAATCCCAACCTCCTTGGCAATGCTTGCAGCAGTAGCGGAGTTATCTCCAGTAAGCATAATAACCTCTAAGCCATAGGCCTTTAATTTGCTTATTGCTTCTTTGGAATCCTGCTTGATATCATCCTTTACGGCAATTACACCGATGCAGATATTATTTTTGGCAACAAATAAAGGTGTTGTGCCATCTAAATAAATCTCTGTGATCCGCTTGTCATCCAAATCAAGCTTTATTCCTAAAGAGGAGAGGTAGCTCTTATTTCCAATATAATAGGTATCATTTTCTATTTTTCCCTCAATGCCTAATCCAGCATGACTATCATAATTTGTAAGCTCATAGGGCTCTATATTGGCCTCTATGGCCTTACTTACAATGGCTGCTGCTAGGGGGTGCTCTGATTTTTGTTCAAGTGTATAAGCAATTCTTAAGAGGTTATCCTCCGTAAAGCAGATGTGGTTAACAACCTTAGGCTTGCCTTCCGTGATGGTTCCTGTTTTATCTAAAATGATTGTATCTATGGTATGCGTGCGTTCAAGGATTTCAGCATTTTTAATCAATAAACCGTTTCTTGCAGCGACTCCAGTGGCTACCATTATTGCTACAGGTGTAGCAAGACCAAGCGCACAAGGACAGGCAATAACAAGAACGGAAATACCAATACCAAAAGCAAAGCTAACATTTTCCAAAAAACAAAAAATAATAAAGCTAAGTAAGGCAATCACCATTACCGCAGGAACAAAGAAGAAGGAGATTTTATCAGCAAGCTTAGAGATGGGAGCCTTGGAATTGGCAGCCTCCTCTACCAGTTTTATAATTGTATTAATGGTTGTATCCTCTCCAACCTTCGTTGCTTCCAAAAGGACATATCCATTGGTTAAGAGAGTAGAGGATATTGCCTCCTCCCCCATTTCCTTATAAACAGGGATACTTTCCCCAGTAATATTACTTTGATCAAAGGAACCAGCACCCTCAATGATGATTCCATCCACAGGAACCTGCATTCCTTTTTTCACAAGAATATGATCCTTTAGCTTGACTTGCTCAACTAATATTTCGGTTTCTATTCCATTTTCAAAGAGGATTGCGGTTTTAGGAGCTAAATCCATTAATTTTTCAATAGATTCATTTGTCTTTTTTTTCGATTTACCCTCTAGGTATTTTCCAACAGAAACTAAAACTAGAATTGTGGAAGCAGATTCTAAATACAATTCGTGAGCTAAATGAGTGATATCCTGCTGGTTTCCTAATCGGTAGGCCATAACGAAAATAATATAAATTCCGTAGATTAGACTTGCAGAAGAGCCCATAGCAATAAGACTATCCATATTGGGGGATAAGTGGAATAGTCGTTTAAAGCCGTTTATAAAATAATTTCGGTAAAGATAAACTACAGGCAAAGTCAAGAAAAGCTCCGTAAGAGCTAGAAGCAAGGGATTTTCTTCAAATATTTTAGGAATAGGGATATGCATCATTGGTCCCATACATAAATAGAAGACAGCAAGAGCAAATCCAATAGCAAGTAGAAGTGTTCTTCCCTTATGGTCCCCCGTTTCCTTTACAGGCTCCGTTTCTTTGTTTTTTCCTTTAGGTATGGCCTTATATCCAGCCTTATCTACAGCCTGCATGATTTTTGTTTCAGTAAGAATGGTCTCATCAAAGCTCACATCCATAGAATTAGCGAGAAGATTTACATTACAGCTTGTTATACCCTCCAGCTTTTCAACGGCATGCTGCACATGGCTTTGGCAGGCAGAGCAGGTCATTCCTTCAATTTTAAATTTTTTATTCATTCTAATATCTCCTATTGAAATCTTTTAAATAAATCTACAATTTCATCCAAAACGGCATCATTCCCATTTATTATATTTTCCTTCACACAGGATTTCATGTGCTTTTCAAGTAAATAATTGGCTAAAGATTTGATGGATTTATCGACAGCAGATAGCTGAATTAAAATTTCATCACAATATCGATCATCGGCAATCATATTGGCAATCCCTTTAATTTGACCACTCAAGCGATTTAGACGATTTATCATCGTTCTTTTTTCTTCCTCAGTTCGATATGTTTTTTTAGTTTCACAGCATTCCATGTAATGCACCTCGTTTCTCACCATTTATTATATACCCATATAGGGTATGTGTCAACAGGTATTTATAATTTTATATTGATTGATTTTTAATTTGTATTTTCTTTAAAAAGGAATTGACAAACGCTAGGAAGTGCGTTATGATAGAAATACTTAAGGGAGTAGATGAACCAAAGGGTTGCAGCATTTCGTCAATACGAGGAAACTCCGGAAGCTACAGTAATCCATCAAGACTTAAGTGTAGTTCAAACTATGCTTGTCTTACATAGAACAAATGAAACAGGCATAGTCCTGTTTTTCTTTTCGTTTGTGGGTAAATATATGATGGAGGTATAGGAAATGGATTTTTATAATCAATCAATTTTAGAAACACAAGGGCTATTAAAAACAGATCGAAGACAAGGGTTATCCTCAGAGGAAGCCAATCTTCGATTCGCAGAGTATGGAGAGAATTCCTTAGTGGAAAAAAAGAAAAAATCGGGGTTGAAAATTTTCATTGGAGAACTGAGAAATCCAATGATATATGTTTTATTTGCTGCAATTATGGTAACCCTAGGTGTTTCAATTTATGAAACCATAGTAACCATAAAATCAGGATTACCCTTTGATTTTTTCTCTGTAGGAGATTGGCCAGATGTCATTATTATTTTAGCTGTAATCCTTTTAAATGCTGGAATAGGAACAATTCAGGAGCTGAAGGCTGAAAGCTCATTAGAGGCATTAAAGCATTTGGCAAGCCCTGAAACTACTGTGGTACGAGATGGTAAGCGTAAAAAAATTAAATCCAGTCAGCTTGTTCCAGGAGATCTGATTGTACTAGAGGAGGGGGATACCATCGGAGCGGATATCCGACTGATTGAAAGTATAAATTTAAAGGTGAATGAATCCTCTTTAACCGGAGAATCGGTTCCATCAGAAAAGGATTGTGATTTTATTTCTACAGAGCCCATAGGGATAGGAGATCGTAAAAATTGTGCCTTTATGTCCACAATTGTAACCTTTGGTAGAGGCATGGGAATTGTTACACATACGGGAATGTCTACAGAAATTGGTAAGATAGCAGATGGAATTGATAAGGCTTTGGTTGAGCAAACACCCTTACAAAAAATATTAAGTAAGCTTTCTAAAATTCTAGGTTTCTTTACTTTAGCCATTGTTCTTGTTGTTTTTCTTGTTGATATTTTATGGATATTTTTAGATGGAAAGGGAATGGAATTGGAATTTGTTCTTGAAGCGATTTTGACCTCTATTTCCTTAGCTGTTGCTGCTATTCCAGAAGGACTACCTGCTGTAGTAACAATCGTATTATCCTTGGGGGTTCAAAAAATGGTTCGAGCCAATACCATAGTCAGAAAGCTTCCTAGCGTAGAAACTTTAGGTGCTGTTCAAATTGTATGCTCTGATAAAACTGGAACCCTAACCCAAAACCGTATGACGGTTGTAGAAGCCTATCTATCAGGAGAAATCATTTGTAAAGAAAATTTTTTGGAGCAAGGTAAAAAGCTAGAGCCCTTAGCAAGAGGACTTAGCTTATGCTCAAATGCAACAGTTGATGAAGGAATTTATGGAGATCCTACAGAAATAGCTTTAGTATTCTTTGCAAATGAGCTCAATTTACATAAGGCTATGCTGGAAGAAGCATATCCAAGAATAGATGAAATTCCCTTTGATAGCAATCGTAAAATGATGTCAACACTTCATAGAGCGCAGAATAAGAAAATTCTATATACAAAGGGAGCCTTAGATAGCATCTTAAATCATACAACAAAAATCATGGATGGAGTTGTAGTTAGAAATATTACAGAAGAGGATATCCATAAAATCAATCAAGCAAATCAGGAATTTTCTAAAAGAGCTTTACGTGTTTTGGCTTTGGCTTATAGAGAAACGAATCAGGTAGAAGAGGAGGATTTGACCTTTGTAGGATTGGTTGCTATGATAGATCCTCCAAGAGCAGAGGCTAAAGCTGCTGTAGAAAAATTTAAAACAGCCGGAATTCAAACCGTTATGATTACAGGAGATCACAAGGATACAGCTTATGCGATAGCCAATTCCTTAGGTATATGCGACCATATAGAGGATTGCTACACAGGAAAGCAAATCGATGAAATGTCTGAAAAGCAATTGATGGAGGCCTGTAAAACGGCACGTGTCTTTGCTAGAGTTTCGCCTGAAAATAAGGTTTCTGTGGTTAAAACATTTAAAAAATTAGGAAATGTTGTAGCTATGACAGGGGATGGGGTAAATGATGCTCCCAGCTTAAAAACAGCCGATATTGGGATTGCAATGGGAATTACTGGAACAGATGTAGCTAAAGGAGCTGCTGATATGATTTTAACGGATGATAATTTTTCTTCCATTGAAAAGGCAGTTGAAGAGGGCAGAGGAGTCTATGCTAATATCAGAAGAGCTGTGTTCTTTCTTTTAGGTAGCAATATAGCAGAGGTTTTCGCTTTATTCATTTTAATCTGTGTAGGACTGCCTACACCACTGATAGCCATACATCTATTATGGGTCAATCTGGTTACAGATTCTTTACCTGCCATAGCTTTAGGTATGCATCCTAAGGATAAGGATATCATGCAGGATCCCCCAAGAGATACAAAGGAGGGTATTTTTGCAAGGGGAGGCCTTGGATTAACCATTGGCTATGGTGTGGTAATTACCCTTGCCGTAGTGCTTGCCTTTTTATCCTGTGGATGGGTTAATGGAGCATTCCATATAGCTGATATTAAAGCCTTATATCTCAATCAGCCTATGCTTTTGCATCAAGCTCAAACGATGGCTTTTACTACACTTGCCTTTTGTGAATTATTTCATATGCTGGGTATGAGTGATATAAAGCACTCTGTTCTTCATATTTTCAAAGGAAAGAATAAGATGCTTTATGTAGCCTTTATCCTAGGAATTGTATTACAACTGTTTGTTGTTGAGACTCCTGGAATAAGAGATATTTTTTCTACAAGTAATTTATCATGGAGGCTGTGGCTGATTACTATTGCTTTATCTTTGTTGCCTTTACTTGTTCATGAATTTGTGGTCTTAGCAAAAAAAATAAAAAAAGCTTAGCAAAAGCTTGAAATAAGACAAAAGAAAAGGCGTGACATCACGCCTAATTCTTTATACCAAAGCATATATTATACTGCATTATATTTTCTTTGAATAAACTGATCAATTTCTTCAGCAACCTGCTTGGTTGCAGCAACTGCTTCAACAACTGTTCTAGCACCAGATACGACATCCCCAGCAGCATATACACCTGGACGGGTAGTTGCTCCCTTATCTGAGGTTTCAATAAGTCCCCTATGATTTGTATCAATTTGCTTTGTGTTTTTGACAATGTTGGTTTGAGCACCCTGACCTATGGCTATAATGACAGAGGAGCTGTTGATTTTATATGGATGGTCCTGATCATTTGTATATGAAATTGTTCCATCCTCATTTTCATGCTTTAGTACAGGCTCTACGATAATTCCATCAGGCTCTATTTTAATGGTATTTAAATAATAGTTCATTTTTACTCCATCGACTTCAGCCATTTTAAGCTCCTCCTCTAAAGCCGTAACCTCTTCACGTCCACGGAAGAAGATAATATCAACCTTAGCAGCAGTTTTTCTAAGAATGGTTCTAGCAGCATCCATAGCCACGTTTCCTGCACCGATGATTACAACGTGGTCTCCTAGGTTATTATAGGAATCCGGGTTTTTCAAAAAGTCTATGGCAAAATGCACATTTCCTAAGGTTTCTCCAGGAATTCTTAACCGATTGGGCTTCCAAACTCCCGTTCCAATGAAAATAGCATCATAGCCATCCTCAAACATATCATCAATTGTAACTGTCGGACCAATCAGAGTATTGGGTCTAAATTGTATTCCCAAATCCTTCATACGATTTAGAAGCTTATCTAATATCGTCTTAGGTAATCTGAATTCTGGAATTCCATAACGTAATACTCCACCGATTTTATCCTTAGAATCTATAATGGTTACATCATAGCCCTTTTGAGCAAGAAGAATGGCAAGAGTAAGTCCAGCAGGTCCTGCACCGATAATTCCAACCAGATGTCCATTCTTTACCTCAGGATGGAGCTTGGCTTTATCTAAAAAGAAAGTAGAAATATAATTTTCAACTTCAAAAAACTTAATTGGAGAATTTTTGTGGTTCAATATACAATGCCCCATACAGTTTTTTTCATGTGGACATATCAAGGAACAAACCGCAGAAAGGGGATTATTTTTAAACAGCAATTCCCCAGCCTCATCCATTTTTCCTTCTAAAAACATATTCATAATGGTAGGGATTTCCGTTTTTACTGGACATCCTTCCTTACAAAGGGGTCTTTTACATTTTAAACATCGTTGTGCTTCTTGAATTATATCACTCATTGTGAAATCACCTCTTATCTTTATTATACCTTCTTTTCAAGAAAATAAAAAGATATCTTTCTAAAAATAGTAAAAAGAAATTTGCTTCTCATGTTTTGTTTTCCTATCTTTTATGATAAAATGAATTTATGAAAATAAATGAAATAGAATTTAAAACAGAAAAAGAAGATATATTGTCTGAAATATTGAAAAAAAAGTTTTCAAAACGCTTTTATAGATTTTTAAAGTATAGCCAAGCGGATATAACCGTTGATGGCATTTTTTTAGAATGGTATAAAAGGGTACCTGTAGGCTCTAGGATACAGGTATGCTTTAAGACACTGCCAAAGGAAATAAACTGGCCTAAAAGCAACCAATTGCCAAAGATTGTTTTGGAAACAGAGCACTATTTAATCGTCGATAAGGAGCCCAATCAGCTAACCATTCCTACAAGAGGAAATCCAGAAAGCCTATATCAGGATTTATTAAATTATTTGGGAGAACAGGAAATTCACATATTGAATCGGTTAGATAAGGAAACCAGTGGACTTGTTGTAGTAGCTAAGGATCGCTATGCTGCAAGTCTTTTAGAGCCAACTCATGAGCATATGGAAAGAAAGTATTTATGCCTAGTGGAAGGGGATGTTTCCTTACCAGGAACAATAACAACCTATATAGAAAAAGAAGAGAATTCCAATAAAAGATATGTATCTAGTACAGGCAAGCTTGCGATAAGTCATTATAATGTGATTTGTCATAACGAGAAGGAAAGCCTTTTAGAGTTTGTTTTAGAAACAGGCAGAACGCATCAAATTCGTGTGCATACCTCCCATATGGGTCATCCAATTATAGGAGATCAGCTATATGGAGGTAAAGCCTATGAGCAGCTATGCTTAACAAGCTATAGTATAAGTTTTACTGACCCATTTACACAAGAGGAAATTCGGTGTACAATAGATAAGAGGTGGTAAATTGTGGAAGAGGAAAAGAAAAAACGATACCGAATTATTCGGATAACGATTCAGGTATCCTTAATCCTTATTTTAGTTGCTTTAACCATTTTTGCTTGTGTTAAGCTGTATCCTATTTTTGTAAGGATGCAGAAGGATGAGGAATATTTAAATCAAACGATAGAAAAAATTAGATCCTATGGTGGCTTTAGCTGGCTAATCCTTATAGGCCTACAGATTATCCAAACAGTTCTTGCAATCATTCCAGCTGGACCTATTGTTATTATAACAGGTATGCTGTATCATCCTGCTTTAGCAGTTATCATTTGCTTGGTAGGGCAAACCCTGGGTGCATTGGTGGTTATCGGTCTTGTTAAAGCCTTTGGAAATAGCTTTTTAGCCTTGTTTATTGATCCAGAGGAGCCTAAAAAATTTAAATTATTGGAAGATGGAAAGCGTTGTGGTGTTTTGATGTTTTCCTACCTTTTAATTCCTTTTTTACCCAAGGATCCTATAGCCTTTATTGTTCCCTTTACTAAAGTGAGGGTATGCTATTTTATCCTCATTAATTTTATTGCAAGATTACCTATGACGATTGTATCGGTTGTTGTAGGAAATTCTGTAGTGACAGGAAATTTTATACCTGGTATTGTCATTGGCTCCATTAGCTTTGCTTTAGCCATTTTATGCTTTGCCTTTAACAAAAAAATTGTGGCTTTTCTAGACAAAATTACAAGTAAAAAATCGATGAACGTTGAATAAGAAAAGCAATTTTATGCCATACTATTTTTTGAAAGGATGATAGTATGACAAATGTAAATTGTAATGTGAAAATGTGTGGATACAATGAAAATTGTAAATGTGCAAAGAAGCATATTAATGTTGAAGGACTATTTGCTAAAAGTAAAATCGGGACCTTTTGTCAAAGTTTCAAAAATCCTCACAATTCTGACGTATTAGTTTCTGAAATGGCAAGAGAAATGTCACCAGAGCCTTCAGCTGTTAAGGTGATGTGTAGTGCAAATTATTGTGTTCATAACAATAATAATGAATGTGTTGCTAAAGAAATTACAGTGGGTAATGAAAATGCTAGTTACCGCAGTGAAACCGAATGCGATAGCTTTAAATCTCGTTAAAAATACGGCTCATATCAAAGGAGAAAAGCTCAGGATGAAATTGTACTCCGTAAATAGGAAGGGATTTATGCTTGATGATTTCTATTTCCCCATCCTGACTTTTTGCTTCGATAAGTAAATCTTTTCCTAATACATCAATGCTTTGATGGTGAAAGGAATTTACCAATACATATTGATTGTTCCAAAAAATAAAATGGTTCTCATTCATATGATGTAAAATATTTTGTTTTAGTGTTCCACCAAAAAAAACATTGATACTCTGTATACCTCTACATATTCCAAGTAGAGGTTTTTTTGCTTGTATTGCATAGCGAATGATTTTAAAATCCAATTGATCCATTTCCTCATCTATATGCTTTGCTGCATAATTTTCTTGATGATAATATTTTGGGTCTATGTCATCGCCACCTGGAAGTAAAAAGGCATCATAGAGCTCTAAACAGCTATCTAGGGTTACAATACCAAAGGTATGATTTTTATCCTGTAGCATATGTGTGTAGCTTTGATGCACAAAATAATCTGTCTCATTTTTTCTGATTGCTATTCCAAATTTCATATATATCCCCTCAGCTTAAGTATATTGCTTAAATCACTAAATTATGAGATAATAGTTAGGAGGTGGAATGATGATAGAGGATATAAAAAAAGAACTTAATGGTATGGCTACAGAAAAATTAAGAGATTTTCAAAGTAGGCTTATTCCAAATAGTCTTCCTATTTTGGGTGTGAAAATTCCTGATGTGAGGAAGCTAGCAAAAAGGCTATGCAGAGAGGAGTATCATTCATTTTTAATTGAATATGATGAGAGCTCCTTTGAAATTGAGCTTCTTTATGCCTTTGTCATAGCACAAGCAAAAATGGATTTTTCAAGTCGTATTTCTTATTTAAAAGCTTTTATTCCAAGAATAAGGGATTGGGCTATTTGTGACTGTTTGGTAGCCTCCTTAAAACGTACGAAGCAAAATCCTGAATTGATGCTAGCCTTTTTAAAGGAATACCAAAAGAGTACCCGTGAATATGAGGTACGCTTTGTTGCTGTTATGCTTCTTAGCTATTATTTAAATGATGAATATGTTGTAGAAGCGGTAAATATGATCCAATCCTTAGATTGTACAACCTATTATGCAAAAATGGGGGTGGCATGGTTTATTGCTACCTTAATGATACAGTATAAGGAGGAGGCCTTTGCGATATTAAAAAGCACAAGGGATACGAAATTAATTCAAATGACCATTCGTAAGGTAAGAGATTCTTATCGCATTTCAAAGGAGGATAAGGAATTGATTTTGAAGCTGAAGCGATAAAATCAATTTTAATGTTTATGACTTTAGATTGGAAGTATCTTATAGTATAAAAAAGAATATTTATTGTAAGATATACAAAAAAAGGATTTTATTTCAAATTATCTATTAAATTATAGGAGTTTTGTGATATAATTATATATAATGTTGATTAAGGAAAGGAAGAGACATATGGATAAAAAATTAGCAAAAAAAATCATTTTAGAATCTCTTGCTACTGGTGGAGATTATGCTGAAATTTTTGTTGAAGACAAGGTTTCTAATGTAATCCGTCGTGTAGGAGAACAGATTGAAGATATTAATGCTAGTCATTTATATGGTGCTGCAATTCGTATTTTAAAGGAAAATGCAGAGGTGTATGGCTATACAAATGATATGAGTGAGGAAGGCCTGCTAAAGTTAGCAAGAAAGCTACGGAGTGCTTATCATAGTGAGGTCTTAATTCATGATTTTGAGTTTACGGATACGAAGGTAGATGCTCATACAAAATTTAATGTGTTATCAAAAAATATACCCAATTCAAAAAAATTAGGCTATTTGGAAACCTGTACAAAAACAATTCAAGCCTATAGTCCTAAAATTGTTCAGGCAATAGCAAACTTTACCGATGAAACTCAGGAAGTAACCATAGCAAACAGCAATGGTGTGTATAAGACAGATATAAGAAATCATCAGAGAGTTTCTGCAAGTGCTGTTGCAAGTGATGGTACCCAGATGGAGCAGGGCTTTAACTCCTATGGTGGAAACTTTGATATTTCTCATTTTGAGAAGTTTGATTTTGTAGCCTTTGCTAATCAGATTGCTCAGGCAGCTGTAGAAACGCTTTTAGCAGATGATATGGTTGGTGGTGTTTATGATGTTGTTATCCATAATGCCTTTGGTGGAGTTATTTTTCATGAGGCCTGTGGGCATGCATTAGAGGCAACAAGTGTTGCTAAGGGAATGAGTGTGTTTTGTGGCAAGCTTGGAGAAAAAATTGCTGCGGATTGTGTTACTGCAATTGATGATGGGACAATACCAAATGAATGGGGTAGTGAAAATATAGACGATGAAGGAAATCCAACCAGACGTAATGTTTTAATTGAAAATGGAATTTTAAAGAGCTATATGGTAGATATGAAAAATGGAAGAAGAATGAATGCTACTCCAACAGGATCTACAAGAAGAGAAAGCTATCGTTTTTCACCAACCTCAAGAATGACAAATACCTATATTGCCAATGGACAGAGCACCCCAGAGGAGATTATTGCAAGTACAAAGTATGGATTATTTGCAAAAACCATGTCAGGGGGTTCAGTGAATCCAGCTACAGGTGAATATAATTTCTCTGTAGGAGAAGCCTTTATGATTGAGGATGGAAAGCTGACTAAGCGTGTTAAGGGAGCTACATTAATTGGCAATGGAAAGGATACCATTATGAATATAGATATGGTTGCAAATAATCAGTCTTTTGGATATGGTATGTGTGGATCAGCATCAGGAAGTATTCCAACCTGTGTGGGTCAGCCAACCATCCGAGTTAAGCAGATGACCGTCGGTGGAAATGGAGGGAATAAATAATGAATTTTGAAAAACTAAAGAAAGCAGCACTAAAGGAAGGAATTACAGAGATTGAGGTTTATGAGGCTGTTTCTAATGGCATTGAAATCACAATGTTCAATGGTGTTGTAGAAAATAATACCTCCTCTGCTACACATGTAAGTGCAATTCGTGGAGTATATAAGAATCAAATTGTTATGGTATATGAGGAGAATTGTTCCGATGACATGATACCTTCCATTATAGAAAGAATCAAGGACAATGGTTCAATTAAAAACCAAAAGGATCCTTTCTTTATCTATGCAGGGGATTCCTCTTATCCTGAGCTTAAGGAGGTTACCCATGATTTTGATCAGTATACGTTAGAGGATAAGGTTGCCTTATGTAGCAAGCTAGATACCTTAATGAGAGAAAAAAGTCCTTATGTTCAAATGACAGATGTCTCCTATTCTGAATCCGAAACGACAATCCATATTGTAAATTCAAATGGATTAAATGTTCAAAGACATTCTAGATATGCCTTTTTGGTTGCTGAGGCTGTATGTATTAAGGATCAGGAAACAAAAACAGGCTATGATTATATTCGCTTAAACAACATTAAGGATGCAAATGTAGATGCCTTAGCTTCTGAGGCTGTAGAAGAAGCTACATCCACATTTGGAGCGGAAAGTATTCCTTCAGGGGCTTATCCAGTGGTATTAGACAAAAAGGTTGTTAGCAGCCTACTTGGTGGATTTTCTAATATTTTTTCAGCCAACGCTGTATTAAAAAATATGTCCTTTTTAAAGGATAAGCTTGGGGAACAGGTATTTGGAGAAAATATAACACTTGTGGATGATCCATTATCCTTAGAGGCTCCTAGTCAATATAGCTTTGATGATGAGGGTGTTGCAACTCATACGAAGTCAGTTGTAGAAAAGGGTGTGCTAAAAACCTATTTACATAATTTAAAAACTGCCGCTATGATGCATGTTCCATCTACAGGAAATGGTTTTAAAAATGATGTGGATAGCAGTGTTGGAATTTCTCCTTCTAATCTTTATTTAAAGGCAGGAGATACTTCATTAGAGGATATGTTTGAAAAGGTACATCAAGGGGTATATATAACAAGTGTAACGGGACTTCATGCAGGATTAAATCCAATCAGTGGATCCTTTAATCTTCAATCCAGTGGATTTTTAATTGAAAACGGAAAAAAGACAACGCCGGTTACGTTGATTATCTTATCTGGAACCTTGCAGGAGCTTCTAAACAATGTTCGTTTTGTTGGAAATGATTTTGAATTTAAGAGAGGAGTAGGTGCGCCTAGTCTAATGGTTCAGTCTATGGCCATCTCAGGAAAATAATTATGGAATGCTTGAAAATGCGTAAAACCTATAGCTATATAGGAAATTTAGCTGATTTTTTGATTAACAATGAGCAAAGAATTAAAAATTTAATGCTTGAATATGAAATACAATCTAAGATAGACACACTTCCTGATGGAAGAGATGTGAAAAGTCTTTTATTTACAAAGCACAATGTAAGTGTAAGATTCACCCCTGTTCGGATTGATTTTACCTATGCTTATACAAGACCTGATAGTGTGGATGACAGCTTCGCTGCTGCTAAGAATTTTTTTAACTTATTTTCAGAGATTTTTTATGATATTCTTGGCCACAGAATTGCTATAGTGAGTCAGTCCTTTATAAAAAATAATAATGATGAGGCTATTCATGAATTCACACAAAAAATGGGCTTTCAGTCAGCCTTTGGTACATGTAACGAATTGAACTTTAAAATTAATTGCCCAAAAACCTTATTTGAGCCAATTAACTCTGTAATAAATATTGATATGGGAGAGGCAAAAAACAACAAAACTCAGGAAAAGATGAAGGTTTTACTTGTTAGCATTGATGTAAATACCTTGGCTTCTAACCAAAGACCTAGATTTAATCCTTCTGATTTTGATTTGGATTTTAAAGAATTATTAGAGGAAGTTCAAGTTCAAGAAAATAAGCTTGCGCTTTATTAAACAAATAAAAAATGGCTACCTTTGTAGCCACTTTTTTTATTTTACTTTACGATTGTACCAAATACTTGACCAGCTAAAGCCCCAGCATTAGATTCATCTGTATCCACATGCATTGCAAGAGCATAAGAAGGAGAAACACGAATGACAGTATCTCCAAAAACAAGAGATCTACCCGTTTTACTTGTTACTCTTACATCAACAATTTGACCATTTTTTACACCAAATTCTTCAGCATCTGTAGGAGTCATATGCACATGACGCTTTGCTACAATAACACCCTCTGTAAGCTCAACCTCTCCAGCAGGTCCAACTAGCTTACATCCAGCAGAACCAGCTACATCACCAGATTCACGAATTGGAGCACTTACACCTAAAGTTCTAGCATCTGATAGAGAAACCTCTACTTGATTCTCTTTTCTTTCAGGTCCTAAGATAGAACAATTTAATTCACCCTTTGGACCTACAACCTTTACCTTTTGATTGGATGCAAATTGTCCTGGCTGAGATAGCATTTTTTTAACCTCTAGAACAGCACCCTTCCCAAAAAGCACCTCTAGAGTTTCTTTTGTTACATGTACATGTCTAGCACTTGTTTCAATTATAAATTCTTTCATAAATTCATTAATCCTTTCAAAATTAATATTTTACAAAATCATTATATCATAAATCTTTTAAAATGTAACTATTTTTCTATTGAAACCTTAAAATACCATCTGAAAAAATTTGAGTATCGATAGATCTGAAAATCGATCTGTTTTAAGGGAAATCTTGTTTTTTATAGGAATATGATGTATGATAAAAAAGGATGGTGATTTTATGGTTTATAATATATTAGGTATTATAATAGGAATTTTAGCTTTGCTGAATTCAATTTTATTCCTTGTTGGGAAAAAGGGAAACGTATATCTATATGTTATCGATATCCTTTGTTCTTTCGGATTTATCATTACAGGAATTTCTGGTTTTTTTATTCCTAAGACATGGGATATGATTCCTGTTATCCTTCTTTTGGTTTTTGCTATCCTTTATCTTGTTGTAAATTATATCCTTTTAAAGAAACGAAAGAACTCCCAAACTCATAAACAACAGTCTACTAAGAAATAATTTGGAATAGGGAAGGTCTTCGGCAATAGATAAAATTTGTAAATGCTCAGAAATTCCTAAGAAGCCCATAGCCATACAAGCAATTAATGAATTATTGGTATGGGAGAGGCCTCCAAGTATTTCTAAAAAAGGATAAAATACGGGTTCGTTTTGGAATATTACTTTGATTAGCACTCGAAAAATGATTAAAATTCCTAAGATTTGTAAGACAATTTGAATGTTTTTTTGTATGGAAGAAAATAAAAAATGAAGATAGGATAGGGGCTCAGGGTCTCTAGCGGGAAGAGCCTTTTCTTTTTTGTTAAATACATGCATCCAAATAGAAGCAAGCAATAGGAAGCCTCCATAATATAGAGGGATTCCTATAGAAAATTTTTGGCATAGCAATAGGGTATAGGGCATAGATAATGTTGAGAAGGCACAAATTAGGTTTTGATATTCTCTTTTGGAAATTTCCTGTCTTTCATAGCTTGCTTTAAAAATCTTTGTAGAGGCTGGGGAACCACAGAGTAGGCTGAAAAGAATTAAAAAAGCACTTTTGGGATTATGAATATGAAAAATATAATGGAAGGGCTTATAGAGAAGCCTGCTGATTTTATTGATTAAAGGCATATGCTCTATAAAATCGATTACTACAAAGCTAGGATACATAATAGGAAGTAGGACAGTAAACCACATGATTGAGGCATCCATGACCTCCTTTGAAACGATGGAGGGTTTAGTAATAAGAAGATAAAGGATAAAAAGGAGAAGTATTGTCATAATATCACAATTAAATATATAAGGAAGATTAGAGGAATATGCTTATTTTTATTCTTCAATAATTTGACTTTCGATAAAAGAGAGGATATAATCTTTTCTAAAGGAAAAAGGAGAATGCTTATGGAACTGAATTTAGCAGAAGTAATCCAGGCTCAAAAGGACTATTTTCATACGGGTGCTACCCTAAGTGTAAAAAAAAGAAAACAAAAGCTTAAGGAATTATACCAGGAAATTAAGAATAATCTCTATGCTCTTCATGAGGGCTTAAGATTGGATTTAGGGAAAAGTGAAACAGAAAGCTATATGTGTGAAACAGGATTAACTCTAAGTGAGCTATCCTATATGCTTAAGCATATCAAACGGCTTGCTAAGCGGAAAAAGGTTTCCACACCCTTAGCTCATATGGTTTCTAAAAGCTATAGACTTCCATCTCCATATGGAACGGTTTTAATTATGAATCCATGGAATTATCCAGTTCTCCTCTCGTTAGAGCCATTAATTGATGCAATCGCAGCTGGAAACACAGTAATACTCAAGCTTAGCGAATATTCTCCTCATAGTAATCAAGCTATAAAAAATATTATTGAGCATGTATTTCCTAAAGAATATGTAACAGTTCTTTTTGGGGGCTTTCAAATGAATTCTGAGCTCCTAAAGTACCAATTTGATTATATATTCTTTACCGGAAGTAAAAGGGTGGGGAAAATTGTATATGAGCATGCAGCTCATTGTCTAACTCCTGTAACTCTAGAGCTTGGAGGGAAGAGCCCCTGCATTGTGGATGAAACAGCAAATATAAAGCTGGCTGCTAAACGTATTGTATGGGGGAAGTTCTTAAATCTTGGCCAGACCTGTGTTGCTCCAGACTATATATTTTGTTCTGAAAAAATCCATGATGAATTGCTTAAGGAACTCATTAGACAAATTCAAATTCAGTTTGGTAGCCACCCTCTTACTAACCCTTCTTATGGAAAAATTATAAATGAAAAGCATTTTCATCGATTGCTCCAGCTTTTGGATTCCAAAAAGATTGTATATGGAGGTGCAACAGAAGAGGCTACCTTAAAAATTGAACCAACGATATTAGATCGAGTAGAATATACAGACGCAGTGATGCAGGAAGAAATTTTTGGACCCATCCTTCCCATTCTTACCTATCAAAGCGAAGCTGAAATGATACAGTATATTAAAGAAAAGGATGCTCCACTGGCCTTATACATATTTTCTTCTAATAAAAATAGAATTCAAAAAATAACAACAGAAGTTGGTTTTGGTGGAGGCTGCATTAATGATGTTGTCATTCATCTTGCTACTCCTTATATGCCTTTTGGTGGCTTTGGCGCAAGTGGAATTGGATCCTATCATGGGAAGGTTGGCTTTGAAACCTTTAGTCACTATAAAAGCATATTAAAAAAGTCTACAAGGATAGATTTGCCTATGCGATACCAGCCTTATAAAAAAAGGAATAAAGCATTAATCAAAACATTTTTACATTAAAAAGAATAGAGGATCTATATGAATTTATATCAAGAAATTTTAAAATATAAGACAAGTCATTTCCAGGAGGAACTGGACAAAAGAATTATGCTTGATTTTATTAAAGATAACTCTGATTGTTTGGAACGTTCCAATCAAATTGCCCATTTTACAGCCTCAGCATGGACAGTAAACAAAGAAAGGACGAAGGTTCTTATGATCTATCATAACATCTATGACTCCTGGGCATGGGTTGGAGGACATGCAGATGGAGAAGAGGACTTACGTGCTGTGGCTCTTCGGGAGCTACAAGAAGAAACTGGAGTTTGTCATGCAAGGGTTATAGGGGATGATATCTTTAGCTTAGAAATTTTAACAGTTAATGGACATATGAAAAAAGGAATGTATGTGCCAAGCCACTTACATTTCAATATTACCTATTTAATCGAGGCAGATGAAACTGAAGCTCTCAAAATAAAACCAGATGAAAATAAGGGGGTTCAATGGTTTACACTGGAGGATGCATTACGATATCCAAAGGAAGAATGGATGGTTGAGCATATTTATAAAAAATTGGTCGAACGATGCAAAAAAGGATAGTATATGCTAGTTCAATTAAAAAAAGAAGAGTTTGACCATTATATAGATTTTGCATATCAAATCTCCCTTGATTTATCAAAAAGCTGTTATCCATCCTATGCTGATGGAATAAAAACAAAGGAGGATTTCGTTCGCATTGCTAATGAATCCTTATATAAAAGGAACTATGAAATTTATTTATTTTATTATGAAAATCAGCTAGAGGGCTGGATAAATTTTTACTATCTACCAGAAGATAAGTATCTTGCATGTGAAACCTTTTCTGTAGTGAATCATCAGGAGATTGCTTTAGAAGAATTCATGAAATATCTAAAAACGAAATTCACAGGATATGAATTTTATTTTGGATGTTCTACTTTGAATCAAGAGGCTATGGGTTACTTAACTCGAAATGACTTTAATAAAATAGAAGAATCTCAAGTTTGTTTATTTGATTTTAAGGAATACAGCATTTTAGAGGAATCTCCTTTAATAAAAAGAATTACAAAAGATACCTTTGATGATTTTAAAGTCTTACATCAGCCCTATGATGCGGAAATGTATTGGGATTGTGAGCATATCTTATCTGATATAGATCATTGGTACATCTATGTTCTTTATGAAGATGTTCTCCCTGTTGCAACTATTTATTTTGTTAAAAATGAAATGCTATTGGAAATTTTTGGAATTGATTTTAAAGAAAATAAATTGAATTTAAATGCATTTGAAATGCTTATGATAAAAGCATTAAATGAAGGAAAAAAGCTAGAAGCAAAATATCTCTATTATTTTTCAGAGGAGGATACTACAGCTTCTTTGGTGAAGCTTGGATACCGGTATTTTGATACATATGTTTGCTATATGAAAAGAATTGAATAATAATAAAAAGGACCTTGAGTACAGGACAATGCTCCATACTCAAGGTCTTCTTTATCTTTAAGCACGTAAATATAGGTTGTTAGGGGGTTAGTCAGTATCCCGATATGCTACATAACGGTGATGTGGCATATCTACATTTTTATATCGCTTTGTCCAGCTGTCCTTTAAGGCCATACCATTTCTAATTGCCACATTTTGAGAGGGGATATTTGTATCTCTGATAATGGAACATACCTCATTTGCTTTTAATACTTCAAACGCATATTTTTTGCATGCACTTGCAGCTTCAATTGCATATCCCTTATGCCAATATACCCGCTCTAAAAGATAACCTATTTCAAGTACCTCCTTGTCTTTCCATGCCTGCATAGTAAGACCACATTGACCTATCATCTCATGAGTTTCTTTTAGAACGATTGCCCATAGACCAAACCCCCATTTTCGATAACGGTAAATTTGTTTATCTAACCATTCTTGCACTTCCTCATCAGAGAATGCACCCTCATAGGCATACATAGTATCTTCATCTTGTAGGATTTTGCATAAAGAGTTAAAATCAGACTGTTTCATTTCTCGTAAATATAATCTTTCCGTTTCAAGTATCATATAAATTCACCTACTATAAATTCCAACTTGATTTATATTATAGCATAATAGGTATATTATACAACTGATTATTTTCTATAAAAATATAAATTTAGCGACAAGATTCGACAGAAGAAATAATTAAAAGTTGATATAATAAAAAATAAAATCCAAAAATTTACATTTTATTCCTTTGTGTGGAGCTGGAACATTAATGTATACAATAAACGGAATTTTTACCTTAGGAAACTACGATTGTCTTATGCAACGAATAGATAAAATAAACTATGATTTAGAAAAGTGCATAGAACGATTTCGACTTAAAAATAAAAATAGAAGTTCAATTTGTCCATTAATTCAAGATTGAAGAAGGGAGAGAAAAATGAAAGCTTATCTAAAAAGAATGAAAGGTTTAATTTTTATATTAATCATTATTACTTTTTTATCAAGTATTTTTTTATCTATTTCTCCAATTATTATAGGAGATTTTATAGAAAATATAGAAACAATGACTACCGAAAAAATAATATATTATGCTATAGCGTTTATCATTGATGTCATTATGATTTTAACCTTGGAATATATGAATAAAATTAATTATAGTCGTTATTATAGAAAACTAATGATTTGCATAAAGAATGATATATTTGTTTCAATTTTTAAGCAGAATTATAATGAATACTATTCTAAAAATACTGAAGAATATATCAACTTGTTAATTGAAGATATTCAAATTCTCTATGATGACTATTTTGACACAATAATTAGTATGATAAGCACCATTCTTTCTTTTGTCATTTATACAACAGTTGTATTTGTTTTAAATTGGATTATGGCAATAGCTATTTTACTTACTGCAACTATTTCCTTATTTATTCCTAAACTTACAGGAAGAAAGTTATCTTTAAAAAGAAAGCAACAATCCGTTGCTAATTCAATATATATAGGAAAGTTAAAAGATTTATTGGCAGGGTATTCTGTAAATAATACAATGACATATGAAAAATTTCTTGCTGAGCATCAAAGGGTAAATGAGGAAAAGGAAAATAAAAAATTTGAATATAGCAAATATAATTCTTTCATACAAATTTTTGGAGGATTTTCCTTATATATTATGAATATAGTTGTTTTTGTGGTTGGAATGATTTTAATTCAGTATAATTTTTTAAAAGTGAGTGAACTCGTTATATTAATTTCTTTTACAGATTTAATGGTTCTTCCGATTAGAGATTTTATTTATCAGGTGATAAATATTAAATCATCTAAAGCTATAAAAGGCAAAATGGAGACGATTTTAAATACTTCAAAATCCACAATCAAAAAAGCAGTTAATTTTAATTCCTCTATTGAATTAAAGGGAATTCAATTTACAAGAGGAGAGTTTGTACTTGAAATACCTTATTTATACATAGAAAAAGGCAAAAAATATGCCATTATTGGACCAACAGGTAGTGGGAAATCTACGCTTTTAAAAATCATAATGAATCACTATAACGATTATACTGGAAAAATATTAATTGATGGAATAGAGGTTCAAGAATATGATCTTTCTAATATAGTATCAGAGATAAATCAAAATGCTTATATTTTCAATGGATCAGCTGTAGAAAATATAACGTTATTTGGAAGCTATTCCCCAAATAATCTAGATATTTATATGGAGAACCTAAATGTAAGCTATCTCAAAGCAAAAGAATTAGGAGAATTTGGATGTAACATTTCTGGTGGAGAAAAAAATAAGATATGCATTTTAAGAGCTTTATGCAAAGGGTGCAAAGTTTTAGTATGTGATGAGATGCTAGCCAGCCTTGATGAGGAAGCAAGGAAGGACATCAATCAATATTTATTAAAGAATAAAGATTTAACAATACTTTCTATCACACACGATTTAAATCCAAATAATTTAGCTATGTATGACAAAATTATTATACTTAAAAAAGGACAAATTTATAAAGAAATCAATTCGAAAAATCTATCAGAATATAATATGCAAGAATATCTTTGGGATTAGACGAAAATGTAGTATAGATATGGATTTCTATAGTCTTTCATAAATATAAAAAATCAAAAAAGCATTCAAAAATGAGTGCTTTTTTAGCTTTATTAAACATATAATATAACTTTTTTATACTTGAATACTTGGAAAAAGATTGATATAATCTTATAAAGGAAGGTAAAACGGATGAAAAAAATTATTGGAATGGTTATGGTATGCTTTATGCTCTTATGTTCTTGTTCTCATGAACCTTTTGATTTAGAGTCTAGTAAACAAAAGGTTGAAGATATGGGATATACCATTCAAACTGAATGTAAAACAGAAGAAGAGATCGCAAATATTGAAAAATCAATCATAAGTACAATGAAATTTGATGGCTATGATACGGAGGGACTAGACCTTCATATAGCCTATTATGTTAGATATACAATTTATATTAAAGATGATTATAATAGTGTATATGAAGCAGTATTTTTTATTGTTTTTGAAACAGAGGAAGCAGCTAAATTCTATTATAGGTGGAGTGTAGATGAGCGTGATGAGTCTAGTGAATGGAAAGATCGAATAGATGGAGTAAATGTTATATCTTCTAATAATAAAGATGTTAGAAAAGCAATAGGTGGCTCATTTAAATAGCATAATTTAATGATCCTCTTTATGAACAAATTTTAATATAGATAATAGGGCTGGTAATGAAAAATAGTTCATTGTCAGCTTTTTTATTATACAACACATTGTCTACTAAAAAGAGAATATAACAATCTTAGTTTACTGGAATTCTAAAGTTAGTTTTCAAGAAAAAATAATTTTATATTTTTTTTGAAATAAAAATGAGGTAAAATTTGTTATATATAGTGAAAGATATATTTTTCAAACAAAAGAGAGCTTGGTGATGCTATATGAGGGGTAAAAGACTATATCATAAAATACAATCTGGAAATGAAGAACAGATCCATAAGGTATTTAATGAAATTTATGTTACCTATGGTAAACTAGTTTTTTTTGTCATATCCAAATATGTGCATCGGCTTCAAGATATAGAAGATTTAACAAATGATGTGTTTTTAAGTTTTTTTAATCAAATCCAAAAAATAGATTTGACAAATAACATTAAATCCTACCTGACAACCTCTGCAAAAAATAAAGCATTAAATTT